>CAJAES010000062.1 GCA_903938815.1 uncultured beta proteobacterium
GCTCAAGGCCTGGATGGGGTCGAGCCACTTCCTGACCAGAACGCTACCGCGGGTGCGAACCGAAATGAGCTTGCAGGTTCTGGCCTACAACCTGAAGCGGACGATCAAGATCCTCGGCGCCGGGCCGCTGATGGCAGCGATGAAGGCGTAGGGCGCAGGCCCTTCACTCCAAACTCAACGCGATGTGCGATGGCGGCCGCCGCTGACACGGCCGATCCTGACGCCTCGCCCAGCGCGTTCTCACACAGCCTCGGTCGATAGCCGACTCATGCGAGAGAGGGTGGTTCGAATCCCCCTCCCGACCAGTTCAGAAACCCTCCTGACCGAAGGCTGTTTGGGGCTCCATCCTTCCTGCCCCGCCAACAGCATGACCCCAGGCGATTGATTTGCTTGGGGTTTTTGAAATACCGGCGGTTGGCTCCTTCGCATTCCATGATCCTGGGCGTCCGTGGGAGGGCGATTCAGAGGCTGTGGGCAAGTTCCGGTACGGCCGTGAACAGGTCGGCCTCTAGGCCGTAGTCGGCCACGGAGAAGATGGGCGCTTCGGGGTCCTTGTTGATCGCCACGATCACCTTGGATTCCTTCATGCCCGCCAGGTGCTGGATGGCCCCGGAGATGCCGCAGGCCACGTACAGCTGGGGCGCGACGATCTTGCCGGTCTGGCCCACCTGCCAGTCGTTGGGCGCATAGCCCGCATCGACCGCTGCGCGGCTGGCGCCCAGGGCCGCGCCCAGCTTGTCGGCCAGAGGCGCCATCACCTCGTTGAACTTCTCCGAGGAGCCGAGCGCCCGGCCGCCGGAGACGATGATCTTGGCGGCGGTCAGCTCGGGGCGGTCGTTCTTGGCGATCTCGTTGCCCTCGAACGTGCTCTGGCCGGCGGCGGCGGTGGCAGCCACGGTCTCCACGGCAGCGGCTCCACTGGTGGCCGCGGCCGCATCGAAGCCCGTGGTGCGTACGGTGATCACCTTCTTCTCGTCCAGGCTCTGCATCGTGGCAATGGCGTTGCCAGCGTAGATCGGGCGCTCGAAGGTGTCGGCCGAGATCACCCGGGTCACGTCTGAGACCTGGCCCACGTCCAGCTTGGCGGCCACGCGCGGAGCCACGTTCTTGCCGCCGGCGGTGGCGGGGAACAGGATGTGGCTGTAGCTGCCCGCGATGGCCAGCACCTGGGCTGCGACGTTCTCCGCCAGCCCATGGGCCAGGCCGGGTGCGTCCGCGTGCAGTACCTGGGTGACGCCGGCGATCTGCGCGGCGGCAGCGGCGGCGGCGCCTGCGTTGTGGCCGGCGACCAGCACGTGCACCTCACCTCCGCACTGGGCGGCCGCCGTGACGGTGTTGAGGGTGGCGCCCTTGATGGACGCGTTGTCGTGTTCAGCGATGACGAGTGCGGTCATGTTCAGATCACCTTGGCTTCATTCTTGAGTTTGGCAACGAGTGTGGCCACGTCCGGCACCTTGATGCCGGCCGAGCGCTTGGGCGGCTCGGTGACCTTCAGGGTCTTGAGGTGCGGCTTGACTTCCACGCCCAGGTCGGCGGGCTTGACGGTGTCCAGCTGCTTCTTCTTGGCCTTCATGATGTTGGGCAGCGTGACGTAGCGCGGCTCGTTCAGGCGCAGGTCGGTGGTTACCACCGCGGGCAGCGTGATGGACACGGTCTCCAGGCCGCCGTCCACCTCGCGGGTGACGCGGGCCTTGCCGTCGGCCACTTCCACCTTGGAGGCGAAGGTGGCCTGCGGCATGTCGCACAGCGCGGCCAGCATCTGGCCGGTCTGGTTGGCGTCGTCGTCGATGGCCTGCTTGCCCAGGATCACCAGGCCGGGCTGCTCCCTGGCCACGATGGCGGCCAGCAGCTTGGCCACGGACAGGGGCTGCAGTTCGTCGGTGGTCTCCACCAGGATGGCGCGGTCAGCGCCGATGGCCATGGCCGTGCGCAGGGTCTCCTGGCACTGCGTGACGCCGCAGGACACCGCGATCACCTCGGTCACCACGCCCTTTTCCTTCAGGCGCACGGCTTCCTCCACGGCGATCTCGTCGAATGGGTTCATGCTCATCTTCACATTGGCGATGTCGACGCCCGTGTGGTCCGACTTGACGCGGACCTTCACGTTGTAGTCGACCACCCGTTTGACGGGCACAAGGATCTTCATGGTGCTCATCTCTTGCTCAGCCATTCAGGACACTGCGCCGGAGCCGTACTTGCCAACCAGCAAGGCGCCACTCTGGAAACGTTCGATGGAGTAGGGAGCCAGCGCCACATCGGGATGCAAGCCAAGCACCTCTTGCGCAAGGATTCGGCCCACTGTGGGGGAAAGCTTGAAGCCGTGCCCTGAAAATCCATACCCCACCACCAATCCCGCTACGCCGGGGATACGACCAAGAACCGGGTTCCAGTCGGGCGTGACGTCATAAACGCCGGTCCAGGACGAAGCCAGGCCGGCCGCCTCGTACGCGGGAAAGCGCTGTGCGACCTGGGTACCCACTTCCACCACGTAGTCCAGCGGGACGTCACCCTGAGATGCGTCGGCTTCTGCAAGCGTCTCACCGGCCGTCCCTTCGCTGACGAGCATCTGCTTTCCGCCGTAGCTTCTGTAGTACAGCATCCCTTCTGAGCTCAGATCCTTGAAAACTGGCATCTGGAAGGTATAGGGTGCTGCTTCGCAGTCGAGCGCCATCACCGCATGGCGCTCCGGGGTCAAAGGCATTACGCGCGCGGTCCACCCGGACAGCTCGCGCGTCCAGATGTTCTGAGTGCTCACTACCGTGTCGCAAAGGAACTCGCCTCCGGTCGTCGCGACCCCAATCACACGCGAGCCTGCCCAGAGAAGATTCGTCACCGACACGCCTTCTTGAACCTTGACGCCTCGGTGTCGTGCGCTCTTCGCGAAGCCCATGGCGGTCATCGTGGCGTCTGCGAAACCCGCATCGGGTTCGTACCCGATGAGCGCTGACTCACTAAAGGTGGCGATCGGCAGAAGCTCACTTGCCTGTGCCGGCGTCAGGTACTCAAGGCGGACCTGATGCGATTCCTGCTGCTTCAGGGCCGCACGAAGCGGTTCAAGCTTGTCGCCCGCATCTGCAGTAATGACGTAGCCGCATCGCACGATCCCGCACGACGCTTCCCGATCCTGCACATACTCGGCGAAGTTGTTGAAGACATCCCAGGAGCGTTTGGCCAGTTCTACGTTCTCGCGCACGGAATAGTGCGTACGCAGGATGCCCGATGACTGTGATGTCGTTCCTGCGCCTACGGTGTCGCGTTCGAGGAGAAGAACACTCTTGGCGCCGAACAGCGCAAGGTGGAAGGCCACGGACGCGCCAATCACGCCACCACCGATCACGATCACGTCGAACTTCTGCATGCATGCTCCTGCTGTGTAGCCCAGGAGTCTGGCCGACGGCGACGCCTGCGCCAGGGAGCATAAGCACGAACGATGCTGAAAAGAACATCGACCCAGGCTGTCGATCTCGGAGCGTCAGCCCTTGACCATGTTCGCGAGGAGTTCAGCCGTGGTGGCGACGTTGTACTTCCTGAGAAGGCTTCCGCGATGGATGTCCACTGTCCGTGGACTGATTTCTAGACGCTTGGCGATCTCCTTGCTGCTGAGACCTTCCAGCAGGAGCGTTGACACCTCCCGCTCCCGCTGAGTGAGTGAGGCGCGCACGGGGGAACCACTCTGACGCTCCGCGGACATGTCGACAAAGGTCCAGATCGCACGCCGGAAGGGAACTTTTCTGTCCAGCGTGTAGCCGCTGATGTGGCACCAGAAGATTTCACCGTCGAGACGCCGCAGCAGTCGTTCATCTGCGTATTCCGATTGCTTCCTGAGGATCTCCCCGACCTGCTTGCCCCGGACGTCGAAGTCATCCGGGGCGGCGTACAAGACCCTGAAGGACTGCCCCACAAGTTGGTCTCGTGTACCCCGAATGATGCGGCGAAAGAGCAGGTTGCAGTCCACGATCACCCGGTCGTGCAGCACCGCCGCCGCCGTGGGCAGATTTTCGAACACGACCGAATAGTCGATCTCTTCTTTCATGCAGCCCCACCCGTTTGCATAGCTCTTCCCCTCCACGAGTACCTAGGTGTCCGCAAGGGCTAGACGCCGGAACATCGCGATCGCTACATTCTGCTCCTATTACGTACACCACTAGGTACCTAGGTAGATACGTGCCAGGAGAATGAGTCGATGGTGGGAGATCCTTCAGTGGCAGGCGGCCCAGTGGCGGCGACGGCCGGACATGCGTCGAAATGGCAGTTCTGGATCGACCGTGGCGGTACTTTCACCGACATCGTCGCCAAGCGTCCGGATGGACAGATCGTCACCTCCAAGCTGCTGTCCGAGGACCCGGAGCACTACAAGGACTCGGCGGTCGAAGGCATCCGTCGCCTTCTCGGCCTCGACCGAGACGAAGAAATTACGGCCTTGCGCGTGGACAACGTGAAGATGGGAACAACCGTCGCCACCAACGCCTTGCTCGAGCGCAAGGGTGAGAACACCGTCTTGTTCATCACCCGGGGATTTGCCGATGCGTTGCGCATCGGCTATCAAAACCGGCCTCGGCTATTCGACCTGAACATCGTGCTGCCGGACCTGCTGTACAGCCGCGTCGTCGAGGTCGACGAGCGCTTGGCGGCGGACGGCTCGGTGATCCAGGCACTGGACCTGGCCACCGCGATGGGCGAATTGCAGCGGGCCTACGATGCCGGTTATCGCTCCGTCGCGGTCGTGCTGATGCACGGCTATCGCTATGCGCAGCACGAGCGCCTGCTGGCGCAAGCGGCGCGCGAGATCGGTTTTCCCCAGGTCTCGGTGTCGCACGAGGTCAGCAACCTGATGAAGTTGGTGCCTCGGGGCGATACCACCGTGGTGGACGCCTACCTGTCACCCATCCTGCGTCGTTATGTCGACCAGGTTGCGTCGCGAATGACCGACGTGCGCCTGATGTTCATGCAATCCAGTGGCGGGCTGACGCAGGCCGATCGCTTTCATGGCAAGGACGCGACGCTGTCCGGTCCGGCCGGTGGAATCGTCGGGATGGTGCGGACCGCTGCGCAAGCAGGTTTCACGAAAGTCATTGGCTTTGACATGGGCGGGACATCCACCGACGTGTCGCATTACGCCGGTGAATTCGAGCGCGAGTTCGAGACGCTCGTAGCGGGCGTTCGGATGCGTGCGCCGATGATGAGTATCCATACGGTGGCAGCTGGCGGTGGATCCATCCTGCATTTCGACGGCTCTCGCTACCGCGTCGGACCTGACTCCGCAGGAGCTAACCCTGGCCCGGCCAGTTACCGTCGAGGCGGTCCGCTCACGGTGACGGACTGCAATGTCCTGCTGGGCAAGATTCAGCCCGACCTCTTTCCCAAGGTCTTCGGACCCAGTGGCACTGAAGCACTCGACGCGAATGTTGTGCGAGAGAAGTTCGGGAAACTGGCACAGAAGATCGGAGAAGTCACAGGCTGCGCACCTTCGCCAGAAGCAGTAGCCGAGGGCTTCCTGGAGATTGCTGTGTCCAACATGGCGAGCGCCATCAAGCGAATCTCCGTTGCGCGTGGCCATGATGTGACGGAGTACGTGCTCAATACCTTCGGTGGAGCCGGCGGCCAGCACGCCTGTCTGGTCGCTGATGCCCTTGGGATGACGCAGGTATTTCTGCATCCGCTTGCCGGTGTGCTGTCTGCCTACGGTATCGGCCTCGCCGACTTCACGGCCATCAAGGACAAGACGACGGAGCTGACACTCAGCGAACAGGCAGTGAATGAGCTTGCCTCGGTGATGGAGGAACTGGAAGCTGCTGCGGTGGCTGAGCTGCTGGCGCAGGACTTGCCCAAGGCCGCCATAGAGGTGATGCGCAAGGTGCACTTGCGCTATGAAGGAACGGACACGGTGCTGCCCGTACAGTTCGGGCCACTGCCATCGATGGTGAGGCAGTTTGAGGAAACCTACAAGCAGCGCTTCTCCTTCCTGATGCCGGGGCGTGCCTTGATTGCAGCAAGCGTTGCTGTTGAGGCCATCGGAAGCACGGGTGCGGATGCAACGGAGACGGTCTCGTCGATGACTCGCGAGAAGCCTCTTCACTCGGTTCAAACTGTGTCCATGTACAGCGGTGGCGCGCGCCACGAAGCGGCGGTGTACCAGCGCGAGGACCTGCGCCCGGGTGATCGTGTCGTGGGCCCGGCCATTGTGGCCGAGAAAAATTCGACAACAGTGATCGAGCCTGGGTGGGTGGCCGAGATCACCAGGCTCAATCACATGACACTAAGCCGCGTGGAGGTGCGTCCGGCACGTCATGCCATCGGTACCAACGCCGATCCTGTGATGCTCGAGATCTTCAATAACCTGTTCATGTCGATTGCCGAGCAGATGGGGCTTCGCTTGCAGCAGACTGCTTACTCCGTGAACATCAAGGAGCGCCTGGATTTCTCCTGCGCACTCTTTGACGGCGAGGGTGACCTCATAGCCAATGCACCCCACATTCCTGTCCACCTGGGATCGATGGGCGAGAGCATCAAGACGGTGTTGCGCGAGAACGCAGGCAAGATGAAGCCTGGCGATGTCTACCTGATCAATGATCCGTACCATGGCGGGACTCATCTGCCGGACATCACTGTCATCACGCCTGTGTTCGATGACTCCCGGCGGGACCCGGTTTTCTACGTCGGTTCGCGTGGGCATCACGCCGACATTGGTGGCATCACCCCGGGCTCCATGCCGCCTGCATCGACTTCCGTGCTCGAGGAGGGCATCCTCTTCGACAACTGGAAACTGGTCGAAGCTGGTCACTTCCGGGAGGAGGGGACGCTGGAGAAATTGTCCTCAGGCCCACATCCTGCGCGTAACCCCCGCATGAACCTCGCAGACTTGCGCGCGCAAGTGGCCGCCAACGAGAAGGGTGTGCAGGAATTGCGGAAGGTGGTGGGGAACTTCGGACTGGATGTGGTGCAGGCTTACACCCGCCACGTGAAGGACAACGCCGAAGAAGCCGTACGCCGCGTGATTACCGCCCTCGAGGATGGTGAATTCACACTTGAAACCGATAACGGCTCATGCATTCGGGTTTCAATCAGGGTCGATCGGGCCAACCGTTGTGCAACCATCGACTTCGCGGGCACCTCTGCGCAGATGCCGAATAACTTCAACGCGCCATCGTCGATCTGCATGGCTGCGGTGCTTTACGTCTTTCGCACGCTGGTCAACGATGACATCCCTCTCAATGCCGGGTGTTTGAAGCCACTGAATGTTCTCATCCCCGAGGGTTCGATGCTCAACCCGGTGTTCCCCGCCGCTGTGGTTGCGGGCAACGTGGAAACCTCGCAGTGCATCACGAACGCGCTCTATGGGGCATTGGGCGTGATGGCAGCTTCCCAGTGCACCATGAACAGCCTCTCGTTCGGCAATGAGCGCTATCAGTATATGGAAACCATCGCCGGGGGCACTGGCGCAGGCCCGACATTTGATGGAACGGGCGTCGTGCATTCCAACATGACCAATTCCCGGATCACCGATCCGGAGGTTCTCGAGTTCCGCTACCCGGTCGTGCTGGAGTGCTATCGAATCCGGTCGGGCAGTGGCGGAGCCGGTGAGTACCGGGGCGGCGACGGTGCTGAGCGACGTATCCGGTTCCTGGAACCCATGACAGTTTCCATCCTGTCCAACAATCGAAAGATCGCGCCCTTCGGCATGTCCGGCGGACGACCTGGAGGACTCGGTCATAACTGGATCCAGCGCTCTTCGGGCAGGATCCAGCATCTGCAGGGCTGCGAGTCCGCCGAGATTGGCGCAGGCGACACCATGGTAGTCGAAACCCCGGGTGGTGGAGGTTTTGGCTCTGCCGGTTGATTCGCGCTTCAAGTGGCATGGTCTACCCATGCAATGTCCCATCCCAAACTGAGAAAGTACCCCAATGATGAATACTCTGATTCGAGCGCTCGTAGTTGCCGCTGCCCCGCTTGTGGCCACGGCCCAGACCGCCTGGGATTTGCCTACCGGCTATGCCGTCAACACCTTCCACGTGCAGAACCTGCAGCAGTTTGCTGATGATGTGAACAAAGCGAGCGCTGGAAAGCTGAAGGTCACGCTGCACCCCGGCGGCTCCTTGTACAAGGCCAACGAGATCAAGCGAGCAGTCCAGAGCGGACAAGTGCCTGCGGGCGAGATGATTCTGTCGGGTTCCGCCAACGAAAACCCGCTTTTCGGCGTGGACTCCATCCCCTTTCTCGCCACCAGCTACGCCGACGCAAAGCGCCTGTACCTGGCGTCAAAGCCGGTGCAGGAGAAGGCACTTCTTGCGCAAGGCATGAAAGCCTTGTATTCGGTGCCGTGGCCCGGTCAGTCCCTGTATTCGCTCAAGCCGATCAATTCACCAGGTGATCTCGCAGGATCAAAGATGCGCGCCTACAACCCGGCAACAAGCCGCATCGCCCAACTCCTGAAGGCCCAGCCGGTGACCATCCAGCTGGCCGAACTGCCGCAAGCCTTGGCAACGGGCGCAGTGCAGACCTTCCTGACGTCAAGCGCGGGCGGAATCGAGAGCAAGCTCTATGAGCAGGTGAAGTATTTCTATCCCGTCAATGCCTGGCTGCCGCGTAACGTGACCGTGGTGAGTCAGAAGGCCTTCGACGCCCTCGACCCGGCCACCAAGGAGGCGGTGCTGAAGGCGGCCGCGGCCGCCGAGGAGCGAGGCTGGGCGCTGAGCGAGAGACTCGATGGCGAGTACGTCCGCGATCTGGGGGTCAAGGGCATGAGCATCAGCCCGGTGTCTGCTGCGGTGAAGAAGGAACTCGAGGCGGTGGGCGCCACCATGACCGCGGAGTGGCTGAAGTCGGCGGGGCCCGAGGGCAAACTCATCCTTGATGCCTACATGAAGCAGTGACCGAACCGGGAATGCTCAGGCAAGAGCCTGGGCTCCCTTTGCTCGTTCGCCCAAGAGTTTCCACTGGAGGGGACACGATGTTCCAAGTCGTGCGACGCTTTTATCGCCTTCTGGGCGCCCTCTCGGCCGTTGCGTTGGTATCCACGTTTGTCTTTGTCATTCTGGGCGTGGTCGCGCGCACCGCAGGGTGGGACATCCCAGGTCTGGATTCCTATGCCGGTTATGCCATCGCCGCGGCGCTGTTCCTGGCCTTGCCATCCACGCTCCAGCGGGGCGACCATATCCGCGTCACGCTGGTTCTGGACCGCTTGCCGAGTGCGGGTAAATCGATCCTGGAATGGTGGAGCCTGCTGGCGGCCTTTGGCCTGTCGGCCTATGTCTCTTGGTACGCCGCGAGGCTGGTGTGGGACTCGTACGTGATGCACGACATTTCCCCGGCCGCCGACGCCACCCCCCTGTGGATCCCCCAGCTTGCCATGGCGCTGGGTTGTGCAGGTCTTTCGATTGCCTTCGGTCATGCCTTGATGGCCCGCCGCCGAGGCGAGTCCTTTATCGAGGTCTCCGATGAAGCCTCCCACGTCGAATAGGCCAAGACACACATGGACATCCTGATTTCACTGGGCCTCATCTTGTTGATGTTCGCGCTCCTGGGCTCGGGTCTCTGGATCGGCCTGGCCCTGCTAGGCGTCGGCCTCGTCGGCATGGAGTTCTTCACGCCTCGTCCAGCGGGCGATGCCATGGCTCTCACCATCTGGGGGGCAACATCCAGCTGGACCCTGACCGCATTGCCGCTCTTTCTCTGGATGGGAGAGATACTGTTTCGCAGCAAGCTCTCTGGCGACCTGTTCAAGGGACTGGCTCCCTGGGTGGATCGCCTGCCCGGGCGGCTGCTCCATACCAATGTCATCGGCTGCGCCATCTTCGCGGCCATCTCCGGCTCGTCCTCTGCCACCTGCGCCACCATAGGAAAGATCACGCTGCCCGAGCTTCGTCGGCGGGGTTATCCAGATGACATTGCCATCGGTTCACTGGCCGGGGCCGGCACATTGGGGTTGCTGATACCGCCTTCGATCATCATGATCGTCTATGGCGTGGCTGCCAACGTTTCGATTGCGAAGCTGTTCTTGGCGGGCGTGATCCCGGGTTTGTTCCTTGCAGCGCTGTTCATGGGTTACATCATGGTGTGGTCCCTCCTGCACAAGGAGAAGATTCCTCCGGCCGGTCCGCGCCTCACGTTTTTGCAGAAGCTGGACGCGTCGCGCCATCTGATTCCAACCGTATCCCTGATCGTCGCGGTGCTGGGGAGCATCTATTCCGGCGTTGCCACGGCTACCGAAGCTGCAGCCGTGGGCGTTGCCGGGGCCCTGGCCCTTGCCTGGCTCGAGGGCTCTCTGACGTGGGCCAGCTTCAAGGACGGCCTGTTTGCCTCCACGCGGGTTTACTGCATGATCGGCCTGATCCTCGCGGGGGCGGCGTTCCTCACCCTGGCCATGGGCTTCATCGGCCTGCCGCGCAACTTGGCGGAGTTCATCGGCTCGTTGCATCTTTCGCAGTTCTCGTTGCTGATGTTGCTGTTGGTGTTCTTCACGGTCCTCGGCTGCTTCCTCGATGGTATTTCGATGGTGGTCCTGACCATTGCGGTCCTGCTCCCGACCCTGGAAGCAGCCAAGCTGGACCTGATCTGGGTCGGGATCTTTATCGTTCTCGTGGTTGAGATGGCGCAGATCACACCGCCTGTGGGCTTCAACCTGTTCGTCTTGCAGAACCTCACTCGCAAGGAAATCGGGTGGATCGCGCTCAAGTCGATGCCCCTGTTCTTCCTGATGCTCTTTGCGGTGCTGGTCATGTACTTCGTGCCCGAACTGGTCCTGTGGCTTCCGAACCATTCATCCGCAGGCTGACCCGCCTTGTGCGATGCTCAAGAGGCACGGGTGGGGCTGGGAGAGCGTCACCCCTCCGGAATAGGCGTACGGTGCTGAACTTCCGGATTTCCGTTCCTGTTTCGGCGGCCCCGGAACAGCCTTGGATCATCGGCGGGGGATTGTCCAGCGTTGTAGCCAAGGCCGAGAGTTTGCGGGTCAGCGTCGCCGGGTTGCGCCTGGAGCGCCATGTCCTAACTGCTTGTGACGTTGCGTTGGCTCGTTATGCTGTGGACGGCGTACCCGGAGTGATCCGCCCTAGCGAGGTCCTCCAATTGCACGCCGGCAACCTGAGAGGCGAAGTCGGTGCTTTCGTCACGGGTGACCCCGCCTATCTCTGGTGGTCGGAATCCGAACCCACAGCTGCCCTTTATGAGCCAGCCGCGCACCCACCACCTTGAACGCGTATTGGCGCTCTCCTTATTGCCATTCCTCACCTGGGCACACACATTCCTGGCGACATCGACGACAGTTACTCGCACGATGCCCTGCAGGTGCCCGACACGGACTGGCACCTGGATCGGAATTACGCGTTCGCAGCGGCATTGGATGCGACCGTGATCAGTGCGAAGGTGTCCCGCTACGTGATCGACCTGAACCGAGCGGCGGCGGGTGAGTGGCTGTACCCGGGCATGACCACGACCTCACTCTGTCCGCTTGAAACGTTTCGCGGGCAGGAGATCTACCGTGAGGGTAGGGCGCCAGATGAGAAGGAGGTGGAGAGGCGCATCGCGACGCATTGGCGCCCCTACCATTTTGCGCTGCAGGACGAATTGGCGCGACTGCGAGCGCAACATGCACATGTCTTGCTGTGGACGGCGCATTCCATCGCCAGCTTGCTTCCGCGACTGTTCCAAGGAAAGCTCCCCGATTTCAAGTTTGGCACCGCCGATGGCGCCAGTTGTACAGGGGACGTCGTGAAGGGGGCCATCGATCCGATGCGTGAATCCCAGGTGTCCTGGGTCCTGAACGGTCGCTTCAAGGGCGGTTTCATCACCCGACGCTACGGCGCACCCGTCGGTGGCATTCACGCCCTCCAGCTCGAAATGAGCCATTCGCTCTACCCGGAGGAGTCCGCGCAATTTTGGTGGCGCCCCGATCTGGCCGACAAGGCGATGCCTGTGGTGCAGGCCTGCGTTCAAGGTTCGCTGACGGCCCTTGTTCGCCTTCCATCCGCCGCATGATGGCGAAAACCTTTGACGTGCACGAGACTGACGGGACATGAACCTGCGCGCTGGACGACCACCTCCCGACTGGGACCTGCTGGCGAGCTGGGTGGCCGTCGTTGAATCCGGTAGCGTCTCTCAGGCCGCGCAGCTATTGGGCATCTCCCAGGCCGCGGTTTCCCAGCGGGTCAAGCTGATGGAGTCGACATTGTGCGCAGTGCTTCTGGATCGCTCGACGCGGCCCGCACAGCCCACAGCAGCCGGGCTTCGCCTTTTCGAGCATGCCAAAGATCTCCTGGCGCGTGCCGACCAGCTGATAGAGAGCGTCCGCAGTGTCAGCCGTGCCAAGCGCATGATCGTTCGCATGGGGTGTGTTGACTCGTTCGCAGCCACTGTCGGTCCTTTGCTGATCAAGGCGCTCTCGAGCACGTCCCACCAGATCCGGCTGTGGTCGGGGATCGCCCCGTCACTGGACCAGCAGTTCGACAATCGTCAGCTGGACCTGGCCGTCACCACCAGCGTAAAGGCGCCACTTGGCATTTTGCGCTCTGAGCTCCTGGCCGAGCGCTATTACGTCGTGATCCCGGCGGCATTCGATATCAGCGAGTCCGGGTCGTTGGGGGCTCTCGCTCGGCATCTGCAATTCATTCGATACAGCGGGAGATCTCTGATCGGTCATCAGATTGATGAATATCTTCAGCGTACCGGGTGCGATCTCGAGCGGTCCTATGAGTTTGATGCGACCGACCCGCTCCTGAGCTTGGTGGCCAGCGGAATGGGGTTTGGCCTCACCACTCCGCTCTGTGTCTGGCAGTCGCGCCACTTCGCCCCTCAGGTGCGCCTGATTCCCTTGTCCGCGTTCACCCACCATGGGCGCCCCTATCCTGAGCTTCGCAGGAAGTTCTTTCTCTGCTGCCGCCGCGGTGAACTGGGCACCCTTGCGACCGACGTCAGGGACCTGATTCGGATCGCATTTCAAATGCAGCTTGGCGACGAAATTTGCGAGCGACTGGGGTTGGAGCGAGAGGCCATCCAGGTGTCGACTGAAGCTGACTGAAGTCTACCTATGATGATGCTGTCCAGAGACATCCCGGATCATCCGGGTTCCCGCCCTTCACACGGCAGGGGTCGCAGGTTCGAAACCTGCACCGCCCACCACAATTGGCCCCTCAAGTCTTTGATTTGAGGGGCTTTTATCTTTCCGCTCGTTCATTGGCGGTCCCTCACGGGCCCTTTTGGAACGATGCCGTGGCGCCGAAGTGCCTCTTTTGTGCCAATGGCCCTCGACCCGGTTATCCCAACCGACATCGAGGAGTCTTGAATGGCCAGTGTCCATCCCCGCAAACGCACCGAGTGGCGCGTCAGCAGCGCAGTCTGCAAGCTTTTCGAGGTGGCCCTCGGCCCTCGACTCCGAGGAAAACAGACTATTTCGAGTCGTCATGAAGACATCCTCTTCAGCCCCGTTTGACGAGTTGTCGGGGGCGGCAATTTGGATCAAATTCCCCAGTCTTTCGCCTTGACGGCGGGCACACCAGCCCGAAGCTTCAGCCAAGCAGGATCAACTGCGGGACAGCATCGGCGCCGCTCCAAACGATGGCGTTTTGCTCCATCCGGGTTCCCGATGTCTTCGCGGCTTCCAGCGCCAAGCCGGGGCTGTGGTCTCACCCGTCAGAGCGATCCTGACTTGTTGTCAGCCAAGAAATGGCCGTATAAAATGAGAGTTTGAAATTTGTACGGCTACTCGTGAACTACCTTCCGCTCTCTGACAACGCCGCCCGACAGGTCATCGACTCGATGACGATCTTCGCCGAGCACCGCCGCGTCCAGGCTGAGGCGAGGAGGTACGTCGGGGGCATGTACTGGAAGCGCCAAGGTGAGTACGAGTACCTCGTGAGGACAACCGCGGACAACAGGCAGCACCGACTCGGCCCACGAACACCCGAGACGGAGCGCAACTATGTGGCGTTCACGCAGCGAAAACAGGAGGCGGAACGGCGGCTGAAGTCGCTGCGGGATGCACTCAAGGAAGCCGAGCGGTTGAACAAGGCCGTCAAGGCCGGGCGCGTGCCGAACGTCGTCGTTGCCTTGCTGCAAACGCTTGATGAGGCGGGGTTGGGGCAGCACTTCGTGGTGGTGGGCACACATGCGTTGTATGCCTACGAGGCCGCTGCTGGCGTGCGAATCGTGCAGGGCGCGCTGGCGACTCAGGACGTCGACCTGCTGTGGGACGCGCGCCGCCGAGTGAAGTTCGTCACCGACTTGGAACGCATCGACACCTCAATGCTGCGAGTCTTGCAGCGTGTCGACCCAACTTTCCGCCGCAAGGAACTGCAAAACGAGACGGCCATCAACGACCGAGGATTCGAGGTGGACTTTCTGCGACGACAGCCTGTTGACGGTGACCCGCACCCATTCCGTTTCTCAGCCGATGAGGATGACCTTTGGCCTGTGCAGGCGGTCCGGGCTTCTGTGCTCACCGAGGCGCCGAAATTCGAACAGGTCGTCGTCTCAGTCACCGGGAAGATGGCGCTCATGAAGACCGTAGCCCCTGGCACGTTCGTATCGTTCAAGCGCTGGATGGCTGAATCGGCATCGGACAGGCCGCAGATGAAGCGAGGGCGCGACTTGCGGCAAGCGGACATCGTGCAAACGCTGCTCGACGAGGGGCTGCTCGTGCCAGAGCCATGATGGCCGCAAGTGACAAGTCAGCTGACGACTGCGCGCCGGTGGCCGTTGTTGAATCACCGGCTGGTTTATGTCACCTTCATCGACTCGGCGCCACGCTACCCGGGCAAGCCGTACCGGATCCGGCGTGTGGACGGGCTGAACTGGGTGTTCCCAGCGGTGTGTGGTGACGGCAGGATCCGCGGCGTGAACTTGCCCGAGGTGTGGTGCACCCATTGCGAACTGCTGCCCGTCGACAACTTGCCAGACCCGGTGCCCGCGGTTGCGGTGGAGGTGTCGCGATGCCGATGAACCGATGCACCTCGCTGGCCAGGTGCCCAACTTGTGGGTTTACCCCGTCGATCGCGCCGTTTTGCCTCGGCCATGATCGGCTGCTGCCGGGCAGTTGCAGTTGTCGTCTGGCTACCCGGCCCCTGCCGCAGCGTTCGTGACGCCGGCCTCTTCCTCGACCACCATCCCCATGCCCCACACCCTGAACGCCCCGGTCCGACCACTCCTCGTCGCCTTGCTCAGCGCCTTGCTGCTGAGCGCCTGCGCGACACCTGGCACACCCGGCGGCGCTGCCGCCACTGCTGCGGCCGCCGCGCCGACTGTGGCCGCGCCGGCGCGCGCGGCCGACGAAGCGCTGCGCGCACGCACGCAGGCCGAACTGCCGGCCTACCTGGAAACACTGAAGACTCTGGTCGGCATGGAGTCGGGCAGCCGTGACCTCGAGGGCCTGGGCAAGCTGGCCGACCACGTTGCCACCCGGCTGCGCACCGCGGGCATGCAGGTGGAGATACGGCCGGCCAAGGCGCCGGACTTTCACCCGCAGCTCAAGGGCGCCGTGCTCGGTTCGATGGTCTACGCCACGCGCACTGGCAATGGCAGCAAGAAGGTGCTGCTGATCGCGCACATGGACACCGTCTACGCCAAGGGGATGGGCGCGAAGCAGCCCTTTCGCATCGACGGTGACCGCGCCTATGGGCTGGGTATCGCCGACGACAAGCAGGGCGTGGCGCTGATCCTGCACCTGGTCGACCTGCTGGCGCGCAGCGGCTTCAACGACTACGCGCAGCTGGGCGTGCTGATCAACGGCGACGAGGAAATCGGCTCGCCCGGCTCCGGCGCCTTCATCACCCAGCTGGGCAGCGAGTACGACGCGGTGCTGTCCTTTGAAGGCGGCGGCAGCGCCGAAGCCAGCGGCTCCGACATGGTGCGGCTGGCGACCAGCAGCATCGCCATCGCCGAAATGAAGGTCACCGGCAGGGCCAGCCATGCCGGCGCGGCGCCGCATCTGGGGCGAAATGCACTTTACGAACTCTCGCACCAGATGCTGAAGAGCCGCAATTTCGGCGACCCGGCCAAGGGCCTGCAGATCAACTGGACGGTGGCCAACGCGGGCGGATCGCGCAACGTCATCCCGGCCGAGGCGAGCGCCATTGCCGATGTGCGCTCGCTCACCAACCAGGACCTGGACCTGATGGAGGCCGCGCTGAGGAAGTCCATCGAGGACAAGCTGATTCCGGACACGAAGATCGAGCTCAGCTTCTACCGCAGCCGTCCGGCCTTCGTCGCCAACGCTGCCTCGCTCGCCATCGCACGACACGCCGTGCAGGTGGCCGGCGAAGTGGGCCTGCCGCTTTCCATCCGCGACCGCGCCACCGGCGGGGGCACCGATGCCGCCTTCGCGGGTTTGCGCCCTCGGGGCGGGGTTCTGGAAAGTTTCGGCCTGCGCGGTTTCGGCGCGCATTCGAACGACAACGAGTACATCCCCGTGTCCAACATCGTGCCGCGCCTGTACCTGGCCACGCGCGTGGTGATGGACCTGGGCCGCGGCGCCGTGAAGTGGTGAATTGGTGAATTGGTGAATTGGTGAAGGCCACCACGCCACACGACGGGCTGGAGCCGGGCGTGCCGCTTCAGATGGAGAACCCGGCCCGGCGTTGACGGCTCGGCGGCACCGCGGCCGGCGCTCGCACTGCCGCCTGGTGCAGCGAACAGGCATTCCTCGAGAGTCCCTCAAAGGGGCGTGCGGCCCCCGCGCCGGCGATCTGCCTTCGGCCAGGCCGAGGCGCCCAGCAGCTGCGAGGCCTGCCGCTGCAGGGCGCCCAGCAACTCGTCGAGCTGTGCCGCGCTGTCGTCGCTCAGCTCGGCCAGCATCGCGCCGTTGATGGCGGCCACGCGCGGCTGCATGCGTGCGTGCAGCACGCGGCCCTGTTCGGTGAGGCTGACCCGCGCCAGGCGCCGGTCGCTCGCCACCGCATGCCGCTCCACCAGTCCCCGGGCCTGCAGCCCCGCCAGCGCTCGCGAGGTGCGCGCGCGGTCGAGTTCGGCGTGCATGGCCAGTTCCGAAGGCTGCAACTCTCCCACTTCGCCCAGCACGGCCAGCAGCCGCCACTCGCGCCGCGGGATGCCGAACTCGCCCTCGCAGACCCGCAGCGTCATCGCACCCGCGGTCGCATACAGCCGGCCGAGGCGGTAGATCAGCAGGTCGCCCAGGGTCTGCGGATGGCGAAGCCGCTGTCGCGTGTCCGCATGCTCCATGGGTTTACCCTCTTATCGGTTGATTAGATCAATCCATTGTGCGGCGCATAGATTGCGATGCGCAAACAGGAGATGCCCCATGAACCGTCGCCGACTGACCACGCTTGCCGCCGCCCTGACGGTCACCCTTGCCGGTTTCGGCGCCCCTGCGCACGCGCAGGGTGACAAGACCGTGCGCATCCTCGTGGGATTCCCGCCCGGCGGTTCGATCGACATCGTGGCGCGACTGCTCGCCGACAAGCTCAAGGACGAGCTGAAGACCACCGTCATCGTCGAGAACCGGGCCGGCGCTGGCGGCCGAATCGCCGCCGAACTGCTGAAGTCGGCGCCGGCCGACGGCCGCACGTTCATGCTCACGCCGGTGGTCGTGCCCGTGCTGGCGCCCATGGTGTTTGCCAAGCTGAACTACAACGCCGCGACCGATTTCGCGCCCGTGGGCCACGTCTGCAACTTCGGCTTCGCGGTCACCGTGCCGGCCGCGCTGCCGGTCAAGACCGTGCCCGAGCTGGTGTCCTACCTGAAGGCCAACCCCGAGAAGGCCAACTTCGGCTCGCCCGCCGCGGGCAGCCTGCCCCACTTCTTCGGCGAAATGCTCAGCCGCGACGCGAAGGCCGAGCTGGTCCACGTGCCCTTCGCCGGTGGCGCGGCCCTGCTCGGCGCACTGGTCGGCAACCAGGTCAGCGCTGGCATCGACGTGGTGCTGGAAACGCTGGAGTCGCACCGCGCCGGCAAGGTCCGCGTGATCGGCACCTCGGGCGACAAGCGCAGCAGCGTGCTGCCCGACGTTCCCACGCTGAAGGAGCAGGGCTACCCGAACATGGTGGCCCAGGGCTGGTTCGCGATGTACGCGCCGGCGAAGACGCCGCCCGCGGCCATCGAGGCCGTCAACCGTGCGCTCAACAAGGCGCTCGCGCAGCCCGACGTGCTGGACCGCTTCGCCAAGCTCGGGCTCGAGGCCGGTGGCGGCAGCCCGGCCGACCTGTCTGCGCTGGAGCGCAGCAGCACCGCGCGCTGGGCGCCGGTGGTGAAGGCGACCGGCTTCCGAGCCGACTGACCCTGTACCGGGAGAACCACACATGGACCAGCCACACTACATCGTCACGGGCGTCGCGTCCGGCATCGGCGCGGCGCTGGCCGCCCAGCTGCTGGCGCGCGGCTGCCGCGTCACCGGCTTCGATGTCCGCCCGCCGCAGGACGCGGCCTTCCCCTGCCACGAGGTCGACCTCGCGGACCTCGCATCGATCGAGCCGGCCTTCGCGCGCGCCGCCGGCCCCTTCGACGGCCTGTGCAACAACGCCGGCGTCTCGCCGCGTCCGGGGCAGGAAGCGGCGATCCTGACGATCAACTACTTCGCCCAGCGGGCCGTCACGCGTGCGGTGCTGCCCCGGCTGGCGCCGGGCGCCTCCATCGTCAACATGGCCTCGCGCGCCGGCGCCCGCTGGCGCGAGAACCTCGACCAGGTGAAGCGGCTGGCGGCGCTGGACCCGCGCGACACGGCAGCCTTCGTGCGCGACGAGGGCATCGATGCCGCCCGCGCCTACAACCTCTCGAAGGAGGCGCTGATCGCATGGACCCTGGCCGAGTCGGAGGCCATGACGGCGCGCGGCCTGCGCATCAACGCCGTCTGCCCCGGTGCCGTGGCCACCGCGCTGCTGTCGGATTTCGCGGCGGCCTTCGGCG
Organism: uncultured beta proteobacterium; assembly: GCA_903938815.1. Classification (GTDB taxonomy): domain Bacteria; phylum Pseudomonadota; class Gammaproteobacteria; order Burkholderiales; family Burkholderiaceae_C; genus Rubrivivax. The sequence continues at coordinate 18,847 of CAJAES010000062.1, forward strand.
ACGCGATGGCGCGCAACGTCGCCCGGGCCGGACGCCCGGGCCTGCCCGGCGAGATCGCGTCGGTCGCGGCCTTCCTGCTGGGCCCGGACAGCAACTGGCTGCGCGGCGCCGAGATTTCGCCCGACGGTGGCATGGGCGCCTTCGCCGCGAGCGACACGCTCGGGCTCGCCGCCCTGCGGCTCTGAGCGGAGCTCGCCATGACACTGCCTGTCTACGATGGCGACCTGTACGCCGACGACGTGATCCGTGACCCGTACCCGGTGTACGCGCGTCTGCGCGACCTGGGCCCGGTGGTGTGGATGTCGCAACTGCAGGCGTATGCATTGCCGCGCTATGCCGAGGTGGCCAGCGTGCTGCGCCAGCCCCGTCGTTTCATCAGTTCGCGCGGCGTGTCGCTGAACGAACGCACGAACCGGCTGCTGGTGGGCAGCACGCTGAACTCCGACCCGCCCGAACACGACGCCACGCGCGCCATCACGGCCGCACCGCTGCTGCCCGGCGCGCTGGAAGCCATCGTGCCCCGCATCCGCAGTGCGGCCGACGGCCTGGTGGCCGAGCTGGTGCGGCGTGGCCGCTTCGACGCGGTGAGCGACTTCGCGCAGTACCTGCCGGTCACCATCGTCGCCGAGCTGGTGGGCCTGCCCGACACGGCGCGGCAGAAGATGCTGACCTGGGCCTCGGCCACCTTCAACCTGTTCGGCCCCGAGAACGACCGCGCGAAGGCGGCCTTCGACGACCTGCGCGACCTGAAGGCCTTCCTCGACGAGTACGGCACGCCCGACAAGCTCAAGCCCGGCGGCTGGGCGCATCGGATCTTCGAGGTCGGCGCCGAGCGCGGCATTCCGTTCGAGACCTGCGCGCAGCTGATGCGCGACTACATCAACCCGAGCCTGGACACGACGATCTCCGCCACCGGGCAGGCGATCAGGTTCTTCGCCGACCAGCCCGAGCAGTGGGCGCTCGTGCGCGCGCGGCCGGAGCTGATCCCGAACGCGGTGGAGGAGGTGGTGCGCCTGGCTTCGCCGATCCGCGCCTTCACGCGCTTCGTCGCCGAGGACGCCGAGATCTCCGGCGTGCCGATTCCCCAGGGAGCACGCGTGATAGTGATGTACGCGTCGGCCAACCGCGACGAACGCAAGTTCGCCGACCCCGACCGCTTCGACGTCACCCGCGACGTGCACGATCACCTCGGCTTCGGCTCGGGCGTGCACATGTGCATGGGCATGCACCTCGCGCGCCTGGAGATCGTGAGCCTGCTGCAGTCGCTGGCGCGGCGCGCGAAGACCATCGCGCTGGCCGGCGAGCCGGTGGTGGCCATGAACAACACGATCCGCGCCTACGCGTCGCTGCCCGTCGTCGTGGAGGCCGACGACGCCATGGGCGACGCCGCCCCGTCCGCCGCCCCCCCGTCCGCCGCACCCGAGCGCGAGACGCTCACGGTGCGCGTGGCGGCGCGCCACAGCGTCGCACAGGACATCGTCGCCCTCGAGCTCGAGAGCGCCGACGCCACGCCGCTGCCGCCCTTCGAGCCCGGCGCGCACGTGGACGTGCGCCTGGGCAGCGAGTTGCTGCGCCAGTACTCGATCGCCAGCGACCCGGCCGTGCGCGGCCGCTACCGCCTGGGCGTGCTGCTCGACCCGAACTCGCGCGGCGGCTCGGCGGCGGTGCATGCGGGCCTCCACGTCGGCCAGCGGCTCGAGATCGGCCGCCCGCGCAACAACTTTCCGCTGCGCATGGACGCCGCGCACACGCTGCTGTTCGCCGGCGGCATCGGCATCACGCCCATGCTGTCGATGGCGCACGCGCTGCAGGCCGCGGGCCGCAGCTTCGAGCTGCACTACAGCGGGCGCAGCGCGGCGCGGCTGGCTTTCCTGGAGGAGCTGAAGGCCTTCGGTTCGCGCGTGCATGTGCATCTGGACGACGGCCCCGAGGCGCAGCACCTGCACATCGACGGCGTGCTGGCCGGGCCCTCGCCCGACCGCCATCTCTACGTCTGCGGGCCCAACGGATTCATGGACTTCGTCACCGGCGCCGCGCAGCGCCACGGCTGGCTGCAGGACACGGTGCACCTGGAGCGCTTCGGCGCCGAGGTGAACACCGACGGCGCGCCGTTCACCGTGGTCGCGGCGCGCAGCCAGGTCACGTTCGACGTGCAGCCAGGCGAGCGCATCGCCGACAAGCTGATCGCGCACGGCATCGCGGTGCGCATGTCCTGCCAGTCCGGCGTGTGCGGCACCTGCGTCACGAAGGTCATCGAAGGCATGCCCGACCACCGCGACCATGTGCAGACCGCCAGCGAGAAGGCGGCCAACCGCACCATCACCGTGTGCTGCTCCCGCTCCAAGACGCGGCGGCTCGTGCTCGACATCTGAAGGAATCCACCATGTCCCGCTACCCCGATGTCCTGCTGCACATCGACGGCCACTGGCGCCCTGGCCGCACTGAAGCCACGCTGCCGGTGCACGACCCGGCCAGCGGCGAAGCCATCGGCCGCGTGGCGATGGCCGAGCGCGAGGATCTCGACGACGCGCTGGCCGCTGCCGCACGTGGCTTCGAGACCTGGCGCCGCATCCCGGCGGTCGAGCGGGCGAAGACGATGCGCGAGGCCGCGCGCCTGCTGCGCGAGCGTGCCGAGGGCATCGCGCGGCTGCTGACGCAGGAGAACGGCAAGCCGCTGGCCGAGGCCCTGGCCGAGGTGCGTTTCGGCGCCGAGATCATCGAGTGGTTCGCCGAGGAAGGCACGCGGGTCTCGGGCCGCATCGTCGCGCCGCGCGGCGCGGGCCAGATGGCGCATGTCCTGAAGGAGCCGGTGGGCCCGGTGGCCGCGTTCACGCCGTGGAACTTCCCGATCAATCAGCTCGTGCGCAAGCTCTGCGGAGCGCTCGCCACCGGCTGCTCGATCATCGCGAAGGCGCCCGAGGAAACGCCCGCCTCGCCCGCCGAACTGGTGCGCGCCTTCGCCGACGCGGGCCTGCCCCCCGGCGTGCTGGGCCTGGTGTACGGCCGGCCCGAGGCGATCAGCGCCTACCTGATCCCGCACCCGGTGATCCGCAAGCTCACCTTCACCGGTTCCACGCCCGTGGGCAAGCAGCTGGCGGCGCTGGCCGGCGCGCACATGAAGCGCGCGACGATGGAGCTCGGCGGCCATGCGCCGGTGATCGTGGCCGAGGACTGCGACGTCGACCGCGCGGCCCGCATCGCGGCCGGCGCCAAGTTCCGCAATGCCGGGCAGGTGTGCATCTCGCCGACGCGCTTCCTGGTCGCCAATGCGGTGCGCGAGCGCTTCGTCGCGCGCTTTGCCGAAGCCACGCTCGCGCTGCAGGTCGGCCCTGGCCTGGACGCCGGCACGACGATGGGGCCGCTGGCCAACCCGCGCCGGCTTGCCGCGCTGCAGGCGCTGACCGCAGACGCCGTCGAGCGCGGCGCCACGCTGGTGGCCGGTGGGCAGCGCATCGGCAGCGCGGGCAACTTCTTCGCGCCGACCGTCCTGGACAACGTGCCGCGCGACTGCCGGGTCTTCAACGAGGAGCCGTTCGGCCCCGTCGCCGCGGTGCAGGGCTTCGACGTGCTGGACGATGCCATCGCCGAGGCGAACCGCCTGCCCTACGGCCTGGCCGCCTATGCCTTCACGAACAGCCTGCGCACCGTGCATGAGCTGTCCCAGCGGCTGGAGGTGGGCATGCTCTGGATCAACCAGCCGGCGCCCGCCTGGCCGGAGCTGCCGTTCGGCGGCGTGAAGGACTCCGGCCACGGCAGCGAGGGGGGAGCCGAGGCGCTGGAGAGCTACCTCCACACGAAGTCGGTCTCGACCCTGGTGCTGTGAGATGAACCTCCGATAGGCGTTGCGTTCGCGTTCCCCTGCGCGGGCGCCCGGTATGGCCGGGATGCAGGACCTGGGCCGTGACGCCGGCCGCGCGGGCGTCCGGTCGGCGCTGCGGCCTCAGCTGGACGGGCTCGTGCCGGCCTGCCCGCCACGGGTTGCCGGGCCAGACCGGCGCCGCGCCCACTTGATTCCTTCGAACCACACCACGCTCAGCAGGCCCAGTGCGCAGGCTGCCGCCAGTTCAGAGGCCGGCAGTGGCGCGAAGCGCAGCAAGCCCACGGCCCAGGGCGTGTACAGCGCCGCCAGCAGCAGGGCCAGGGCCAGGCCGATGACCAGCCACAGTGTCGTGTTCGGGGTGCGCAGCGTCGCCCAGAACGAACGGCTGGCCGAGCGGTTGGACAGGATGAGCGCCAGGTTGCCCATCACCAGGGTGGCGAACGCGAAGGCGCGGGCCTCCGGCTCGGGGATGCGCGGGCTGGCCCAGGCGAAGCCGGCCATCACCAAGGCCAGCACGCCCAGGCCCTGGATCAGCGCCAGCCGCAGCGTGGCGCCGCCGAAGAGCGGCGCTGCGGCATCGCGCGGCGGGCGCTGCATTGCGTCGCTCTCGGCGGGCTCGTTCTCGAAGGCGATCGAGCAGGCGGGATCGATGATGAGCTGCAGCAGGGCGATGTGCATGGGGTACAGCAGCGCAGGCCAGCCGAACAGAACAGGCAGCAGGGCCATGCCGGCGATGGGCACGTGCACGGCAAGGATGTACGACATGGCCTTGCGCAGGTTGTCGAAGATCCGGCGCCCCAGGCGCACGGCCGCGACGATGGACGCGAAGTTGTCGTCGATCAGCACCAGCGAGGCCGACTCGCGCGCCACGTCCGTGCCGCGCCCGCCCATGGCGACACCCACATGCGCCGCGCGCAGCGCCGGGGCGTCGTTCACGCCGTCTCCCGTCATGGCGACGATGTCGCCTCGCGCCTTCAGGGCCTGCACGATGCGCAGCTTCTGTTCGGGCGCGATCCGGGCGCAGACGCTCACGGTGGCCATGCGCTCGCGCAGGCCCTCGTCGTCGAGCGTGGCGATCTCGTCGCCCGTCAGCACGTTGTCCGTCTGCAAGTCACCCGTCTGCAAGTCGCCCGTCTGCAAGTCGCCGTCGCGTCCGGCCAGCCCGGCCTGGCGTGCGATGGCCTGTGCGGTGGCCGGGTAGTCGCCGGTGATCATCACCACCCGGATGCCCGCCGCGCGACACTCGGCCACGGCGGCCGGCACCTGGGCGCGGACCGGGTCCGCCAGGCCCAGCAGGCCGATGAACTCGAAGTCGAAGTCGTGCTCGCTCGCCGGCCACTCCGGGCCGGTGAACGTGCCGCGCGCCACTGCCAGCACGCGCAGCCCATCGGCGGCCAGTTCATCGACCACGCGGGCGATGCGGCTCGACTGGGCTGCATCCAGGTGGCACAGGTCCAGCACCGCTTCGGGCGCGCCCTTTGCGGCCACGGTCCGGGCGCCATCGCCCGCAGCCGCCCACACGTGCGACATCGCGCGCAATTCCGGGCTGAGCGCGTAGGTCTGCACCAGGCGCCAATCCCGGTGCAGATGCTCGGTGTCGGCCAGGAAGCGCTCGCCGAGCTGGTGGAACGCCTTCTCCATGGGGTCGAAGGGATCCACCACGCTGGCCAGGATCGCCACTTCCACCAGCGTGTGGAAGGCTTCGGGCAGCTTGCCGTCGGTCACCGAGTCCACGGCCAGGCGGTCCTGCAGCGGGGCGCCGCCGGCGGCGAGGTGCGTCACCGTCATGCGGTTTTCGGTCAGCGTGCCGGTCTTGTCGCTGCACAGCACCGTGGTGGCGCCCAGCGTCTCGATGGCGGTGATGCGGCGCGTCAGCACGCCCTCCCGGGACAGGCGGCGCGCCCCGAGCGCCGGGAACACGGTCAGCACCACCGGGTATTCCTCGGGCAGCATGGCCATCGCCAGGGCGATTCCGGCCAGCAGGGCCTGCAGCCAGTCGCCCTGGATGAGCCCATGCAGCAGCACGAGCGCCAGGCTCAGCGCCAGTGCCAGCAGGGCGAGGTTGCGCACCAGGCGGGTGGTCTGTTTCTGCAGCGGTGAACGCTCGTTCTCCACCGTGCCCAGCGCGGTGCCGATGCGGCCGATCTCGCTGCGCGCGCCCGTGGCCGTCACGCGCGCCAGCGCATGGCCCTGCACGATCAGTGTGCCTGCATAGACCGCCGGCAGGTCGTCGCCGCCGGGCGGCACGCGAACGGCGTCGGTCGGCGCCGTTGCCGTTGCCATCGAGATTGCTGCCGCAGCCGCCAGTTCGGCCGGCCGCGCCAGGCGCTTGCCGACCGACACGGCCTCGCCCGTCAGCAGTGATTCGTCCGCGCGGATGCCGTCGGCCGACACCAGCAGGGCATCGGCCGGCACGCGGTCGCCTTCGCTCAGCTTCAGCAGATCGCCACGCACCACTTCGGCACCGGCGATGCGCCGAGGCTCTCCGTCGCGGATGACGAGCGCGCGCGGGCTGGTGAGATCGCGCAGGGCTTCGATGGCGCGCTCTGTCCGGCCTTCCTGGTACAGCGTCAGCGCCAGCGTGACGAGCACGAAGCCGAAGAGTGTCAGGCCCTCCTGCAGGTCGCCGAGAAGCAGGTACAGCGTGCCTGCCGCGAGCAGCAGCAGGAACATCGGCTCGCGCATCGTCTCGACGGCGATCGACAGCAGGCTGCGGCGCTGGCCGCCGGGCAGCGCATTGGGCCCGTCCTCTGCCAGGCGCTGTGCGGCCTGGGCTGCGGACAGCCCCGCCTGCGCCTCGACGCCATCCGGTTTCGTCGTCTCGCCGGGCTGTGTGCCGGGAACCTCAGGAACAGCTTGGGTCGTGGCCATGTCCGGGCCGGATCGGCCTCCTCCTTTCGGGCGAGCCTGGGTGCAAGCCGTTCACGGGTCTGTGCGATGGCGAACCGCAGGGCCGGGCCTGCCGCCCCCGGCCGGACTACGGTACGGCCCGGCGCAGCACCACCGGTTGACCGCCGTACTGCCGCTTGCTCATCCACGCCGCGAGTGCGGAGTCGAGGTAGTCGGCGTGGCCCGGGAACCACATGAAGAGGTGCTGCGCCAGATCCTGCACCACGGCCACGTCGAGCCGCCCGGCGGCAAGCCCCTCGCGCACCTCGCGCACCGACTTCAGCACGGCCGCGTGTTCGTCGATGTGGCAGTCGCGCGGGGGGAAGTTCGTCTGGCGCATCCAGTCCTCCTCCTGCTGGAAGTGGGCCACGGCGTGATGCTCGAAGGCCTCCAGCGCCTCCAGCGCCGCCGGGGCGCTGGCCGCGGTGCAGGTCAGCAGGTCGAAGGCGACGCGGTAGAACTCCTCGTGGGTCTCGTCCATCGGCGTGAAGCCGAGCAGCCGGGCGTCCGACCACAGGAAGCTGGTGTCGGCGCGAGGCTCGGGTGCTCCTGTGGCGTTCGAGTTCGCTGCGCTGGGCGCGGCGTGGCGCCCGACCCCGGCGGCGGTGTCGGAACCGTCTGAGCTCAATCCCATCGCGGTGCCGAGCCATAGGCCGCGATCTGGCTCGTGATCCACGCGCGTGCATCGGCCAGGTTGTCGAAGATCTGGAGCGGAAAGGGGGTGCTGTAGGACGCCTGGAAGCGCCGGAAGACCTCCCGGACTTCGTCCTTGTTCATCACGGCTGCGGTGACGATGCGAGCGTTGCTCGCATGTGCTCCGTAGTGAAACGCCGAGAGCATCGTCAGGCTTTCCTGATCGGCCTCGTAATGGTCGACATCGAGATAGTCCTCGATGCTGTAGCGCATGTCGTCGAACCGCGGGTCGCTGGTCATCGTCGTCAGTGACCGCAGCACCTCGGCTCCGGTGATGTGGCCGTGAAACCTTCGATGGACGCCCGGTGGCTCCCAGATGATCTGATACGGCATTTGTCGGTATCCCCTTGCGCCGTTCGAGTGCCTGGCGGAAGTGTAGGGCTGCTCCGCCGGGTTCAGCTGACCGAGATCAACCGCCCGAGATCATCCGCCCGAGATCAGACGGATGGCCGGCATCACGCGCTCCGACTCGCTGCGCCGCTCGAGCGCCAGGCGCATGTTCATCTGCGCCACCTCGGTGTGTTCCACGGCCAGCGATTGCGCGCGCGCGCCCTCGTGGCGCCTGAAGGCGTCCACCAGCATGTGGTGCTGGCGGTGTGCATACAGCATCCAGTCGCGGTCGATGGCCACCGGGCCCTGCATCGGCAGCATGGCCGAGGCCGGCGCGAAGGGCAGCTTGTCGTTGGCTGCCATCGCGCGCTGCAGCGCGTGGTTCCCGCAGGCCTCGAGGATCAGCGCGTGGAAACGGTCGTTGATGGCCGCGTAGCTGGCGTAGTCGTCCATCGTCAGCGGGTTGGCGGCCAGTGCAGCGTCGCCCTCGTCCAGGCAAGCCTGCAGGTCGAGCGCCAGCTGGCGGTTCAGGCCGTGCTCGGCCACCAGCCGGGCCGCCATGCCTTCCAGGTGGCCGCGCACGGCGATGGCGTCGGCCACCTCGCGCGGCGTGAACTGGCGCACCACGAAGCCGCCCGTCTCGTTGGTCCTGACCAGGCCCTCCTGCTCCAGGATGCCCAGCGCGGCGCGCACCGGTGTGCGCGAGGCGCCCAGCTGCTCGGCCAGCTGCTGCTCGGCCAGGCGCTGGCCGGGTTCGAATTCACCGCGCAGGATCAGCTCGCGCAGGTGGAGCAAGACGGTTTGTTGCAGGCCCATGTTGGTTACTGTATCCTGAACTATGAAAATGGTATGCAGCTTTCGATTCACGTCAAATCTGCATCACAGGAGCCCGCAATGAAGACCGAACAGAACGCACTTCTAACCCAGATCGGGCCGGGCTCGCCTTGTGGCGCGGTGCTTCGAAGCTACTGGCAGCCCGTGGCCCTGGTCGATGAGTTCGACCCGGCGCTCGAGCCTCGCATGACCACGCGCCCCATGAAGGCCGTCCGCGTGCTGGGCCAGGACCTGATCCTCTTCAAGGACGATCAGGCCCGCTGGGGCCTGCTGGACCGCGACTGCCCGCACCGCGGCGCCGATCTCGCCTTTGGCCGGCACGAGGGCGACGGCGTTCGATGCCCCTTCCACGGCTGGAAGTTCGACGCCACCGGCCGTTGCATGGAGACCCCGGCCGAGCCGGAAGGCAGCAAGCTCTGCGAGCGCGTACAGCAGCGCAGCTACCCCGTCGTCGAGCGCAGCGGCGTGCTGTTCGCGTGGCTGGGCGAGCCCGGCGCCGAGCCGCCGTTCCCGATGTTCGATTGCTTCGCGGCGCCCGGCACGCACGTCTTCGCCTTCAAGGGCATGTGGAAGTGCAACTGGCTGCAGGCGTTCGAGGTCGGCATCGACCCGGCGCACACGTCATTCCTGCACCGCTTCCTGAACGACGCCTCGCTCGACGACGTGGGCAGCAACGATGCGGGCCGTCAGTTCCGCAGCGCCAGCGCGGGCCAGGTTCACGGCGAGCGCTGGCCGATGACGCGCATCATGCGCGAGTTCCATCGCCCGGACATCAGCTTCGAGGCGCGCCCCTGGGGCTTCCAGCTCACCACGCTGCGGCCGATGACGGAAGAGCTGACGCATGTCCGCGTCACGCACGAGATCTTCCCGAGCACCTTCGTGATCCCGCTGTCCGAGACGCTCACCATCACGCAGATGCACGTGCCGATCGACGACACGCACACGTACTGGTATTCCTTTTTCACCAGCTTCGACGGCCCGGTGAACAAGCAGGCCATGCGTGATCAGCGCACCCAGTTCATCCCGCCGCCGCTGTACATCCCGAAGGCCGGCCGCGACAACGACTGGGGCTTCAACGACGAGGAGCAGCGCACCACCACCTATCTCGGCATGGGCGAGGAAGACATCAACGTGCACGACCAGTGGGCCGTGGAGAGCATGGGCCCCATCCAGGACCGCACGCGCGAGCACCTGGGCACCACGGACAAGGTCATCATGGCCAACCGGCGCCTGCTGCTGCAGGCCATCGAGCGCGTGCAGGCCGGCCAGCCCGCGCCCGGCGTGGCCGATTCCGCGCTGGCCTCGCAGATGCGGGGTCCGGACACCGTGGACGGCATCGCGCCGGCGGGCACCTGGGGCACCTGGTGGAAGGATCAGGCCCAGGCCAAGCGCGACGGCGCCCCCTGGACGGACAAGCAGCCGCAGAAGCAGCCTGCATGATGAGTTTCGCCTCGCGATGCGGGGTGCACGACGACGCGCGCGAGCGCGCCGTCCAGGACACCTGCGCCCGCATCCGCGCCAGCGGCGTCGAATTGGTGCGCGTGACCTGGTGCGACCTGCACGGTGTCTCGCGCAGCAAGGCGCTGGTGGCGTCGGCGGTGGAGAGCGCCCTGCGCTCGGGCATCGGCATGGTCAGCACGCTGATGCTCAAGGACATTTCCGGGCGTACCGTCTACCCGGTCTTCGAGCCCGGCGGCACCGACGGCCTGCCCGGCTTCGGGCAGGCGAACAACCTCGTCCTGCTGCCCGATCCGGAGAGCTTCCAGCAGTTGCCCTGGGCCGAATCCACCGGCTGGCTGCGGGCGCAGCCCTGGTTCGCCAACGGGCAGCCAGTCGAGCTGGATGCGCGGCGGGTGCTGCAGCGCGCGCTGCAGAAACTGCGTGCGCGCGGGCTCGAGATGCGTTGCGGCCTGGAGGTGGAGTTCCACATCTACCGCATCGACGAAGCAGCCCCGCGCATGGACCCCGACAGCAACGCGCCCTACGGCGGGCCCGCGAAGCTGAGCCTCGTGCACCCGGGTGCGAACCTGCTCAGCGAGGCCTGGTACGACCAGGCCGAGGCCCCGATGCGCATCGTGCAGCGCACGGCGCAGGCGCTCGGCATGCCCCTGCTGTCGCTGGAAGCCGAGATGGGCCCCAGCCAGGTCGAGGCCGTCTTCGATGTGACGGACGCCCTGACCGCCGCGGACAACATGGCGCTGTTCCGCACTGCCGTGAAGATGGCCCTGCTGCGGGCGGGCTACCACGCCACCTTCATGTGCAGGCCGCCGTTCCCCAACATCATGTCCAGCGGATGGCACCTGCACCAGTCGCTCGTGAGCCTGGAGGACGGCCGCAACCTGTTCGTCCGCGCCAGCCCGGCGCCCGGCAGCCGGCCCAGCGATGCCGGGCACACTCTGTCGGACGAGGGCGAGCACTACCTGGCCGGGCTGCTGCACCACGCGCTTGGCGCCACGGTGTTCTGCACGCCTACCGCGAACGGTTTCGGCCGCTTCCGGCCCAATGCGCTGGCGCCGCAGTCGGTGCTCTGGGGCCGTGACAGCCGCGGCGCCATGCTGCGCGTCATCGGCGAGTGCGGCGACAGGAACACCCGCATCGAGAACCGCATCGGCGAGCCCGCGGCCAACCCCTACCTTTATCTGGCCTCGCAGGTCTACGCGGGCCTGGACGGCATGAAGCGCGAGCTGAAGGCGCCCCCCGCCACCGATTCCCCGTACGGCGCCGGCGCCACGAGCCTGCCCACGTCGCTCGGCGACGCGCTGAAGGCGCTGCAGGCCGACCCGGTGCTGACCAGCGGGTTCGGGCAGGCCTTCATCGACTACTACGTCAAGATCAAGGATTCCGAGTTGCGGCGCTTCGATGCGGCCGAGGACAAGGACGATTTCCACCGCACTGAATACTTCGGCCGAATCTGATGATCACCATCACGCTGGTCTCGACCCGCCCCGACGCAAGCACCACCGAGCAGGTGATCCAGGCCAAGACCGGCATCAGCCTGATGCACGCGGCCGTGGGTGCGCACGTGACGGGCATCGCCGCCGATTGCGGGGGCCTGCTCACCTGCGCCACCTGCCATGTCTACGTGCGCCAGCCGTGGCTCGGCCAGTTGCCGCCGGCCGACGCCGACGAGACCGGCATGCTCGCCTTCACGGCGTCGGAGTGCCGCCCCGAAAGCCGGCTCAGCTGCCAGGTGATGCTGACCGACGCACTCGACGGCCTCACCGTCGACCTGCCGCGCACGCAGTACTGAAGCGCAGCCACTCCATGACCGACCACGACACCGCCGCCGGCGCGGCACCGAAGCCTTACCTGCAGCTGCAGGGCGTGCGCAAGAGCTTCGGCGTCGGCGGCGCGAGCACGCTGGCCCTGGCGCACGTGGATCTGTCGGTGCGCGAAGGCGAGTTCCTGGCCATCGTCGGGCCTTCGGGCTGCGGCAAGTCCACGCTGCTCCAGATCGCCGCCGGCCTGATGCCGCCTTCGGCGGGCCACGTGCGCTTCGACGGGCGTGCGGTCACCGCACCGCCCGAAGGCATCGTCTACCTGTTCCAGCAGTACGGCAAGTCGCTGTTCCCGTGGCGCACCGTGCTGCAGAACGTGTCCTTCGCCACCGAGAACCGCCCGGGCATGACCCGCGATCAGCGCCACGCACACAGCATGAAGCACGTGGCGATGGTGGGCCTGGAAGGCTTTGCGAACCACTACCCGTGGCAGCTGTCCGGCGGCATGCAGCAGCGCGTGACCATCGCGCGCGCGCTCGCAGCCGAGCCCCGCGTGCTGCTGATGGACGAGCCCTTCAGTTCGGTCGATGCGCTCACGCGGCTCGAACTGCACGCGATGGTGCTCGACCTCTGGGAAAAGCATCGCTTCACGGCCGTGCTCGTGACGCACGATGTCGATGAGGCTGTCTTCCTGGCCGACCGCATCGCGGTGCTGTCGGGCCGGCCCTCGACCGTGGTGGGCGTGCTCGACACCGAGCTGCCGCGGCCCCGTGACAGCATCACCACGAAGGAACTTCCGCGCTTCCTGGAGCTGCGGCACGAACTGCTCTCGCGCTTGCTGGGCCGCCCGACCGGTGCGATCCCGGGTTCGGTCTCAGGTGAGATCCCGGGTGCGGTCCCGGGCGCCATCCCCGGCACGCTCCCCGCCGCTGCGCCATGAGCCCCGCCGCACACCGCCGCCTGCTCGAGCGCGCGCTCGGGGCGCTGACCATCGTGGCGCTGCTCGTGCTCGTGGAAGTGCTGGTGCGCACGGGCGTGCTCAAGCGGGCCTTGATCCCGCCGCCGTCGGTCGTGGCGGAAACGCTCGCCGGCATCCTGGCCAGCGGCAAGGCGCTGGCGCCGCTGGGTGAAACGCTCACCATCTTCTGCCTGGCCTATGCCACGGCCTGCGCGCTGGCGGTGGGCCTGGGCCTGCTGATGGGCCGGTTCCGCCCGGTGCATGACCTCTTCGAGCCGCTGGTCGAGTTCCTGCGCCCGCTGCCCAAGCCCGCGCTGCTGCCGCCGCTGATCCTGTTCCTGGGCATCGGCGACGCCATGAAGCTCACCATCATCGGCCTCGGCGTCTTCTTTCCGGTGCTCATCAACACCGTGCAGGGCGTGCGCGGCACCGACCCCGTGATGATCGACGTGGCGCGCACCTTCGGGCACCGGCCGCGCAACCTGATGTTCAAGGTCATCCTGCCGTCGGCGCTGCCGATGATCCTGTCGGGCATGCGCGTGAGCCTGGGCCTGGGCCTCATCCTCGTGGTCATCGCCGAGATGCTGGCCGGCACCGGCGGCGTCGGCTACCTCATCCTGGACATGCAGCGCTCGTTCAAGGTGCCGCAGATGTACGCCTGGATCGTGATCCTGGCCGTTCTGGGCTATGCGCTGAATGCAGCGTTCGTGTTCGCCGAGAGGCGTGTCATTCACTGGTCGTTCGTCGATGCCCGCTAGGCCCGCCCACGGGGCCGCGCGAGTGTCAGTCTCACCCACCGAAGGAGTCGCCACCATGATCCATTCCCGCATCCAGCTGCTGCTGGGCGCAGCCGCCACCGCGCTGCTGATGTTCACCTCGTCGGCCTTCGCGCAGGCGCAGCCCGTCAAGCTGCGCGTGAGCACCATTCCCATCATCGACACGGCCCCGCTGCAGGTGGGCATCGCCAAAGGCTTCTTCGCCGACGAAGGCCTGGCCATCGACACCACGCCCACCGCCGGTGGCGCGGCGGGCCTGCCTGCGCTGGCCGCTGGGCAGGTGCAGATCACCTTCAGCAACATCATCTCCATCGTGCTCGGCGCCAAGCAGGGCCTGGGCTTCGAGATCATCACCGCCGGCAGCAACACTGGCGCCACCGTGCCCGACCTCGCCGGCCTGGTGGCCAAGAAGGGCAGCACCCTGAAGACCGGCAAGGACTTCGAGGGCAAGCGCATCGCGGTCAACACGCGCAACAACATCATCTGGCTGTACGCGCGCGCCTGGGTCAAGGCCACCGGCGGCGACCCGGACAAGGTCACCTATCTGGAAGTGCCGTTCCCGCAGATGATCGACGCCGTCAAGGGCGACCGCGTCGACGCCGCCTTCGTGGTGGAGCCGTTCCTGTCGGCAGGTGTCGGCTCCGACGCCGTGCAGATGGTCGCCTGGCCGTACAACACCGTGCAAAAGCGCGTCCCGGTCGCGCAGTACGCGGCTTCCAAGGAATTCATCCGCCAGAACCCCGATGTCATCGACCGCTTCGCACGCGCCTACTACAAGTCCGTCGACTGGACGAACCAGAACCAGGGCTCCGAGGAGTGGACGAAGATCGTCTCCGCCTACACCCGCCTGGCGCCCGAGCAGATCAAGAAGCTGGCCCTGCCGCCGTTCGAGAAGTCGGTGGACGCTGCAGGCATCGACGCCGTGGTCGACCTGATGCGCAAGAACGGCATGCTCGAAGGCGCCTTCGACGCCAAGGCGCTGCTGTACCGCACCGCCACGCAGGCACCGCGCTGAGCCATGGCCAGCATCGTCCGGGGGAACATCGTCACGATGGACCCCGAGCAGCCCCGCGCCGAGGCGATGGCGGTCCGCGAGGGCCGCATCCTGGCGGTGGGCACGCTCGCGGAAGCCCGGCAGGCGGCGGGCCCGGGCGCGCGTGAGCTGGGTTTCGGCCGGGGCGCGATCGTGCCCGGGCTGATCGACACCCACAACCACATGCACTGGACCGGCATCCAGGCCTGCCTGGTCGACCTGGGGCCGGCGCGCTGCATCCTCGACATCCAGCGCGCCATCAAGGACTACGCCGACGCCAACCCGCAGGTCGCCTGGATTGCCAGCGGCACGGGCTGGCACGTGGCCAACCTGGCCGAGCAGCGCTACCCCACGCGGCAGGAGATCGACGCCGTCTGCCCGGACCGCCCGGTGTACCTGCCGCGCGTGGGCCATGCGGCCGTGGCCAACAGCCTGGCCCTACGCCTGGCCGGCATCGACGCCAGCACACCCGACCCCGTGGGCGGCAAGATCGAGCGCGACGCCCACGGCCAGCCCAACGGCGTGCTCATGGAGCCGCCGGCCTTCGAGCCCGTGGCCCGCCTGGTGCCGCCACCCACGGTGGCGCAGCAGTTGCAGGCCCTGCGCGATGTGCAGCGGGCGTACCACGCCGCCGGGCTGACGGGCATCATGGACCCGGGCGTGCCGCCCGAGCTGATGTCCATCTACCAGCAGCTGTGGACGCGCGGCGAACTCAGCATGCGCTCGGTGCTGATGCCGCTGGCCGACGCCAGCCGCCCGCTGCAGGACACGCTGGACCACATCGCCGGCATGGGCGTGCACAGCGGCTTCGGCGATGCCACGCTGAAGATCGGCGGCATCAAGATGTTTCTCGACGGGGGTGCCTCGCTCGGCACCGCGCTGATGCGCGAGCCGTACCCGGACGAGCGCTGCAATTGCGGCATCCAGGTCACGCCCACGGAGTCGTTTCGCGCCATCGCGCGGCAGTGCGCCCGGCTCGGGTGGTCGCTGGGCGTGCACGTGGTGGGCGGGCGCGCCATCGACATCGCGCTGGAGGTCTTCGCGGAAATCGACCGAGAGTTCCCCATCCGCGACCTGCGCTGGTGCCTCATCCACGCTTACCTGTGGCCGGACGACAGGAACATCCGGGAGGCCGCGCGAATGGGCGTGGACGTGGCCACGCAGTGCTCCATGCAGTACACCTTCGGCCCGCTGCTGGTGAAGCGCTTCGGCGTCGCGATGATGGCCACGGCCACGCCGGTGCGCAGCTGGCTCGACGGCGGCGTGCGCGTCGGCGGCGGCTCCGATTCCCCGATCACGCCGTACGCGCCGCTGCTCGGGCTGTGGCAGGCCCGCACGCGCCGCATCGCCGGCACCGACGAGCCCATCGGCCGCCTGCAGGCCGTGAGCGGCGAAGAGGCCCTGGCCATGTACACACGCGATGCCGCCTACCTGTGCTTCTCGGAGCGCGAGCGCGGCGTGCTGCGCCCGGGCCTGCTGGCCGACTGGACGGCGCTGGCCGTGGACCCCGTGGCCTGCGACGCCGAAGAACTGCGCGACGCCGGCGTGCTGGCCACTGCGGTGGGTGGGGAGCTCGTGCATGGCGGCTGACCTGGCTGAATCGGCCGACTCCCGGCCGCGCCGCTCCACGCGGTACACCGGCTTCGTGCTGCTGTTCGGCCTGTTGCTGCTGTGGGAGTGGTCGGCGCGCTCCTGGGTGTCCAGCACCAACTGGCCGCCCGTGACCGAGATCGTGCGCTCGGGCTTCGGCAGCATGGCCTCGGGCGAGCTGCCCCAGGCCTTCGGGTCGAGCCTGTCGCGCATGCTGGCCGGCTACGGTATCGGCACCGTGCTGGCCATCGCCATCGGGCTGCTGATGGCGGGCTTCAGCTGGGTGCGGGCGGCGCTGGAGCCGCTGTTCGAGTTGCTGCGGCCCATTCCCATCCCGGCCATCGTGCCGCCGCTGATCCTGATCCTGGGCATCGACGACGCGATGAAGATCTTCGTCGTGACGTTCTCGGTGTTCTTCCCCGTGCTCATCAACACCATCGCCGGCGTGCGCTCGGTCGACCCGATCGCGCACGACGTGGCGCGCACCTTCCAGATGGGCCGCGTGGCCACGGTGTTCAAGGTGGTGCTGCCGGCCAGCCTGCCGTACATCCTGGCGGGCATGCGCGTGAGCCTGGCGCTGGCGCTCATCGTCACCGTGGTGGCCGAGATGATCGCCGGCTCCGAGGGCATTGGCTACTACCTGGTGACGATGCAGTACGCCATGCGGGCCGGCGACATGTATGCGTCGATCTTCCTGCTGGCGGCCACGGGCTACGGGCTCAACCGCGGCATCCTGGCCGTGGAGCACAGGCTGCTGCACTGGTTCCACCGCGGCTGAGCGCGCCGCACCACAGGAGACGGGCCATGCTCGACTGGACGATAGGCAACGCGCGCATCACGCGCATCGAGGAGCAGCTCGGCCCGGGCAGCTTCCCGCCCGAAAAGTACTTCACCGGCTTCGACCGCGAGGTGCTGCTGCGCGAGATGGCCTGGCTGGTGCCGCACCACTACATCCCCGAGAGTGACCAGCTCATCACGAGCGTGCACTCGTGGCTGATCCGCACGCCGCACCACAACATCCTGCTCGACTGCTGCGCCGGCAACCACAAGGACCGCCACTGGTGGCCGCGCTTCCACCAGCTCGACACCCCGTTTCTGAGCCGCCTGGCCCAGGCCGGCCTGCGGCCCGAGGACATCGACATCGTGCTGTGCACGCACCTGCACGCCGACCACATCGGCTGGAACACCCAGCTCCGCGACGGCCGCTGGGTGCCCACATTCCCGAACGCGCGCTACCTCTTCTCGCGCCGCGAGAACGACTTCTGGGACCCGCGCCAGCACCCCGATGCGCCCGACGACCCGGCACGCAGCATCGCCTACCGCGACAGCGTGCTGCCCGTGCTCGAGGCCGGGCAGGCCACGCTGATCGACGGTCCGCACGCCATCGACGATTCCCTGCAGGTGGAGGCCGCGCCCGGCCACACCCCGGGGCACATCCTGCTGAAGCTGCTGCATCCCGGGGGCGGCGGCGTCTTCTGCGGCGACGTCATCCATCACCCGCTGCAGATCTGTGCGCCCGACTGGAACACCCAGTTCTGCCAGGACCCGGTGCAGGCCCGCGCCACGCGCCGCGCGGTGCTGTCGCACTGCGCCGACTCCGGCGCCTTGCTGTTCCCCACGCACTTCGGCGCGCCGCACGCCACGGCCATCGTCGACACCGGCTCGGGTTTCGCCCCCCGCTGGGTGTCGCCCGGCACCCGGTAAAGTCGGTCTCGCTCAGATGTTGAGCGACCACCAGGCACGGCCGATGTCCAAGACCGAGCGCGTCTACAAGATCGAGATGCTCATCCGCACCCGCGGGCAGGTGAGCTTCAAGGCCCTGCTCGATGAGCTGGAGGTCTCGCGGGCCACGCTCAAGCGCGATCTCGACTACCTGCGCGAACGGCTCGGCTCGCCGATCGTCTACGACCGCTTCAGCAACGCCTACGGCTTCGGCGAGGACCGCCGCGAACGCAAGCACGAGCTGCCCGGCCTGTGGTTCACGGAGCGTGAGCTGTACAGCCTGCTGATGGCCCACCAGCTGCTGAACGAGCTCGATTCCGACGGCGTCATCAGCCGCCATCTCCAGCCGCTCCTGGAACGCATCCACCAGATGCTGGGCAACGAGCAGGTGGACGCCAGGCTGCTGCTCAAGCGCGTGAAGATCATCAGCCCCGCCAAGCGGCCGGTGGCCACGCAGTCGTTCGAGATGGTGACCGAGGCCCTGCTCAAGCGCCGCCGGGTTCGCATGCGCTACCTGACGCGCAGCCGCGACGCCGTGGGCGACCGCGACGTGTCGCCCCAGCGCCTGGTGCACCACAAGAACACCTGGTACCTGGACGGCTGGTGCCACCGCGCCGAGGGCCTGCGCCGCTTCTCGCTGGACGCCATCGAGCAGGCGGAGATGCTGGATGTCAAGGCCCGGGACGTCGCAGCCAAGACGCTGCAGGCCGAGATGGACGCCGGCTACGGCATCTACGCGGGCGCCAAGCGCCACTGGGCCACGCTGAGCTTCGCCCCGAAGGCGGCGCGCTGGGTCAGCCGCGAGGAATGGCACCCCGAGCAGACGAGCCGCTGGACCGACGACGGCCACTTCGAACTGAAGCTGCCGTACTCCGACGAGACCGAACTGGTGATGGACATCCTGCGCCACGGCGGGCAGGTGAGCGTGGTGTCGCCGTTGTCGCTCAGGGCGCTGGTGCGTCAGCGCCACCAGGAGGCGTTGACGGCGAACCCGGAGTGATGCCCTCCACAAGGCCCTCCACCAGGCCCTCCACCAGGCCTTTCACCGGGCCTTTCACCGGGCCCTCCATCAGGGTGTCGTAGTAGCGGAACTCATGGCAGCTGCGTGCCCAGTGCCGGTTGGTGTTGTCTCGCGTGCCGACACCCACCACACGGCGGCCCGCGGCCTTGATCTTCTGTGCCAGCGGCAGGAAGTCGCTGTCGCCCCCGACGATGATCACCGTGCCGATGTGCCCGAAGCGGCCCACGTCCTCGGCGGCGTCCAGGCACAGCCTGATGTCGGCGCCGTTCTTGCCCGAGGCTCCGGGCGGGAACAGCTGGATCAGTTCCACCGCCGCCTGGAGCAGGGCATCGCGGTAGCGCCCGAAGAACTGCCAGTTGCCGTAGGCGCGGTGGATGGCGATCGGGCCGAATGACTCGGCGAAGCCGACGACGGCCGGCACGTCGATCAGCGGTTCCTGGGCCTTGAATCGGTTGTCCGGCTTGCTGTAGGTGCCCTCGCCGTGGCGGGCGTCGGCCAGGCCGGCATGAAGATTCTCGAAGTCCCAGTACAGCGCCACGCCGGGGGAGGCTTCAGGGGTAGGGCGGGGCATGGGCGTTCCGGAAGAGCTGGGGGCGGGCGCATCGTAGTGCCTTCGCGCCGTGGCGCGGTCATCGCGCCAGCCGGCCCGTCAGAGCCAGCGCCGCACGGTGGTGGCGTACTCGGTGTATTCGTCCCCGTGCACCTGCGCCAGGTGGTCTTCTTCCAGCCGCACCTGGATTTGCACCAGCAGCTCGGCCGCCACCATCAGCGCCAGGGTCACGGCATTCGGCACCACCAGGAACAGGCCCAGCAGTGTCAGCCGCGTGCCCAGGTGGATGGGGTTGCGCGAGAAACGGAACAGCCCCTTGCGCACCAGCTCCGCCGGGGCCTGTGTGTCGATGCCGATGCGCCAGGCCTTGCCCATCTGGGTCTGGGCTGCCACCGTGCAGGCGAGCGAGACGAACAGGCAGGCCCACCCGAGCCGGGCCACGATGGTGTGCTCCAGCTGCGAGAACGGCGCCAGATGCGGCATGTGCTCCGGCGCGAAGGCATGGATGTGAACCACCACCGCCATGCCGACGAAAACCGCCTTCATGGCCCGATCGGCATAGCCGGCGGCGCCGTGCCCCCTGGCCTGAACCATCGGGTTGATCCCGGTCTGCAGCAGGAAGATGCCGTAGCGCAGCACTACCGTCAGGCTGATGTGGATCAGGAAGAAGCCGAGCAGTTCCATGGGTGTCGTGTGCGTGTGGCGGCGGCGTGACGTCGTCTGGAGGGCCGAAGGGCGAAGCGCCTGTTGCCGTTAGGGGGACGACACACGCCGCTCGCGTTCGGCCAGAATGCGTTCCGCACGGGAGGACCGCATGCCGACCCCCAGCACCGGCGGGCGCAAGCCCAGGCGCTCGGCCCAGCGGCGCGCGCCCTGCACGGAAGACTGCCCCACCATCGTGCCGGCCGGGCAGCGCCCCAGTGACTGGTGCGCCAAGGCGGTGGCCAGCATCGCCTCCGCCGTGTCGCCGAGATCGTGCTCCAGGTCGTCGGTGGCCTGGCAGCCGGGTTCGAAGCCGTAGGCGTAGTCAGAGTAACCCTTGTGGTTCGCGCTGCTGAACTCGATGGGAAAGTACGAGATACCGCTGCGCTCCTTCGCGGTGAAACCGTACGGCTTGCCGCAGGTGGTCGCGCCGATGAGCACGACCTCGACATCGATGCCGAACAACCCGTTGACGATGGACTCGCTGGCCGAGCAGGTGGCCTCGCTGGTCAGGACATACAGCCGCGTCAGCGCGAGCTGGGGCAGGGGGTCGGTGGATGTGCAGTAGCCGTCGGTGCCCGGCACGCACCGGGTCCCGAGGAAGGGCAGGTTGGAATCCGCAGTGTCGGCAGACCGGCGGGCGTTGTACTGCAGGCGCGTGAAGTCCTTCGACCGCGTGCGGTCGGCGCCAGCGACCATGTACGCCACCTGGCTGGCAATGTAGAGGTAGCCACCGCCGTTGTATCGCAGGTCGAGCACGAGCTCGTCGACCCGGGCCTGCTGGAACTGCGTGAACGCTTCCGTCATGCGGGCTTCGGCGTCACCGAAATGCTCGAGGAAAGCCACGTAGCCCACCTTGCGGCCGTTGCCGGCCTCGATGACGCGTGTGGCCAGCGCCGAGGTCTTCACCACCTCGGTGGCCGCCAGCCGCGCGGGTGGGAGCGATTCGCCGTCCCGTGAGAGGTTGAAATCCGTCGCGCAGGCCGTCTGCGGAAACAGCGCGCCCACCAGCGTCGCCACGCCTGCGGATGTGTTGACGTCCGTCGAGACGCCGTTGACGGAAAGCACCCGGTCCCCGCGCTTCAGGCCCGCCAGAGCGGCCGGCGACCCTGGCATGACATAGGCCACCCGCACCTGGCGCGGCGGCGTCGGGGACTCGATGCTCCATTCGACGCCGTAGCCGATCTGTACGCCGCCGTCGGCAAGCCGCTCCCAGGCTTGCGTGGGATAGGCAAAGCTGAAGCGGTCCTGGGGCCGCCCTTGCGCGTCGACGCCAGGCGTCAGCAGGGCCGAGAAATAGTTTGTGAGCGACTCCCACGCCATGTCCGCATCGCTGAACCGCGCGGCATTCGGGTCGACGCCCGGAATCTCGTCGGGCCACAGGTAGTCGGCGGCCATGGTCTGCGACAGCCAGGCCTTGTCCGCAGACAGGCTGGCAACCGCCACGCCAGCCAGCGACAGCGCCGGTTCACCCGACGGCGCGGCAGGGCAGGTGAGCGCTCCGCTGACCGGCGTCTCGGCCTGGCCGCTGCCGCCACCGCCGCAGGCCGCAAGGGCCAGGGCCAGGGCGCACGCCACGACCACGGCCAGGGCCGACCGTGGGGAACGGGCCTTCGACAGAGCTTTCGGATCTTGAGTCATGTGAATCCAGTTCACTCCGCGCGGTTGGCCCGATGCAGATCGTCGTTCAGGCAACTGGCGCCCATTGCCAGCCGCCCTGCCAGGTGCGCGATGTTGTTGCCGTACTCCACCTGCGAGGTGGTCATGCGCAGGACGCTGGCCGAGGTTGCTGCCAGCGCCTGCAACTCGCTGGCCATTGCCTCGAATGCCCGCAGGCGTTCGCGTGCGACGTCCTCGGCTGCATTGAAGTGGGCCAGGCTGCCCGCCGCCAGTTCGGCGGTCTGCAGGCACTCATCGGCCAGTTGCACCAGTTCCGGCTCGTCCGCCTGCCATTGCGGTGCCGGCAGGTGGGCTGGCTCGCCCACCGCCGGTGTCGACCCGGGCCGCTGGCTGCGGCTCAGGAACTGACGCAGCAGTTGGGTGGTGACGCGCGCATGGATGACGCAGTTCTGGACATCCTGACGGCCAGCACGCTGGGTGGCCAGTTCGTGCGTGGCCGACAGCAGCGCCATTGTCACCTCCAGGTAGGCCATGCCTGCAGTACTGTCCATGTCGGCAACGATGCGCAGCGTGCCGTTGGCCAGCGCTGACAGATCCAGGCTGCATGCATTCAGTTCGTCGGCCTCCCGCGCCAGTGCACGCGACGTCGCAGTCATGCTGTCAGACCGTAGGGGGGTGTCAGCGCCGCTGTCCGGTTCATCGGGGCGCCGGCTCAGCGGTTCAGGCGTCTGGCCGCCGGCGGCCTCGGGCGGCGCACGCTCGGCGTCCGGGTCGGTTGCCCACAGGCTCGACCAACCCGTAGCCTCAGGCCGCGCTGCGCCTGGCGCCAGGTAGCCTGCCGCAGGTGTGTGTGCTGCGTTTTCCCCGGGTTCCAGCCCGAGTTGTGGCAACGCGGCCGGCGCACCCGCGCTGGAGCGCCGATGCGCCATCGCGGTCATGGCGCCAAAGGCCAGTGCACCGCCGACCACCAGCGAGCCGGCGCACGCCAGGAGCAGCGTCGTCGTGGAACGGGTCGCCGCGGACGTGGGTGCGGCTGTGCCGCCGGCCTGCTGGATCAGGTACCACCATGCCGCGCAGATGGCCAGGGTGGCGAGCAGGGCCGCGACGAGGATCACGGTGCTGCTGGTCCGTCGAGATGCTGCAGGTGTCGGGCCCGGCCTGATGCCGCGAAATCCGGCGTTCATGGCCCGGGCTCCCGGGTCGCAGGGGAGGCGCGGTGCGCCAACGACAGGCGCGCCGCGTGGGGCTGCCGGCTGAACCGCGCTTGAGCCTCGGCGATCAGGGTACGGACGACTTCCACCGCGACATAGCTGTCGCTGAGGACGCCGAGATACCCGCAGTCATCGCCTGGGTGGCGGCGAACCTGCCCGCTGATGCCGTAGCGGTAGACGGCGACCGGCCCGCGTTGCGGGTGCTCGGGCGTGCCGGTTTCGCTGCAGTGGATGAAGCACTCGACCCCGTCGGGGCCTGTCACCAGGTGGGGCCTCAGGCTGAGCAAGGGCATGTCGGGCCCGGGGCGGACCTGAAGCAGGTCGTCGTCGGCCCTCACGACAAACGGCCCCCGCCCTTCCCACCGACCGAGGCCGTGGCGAACCTGGTTGGCGAAGCAGGCGAAGACCTTGCCGACCCGTCGCGCGTCGCGCTGCCAATGTGCTTCGTCCATGTGCATCCAAAGTCCTATCGTTGAGAGCAGTTTAACCAGTTAAATTCCAGACAGGCAAGGCCGATACAACGCACATGAACGGGCTGCATCGTATATTCTGTGCGGGGTTTTCTGAAGTTTGGCCCGTGAAGATCGTTCGCATGCCGCCTGTCCGGTCATTCCTTCATCTGACAAAAATGCGACAGATGACATCTGATCGTGAAAATCAGCACAGTTGATGTGAATCAGCTTATCTGTAAAGCTTTACACTTGCGTGCCATGAAACCAGTCAAACAAATCAAAGTGCTGAACGTCGAGGCCGGGCGCATCACCCCCCGGGCAGTCGCGGTGCCGGCCCTCCGGCCGGGGCAAGGCACAGCCAGCCGGCCGCTGCGGACCGCCGCGCGACTGGCGGCGGGGCTGGGTCTGGTGGTGCTGGCGGGTTGCCAGACGCTGCCCCGGCCCGAGCGCATGCCATCTGTCCCGGCCGAGGCCGAGCGCATGCGTACGTTGGGCGACCAGGTCGACGAGGCCGACTTCGCGATGTCCGGCCAGGTCGCGGCGCGAGCCTTCCGTCTGCGGCCGCACAGCACCGGCGAGGAACTGCCGCAGACCGGCGTCACCACGGTGAGCGTGTCGGAGGGCGGGCTGCTCGACGCTCTGCAACTGCTGGTGATGCCGCATGGCCTGGGCCTGGTGGTCGACGGCGGCCCCCGCTCCCTCGAACGCTACGGTTCTTCCGCGGCCCTGATGCTCTCGGGCACCCTGCCCGATCTGATGGAGCAACTGTCCGAGTCGCTGGGTTTCTTCTACTTCGTCAGGAACCGTGTGCTGCACGTGGCGCCTGAAGAGCGGTTCATGCTCGATCTCCCGCCCGCCCTGGGCGAAGACAACCTGGCTGGCTTGACGAACTCCCTGCAGTTCTTCGGCGCACAGGACCTGTACCTCGACCGCATCAACCGCACGGTGACCTTCCGCACCAACCGCATGGGCATGGTGGCCATCGACCGCTATCTGGAGCACATCCGCAGCACCCGCTCCATGCTGCTGTACGACGTGCATGTCTATCAGGTCGACCTCGCCGACGGCCAGCAGGACGGCGTGAAATGGAACAAGTTCGGCTGGACCGGCGCCAGCGCCGACCGATCCAGCAGCGGCGGCACCGGTACCGGCACGACCGGGACGACCGCGGCCACGACCGGTTCCACCGACATCACCGCGCCCTTCGGCAGCAGCAACCGCGCGGTCGGCTTTTCCAGCACGAACGGCTTCAACCTGGGGGCCGTCATCGCGGGGCCACGGTTCAACATGGAACTGCTGGTCGACTTCCTGCGCACGCAGGGCAACGTGCGGTCGATCTCCCAGCCGAGGATCTCTCTCGTCTCGGGCTCGCGTGGCTCCCTTCGCCTGGGCAATTCCACCACCTACGTGGCCAAGGTCGGCACCAACGCCGGCACCAACCTGCTCCAGACCACCGTCGAGACCGAGACCATCAACACGGGCTTCGAGCTCGCGCTGTTCGGCGAGGAGCACGAGGGCACGATCTACACGCGCATCAACCTCAGCATCTCGGACCTCATCAAGCTCAACGAGTACAACGCGCTCGGCACCCAGCTCACGCTGCCCGAGACCGCCGAGCGCGAGGTGATCACGACTGTCCGTGCCCGCCCGGGCGACGTGGTCCTGCTGGGTGGCATCGCCGCCAAGCGCGACAGCGTCGATGTGGACAACGGCATCGGCGGCAATCGCAAGATCGGCTCGGTGGCCCGCAGCGAACTCGTCATCGCGTTGCGGCCCCGCATCCTGAGGTTCACCGCCGGTGCGGCGCCGCTGGCCGCGCCGGTCAGAGGCCTGCCCGCACGACTGGTCACGCCCGCCGGTGACCCCGTCGCTGGCCAGGTGCCCGCGCTCCCCGATGCCCCCGGCGTGTCCCCGAAGCCCGAGTCAGCCCAATGAACGCACCCTTCCGCCTGTCGCTGCTGCAGATGGCCTGCCTGGCCTGCCTGGCCGGCCCGGCCCTGGCCCAGCCCATCATTCCTAACCCGCTGGTGCGCCCGGTCACGGCGGCAGCTGCCGCCGCCAGTGCGGCATCAGTGCCGTTGCCGGCGGCGGCGCCGGCCCGTCGAGGCGAACGGCCCGGCAGCTCGCCGGACGAAGCCGGCCAGCCCGGCGAGCCGCCCAGCATCCCGTTGGCCATCCAGGAGCGCGTCTCGGGCCTGTATGTCGCGGCCATCGTCGGCAAGGCAGCGGTGCTGCGCAGCCAGATGGCCGTCGCCCAGGTCGTCTTCTCCAATGGCCCCGGCAGTGCGGGCGGCGGCGGCGCTGCCGCCAGCACCCAGGGCAGTGGCACCGGGTCAACGGCCCCACGCCCTGGGGGTGGTCCTGGTGAGTCTGCGGCGCGAGGCGTCTTCCGCGCAGCCTCCTATGTGGTGCGCAATGGCCAGGTCGTCGATTTCATCGACCGCTACAAGGTCCTGGCCCGGGTGACGGCCGACACCGTGGTGCTCTACCTGCTACCGCCCGACACCGGCGACGAGCGCCATGCCAAGGTCGTGTTCCGCGGGTCCATCGACTCCGTGATCGCGTCGCCGCCGGTTCCCCTGGCATCGTCGCTCGAGGCGCCGGACGGCGGCCTGGACGGCAAGGCATGGCGCGCGCTGTCCGACGTGGCCACGAGGGGCTTCGGCGCGGGGTCCCGCACCGATGGTGCGGCGCAACCCGCCAGCCAGCGGCCCAGTGTCTCGGGCCGGTGATCTGAGCATGGAACTCGTCTCCACACCGCCGGAAGCCGCCGTCGCCCCCACGGCGTCGGGCCGCCTCGTGCGCTACGGGGTCGACGACGCCGTCGTCCGCCAGGGCCACGTCACGCAGGCACAGTTCAACATCGCGCTGCGCAAGAAGAGCGCGCTGGTCGAACTCGGCCACAACGTGCATGTCTACGACCTGCTCGTTCGGGACCGCTTCCTCAGCCGCGAACGCGCCGCCGAACTGCTGGGCCGCAGCGAGGCCGCCGACCTCGAAGGCTCCCGGGCGCTGTTGCCAGTGGGCTTGTGCGAGCGCTACCTGGTCGCGCCGGTGGCAGTCGAATCCGGGTCGCTGGCGCTGCTGTCCGCGCGACCGTTGACCGAGCGCGAAAAGGCCGCAATCGTGCGTGCCTGCGTCGTGCCCGTCGCCGGCCTGCGCATCACGGCCGCCGACCGTGCCGAGGTGCGGCAGGTGCTGCGCCGCATGAGCAAGCAATCCGCCGGCGTCGACAGCCTGCTCGAGGAAATGCGCTCCCGTGACGTCACCGGCTCGCTGCTCAGCAGCGTGGTCGAAGCCATCCTGACCGAAGCGCTGCGCGCCCGCGCCTCCGACATCCACCTCGATTCCTGCGCCGACCCCGACTCCTGGATCAGCTACCGCATCGACGGGCAGCTGCAGCAGCGCCACCAGCTGCCCGAGCGCGTCATGACGGCCATCTTCACCCGGCTCAAGACGGAGACCGGCATGGACGCCTCCGATGCCCGGCGGGCGCAGGACGGCCGCATGAGCATCGAGTTCAACGGCCGGCACATCGACTTCCGCGTCGCAAGCCAGCCGCTGGCCCAGGGCGAGACCATCGCGCTGCGCGTGCTGGACCCCGAATCCCTGCCGGGCATCGACTCACTGTTCCCGGCCGACCCCGCCATGATCGAGCGGCTGCGCGCCGTGGCCAGCGTGCACGGCAAGACCGGCGGCCTGCTGCTGTTCTCCGGGCCCACCGGCTCCGGCAAGACCACCACGCTGTACGCGGTGTCGCAGAGCTTCCCGCGCGACCGCATCAACGTCGTCACGGTGGAAGACCCGGTCGAGTACACGCTGCCCTTCGCCCGCCAGATCCAGATCAACCAGCTGCTCGACCAGCGCACCACGGACGTCGAGCGCTCCATCCTGCGCCAGGACCCGGACGTCATTGTCTTCGGCGAGATCCGCGACGGCGACAGTGCGCGCGCTGCGCTCAAGTTCACCGAGAGCGGCCACCTGGTGCTGGCCACCATCCACGCCACCAGCGCGCTGCAGACCTTCGAGCGATTCGTGTCCTTCTTCGAGGACAGCGCCAAGCGCGAGGCGCTGTTCATCCTGGCCCACTCGCTGCGCCTGCTGTTCAGCCAGCGCCTGGCCCAGCGACTGTGCAGCTGCGCCCGGCCCGCCGGCCCGGAAGATGCCGAGGGCATCCGCACCACGCTCGACGGCACCGGCATCGACCTGCCCGAGGGCACACCGCTGCGCCTGCGCACGGGGTGTATCCGCTGCGACCACACCGGCATCTTCGGCCGCGTGCTGGCCTTCGAGGCTCTGGCCATGAGCTCCGACGAGGCCGCGCGCATGGATCTCGTCGCGCTCCTCGAGGAGTCGCAGGGCAACTTCGGCCGCATCACCACGCTGGCCGGCGTTCACTTCCAGCAGCGCCTGACATCGCTGGCAGACCTGCTCGCCGCCGGCGAGATCGACCCCCTCGGCGCGCGCCGCGTCCTGGGCCTCTGAGGCGGCGCGCAAGACATGCAGAACTACGTCGTCACCTACCTGCTGCCGCGCATCGAGCATGCCAATGCGGTCGAGGAGCGCGGCCAACCCGGCCTGTACCGCCATGAGGTGCTGGTCGCGGCCCGACGTGACACCGACGTCATCTCCGACGTGCGCGCGCGGGGCGGCGTGCCGCTGTCCATCGCGGCCGTCAAGCCCAGGCGCGCGCCGCTGTGGCAGGGCCGCAACCGCTCGCACAAGGAGCGCCTGCTGCAGGCCATGGTGTTCAGCGTGCAGAGCGGCATGAGCGCCACCCGCGCCCTGCAGCGCGCCCTGGAAGCGGATGCCTCCAACGAGCTCGGCCCCACGCAGGACGCCCTGTCGGTGCTGCGTGCCGGCGGCGGCTTCGGCGACTCTGTGCGCGCGCTGTGCCTGTTCGATGAAAGCACGCTGGCCATCCTGGAGTCGGGCGAGCGCACCGGCCGCATGGGCGAATCCCTGCAGGCGGCGCTGGAGCACTTCCAGAAGCGCAGCGCGGGCAACAAGGCCATGGTCGGTGCCATCGGCTGGACTTTCTTCGACCTGCTCTTCGCCGTCATCGCCATCATCGGCCTGCGCTTCCAGCTGCTGCCCAGCATCGCAGGCAAGGGCCCGGAAGGCGCCTCGACCGAAGCCATGCTGCACTTCACGCGCATGGTGAATCTGGCCTACTGGGTCAACGACACCCTCATCGCGCTGACGGTGGTGCTCATCATCCTCACCGTGGTGCTGGGCTGGGGCCACTTCAGCCCGAACGAGCCATTCCGCCTGCGCGTGGACCGCTTCCTGCGCCGGGTGCCCGCACTCGGGCAGGCCATCGAGCACAACGCCGTCAGCGCCAGCTTCACGGTGGCAGCCGCCATGCTCAAGGGCGGTGTGGGCTTCCTGGGTGCGTCCGACGTGGCCTCGCGCGCCAGCCGCTTCGAGCCGGTGCGGGCGTTCTGGGTGCAGGCCTTCGAGCGCGTCAACAACGGCTTCAGCGTCACGCGGGCCCTGCGCGCGCCCCTGCTCGACACCTCCGAAGCGCTGCTGGTCGGCGCGCACACCACGCAAAGGCAGCTCGCCCAGGTGCTGAGCAGCATCGCCGAGCAGCGCGACGCCCTGGCCATGCGCGCATCGAAGCAGTTTGGCGTCGTCGTCTTCTTCGCCTCGATGCTGTATTCGGGCGTGGCCGTGCTCTTCACGCTGTGGGTGGTCTACCTGCAGAACAGCCAAATGATGTCCAACCTCAAGGTGGTCGGTTAAGGCCGCAACATGATCAGCAGCTCCAACTTCGAAGACGTCTTCGGGCAGATGGTGGCGGGTACGCTGCCGCTGGCTGCGGGCGACCCTCTCGCCGCTGTCGGCCTGGTGGTGCGCGACCTGCTCGGCACCGATGCCGTGCACGCCATCGTCGTGTCCGACCTACCCAACCGTCGCGTGCACTACTTCGCCGTGCCCTCCAGGGCGCTGCACTCCACCACCGACCTGTCATTGCCGCTCTCGGCCGCCTTGCCCGCGCACCCCGCGCATGAGGGTGACGGCTGCTACGTGATGCACCGCGCACCGGTGTCGGCGGCCGCCATCCTGCGCGGCGGCGAGCTCCGGCTCGTCGTCAACGAGGCCACGCTGGTGGAAGCCGTGGTGGCCGAAAGCGGCCTGCCGGCGTTCGACGTCACCGGCCTCGCGAACGGCTGGCGCCTGGTGTCGCGCCGCTCCGAGATCCAGCGCCTGGCCGACCGCAGCTCGGCTCTGGTAACGCGCTGGGCTGGCGGCACGGCGCTGGTGCTGGGCGTGGCGTACGCGGCCATGTCGGCCAGCGCGGCGTGGCTGTCGGCCGGCGCCGACGCCGCCGCCAGCCCGCTGCAGCACGAGGCCATGGTGCGCGAAGTACTCAACCGCGTGCAGCTCTCCTCGCCGCTCACCGAGCAGCTCGGGCGGCTGCAGGGCATCAGCTCCGTCGTCGTGCGGGCGGGCGGCTGGATCGACTCCTACCAGGTCGAGAAGGGCGCGGAGCACTACCGCGTGATCCTTCCCGAATGGGTCACGCGGGACTACCTGGCCTCGCTGGACAACAACGTGCGGGCCGACCGCAAGGGTGACGGAACCATCGAGGTCATCAAGGGCCTTCCCAGCCGCGACGGCAAGCCTTCGACTGGCGCCGTGCCGGTGGCCGGGCCGCTGGTACCCGCCCCGACCGGCCCGGGCGCCCCACCGCAGGGCGCCCCTGCAGCCATGCCGGCCGATGCCGCCGCCATGGGCGGCCCCGGCGCCGAACCTGAACGCACCGCGATGCATCTGCCGGAGGCCACCCGATGAGCCAGCGCCTCGACCGCATCCACCCCCTGCTCGGCCTCACGCGGCTGCGCCTGGTGGCCGTGGCCACCCTGATGGCCGCACTGGTGCTGGCCTGGCTGGTGGCACTGCAGGCCGGCAGGCTGGCCCAGCAGGTGCGCGAAGCCAACCGCCCGCCTGCCGAATCCCGGGCGTCGGTGGCGCGCCGCTACCTGGCGGAGCGCGACTACCAGCGCATCACCGCTGCATTGCAGCGCAACAACCCTGGTGTCGAGTTCGAGATCGCCCGCGGCGGCGCGAACCTGCGCCTGTCCATCAAGGACGCTGCCCGCTTCGACGCCTGGATCTTCGCCCTCTACGGCCTGCAGGGCTATGGCGGCAGCGTCGGCTGGGAAGCCGAGGCGCTGTGCCTTGGCAAGTGCGCCGACGGCACCGCCGCGCACGCCACCGTCAAGGCCTACACCCAGGAAATTCGCAAGAACTGAACCCCCATGACCACCATCGCCACCCCCTATCCCGCCGTTCCCAGTCAGCCTGAGCGCGCTGGCGCGTCCGCCGGGGCCGCGCCGCCGGATGCCGGCGCCGATGCCTTCGCCCAGACGGTGCCGCCCGAGCAGGGCGCCGCGCCCGCCCCGGGGGCCGGCAGCATGCCGCCCATGCGCAAGCTCGGCGCAGACGCCGCCGCGCGCAAGCCGCGGCGCCTGCGCCTCACGATGATCGTTCTCGCGGTCGCTGCCTTGGCCGCAGCAGGCGCTGCGGCAGCCTGGTACCTGCAGCGGCCGGCGATGCCCGCGATGCCCGCGCCCGCGGCCGGCGCCAGCAGCCCGGCTGGCGCTGCCGAGCGCAGCAAGGCCGTGGCCGCCACCATCGACGGCAAGCCCGTGATGGAAGTCGAACTCGCCGGCCTCATCAACAGCGGCGCCGACCGCGCCGTGGCGCTGGACCGCTACATCAACAAGGTGCTGGCCGCCGAAGCGGCCCGTGGCCGCTACGCCGACGACGCCCGCACCGCCGTGATGGCCGCCGAGCGCGAGATCCTGGCCAACCTGTACCTGCAGCGGCGCAACCAGGAGCTGCTCCAGGCCATCACCGACCCCCAGGTGGCTGACTTCTACAAGGCCAACGTCCGTGACGAGGACTACGCCGCCTTCAAGCTGCGCTACTACCTCACCCGAGACCAGGCCGACGCCGTCAACGTGAAGGGCCTGCTCGACAAGGCCGACAAGGGCGCGCAGGCCAAGCTGGCGCCGCTGGGCAATGCTGCCGATGGCTACCTGCCGTTCCAGGGCCTCCCGTATGGGCTGGGGCAGGTGGTGCGCAACGCCAAGGTCGGCGATGTCATCGGCCCGGTGATGGTGCGCGACGGCCTGCTCGTGCTGAGCCTGGACGAAGTGCGCAAGGGCAGCAAGCCCGAGCTCGACAAGGTCAAGACCGAGATCCGCACTCTGCTGGCCGACCGCCAGCTGAGCGAAGAACTGCTGGCACTGCGCAAGAAGGCGCAGATCCAGCTGAACTGAGGGGGAGGGCTGGCGATGTGAAGCACACCCGACCCTGGCCCGCCCGGGAACCACCGAAAGGCCGGCAAGAGCCTGACGAGAAACCACAAACCACGACATTTCAGGAACTTCAATGAAAAACCGCATCTCCCCAACCCGCCGTCAGGGCGGCTTCATCCAGGGCACCATCCTCTTTGCGCTGGCGATCCTGGGCATCATCATCGCGGCCTTCGCGGTGTCCAACACCGGTAGCAGTACCAACACCGACAGCGAGCGCGCACGCGTCAATGCCGGTGTGGTGATGAAGGCGGGCTCCGACATCCAGGACGCGGTCTCGCGTGCGCTGGCCGACCAGCACTTGGCTGGGGACATCACGCTGCTCGCCGGAACCACCACGGCCCTGCCGGTGCTCTACCTGTTCGACAACGACTATCGGTATGGTTCGGCACCTCGTCTGCCTGAGCAAGCGTTTGACGGCAGCGCATCCCAGCCGTTCGAGGAAGACGATGCCGACTCCATCGCTGGCGATGCCACTCTCAATGACCTTCTGATCAAGCTTCCTGGTTTGCGTGAAGATGTGTGCCGTCGCATCAACAATCTCGCGCTGGGTGGGCCTTTCGACGCGTCCGCGATCCCAGCGACAAGCATCGACGCAGCAGTGACGGCAGGCCTCACGAGTGAAGGTTGCTACAACGATGCGACAGATGGCTTCACCTACTTTCGCGTCGTCGCCGTCGACATCTGACGCCTGACTTTCCGAGTCGAGCGGAGCATGGGCCTGTACGGGCTGCCCAGAACCAGTAGCCGTCGCGGCGTCCGGCCCCGGACCGTGGCATGGCTGACCATCGTCGGCCTGCTCAGCATCGCCGCCATCTTCTTCGGTGGCGATGCCGTTCGCTGGGTCTTCGGCCAGCGCGACGGCGGGCTGGCCACGCTGGTCGGGCGCGACCTGCTGTTCATCCGCGCACAGGTCGAGCGTTTCGTCGCTGACCGGGGCGCGGTGCAGGCGCTCACGCCAGCCGCGTTCGCGGACGTGCGCCCCGGCGCGGCCGGCGTGTTCGACCGCCTGCGCACCGGTTCCGGGCCGCCGGTGCCGCCGCCGAAGGTCTTCGAGCCCGGCACCCGCGCGGCCCGGCCCTCTGCCCTGGAAGTCAACGACACCACGGGCGGCCGCGGGCCGGACCGTGTCGTGGTGCTGCGCGGTGTGCGCGAGAGCGTGTGCCGTGAGTTCAATGCGCATTTGTCCAAACCCGTGAACCCCTTCGAAGTCGACCGCGCCGACCGCTACACCCGCGGCAAGGGTTGCATCTCCGACCCCGACACCGGCGAATTCGTCATCTTCGACGTGCTGTATTCGTCATGAACCGCCGTCACTCCACACGCACCGCCCCGGCCCGCAGCCGGGGCTTCGTGCTGGCCTACCTGCTGTTCACGCTGGCGCTGGCGGCCATCGTCACGGTTGGCCTGTCGCAGATCCGCAGCACCGACGTGCAGGCGCAGCAGGTGAGCCTGAGCGTCGACCGCCTGGTGCGGTCCATCGAGATCATTCGCGGCCAGGTCATCCACTGCGCCGCGGCCTACCCCGCAGGGGCAACCGTCACCGTGCCGGGCCTCGGCACGATCACCACCCAATACCCCGTGCTGCCGGACGGCGACACCGGCTACAAGACCGGCACCGGCGACGCCAGCACCCTGCAATGCCCGGGCGCGCCTGCCGGCCAGAACCACCTCTGGTCGGGCCGCGACACCGTCTACTATCCCGAACCCGGCAGCGGGTTCGACCCCTGGCAGTACACCATTGTCGTCAGCAGCCCGCCGCTGACCGTGACGGAAATCAAGCTGACCCTGGCCAACGCGAGCGGTGGCACCGGCCTGGCCGCGCTGCGCCGCGTGGTGCAGCGCTTTCCAGGCGGAACCGTCAGCCTGGACGAGGCCACCGGCGTGCTGACCGTCGAACTGCTCACGGCCGCGCCATGAGC
The DNA here is from genome assembly GCA_903938815.1 of uncultured beta proteobacterium. Lineage (GTDB taxonomy): Bacteria > Pseudomonadota > Gammaproteobacteria > Burkholderiales > Burkholderiaceae_C > Rubrivivax. The sequence goes on from CAJAES010000062.1 coordinate 52,518, forward strand.
CATGCGGCCTTGATCCTGAGCCTCGACCCGCACGCCCTGCCAAAGCCTTCTGCCGCCCCCGATCACCCGAGCACCGCATCATGATGACCCCAGCCCTGCCAGTCCGCCGGAACCACTCGCCGCGTCGCCCGGGTGCGCAGCTGGCACTGAATGTCCTGAAGCTCTCGCCCGTGGCGGCGGCCGTGATCGCACTGCTGTCGCCGGCCTGGCTGCACGCGCAGAGCGATGTGCAGGAGGCGCGGCTCGCGCTGCTGCGCCAGAGCCAGGTTCTCGTGAACACGGCTGCAAGCATCGTGGCCTTGCGCGCCCGGGACTCCGACAACGACGGCACGCTCGAGCCCCCGGCCATGGCTGCGGGCGCCGGGCCAACGGGTGGGGGCCTGCTGCCCACGGGCGTGGCCATCCAGCAGACGGACGGCTACGGCACGGCCCTTGGCTACTGCGCCTGGGATCAGGGTTCCGCCACCAGCTTGCCCGACCGCATCGCCGGCAGCAGCAGCGGCGCCATCCTGCTCGCCGTCGTCTCCGCCGGCCCCGACCGCGTCTTCAACACCTCCTGCGCCATCGTGCTGTCGTCCGGCGGCAAGGGCAGCGGGGATGACGTCGTCGCCGTTAGCGACCTGAACCAGACCATGCTGACCGGCGGTGTCAGCTTCGCGCGGCCGCCCGTGCTGCAAGCCAGCCAGCTGACCCAGCTGGTGACGGACCGCAACACCGCGCTGGCCGCGGCGATGACCGCCGGCGCCGACGTTCTGGACCCGCTCACGCCCGGCGAGATGCGCTTGGTCACCGCCGACAACTCGATCTGGCGCTTCGACCCGGATGCCGGCACCGTCATCACGAGCGGAGCCTTGGCGGGCGCCAAGACTGGCGCTTTCGTGCCCGTCACCGCCGGTGCAGTGGATGCCAGCGGGAGCACCAGCTTCACGGGTGACGTGTCTGTGGGAGGCGCCCTCGGTGTCACCGGCCCGGCCACGCTGTCCGGCGGCCTGACGGCCGTCGGCCCGATCAGCCTGAACGCCACCGGCACGGCCGCCACGCTCATCGGCAACCCGGCGTCAACCACCACCATCGCCGGGCCGCTCACCTTGAGCGGGCTGCCGGTGTCGGCCAGTGTTGCGGGCCAGGAGGTCGTCGTCGTCGACCCCGTCACAGGCGTGGTCTCGCGGGTGGATTCCGCCGCCTTCCTGTCGTCTGCGGGCGGGGTATCGGGCAGCGGCACCACCAATTACCTTGCCAAGTTCACGCCCACGGGCGCGAGCCTGGGCAACAGCCAGATTTTCGACAACGGAACCAATGTGGGCGTTGGCACCGCCCTGCCGGGCGCCCTGCTCGACGTGAACGGCAGCTTCCGCGCCGCGGGCGACGTCACCTTGTCCAGCCTCGGCGGCGCCACCGTGAACTCGATACTGCCGATCGGCTTCGACCGCTTCGTGGTGGCGAACCCGAGCGGCACGCTCAGCCAGGTCTCGGCGGCTGGGGTCATCTCCAGCAGCGCGTGGTCGCTGATCGGCAATGCCGGGACC
>CAJAES010000063.1 GCA_903938815.1 uncultured beta proteobacterium
ATCACTTTCAGAGGTCTTGCATTACGCCCGATGGTATTTCTTCTGCAGCAAATACACACGGATGGGTTGCGGTGTTACCCGCGGATGCTGCCATACATCCCTTCGCGGGCCGTCGGCGGCATCGCCGCCAGCGCGGATTCCAGTTCGCCCTGCGCCCGGTGGCGGGCGCGCAGTTCGAGATAGCGTGCCCCCAGCAGGAAGCTCACGAACATCGTGAGCGAGTCGTAGTAGACCTCCAGGCCGAAGGCGCCGCCGGGCGAGAACGTGGCGCCAGTGCTGGCCACGAAGGCCACGGCCACACCCAGGGCGACCGGGACGTCCATGCCGATGCGGCGCAGGCGCATGCCGCGCCATGCCGCCTTGAAGAACGGGCCGGCAGCGAACAGCACGACCGGGAGCGTCAGGACCCATTGCCCCCAGTTCAGCAACTGCCGCATGTCGGGCGCCAGTTCGCCAGCCTGCGTGACATAGCTGGGTGTCGCGAGCATCATGACCTGCATGGCGCAGAACGCGGCGACGAACAGGCGCCACAGCGCCTGCCGGTGCTCGGTCCGACGCATCTCGCGGGCCGGCGCGCCAGCGTCGGGCACGGCGTCGTAACCGGCGCCACGGATGGCGCCGATCAGGGCCGAGGGCCGGGTCAGGGCGGGATCCCAGCGCACGCTGGCGCGCTGGCTGGCTGCGCTGACACGGGCTTCGACCACACCGTCCACGCGCTGCAGCGCCGCTTCCAGGATGCCGGAGCAGGCGGCGCAGGTGATTCCGGAGATCTGCAGGCCTGAAGTACAGACCCGGCGACCATCGGCGTCCACGCTGACGCGGGAGAAGCGCTCGAGTTCGAGCGGATCATCGAGGACGGAGATATCTGGAGTGGCGAGGGCGGCGTTCATCAGGGTCCGCACAACCCTGACTGCAGGCTGTGCGATGCTTGCGCACTCTACGCTCAACCCACCCCGCCGACATGACGTATGTCAAGACAGCCGTCTTCTTCTCGATGATCCTCGCCCTGTCGGGCGCACGCGCGCAGGACGCTGCCCAACCGAGGCTGGCGACCACGCCCCTGACCGCGGGCATGCACGTGATCCAGGCCGAACTCGCCATCACGCCGACCCAGCAGATGATCGGCATGATGCACCGTCGCACCATGGGCACGAACGAGGGCATGCTGTTCGTCTACGAGGAGCCGCACAAGCTCTGCTTCTGGATGCGCAACACGCTGATCCCGCTGACCATCGCGTTCGTTGCCGACGACGGCCGCATCGTGAACACCGCGGACATGAAGCCGCTCGACGAGAGCTCGCATTGCGCGGACGCGCCTGTCCGATATGCGCTGGAGATGAACCAGGGCTGGTTCGCGAAGCGCGGAATCAAGAAGGGGGCCCGCCTGCGCGGAGCCCCCTTCAAGCCCTAGGCCCAGGGGCCACAGGCAAATTGCCCCGCGGGCCGTCAGGCCCGCGGACCATCGACGATCAGGCGAAATTCGCTGCGGCGAATTCCCAGTTGACCAGCTTGTCGAGGAAGGTCTCGACGAACTTCGGCCGCATGTTGCGGTAGTCGATGTAGTAGGCGTGTTCCCACACGTCCACGGTCAGCAGGGCCTTGTCGGCGCCGGTCAGCGGCGTGCCGGCGGCGCCGGTGTTGACGATGTCGAGCGAACCGTCGGCCTTCTTGACCAGCCAGGTCCAGCCCGAGCCGAAGTTGCCGACGGCAGACTTGACGAAGGCTTCCTTGAAGGCGGCGTAGCTGCCCCACTTGGCCGTGATGGCTTCGGCCAGGGCGCCGGTCGGCTCACCGCCGCCGTTGGGCTTCATGCAATGCCAGAAGAAGGTGTGGTTCCAGATCTGCGCCGCGTTGTTGTAGACGCCGCCAGAGGCCTTCCTGACGATTTCCTCCAGGGACATCGACTCGAACTCGGTGCCCTTCTGCAGGTTGTTCAGGTTCACGACGTAGGCGTTGTGGTGCTTGCCGTGGTGGTACTCGAGCGTTTCCTGGCTGTAGTGCGGTGCGAGGGCGTCGATGGCGTACGGCAGCGGCGGCAGCGTGTGTTCCATGGTGGGATGTCCTTTGTTGAGGGTGACGGGATTCTAGGCAGGCGATCAAGGCCCCGATGGCGTCTCGTCCAGGTGCGTGGCCTGCACGCGCAGATCGGCATGGCCGTCCGCCCAGACGCCGCGCACCGTGGCGTCCACCGCCAGGTCAGCGGCCCGGGTGACCGGGCGGCCGTCGGCCCCCTCCACCCAGGCGTATCCGCGCGCCAGCACGGCATGGGGATCGAGTGCATTCAGGCGTCGGGCGTGGCCATCGAGCCGCTCGCGCTGAAGGCGCAGCAGCGACCTGGCCGCATGGTGCAGGCGTTCGGCCCGCAGGGGGCCTTCGCGTGCCAGCCGCTCCCGCCGCTGCACCAGCGCCGCAGCAAGCCGCTGCCCCAGGCGCAGCAGCGACTGCTGGTGCAGCGCCACGCCGCGCGCGGGGCGCGCCAGACGCAGCGAGGCCAGGTCGAGCCGCTGCGCGTCGGTCTGCAGGCGCCGCGAGACGCTGCGCTGCAGGGCCTGCGCCACAGCTTGCAGGCGGGCCAGCAGGTCGTCCCAGGAGGGCGTCACCATTTCCGCCGCAGCCGTGGGCGTGGGCGCCCGCAGGTCGGCTGCCAGATCGGCCAGGGTGACATCGGTCTCGTGCCCGACGCCGCAGACCACCGGAATCTCGCTGGCGGCGACCGCCCGGACGAGCTGTTCATCGTTGAAGGACCAGAGGTCTTCGAGCGAACCACCGCCGCGCACCAGCAGCAAGGTGTCCACCTCGCGCCGCTGGTTCGCCACCGCGAGCGCCCGCACCAGCGAGGCCGGCGCTTCGGCGCCCTGCACGGGCGACGGGTAGACCACCAGCCGCAGGTGCGGCGCACGGCGGCTGAAGCTGGTCAGTACGTCGTGCAGCGCAGCGGCCTGCAGTGAGGTGACGATGCCGACGGCACGGGGATAGGCCGGCAGTGCCCGCTTGCGCGCCGGGTCGAAGAGCCCTTGTGATTCCAGCCGGGCACGCAGGCGCAGGAACTCCTCGTACAGGCTGCCGGCACCCACCCGCTGCATGGCCTCGACGACGAACTGGAGTTCCCCGCGCGGCTCGTACACGGCCAGCCGGCCCCGGACATCGACACGCTGCCCGTCGCCCGGCGGAAAGTCGAGCATCGAGGCCGCGCGGCGGAACATCGCGCAGCGCAGCGTGCCCGGCGCGCCGTCGGCGTCCTTCAGCGAGAAGTAGCAATGGCCGCTGGCCGCCCGCGTGAAGCCGGACAACTCGCCACGCACCGCCACTGCGCCGAATCGGGCCGCCAGAGCGTCGCCAGCGGCCACCAGCAGGGCAGATACGCCCCAGACGGCGCGTCCAGACTGCGCGGAAACGCCTTCAGCCACGCGCAGACCCAGTGTTCATGCGGGTCGAGTACTCCACAGCCGCGCCAATACTGGGCTGGCGGGGTGCAGTGCCTGTCACGGCCTTGTCACATCGGCTCAAGTACATGTTCTGCAAGAGATTTCTCGAAGTCTTCCGACCATTGCGGCACCAGGCCCGGGCGCGGCAGGCGTGCGCACCGGCTTGGGGCGGAATTTGTCCACAAACTTGTCCACAGGGGTTGCGACACAAGGATTGCGTCTTGCCGACGCAGCTTGTCAGGGCCGGCTTGAGGCATCATCCATAATCAGCGCTGTTGCGTGCACCCCCGGAACCGCACTTGTTTTCCATCATACAAGCCGCCGGCTGGCCGATCTGGCTGCTCATCATCTGCTCCATCGTGGCACTCGCGCTCATCCTCGAGCGCCTGTATCAGCTGCGCCAATCGCGGGTCGCGCCACCCAACCTGCTCGACGAGGTGATCGGCGTCACCCGGACCAGCCTGCCCACGCCCGAGGTCGTCAGCAAGCTGGCCGAGAACTCGGTGCTCGGCGGCGTGCTCGCGGCGGGTCTTCGCAGCGTGATCGCGGAGCCGCGCATCACCGAAGACGCGCTCCGGCAATCGCTCGAGAACGCAGGGCGCAGCGCGGTGCACCAGACCGAGCGCTACCTCAACGCGCTGGGCACCATCGCCTCGGCCGCACCGCTGCTGGGGCTCTTCGGCACCATCATCGGCATGATCGAGATCTTCGGCTCGCAGGCGCCGGGCGGGGCGGCCAACCCGCAGATGCTGGCGCATGGCATCTCGATCGCGCTGTACAACACGGCTTTCGGCCTCATCGTCGCGATTCCGTCACTGATGTTCTACCGCTACTTCCGGGGCCGTGTGGATTCCTTCCAGCTCAGCATGGAACTGGCTGCTGCCCGGCTCGTGCCGCACCTGATGCGGTTCGCGGTCCGCGGGCCGGCGTCGACATGAACTTCAGGGACGCCAAGCGCGATGAGCCGGAGATCAACCTGATCCCGTTCATCGACGTGTTGCTGGTGATTCTGATCTTCCTGATGCTGTCGACCACCTACTCGCGCTTCACCGAGTTGCAGGTGGCGCTGCCGACGGCAAACGCCGAGAAGATCAAGGAGCGCACCCCGGAGGTCATCGTCGCGGTGTCCAGCGACGGGCGCTACAGCATCAAGGGGCAACTCGTCGATGGCCGCAGCGTCGAGGCGCTGACTGCCGCGCTGGCCGCCGCGGCCGGTGGCCGGCAGGAGACGATGGTGGTGGTTTCGGCCGACGCACTGGCGGCCCACCAGTCGGTGGTCAACGTTCTGGACGCCGCGCGCCGTGCCGGTCTGGTGCGCCTGACCTTCGCCGCGCAGGCCGGCGGCGCGGCGCGCTGAACCCGGCGCCCGTGCGCGACACGCTCGAGCGCGCCCTCGTCTCACGCTGGTACCGCCCGCGTCCGGCCCTGTGGCTGATGCCGCTGGCGTGGCTTTACACGGCGCTCGCAGCATTGGCGTGGCTGCCTTGGCGCATTGGCTTGCGGCAGCCCTGGCGCGCGCCCTGCCCCGTCCTGGTGGTCGGCAACCTGATCGTCGGCGGAGCGGGCAAGACACCGACAGTGATCGCCCTGGTGCGGGCGCTGCAGGCCGACGGCTGGCACCCCGGCGTGGTGTCGCGCGGCCACGGCAGGCACACCCGGGGCGTGCAGCATTCGGGGCCGGACCGGAGCGCGCAGGACATTGGTGACGAACCCTGGCTGATCGCCCGCGTCACAGGCGTCCCGGTGGTCGTGGGCGAGCGCAGGGTCGAAGCCGCGCAGGCACTGCTGCGGGCCAACACGGGCGTCGACCTGCTCATCGCCGACGACGGCCTGCAGCACCACGCGCTGGGGCGTGATGTCGAGCTCTGGGTCTTCGACGAGCGCGGCACAGGCAACGGCGCGCGCCTGCCCGCTGGCCCGTTGCGCCAGGCCCTGCCGGGCGAACTGCCGCCGGGCGTGCGGGTGCTCTACAACGCGCCCACGCCCAGCACGCCGCTGCCCGGCGCCACGGCCAGGCGCACGCTGGCCGGCGCAGTGCTGCTCACTGACTGGCTTGCAGGACAGCCGATGGACCCCGCAGCGCTGGCGGCGCTGCGCGGGCGCCCGGTGCTGGCGATCGCTGGCATCGCCGCGCCCGGGCGCTTCTTCGGCATGCTGCGCGAATCGGGCCTGGACATCACGCCCCTGGCCTTGCCCGACCACGCCGACCTTGCCGTGCCCCCCTGGCCGCCAGACACGCCCGAGGTGCTGTGCACCGAGAAGGACGCCGCCAAGCTGGACCCGGCGCCTTGTGCGGGTACACGGGTGTGGGTCGTGGGGCTAGACTTCGGCTTGCCCAGGGACCTGACCAGGGAACTCGGCCAGTTGCTGGCCCGTCAACCGACCCGACCATGACGATCGACCACCGACTGCTCGACCTGCTTGTCTGCCCCATCTGCAAGGGGCCGCTCGAACTGCTGCGCGACGCGCAGCAGCGCCCGCTGGAACTGGCCTGCCACGCCGACCGCCTCGCGTTTCCGCTGCGTGACGGCATCCCTGTGATGCTCGAACCCGAGGCGCGCCCGCTGGACCCGGTGGCGTGAGATTTCATGTCCTGATCCCGGCCCGCCTGGCTTCGACCCGGCTGCCGGACAAACCCTTGGCCGACATCGCCGGCAAGCCGATGGTGGTGCGCGTCGCCGAACGCGCCGCCGGCTCCGGTGCCGCACAGGTGGTGGTGGCCGCAGACCACCCATTGATCGTCGATGCGTGCACCGCGCACGGCGTGCGCTGCCTGCTCACGCGCAGCAGCCACGTGAGCGGCAGCGACCGCCTGGCCGAAGCCTGCGAGCAGCTCGGGCTGGACGGCGACGACATCGTCGTCAACGTGCAGGGCGACGAGCCACTGATCGAACCGGCGCTCATCCGCGACTGCGCAGCGCTGCTGCCCGCCCACCCGGATTGCGCCGTCGGCACCGCCGCCCACCCCATCGCCGACCTGGTCGACTTCCTGAACCCGAACGTGGTGAAGGTGGTGTGCGACGCCGCCGGGCGCGCGCTGTACTTCAGCCGAGCGCCCATTCCGTGCTGGCGCGACGGCGCGGGCGAACTGCCGCAACCCGCCCCGCTGCGACACATGGGCCTGTACGCGTACCGCGCAGGTTATCTGCGGCGGTTTCCGGCACTGGCGCCGGCGCCGCTGGAATTGCTGGAAGCCCTGGAGCAGCTGCGCGTTCTCTGGCACGGCGAGCGCATCGCGGTGCTCGTCACCGATCACGCACCCGGCGCCGGTGTGGACACCCCTGCCGATCTGGAGCGCGTGCGCGCCCTGTGGCGCTGAGCCCGCATCGTCAGGCTCGCGCAGGAATGCGCGTGATATTCTTTTTCCCAAGAGACAAGGGTCGCGCCCTCAGTGCGATCGAGACAGACACAACGCGAGGAGCGAGATGAGACTGATCCTGTTGGGCGCACCGGGCGCGGGCAAAGGCACGCAAGCCACGATGATCTGCAAGAAGTACGGCATTCCGCAGATCTCCACCGGCGACATGCTGCGCGCCGCCGTCAAGGCAGGCACACCGCTGGGCCTCGCGGCCAAGCAGGTCATGGACTCCGGCGGCCTGGTGAGCGACGACATCATCATCGGCCTCGTCAAGGAACGCATCCAGCAGCCCGATTGCGCCGGAGGCTTCCTGTTCGACGGCTTCCCGCGCACCATCCCACAGGCCGACGCCATGAAGGCGGCAGGCGTGAAACTGGATGTCGTGCTGGAGATCGACGTGCCCGACGCCGCGATCATCGAGCGCATGAGCGGCCGGCTGTTCCACGTGGCCTCGGGCCGCAGCTACCACGTCAAGTTCAACCCGCCCAAGGCGGCCGGCCTGGACGACTTGACCGGCGAGCCGCTGGTCCAGCGTGACGACGACAAGGAAGCCACGGTGCGCAAGCGCCTGCAGGTCTACCAGGACCAGACGCGGCCGCTGGTGGACTACTACTCGGCCTGGGCCGCAACGGGTGCCGACGACGCGCCCCGGTACCGCTGCATCAGCGGCACCGGCACCGTCGACGAGATCACCGCGCGCGCCTTCGCAGCGCTCGCCTGAGGAGCACCCGCATGGACATCGCAGGCAAGGTCTTCATCGTCACCGGCGGCGCATCCGGCCTGGGCGAAGGCACGGCGCGCATGCTGGCCGCCAACGGCGCCAAGGTTGTCGTCGCCGACCTGCAGGTCGAGCGCGGCGAGGCCGTCGCGGCCGAGATCGGCGGCATCTTCGTGAAGTGCGATGTCAGCCAGGAAGCCGACGGCCGCGCCGTGGTGGCTGCTGCCACCACTGCGGGCAAGCTGATGGGCCTGGTCAACTGCGCCGGCATCGCCCCGGCCATCAAGACCGTCGGCAAGGACGGCGCGCACCCGCTGGACAAGTACACCAAGGTCATCATGGTGAACCTGATCGGCACGTTCAACATGATCCGCCTCGCGGCGGAAGCCATGTGCCGCAACGAACCCGAATCCACGGGTGAGCGCGGCGTGATGATCAGCACCGCCAGCGTGGCGGCGTACGACGGGCAGATCGGCCAGGCAGCCTATGCCGCCAGCAAGGGCGGCGTGGTCGGCATGACGCTGCCCATCGCGCGCGACCTCGCCCGCAATGGCATCCGCAACATGACCATCGCCCCCGGCATCTTCGGCACGCCGATGCTCTTCAGCATGCCGCAGGAGGTGCAGGATGCGCTGGCCGCCAGCGTGCCCTTCCCGAGCCGCCTGGGCACCCCCGCCGACTACGCGAAGCTGGTGCACCAGATCGTCACCAACGACATGCTCAACGGCGAGGTCATCCGCCTCGACGGCGCCATTCGCATGGCGCCGAAGTAGAGCCGAGCCGCGAAAGTCCGTCGAAATTCCCTCGCCCAGTGGTCACCAAGCATCGTGCCTGAATACAATCTGTCAGCTTCGCCAGACCTCGATGACGCGCACTGGCTACCTTACGACATAGACCTTGTTGGCGGTAGATTGCAGTGGCTGCGCTGCGACGAGGGTTTGATCTTCGTCAGTACCTTTCTGGACCCGCGGATGCCGGCGCAGGGAAGACCCCAGCGGCTGGCTCCTCTAGGTGACGTGGCTCGACTTATGCCACCGCCACGAGGGCCGTCGTGGGTCTGGCACACGTCGTTCTGCGGTTCCACCCTGGTCGCTCAGGCGCTGCACCTGTCTCCTTACAGCGTGGCACTGCGTGAGCCGTTGGTCCTGCGTCGACTATCCGACGCACATGAGTCCGGCCTGGATATCCGGCCCTGGGTCGCTCCCCTGGTTGCACTTTTGGCCAGGCCTTGGCATCCCGGCGGCAGTGTGGTGGTCAAGCCAACCCACGCCGCACTGAACATAGCGGAAGCAGCGATGGCCTGTGCACCTGGGTCTCGCGGGCTCGTGCTCACGTCCAGCCTAGAAGACTTCCTGGTATCGAATCTGAAGAAGTCCCCGGATACCATGGCACGCATTCCGCAATTGGCCGCCCGAGCTCTGCAGGCCGGTCGGCTTGCATCACGCCTGACTGAGACTGCCTTGCGGCCTCCAACCATTTTGGCAGCGGCGGCCGTCCAGTGGTGCGCCCAGCGGGATCTGATATCACAGTTGAAGGCTGCGGTTGGCGAACGCCTTAGGGTACTGGACTGGTCCCATATCCGTGGCGACCTTCCGGCTGTTCTGGAGGATGCCAACCGTTTCCTTGAATTGGGCTTGCCCACCGACAAGCTTCGGGCTCATGTGCTGACATGCAGCGGTGTGCACGCCAAGTCGCCTACCCGACCTTACGGAGTCCTAGCGGCGGAAGAGGAGCAGCGCGCCCTGCGCAAGGCCTACCCCCAGGAACTCGACGGAGCGCTTCGATGGGCCGAAGCGCATCTGCTGCCCGCAATGGAGTACGACGCCTTGGTGCGTTGAAACACCTGCAAGCCGGCCACGCCACACCGCAGGCGGAGAAAGTCGCGGCGGATCATAGGCACCTCAGTTCGAGGGTATGCGCCTTGCCATGCCATTTTGACGACGGGGTAGGAGGCTGCTCTGCCGGGCAGGCTGACTGCTTCCAGCGATGCGACGGCAACTCTCCAATATCGTGCTTCGGATGGAGCAGCAACGTAAGCGCGGCCTCAAGGCCCTCTTGACGCCCGACGATGCATGAAGGCGACGCTGCTCAGATGTCGAGCACGTGGCGCAACATGTGGAACGGCACGCGCCAGGTTCCACCGTCGCCGATGCCGATCGTGGCGGTGCGCTG
>CAJAES010000064.1 GCA_903938815.1 uncultured beta proteobacterium
AGTCGGCGCTTGAGCTCTGCCATGTCGTCTGTCATCACGTTCCCACGTTCGTCTACGTGGGAACGTAGGCTGTCAGCTCACAGCCTCGGGCTCAAGGGCGTGGTTCATTGACCGCTTACTGAACTTCGACACCTTTGAATTGGCCATTGAACGACTCTTTATGTAGATGTCAGGACACTGCTGCTGAACAGTTCACCGCCACCAAGCGGAAACTTCTGACCCCAACCATGGGGACACCCGCAGCGCTCCGTGCGCTCTCGGGAAAGCCCCGAGCCAAACCGGGCATGATTCATTCTCCGGCCCCTGGCAGGTGGCGCGAAAGGACTCGCATGACTCAAGATCTGGGGGCGCTGATCCATCTCTCGACGAAGGGCAACGAGGCGGCTACACAAGAACTCTTCGACCGAGGCCAGAAGGCTTCAGACGATGGAGATTTCAAGACAGCGGCGATGTACTTCAAGGAAGCCGCCATTTCGTTTCGCATCGCAGCATTCGGGCAACAAGCCCGCAAGGAGGCGTTGAGCAACGCACTCAAGGGGTCCGAGTCGATCAAAGACAATCTGACCGAACTCCTGGTGTCATGCATCGACGCGGCGGGTGTGGAGACACCGACAACCGACATCGATAGCGGCGCCTTGAAGGAAATGGTGCATTCGCACATCCTCTGCTCTCGTCCATTGGCGCCGATCGTGGACCTCCTTCGATGGAGACTGACGAAGCTCGACCAGGCGCACGACGGACCCCACAGCTCATTCGAGACCAGGCTCCTCATACTGCTCGGCCTTTCGCTCGGTGCAGCCGGGTACACATCGCGGATGGAGCCGTCCATGGAAGACCCGATCGTGCGGGAGATCATGAAACGAATTGCGGCGGACGCCGTTGAGCGCCTTCCTCCGCATGACGATGTCAAGCCCATCCGGTGAGGGAATCTCATTGCAGGCTCCGCAGGCGCGCAGCTGTGCATCATGCCGGTCTGTCTCAGCCGAAGTCGGCGAAGTCCGCTGCGGTCAGATCACTGCAGCCGTTCAACATGTCCGATGCCAAGGCACGCTTGCGGCCTAGCAGAGCGTCGAGGCGAACATCGAAGCTGGGGAACTGGTCGCTGACGACACCTGGGTAGTAGACAGTCACGGTCCGCGTCTGGCCTATCCGATGGGCGCGCGCAGTGGCCTGATCCTCCTTTGCAGGGTTCCAGGTTCGCGTGAAGTGGATGACATGGTTGGCTGCCTGGATGTTGACGCCAAAGCCCACCGCCAGCGGCGACAGGATGATGACGTTGAACCCGGCCTTCTTCTGGAAGGCGTCGATCAATGCCTGCCGGTTCTCAATCGCACGCGGATCGGCCGAGGTGTCCCCGTTGACGATGCTCGGGGCCATGCCGAAGAAAGCCGCTACGCAGCGTTGCAGCAGCAGCTGCAGTTCCCGGAACTCGCAGAACACGATCACCTTGTGATCGCCTGCCGAGTCCTTCGCCAGTTCCTTGAGGCGCTCGATCATCCAGCCCATCTTGGGCGACTCGTTCACCAGACGGTCTATCGGCAAACGTCGGCTGTCGGGTTCGGCAAAACCATGTGGGTCCGAGCAGATCTTGCGGATGGCCAGCAAGGCCTGCAACTGTGCAGACGGATTGGTGGCTCGCTGTTCTCGCAGCGTGTTCAACGCTCCCTGATACAGCGTCTGCTGATAGGCGGACATGCGCAGTCGCTTGCAAGCCTCGTGCTCCACCGGCGTCGGCAGGTCCTTGGCGACGTCGCCCTTCTTCCGGTGCAGGATCTGCGGCTGAATGAGCTCGCGCAACTCCTCGACCTTCGCGCGCTGCTCGTCCGTCTTGGCCTCGATGGGTTGCCGGTAGGTGCGCGAGAAGTGGTTCAACGCACCGAGCATCCCGGGTTGCACGAAGTCAAACAGGCACCAGAGATCGGCCAGCGTGTTTTCGACAGGGGTCCCTGTGCATGCAATGCGAAACCGGACCTTCTGCTTCTTTGCAGACCGGGTGACGAGGGCCGCCGGTGTCTTGATCTTCTGAGCCTCGTCACACACCATGATCGACCACGGCTGGCTTGCCAGCGAGAACTCCAGGTCCCGCATGGTTTCGTACGTCGTCAGGACCAGCTTGGCGTCACCGACCCAGTTTCTTTTCAGCAGCTTGGTGACACCCTGCGCCTTCAGCTCGCTGTCGAGTTCGCTCTTGCTGACACGGAGGGCACGGGTCGATGCACCGTACAGCAGCAGGAGCGGCAAGGTCCCCTGCTGAAAGAACCTATCGAGTTCATTGCGCCAGTTCTCCAGCAGCGCCACAGGCGCCACGACCAGCGCTGGCGGCAAAGAGGGGTCAGCCTCGTGGGCAGCCGCGATGAAGGTCAGCAGCTGCAGCGTCTTTCCCAGGCCCATGTCGTCGGCCAGAACCGTACCCCGGCAACGGTCGGGTGAGGCCTCCCACAGATGCTGCAACCACGCCACGCCGACCTCCTGGTGCGGCTTGAGCGAGACCTGAGGCAGAAGACCCGCCGGAAGGATCGGACGACGCGCCTCCGGCATCTGAAGCCTGTTGGCGCGGCCTTCCGTGTAGTCGATCTCCTCGAGATTGCGCTTGATCACCAGGCGCTTCCGGGCAGAAGGGACCGGCTTGTTCTTCGTCGGGGGCACGAACTCGTTGCGCCGAAGTTCCGCGTGAGCCTTGGCGAGTGCCTCGACCGCCCGTCGAGCATCCGACAACGGAACGGGAATGTTCAAACCGGGCACCGACACCACAGCACGGCCCGCGGAAGTCGCCTCATGGACTGCCTGCTGAAGGGAAGGAATCTGCTCAAAGGGCACCAGGACGAGTGTCGGCTCCTCGCCCTCGCCGGGTTCGGTGCGAAGCCCCACCGTCACGTTGCCCTCGAACCATCCCTCACCCTCATCGTTCCGGGCTATGACCGGGGTGACGAAGGGTCTCTCGACGCCAATCGACTCGACCCGCTCCGAGTAGTTGCCGAGATCCATTACCTCGCTGGCAGTCCACAAGGCCGGACTGCGCCAGTCCGCGAGCCAACGGGTCAACGTCGCCAGATGCCCGGGCGTGTCGCCAACGATCTCCAGATCGGTCTGGCGCCAGCTGATGCACTGAGATCCGTCATCCAGGCAACGGTCGAGCCTGGACACAAATCGCTCCAGATTGGACGGAGCCTCGAACCACATCATCTGCAGGTCGCTGGTGTTGCGGCCAAGCGCCTCCACCCGAAGGCCGACCCTCTGAACCTGCCCCTGTTCACCATGCTCCAGATGCGGGAGGAACCGCTGGAAGGTGATGCCTGCATCGTCGCGGGCCTGCTCGAACGCTTCGGCGTCCAGAACCTGGTGTGCGTGTTCGCCGAGTGCGGCGAATGGGTTTCGGACGAAAGCTTCGGCCCGCGGCCCGACCACCCGCCGCCCCGGCATGCGCTTGATCTCGGCCAGGACCGACCGGACCTCCGGAGACAGCACCACACGCACCAGCGAAGCCCCATCGGGGATGTCGTAGCTGTCCCGCAGGGGCAGCTTGTCGAACTGCGTCAGCCACTGCGATGGTGCCTCGTCGAAATCAGGGACGACCTCGACCAGCTTGTGGTCGCCTTCGCCGCGCCGGGACAAACCCAGCCGCAGGCGTTCCGGCGTCAACACCACCGTTCGGGCTACGTAGTCCGAGGTGGTGCAGCCCGCTTCGATGGCAAGCCGGCGTATGCGGCCGAAGGCCTGCTCCTTGAAGGCCAGGGACCGTTCCGCCGCCGGCACCGAATGAAACTGCGCCAACTCGGCGAGCAGGCGGTGCAATCCTTCCGGCACCAGCGCTGCTGCGTCTGCAGTCATCAGGACCCGGCCGATCAGCTTGGGTTCGGGCTGCAAGGGCCGCCCCTGGGCGTCAACCCAGCCGTCCAGCAGGATGGTGAACTCAGGGTCCATCAACGCAGCACGGCTCGTCAGCCTCAGTCGCGCGTCGGCGTCTGGAGGGATCAACAACGCATCGCGATAGCCGGCATAGGTCGAGTCCCTCAGGATCGCGTACACGTCTGCCCAGCGCAGCAGCATGTCGGCAGCCAGGGTTTCGCCATAGCCGTCCGAGTACAACTGCGCAAGCCTGGCGCCCAGGTCAGCGGCCTCCGGAAACTCGAACGGCCTCGCCAGCCAATCGGCCGCGCTGGCGGCCTGGCAGCGGTATCGAATGCCGTCAGCGTCGAATCTCGATGACGCCAGGCTCTCGCCGGGGCCCGCGGTCGCCGTGTCGCTCTTTCGGCCAAAGAGTGTCCGCAACATTCGTTACTCCTGATCCTTGATCCAGAAGCCCTTGCCAGGGGCGTACGAGAAGCCTTCGACGCCCAGGAATCTCGCAAACTCGAGATACCGCATGCGGTCTGACATCAGGACCCAGAAAGCGCCCTTCTTCGACCTGTGGTCCTCCCATTTGAGGCCATGCTGGATGCAGAGTGCCTTGACGGCGCTTTCCTTGTGTCTGCTCAGCGCACCAACTGCCCTGTAGGTCTGGGGGGGCTCTTCAGCTCTTGCCGGCGTTGGGCGAGGTGGCGCGGCCGACTGCGGCGCTGCAGCGGTGCGCGCCGGAGCCGACTGCGACGGAGATGCGCGGGGTGGCGCCACCGCTGCAGGCGGCCTGCCCTGACCGGCCGCCGCCTTGGTCGGCAGTTCCCCTTTCCAGGAGGGCACCGACTGCAGCAGCCGCCTCAGCTCGAAATCGAACTTGGACTCCCAGGCGCTCATGTGCGACAAGCGCGTCGCCCCAGCCCGCTGCTTGAGCACATGAATGCTGAGCAAGGGCTTGTCCAGATCACCCTTGAAGTCAGATGCGGCAAACGCATAGCAGGCATTGCCAGTGACACCGAACTCGATGACCAGCAAGGGCCCGATGCGCATGACGAAGGCGTTGTTGTGTCCGTTGGGGTCGTCCAGCGACCGCCTGCGCCCCACCATGCGCTGCCGCAACTCCTCAAATGCCGTGCTGCGGTTGTTGCGCGCATCCCACCCCAGGACAAACCACATGTCCGTGATCTGAGGCTCCCACTTCAGCCAGTAGTTCAGGCGCCGAAGATCGGCTCCGCCGTCGTGCGCCAGGAGCTCGAAGAAATCCTTGATCAGGCGCCGCTTGATCCAGCCCTCGACCATCTGGCGGGCAGGCTCATGCTGAACATGCGCGTCCCAGGCCGTTCGGTCAACCCAGGGGTTGCCGATGCACCGCAGGCTGGTGTCCCGAAGCTCGTGATGCTCCGGCCTTTCGACACATCGCGAGTAGCGCACCACCGTCAACGCGGTAGCGCGGGTGCACAGCATGTCCGCCAGCTTCAGTTCATTGCGGCCGTTGACCAGGCCCAGCACACCTGACATGTCCCGCTGGAACTGTCGGTCGTCCGCAGCATCACAGACAGCGCGCACATAGGCCATCAGGGCCTCGTCCCACACCCAGGAGGTGCTCGCGATGCCGAGCGCACCACACAGCAATCGAAGCTCATCCGTGTGGCCGTCTCGCAAATCGCGTGCATAGCGGCTGCAAGGGTCCTCGGTCAGAAGGTTGCGATGCGTCGACAGCGCCTGCAGCCAATCGAGCTGCAGGCCACTACGGGCAGTGGCCTGGACGATGGGCGTCAGATTCTGATCCAGGTAGCTCCTGAGCTGCACCCAGTTGGCCTGACCGTCGCTGCTGGCTGTCTGCCGGTCGAAACCGAAGTAGCCGTTCAACAGGCCCTGGTAGCACCGGCGGTATTGCTTCGCCTGCCCGCTGCGCTGCTCGATCAAGGCCAGCAGGCTCTGAAACAGCGGCTGCCGGTCGATCAGACTCCAGGCGTTCTTTCCCACCGGCACAGTCACGCCATAGCAGACATGCTTCAGTTCGGTGAAGCTGCCCACTGAGCGCGTGCTGACGAAGCGGCGCAGGGACTCCTGCAACACGTTGGTGTCCGGCAACTCACTTTCGTTGCCGCCAAGTGACTTCCTCACGTCACGCAGGGCTTCGGTCATCGCGCGTGGGCTGCCCCAGACCGGCGCGCGGAAGATCACGTTCGGCGCCATCGCCGTCAGAAGCTGGCTGCGTAGCTTGCTCATCGGTTGAACACCGGGCAAAGCTCCTTTGGGTCGAGTGCCTTCTGCAGGGCCGCCTCGTCCACCTCCTTTGGCGGCTTCTTCTTGTCGTCGAGCCACTCTTGGCGGGACTTGAACTCCAGCTTGAACTCAATACGGCGACTGTTATCGGCAGACTCACGAAGCGAATTGAAAGAGGCGCCACCCACAAAGAACTTGGTGGCGATGAGCTTTCGGTCCTCATCCGAGAACGGCACCTCACTCAGCCGCGGTTCGCGCAGCAACTCGCACAACACGCGCGCGCTGCGCTCCAGGCTGAGGTTCATGTTGAACAGGTACATACCTGACTGACTGGCATAGCCTTCGACAATCGCTCGCTTGAACCAATACCGGCTGACCTTTGTGGTGCGCAACTTGTCGAGCAGCAAAGGGGTGAACTGACGCAGAAGGGCCTGTTGTGGCGCAGTCAGGCTGTTCTTGCCGTCCGCGAAGGTCCCGCGAGGCCCGAAATCAATGGTGTCGCCGTTCAACTTCACACCCTCGAATTCCTTGCTCCTGAGGATCTTGTCGATTTCATTCCTCAGTTCGGCGATCGCTTCACTCCTTTCCTTATCTACACGATCATCTTCCGAGATCTTCTTCGTCACGGCCAGCAGCGCAACGCTCATGGCGACCAGGAACAGCACCATCAGCGCCGACATGAGGTCGGAGAACGAGATCCAGAACGGCTTCTCGCCTTCCTCGCGCGACCGCCTTGCAGACCCTACCCGAATCCCGAACATGCTTCAGCCCGCCTTCGTCATGCCGCGGGGGGCAGTTGGTCAAGCACGTCGCCCAGATTCTGGATCGCGCCCTTCAAGAGGCCGACCGCCTGAGCCAGCTCCTCGTGGAACACGCGGTTGCCGTCGCGCAGCGTCACCTCCACCTGCTTGGCAAAAGCGCCATGGGCCTCGCCAATGGCACGGGTGGCCTCTTCCAGGCTGGCCACCGACACGCTCTGAGCATTCGTCAACTTTTCACTGGCCTGCTGCATGCCGGCTACCAGGCCGGCCGTCACCGAGGCCTCGCGCTTGGCCGCTTCCACCGTGGCCCGAAGGTCGGTCACCATGCCGGCCAGCGCATCACGCACCGCCTTCTGGTCCCCCAGCGTCTGCTGCGTGGCAGCCAGCGCCGCGGCCAGCGCGCCAGACGCCGTGTTCAGACGCTCTGCCGACGTATTCAGCCCGTCGCTGTTTGCCTTCATCAGGGACAGGTTGTCGCTCAGGCGGTCGCTGGCGCCCAGCAGCCGGTCGGCGCCGCTGGACATCCGGTCGAGGTGGCTGTCGGTCGAGGCCTTGATGCGGTCGACGGTGTCGCGCATGGCGGCTTCGGCCCGCTGCACCGATTCCGCCAGGCGCGCGATCTGCTCGCCCTGCTTCGCCAACATGGCCGCGGTGTCGGACGCGGTGGATGCCTGCCGCGCGCTGCTGTCCTGATGCGCAGCCAGGGCCTGTTCCTGCAGGCTGCGCACGCCAGCAGCGGTGCTCTCGGCCAGCTCCCGCATCAGGCGGGCCGTGGCTTCGGCGGTCTCGCTCTGGCCCTGGGCCACGCTGGTCTGCAGCCGTGTCACCACGGCGCCCATCTGCTCCGCCGCTTCGCGTTGGCTGGCGGCCAGCGCTGCCTGGCGTGCGGCCTGCTCCTGCTGCGCCGCACTCGCCTGGTCCTGCAGGCTGCGCACGCCGGCCTCGGTGGCAGTACCCAGGCGCGCCAGCAGCTGCGCCGTGGCACCGGCTGTTTCGCTCTGCCCCTTTGCCATGCTGTCCTGCAGCTGCTGCACCACCGCGCGCATCTGCTCGGCCGCCTCACGCTGGCTGGCGGACTGGTCCTGCTGGGCATTGCGGGCCTGCTCCTGCAGTCCCTTCACAAGCGCGCTCGTCGACTCGCTCAGCTCCTTCATCATCGACAGGGTCAGCTCGGCCGATTCGCTCTGGCCCTGCGCAACGCTCTTCTTCATCTGCTCGATGAAGGCGCGCATCTGGTCGCTGGCCTCGTTCTGGCGCGACTGCATCTGGGCCAGTGCCTCGTCCATGCGATGCGCCATGGCCTGGGTTGCACCCGAGCCCGCCTGCTCGATCTGCCCGATCAGCTGCTCGAAGCGCTGCGATGCCTGCTGGATGGTGCCTGCAGTCTGCGTCAGCATGTCGCTCATGCCGCGCATCTGGCCGCCGAACATGCTCTCCATCTGGCCGGTGAAGCTGCTGAGCACGTCGGTCAGCAGCTTGTTGACCGCATCGCCCTGGCTGCCGCTGACTGACTGCACGGCCTCCGAGATGCGCGCCAAGGGCTCTTTCAACCCGTCGCTCAGGCTGTCGGTGATGGTCTGACCGAGCTGGTTGCTGCTGGCCGCCATCGACGCGATCTGCTGGCCGGTCAGCTCAGTCAGCACCTGCTTCAGGTCGGTGACGAGCGACTCCTTCATCTGCATGGCCTGGGTGGCCGAGGTCTCGGCGGCTTCCACCAGACGCTGCAGGTATTCCTCGCCCGCACCGGCATCGAACAGGCTGTCCACGGCGCCGCAGAGCGATTCAACCTGCGTGTACAGGCCGTTGATGACGAGCTTTTCCACCGTCGTGAGAAACATCGCGAGCGCGATGGCCGCACCCGAGACGACGAAGGCGCTGCCCACCGTGGCCAGCAGTGCGCGCAAGCCCAGACGTGCCTTATCGGCATCGCCCAGATCGACCTGCCCAAAGGCCTGAAGGCCAAGGATCAGGCCGCTGAACGTGCCGATGATGCCGATGCCGGTGAGGATGCCGGGCAGGTGCTTGTAGAACTCGGTGCGAAGCGGCGTATCGACCAGCGCCTGCTCGGTGAAGAAGCTGTTGGCCGTGGTGGTGGCGCGCCAACGGGAAACTTCCAGCTCACCCCGGCCATTGGTCTGCTTCTGGCCATGCAGCGTGTCCCGAAACTCGTCCCAGCAGTGACGCAGCGCATCGCTGCCCATCGCCTCGGTGCGCACCTTGTGCAGGTCCAGCACAGCCCCCTTGGCACGCAGGGATGCCAGCGTGGCGCTTGCACGCTGTATCTGCTGCCGCGCCAGCCGGCCGGGCAGGTAGAACTGAAGCAGGAAGAACACCGCCGCCAACACCAGCAGGGCAGCGACGACCAGGTGCAGGTAGTTAGCGAGCGCGGACGTGACTTCGGGTGACATGGATCGTTGGGTGCAGGTTGGATTGGGGGTGTCAGGCGGCGGCCGAGATGCGGCGGCGTGGCCGGCGCGCAGCGGACGGGTCTGCGGCGGCAGCTTGCAGGCGCTTCAACAACTCGGACGCAGGCTCGTCGGCCGGGTCCTGCGGCACCAGTTCGCCACGGAAGGCCTTGGCCAGCAGCGACGGGGTCAGGCGGTCGACGGCGGTTTGGGCTTGGGCGAGGCGGGCCTCAAGGCGGTCGGCGAAAGCAAAGAGGGTTTCGACACGGCGGACGATTTCGGCTTGCAGTTCGAGTGTGGGAACCGGTAGCTGCAACTCGCCGACCTTCGATACGCTGAGTGTGTGCAGGCCTGTCGTCGAACTGGCTACGGCTTCGATCTGACGGCGGCCCTCCGGGCTGAGTAGGAAGCAAAGCACGAACTTCGGCAGGACACGGAGGCCGGCGCGCCAGCGAATCAAGTGGTTCTGGTGACAGCAGTTCGCAATTTCGCCGGACCACATCGCGACGCGGCCGATTTGCTCAATGCTGCCGTTGCCTTCGACTATCAGCAGATCACCCGCAACCAACTTTGTCTTCGCGAACTCGGCGTCAGTCAACCCGATCTCGGTCACGTCCCCCAAGCGCAGTTCGTTGGCATGCACGTTCGCAACACGGAGGTACGGGCGGTGCATCGGCAGTTCACCCCGCTTCGCGTTCTTCGTGAGGCCACCAGTCACCGCGCCCAGGCTTGCCAGTGATTCCAGTCCCGCGTCGAACGCAGGCTCGATGTCCGCCGTCAGCCGCCCCGAAGTGGCGGCGGCGAGGACGGATTGGCGGAAACGTTTGAGCAGCGGGGCGACGCGGGTCAGGCGGTCGCGGCAGGAGTCCACGCGAGCGAGTACGGTGTCGAGTTTGTCGGCAATACGCTGCTGCTCAGCGCTCGGAGCCAACCGGACCATGTGTTCCTTGAGCACGCCTTGACTAATGTTCTGCTGTGCACCGCCTTTGCCCTTGAGAACAAGCGCAGGTTTCGATTCTTGAAGCAATCGAAAGAGGAATCGAAGGTCAAGGCCCGGCTTCGGGCGGCAGAAAGCAATCGCTTGGTTTGTCGCACACTCGATACCGGTGATGCCAAGCTTTCCAATTGAGCCATACATCGCGATCAGCAGAATGCCCGGCTCAAGTAGCTTCGCAGAAGAAGTGGCCAGACCCTCGGTAGTGATTTTCGACTCGCTTGACAACACGACTCCGTCGTTGAGATCGCCGATCACCAGCCATGGGATCGTGCCGTCGCGGAAGAAGGCGGGATTCGAGCGTGCTGGCGTGCCGCCGCTACCCCAGGTTCCGACGTCTGCAAGGCGACAGTGAGCCCAGCCTCGTGGCAAAGGTTCTGTCATACCTCAACAACCTCATCCAACTCAGCCAGGAGCGCCTCCAGCTCCAGCAGGGCTCCGTTCAACTCGTCCGCAGCCTCCCGCGCCAACACTGCTGGCTCCGGCAAGTCCGCCGCATCCTCCGCGCTGTCGTCCTTCAGCCAGCTGATGTCCAGGCTGTCGCCGCGCGCCTTCACGGCTTCGCGACTGAAGCAGCGGAAGCGCCCGCCCTCGCCTTCGTCGGTGCGTGCACTGCACCCATTGGCGTCCTCGCCATACGCCGCCTCGAAGGCGCTGAAATGCTCGCGCGTCAGCGGCGTGCGCTTGCCGAACTTGGGCATGTTGGCGCGTAGGTCGTACACCCACACGGCCTTCGTGCTGCCGGTGGCGGCCTGGCCGACCTTCTGGAAGAACAGCACGTTGGTCTTCACGCCCTGGGCGTAGAAGATGCCGGTGGGCAGGCGCAGGATGGTGTGCAGGTTGCACTTGTCCATCAGGTCGCGCCGGATGTCGGCGCCCACGCCGGCTTCGAACAGCACGTTGTCGGGCAGCACCACCGCGGCGCGGCCGCCGTCCTTCAGGTGGCGCACGATGTGCTGCAGGAAGGCCAGCTGCTTGTTGCTGGTGGCGTAGGTCAGGTCGTCGCGCGTGGGCCCGCCGCCACCCTTGGCGGTGCCGAAGGGCGGGTTGCTCAAGCAGATGTCGGCCTTGGGCAGCGCACTGCCGGCACTGCCCAGCGTGTTGCCCAGGTGCACCACGCCTTCGTCGTCGCCCACCATGCCATGCAGCATGCAGTTCATCAGCGCCAGGCGGCGCGTGCCGTTCACCAGCTCCACGCCCAGGTAGGCCCGGGTGCGCTGGAAGTGGCGCTGCTTTTCGCTCAGGTCATAGAGCTGGTCGGTGCGGGCCTTGATGTAGGTGTCGGCGGCGATCAGGAAGCCCGCGGTGCCCGCGGCAGGGTCCTGGATGGTTTCACCCGGCAGCGGCTTGACCAGCGCGATGATGCTGTCGATCAAGGGGCGCGGCGTGAAGTACTGGCCTGCGCCGCTCTTGGTCTCGCTGGCGTTCTTCTCGAGCAGGCCTTCGTACAAGTCGCCCAGGCCGTCCTTGGCGGCGCTGAACCAGTCGATGCCGTCCAGGCTCCGAATCAGCTGCTCCAGGTGGCGCGCTTCCTTCAGGCTGGTCTGCGCGTCGGCATAGATGGCGGCGATCAGCGGGGCAGGGCTGCGGCTGAGCTTGAGCAGGGTCTCGCGGTAGTGGTTCAGCAGGTTCAGGCCGCTCAGCGCCGACAGCGTGGACCAGCGCGCGTATTCGGGCAGCTTGTGCTCGGCCAGGATGCCGCTGGCCTGGTTCTCGTGCTCCATCTTGATGAAGAGCAGCAGCACCAGCTCCGCCACGTAGTCGCTGTAGTTGATGCCGTCGTCACGGAGGACGTCGCAAAGATTCCAGAGCTTCTGGACGATGTCGTTCTGGTTCATGCGGTCGATTGTGGGTGGGCGTTGGGTTTGGAGTCTCAGGCCTGCTGCGGCCACACATGGGCACCCAGCTCACCCAGCACCAGGGTCAACTGGCCAGCCAGCATCTTGTCCAGCTGTTTGGCGCCGCCGTCCTGGGCGAACGCACGGTTGACGAAGGCGGGGTCGATCACCACTTCCAGCGCCAGTTGCTTGGCCAGGCGGTCGAGCCACTTGCGCTGCACGGGAGTCCAGGCGCGCAGGCCGTAGATGTGCTGCATGGCGGCAGACACGCGCTGTTCGTAGGGCAGCAGCGGCTCACCAAGGGCGGCCTGCCGGATGTAGCCAATGATGCTGGCGGCTATGTCGAAGTTGCTGCGGGTGCGCCAGGCCGACTTGAGGTTGGCTTCGCTGAAGCCATTGGCATCCAGCAGCAGGCGCACCTGGGTGAGCTGCTCGCGCGTCAGGTCTCTAGGGGCGTTCACCACCACGGCCAGCGCTGCGGACTGATTGATCTGCTCGCGCACGAAGCGGCCGAAGCTGTCCAAGTAGTCCTCAGGCTTCGCGTATTCGCCCCAGCTCTGCTCGCGTGCCACAAGCTCATCGGCGCGCTGGGAGAGGATGGGCATGTAGGCGGTACCCATCAGCTCCTGCACTTCGGCCAGCTGCAGCAGCAGGCGTGTGCTGTGCTGCAGGTAGTCCGCAGCACCCTGCGGCCCCAGCTCGTGCAGGTGCTTGTGCAGTCGGGCGGGTGGCACGCCCCACTGCTGCTCCAGTTCTTCCAGCCGGGCCTTCAGCTTGGGGCGCTTGACGGCGTCGTGCTCGGCACGGCGCAGCACGCGCATCAGCTTCTGGTTCAGCTGGTTCAGCACATCATGGGCGTGCGTGGTACCGGGGGCGCTGCCCTGCACTGCAAGGCTGCCCGGGTTGCCCAGCTCGTCGATCAGCTGCTCCAGCGTGACGTTGGGGTCCTTCACCAAAGGCTGCATGGTGTTCACCGCCTGCAACGTGGCGTAGATGTCCACCGGGTCGTAGATCCTGAAGACGGTCTTGCCGATGTCGTCGCAGCGCCGGGTGGCACGGCCAATCATCTGCTCGTACAGGATGCGGCTTTTCACCCTGCGCATGAATACCAGGTGGCAAATGGCGGGCACGTCGATGCCGGTGCTGAGCAGGTCCACCGTGACGGCGATGCTGGGCAGTCTCTCGTTCTTGTACTTGCGGATGAGTTGGTTGACGTTGTCCGACGCACCGGTGATCTTGCGCACGGCGGCTTCGTTGTACTGCTCGTCGTACTTCGCCTTGAAGGCATCGTCCAGCAGGCGCTTGACCATGTCGGCGTGGGCATCGGTGGCGCAGAAGATCAGCGTCTTCTCTTCGCCGAAGGGGTCCAGCTCCTCGGCCAGCTGCGTGCAGATGACGCGGTTGAAATCCTCGGTGATGACGCGCCGGTTGAAGCTCTCCACCTGGAAGTCGAGTTCATCGTCCAGTTCGGCGGTCTGCACTTCGCCGGTGGCGAGGTTCAGCGCCTCGACTGCCTCACCCTTGGCGAAGTGGATACCCTGCTGGCTGAGCAGCGTCTGGTAGCGGATGGGCGGCTCGTGGTCGATGAGCCAGTCGTCGGCCACGGCTTCGCGGTAGGAGTAGGTGTAGACCGGTTTGCCGAAGATCTCGGACGTATGACGCGCCGGTGTGGCCGTCAGGCCGACGCGCACCGCATCGAAGTAGTCCAGAACGCGGCGGTAGGTGGACAGGTACTGCGCGTGGTCTCGCACCGTGAGTTCGCCTTCGGTCATCTCCTGGTCAAGCGCGTAGCCGCGGTGCGCCTCGTCGACAATGATGCAGTCGTAGGCATCGACGGGTGGCGGGGCATCGCTTCCGAAGATGCGCTTGACCATCGCCTGCACCGTGGCGACCTGAATGCGCGTCTCGGCCTCGGCGGCCATGTCGCCCAGTTCGGCTACGTTGTAGATGCTGGACAGCGGCTGGTTCTGCTCGAGCGGCGCCTCGTTGAAGGCGTCCTGAGCCTGGCCACCCAGCGCGGTGCGATCGACCAGGAAGAGGATCCGGCGAAACCGCTCGGCTTTCAGCAGCCGGTACATCAGGCCAATGATGGTGCGTGTCTTGCCGGTGCCGGTGGCCATCGCCAACAGGCAGGTGGTGCGGCCTTCGGCCAGCGCGGCCTCGACGGCGGCAATGGCCTTGTTCTGGTAATCGCGCAGCCGCAGGTAGTCGAAGCTTTCGTCCTGCAGGCGGTGTTCGGCTTCCTCCCGGCTGCGGGTGAGGCGGTCGACCAGCCCTTGTGGCGAGTGAAAACCCGGAAGCGACCGCGCGGTGTGCGAAGGCGCCCGGACGTCGCGGAACCAGGTGCCGCTGAGCTCGGCGAGCTGCTTGACCTGCGGGCGGCCATTGCTGGAGTAGACGAAGGGGAGCTGGAACATGCCACCCTGGCCATCGGGCCACGGGCCCGGCTGGCCGGCGAGCTGCCAGGCCGGCTGATGGATTTCACCTTGCGGGAACCCACGGGCGTAGCGTTCGGCCTGCTGGATCTTTCCCGGCACATTGACGTTCCGTCGCTTGGCCTCTACTGCCGCGATGGGCGTCAGCCCGGCGAAGAGCACGTAGTCGGCGGACTGCTTGCCCTGCGTGGGCCACTCGGCAATGGCCTTGTTACGGCCCCGCTCGGGCCGGGTGCCGCCGGCATGGGTGAGCTGGCCGGTGTCGGCCTCCCAGCCGGCTTCCACCAGCTGCCGATCGATGATCTGCCGGGTGGCGGCTTCGTCGATCTGCACCTTCTGCGCCGCCTCCGCAGCGCGCTGGGCGAACTGGGAAATGTTGTCGCTGCTGCCCTGGAGGCTCTGGTCCTTCAGGCGCGCCTCGAATTGCGCCTGAAGTTCCGCATAGCGCGTGCTGGCTTCTTCGGCCAGCTGCTGATAGATCGCGTTCTCTTCCTGGGCGCGGCGCGCCATGTCGCGCTCCTGGGCGGCCTGCTGCTCCAGCAAGCGGGCCACCTGCGCCTGGGATGCCTGGGTGCTCTGCGCATCGCTCAGCTGGCTGTTTAGCGTCCCGATCTGCTGACGGAGGGCGGCCAACGCCTGGCTCGGATCGTCCGGCATGACAAACGGGCCGGGCTTGAAGTCAGGGTTGCTGCCGAAGCTGCGATGAAACCAGACTGCAATCTCGCGGGCCACCTTCAGGGCATCGAGCCCTTCGCGGTAACCAATGCCGTGAACGAGCTCGTGCGCCGCCTGGTTGCCCGTGCGACGCAGCAGGTGAAAGAGCTGTCGCACCTGTGCGTCCATTCCCAGACGCGCATCCACGGCGCGAAGCAGCTCGGCCTGGGTCGGCTGGACGAGGTTGACGCCGACGCGGGCCGCCATCTCCTGCGTGATGGCCTCAGCCATGAGCCGCAGCTTGACGACGGCACTGGCGGGGTCGAAGGGGTAGAGGCGCTCTGCGGTGGCGCCAAGATCTGCCAGCAATGGTGAATGCTCGGCCAGGAACCTGAAGTTGCTTGGCGAGCTCATGCCTCTATCCGCGTGCCCATCATTTTCTTGAAGTTGGCCGGAGGATTCTCCCGATGCTGAATGTAACGTTCAAAGCCATCGGCTTCCCTGCTAAGTAGGCATATGGCAAGGATTGCTCGGCACATGCATGGCCTCGTATCAGGCTTTCGGCTCTACAGGCGGACAACTAGGACGGCAGCACCGTGCCGCGAGGGCGCAAAGCTCGAGCAAGCGTCAGCGCGGCTACCGCGCGGTGGGGTGCAGGGTGGGTTCTGATGTGCCTTCGGAAGGATGACCAACTCTCCTGAGACCGTATCCACGCTCAGCCATCAGACCATAAAAAGACTATATTCAGTCCTATTGAAGTCTGGAGCACGGCCATGCGCTACTCAACACAAGTCAAGCCGATCAGCTATCTCAAAGCCAACGCTGCCGAAGTCCTGACGCGCCTGGCGGAGCAACGCGAACCGATGGTCATCACCCAGAACGGTGAGGCCAAGGCTGTGCTGCAGGACATCGCCTCGTTCGAAGAGACGCAGGAAACGCTGGCCCTGCTGAAAATTCTTGCGCTGGGCCATCAGGATGTGGCCTTCAGCAGGGTCAAGCCTGCGGCAGACGTCGTTGCCCGCCTCCGCGCCAAGCGGGCCTCCGGCTGATGGCAGGCACACCTGCCAGGTTCGAGGTCCTGCTCACCGAGGGTGCGGCGCAGGACCTGGAGGCCATCCACGACTACATAGCCGAATTCGACTGCGTCGCCAACGCCAACCGTGTGCTGGATGAGGTGATGGGCATGGTGGAGAGCCTGTCGAGATTCCCGGAACGAGGTAGCTATCCGAAGGAACTGGTCAGCCTTGGCATCAAGGAATACCGCCAGACCTTCTTCAAGCCTTACCGCGTGATCTACCGCGTCACAGGCAGCCAAGTCATCATCTACCTGGTTGCGGACGGGCGCCGTGACATGCAAACCGTGCTTGCTCGCCGCCTGCTGGGCGCTTGAACCGCAGCAAGCCGCTCCACCGCCACGGCACCTTCTACGCCAACCACGGCAACGCCAGCGTCACGCGCGTCCGGCACCACGCGGGCCTACGCACCGCCAACGGGACTGACGCATTACAATTCGACCTCAGGTAAGGGGATCCATCATGACCGAATCGACCATCACGGCAAAGGGGCAGACCACCGTCCCGGCGGCCATCCGGGCGCTGGTGGACGCCAGGCCGGGAACTCGCCTGGTCTGGTCCGCCATGCCGGACGGCACCATCATCGTCCGGGCCAAGAGCCGGTCCATCGTCGACATGGCCGGCATGCTGAAGGCCCCTCAGGGCAAGCACGTCAGCGTGGACGACATGAACCCCTGGCGCTGACTGCGCAACCGCGATGGCTGCGCTCGATACCAACGTCCTGGTGCGATACATCGTTCAGGACGACGCGGCACAGTTCGCCGCAGCGAAGCGGCTGATCAGCCGCTGTGTCGGCGACGGCTCGACGCTGTTCGTGCCGGTGACCGTCGTGCTGGAGCTCGAGTGGGTGCTGAGATCGGGTTTCGGGTTCGGCAAGGACGACGTGCTGCTGACCTTGTCGAGCCTGTTCTCGGCGGCCGAACTGGTCTTCGAATCGGAGCAGGCACTCGAAGTTGCGCTGCAGCTGTTCCGCAAGGGTTCAGCGGACTTTGCCGACTGCCTTCACGTTGCATTGGCCACGCAGGCGGGCGAACAGCCGTTGTGGACCTTTGACAAGGCTGCAGCCAGGATCAGCGGCGCCCGGGCGTTGGCCAAGGCCTGAGCAAGCAGGGCCGCGCCACGGGCAGATCCCGGGTGCGCAGCACGAAGGCACTGCAGTGAATGGGCTCGGCACGGCAGTGCGCACCGGCTCTTCTCAGCCCCTCATCCACCCCGCTTGCGAAACACCAGCTGCCGATACCCGTGCAGCCCCAGGCGCCCGGTGTGCAGCCCCAGCGCTGCGGCGACGAGGTTGCGGCCGCGCTGGGCGGAGCGGGCGGCCAGCCAGCGGCGGGTCAGGGCGGGCACGATCAGGAAGTAGCCGGCCATGCGGTCCATGCGGCCGAAGTTCGGCATCACGGCGTCGATGAGAGATTCGTTGCTCACCAGGTCCAGCCCGGCCTCGGCCGCCTGCGCGATGAGGACATCGACCTCCTGGAACTCCTCCACGGCCATCGCTTTTTCCACCAGGCGCACGGCCAGCGACTCGTCGGCGGTCATCGCGGACAGCGGCCGCTCGCGGTAGCCGTCGAACAGCACCACGGTGCCGCCGGGGCGCAGCACGCGGGCTTGTTCCGACAGCGCGCGCGGCACGTCGGTGGCGTAGCAGAAGCCCTCGATCGAATACAGGCAGTCGAAGGACGCCGGCTCGAACGGCAGGCTGTGCAGGTCGCCGCACTGCAGGCTGGCGCCGGCCAGCTCGGGCAGCGTCTGCGCGTGCTGCACGTTGCGCGGGGTCAGGTCGAGGCCCGCCAGGCGCACCTGCGGCCAGCGCGGCGCCAGGTAGGCCAGGTTGATGCCCTTGCCGAAGGCCAGCTCCAGCGCGGCGGCGGGGGCGCTCTGCTGCCACAGCGCGTCGATGCGCCGGGCCTGGCCGAAGAAGCCGTCCTCGTCGAAGCGGCCCTCGGGGTTGAGCGCCATGTGCATCGACCCGGCGGCCGAGTGGTAGCGCCGGTACGGGTGGAAGTTCTGGTGGAAGTAGTCCACCACCTGGGCCGGGGCGGGGTGGTCCTCGGCGATGGCATCGAGGTCGAAGACGCGGCGCAGTTGCGCGAGCCGGCGCTTCAGGCGCAGCGCGGCGGCAGCGGCGTCCCGCGAGGGTGTGTCGGCGGACGGCGGGCTGCTGGCATTCGGCATGCCCGGATTCTCGCAGCCCGCCCGGGCGGAACGGGCCCAGGTCGTTGCGGCCCTGCAGTCAACCCAGCACGATGCGCCGGTCAGCCAGCGCGGCCAGGCGCGAATCGCTGGTGCTCATCAGCAGGCTGCAGCCTTCCACCGACACGGCCACGCGCAGCGCGGCGCGCACGGCAGCGAAATCGCCGGGCAGAAGCGATTCGTCCGGGTCTTCCAGCACCAGCAGCGGGGGCGAACCCACCAACGCGCGGGCCAGCAGCACCAGCCGGCGCTGCCGTGCGTCCAGCGAGTCGGTGCGAAGGCCGTGCGCGGACGCGATGCCCAGTGCTTCCAGCACCACGGACGCGCGCTGGAAGGCGATGTGGGGCGGCACGCCCGCGGCCAGCAGCGGCACCGCGACGGCGCCGCGCGTGGACAGCCCTGCGGGAAGGGTGTCGACCCCGATCACGCGGCCCACCACGCGCTGGCGCACGCTGCGACGCTCCTCGCGCGGCAGGTCGCGCAGCGACCGGCCCATCAGCCGGCAATCGCCCGGGCCGCCGAAGCCCAGTCCTGCTGCGATGCACAGCAGCCGCAGCCGGTCGGTGCGCCGCCCGCCTTCGATCAACGCGACACCCCCCGCCGGCAAGGAGAGGCTCACCAGCGACAACTGGACCGGCAGGTGGTCGAACTGCAGCACCGGGGGCGCCGGGGCGTGGACCGAGACCGCATGGTCGAGAGTGCTCGTGGCGAAGTCCAGCATGGCGGCTCCTTGGTGAGTGGCAAGGCCTTCATGCTGGCCGCGCTGCGTCAAGAGCGGGCCGTCGGGGCGTAAAGCTCCGTGAAGCGGCGGTGTCAGGCCGTGGCGTCAGGCCGTGACGTCAGGCAGTGGCTTCAGACCGTGGCTTCAGACGGCCGCCAGACAGTTGCGTCAGGCGGTCGCAGGCGGCGGCGCGAGCTTGTCGCTCCAGAGCTCGCCGCCGGTGGACCAGTCGTGGCGCTCGATGTCGTTGAAGATGATGTCGATGCTGTCGGCCTTGCCGCCCAGCGTGGCGACGGTGGCTTCGGTCAGCGCACGCGCCAGGGCGCGTTTCTGCTCGACGGTGCGGCCGGCGAAGAGTTCGACACGGATGGTGGGCATGGGCAGGGTCTCCCGGTTCGGTGAAGGGTCACAGGGGCAGCCGCACTTCGGATTTCACCTCGCGCAGCACGATGCTCGATCGTACGTGCGTGATGCCCGGCAGCTTGAACAGCGTGCCGTGCAGGAACTGCTCGTAGTGCTGGATGTCGGTGGCCAGCACCGTGAGCAGGTAGTCGGCCTGCCCCGTGGTGCTGACGCACTGCACGATGTTCGGGCTGGCGGCCACGGCCTCCTCGAAGCGGCGCACGGCTTCCTCGCTGTGCTGCTGCAGGTTGGCCTCCACCACCACGCGCAGGCCGAGGCCCACCTTGGCGCGGTCCACCAGCGCCGTGTAGCCGCGGATGACGCCCGCAGCCTCCATCTGCTTCACGCGCTTCCAGCAGGGCGTGGCCGACAGGCCCACGCGCTCGGCGAGCTGCTGCACGGTCTGGCGGGCGTCGCGCTGCAGTTCGGCCAGGATCTGCCGGCTGGCGCGATCGAGAATGATTTCCTCGCTCATGGCACTTTTCGAGAATGAGATGGGCGAATTCTGGCCGCGAAGGCGAGGAACGAGAACGACTTTTCTCGCAGGCGGGCCTAAGCTGCGGTTTTCCCGCGGCCCCGAGGAGACCCCCCATGACGACGGCGATCCAGCGTCCCGACTACCGCCTGTCCGACAACCTCTGGGCCGAGCATGGCGCGGTCTTCCTCACCGGCACGCAGGCCCTGGTGCGACTGCTGCTCACGCAGCGCGCGCGCGACGCGGCGCGCGGCCTGGCCACCGCCGGCTTCGTCAGCGGCTACCGGGGCAGCCCGCTGGGCATGCTCGACCAGGCCATCTGGAAGGCGGGCAAGAAGTTCGAGGACGCCGGCATCCGCTTCGTGCCCGCCATCAACGAGGAACTGGGCGCCACGCAGGTGCTGGGCACGCAGCGCGTGGAAAGCGACCCCGAGCGAACGGCCGACGGCGTGTTTGCCATGTGGTACGGCAAGGGCCCGGGCGTGGACCGCGCGGGCGACGCGCTCAAGCATGGCAACGCCTACGGCTCCAGCCCGCACGGCGGGGTGCTGGTGGTGGCGGGCGACGACCACGGCTGCGTGTCGTCGTCGATGCCGCACCAGAGCGACGGCCTGTTCCAGGCCTTCCACATGCCCGTGATTGCGCCGGGCAGCGTGGCCGAGTACCTGGAGTTCGGCCTGTACGGCTGGGAGCTCTCGCGCTTCAGCGGCAACTGGGTGGGCTTCACGGCGCTGTCGGAAGTGGTGGAGAGCGGCGCCACGGTCGACCTCGACCAGGTGAACGCGCGCATCGCGGCCTGGGCCGATGCCGACACGGTGCGCGCCGCCACGGGCCACCAGGCGCCGCCCGACGGCCTGCACTACCGCTGGCCCGACCTGCCCTCGCTGCGCATCGAGACGCGGCTGATGGACAAGCTGGCCGCGGTGGCGGCGTTCGCACGCGTGAATTCCATCGACCGCATGGTCATCGAATCGCCCGCGGCGCGCTTCGGCATCGTCACAGTAGGCAAGGCGCACCACGACCTGATGGAAGTGCTGCGCCGCCTGGAGATCACGCCCGACATGCTGGCCGCGGCCGGCGTGCGGCTGTACAAGGTGGGCCTGGTGTTCCCGCTCGAGACCACGCGCATGGCGGCCTTCGCCGACGGGCTGCAGGAGATCCTGGTCGTCGAGGAAAAGGGCGCCATCGTCGAGACGCAGCTGCGTGAGCTGTTCTACAACGCCCAGCCGCGCCCGGTGATCGTGGGCAAGAAGGACGCGCAGGGCCGGCCGCTCGTGAGCGCCGTGGGCGAGCTGCGGCCCTCGCGCCTGATCGAGATCGCGGCGCAGTGGTTCGCGCGGCACCTGCCGGGCTTCGACGCCCACCTGCAGCACGTGCGCGACTTCACCCCGCCGGAGCTTCTCAGCAACACCGGCGACAGCGTCAAGCGCCTGCCCTACTTCTGCGCCGGCTGCCCGCACAACACCAGCACCAAGGTGCCCGAGGGCAGCACCGCGCGCGCCGGCATCGGCTGCCACTTCATGGCCAACTGGATGGACCGCGAGACGGCCGG
The DNA here is from genome assembly GCA_903938815.1 of uncultured beta proteobacterium. Lineage (GTDB taxonomy): Bacteria > Pseudomonadota > Gammaproteobacteria > Burkholderiales > Burkholderiaceae_C > Rubrivivax. Next base: position 21,567 of record CAJAES010000064.1, read on the forward strand.
GCTCATCCAGATGGGTGGCGAGGGTGTGGACTGGGTCAGCCACTCGATGTTCACGAAGCGGCCGCACGTTTTCCAGAACCTCGGCGACGGCACCTACTACCACTCGGGCTATCTCGCCATCCGGCAGGCGGTGGCGGCCAAGGCCACGCTCACCTACAAGATCCTGTTCAACGACGCCGTGGCCATGACGGGCGGGCAGCCGGTGGACGGCGTGATCAGCGTCGACGCGATCGCCCGGCAGGTGGAGAGCGAAGGCGTGAAGCAGGTGGTGGTGCTGAGCGACGACATCCGCAAGTACGACGCCATCCGCGACCGCTTCCCGGCGGGCACCACGTTCCATGACCGCGACGAGCTCGACGCCGTGCAGCGCCGCCTGCGCGAGGTGGCCGGCGTCACGGTGCTGATCTACGAGCAGACCTGCGCCGCCGAGAAGCGCCGCCGCCGCAAGAAGGGCGAGCTCGCCGACCCCGACCGCCGCCTCACCATCAACGAGCAGGTGTGCGAAGGCTGCGGCGACTGCACCGTGCAGAGCAACTGCGTGGCCGTGCTGCCGCACGAGACTGACCTGGGCCGCAAGCGCCGCATCGACCAGAGCAGCTGCAACAAGGACTACTCCTGCGCCAAGGGCTTCTGCCCCAGCTTCGTCAGCGTCGGCGGCGGCAAGCCGCGCAAGAAGAGCGGCGCGCTCGTGAAGGGCACCGAGGCTTTCCAGGCGCGCGTGGCGGCGCTGCCGTTGCCCGCCGCGCACCGCTGGGACGGCCCGTACGACCTGCTCGTCACGGGCGTGGGCGGCACCGGCGTCGTGACGGTGGGCGCGGTCATCGCGATGGCCGCGCACCTGGAAGGCAAGAGCGCCAGCGTGCTCGACTTCATGGGCTTCGCGCAGAAGGGCGGCTCGGTGCTCAGCTTCGTGCGCTGGGCCGACCGCCCTGAGCGCCTGAACCAGGTGCGCATCGACACCCAGCAGGCCGACGCCATCCTGGCCTGCGACCTGGTGGTGGGCGCCAGCCCGGACGCGCTGCAGACCGTGCGCCACGGCCGCACGCGCATCCTGGCCAACGTGCACGAAGTGCCGGTGGCGGAATCGCTGAAGAACCCGGACGCGAGCCTGAAGGTGCCGGCGCTGCTGGACAAGCTGCGCTTTGCCGCCGGCGACGACGCGCTGGAGACCTTCGACGCACAGGCCCTGGCGCAGGATTTCCTGGGCGACACCATCGTCAGCAACATCCTGGCGCTGGGCTACGCCTGGCAACGCGGCCTGGTGCCCGTGAGCCTGGAGGCGCTGCTGCGCGCCATCGAGCTCAACGGCGTGGCCGTGGCATCGAACCTGCTCGCCTTCGGCCTCGGCCGCCTGGCCGCCGCCGACCCGCAGGGCCTGCAGGCGCTGCGCGGCGGGGCCGGCCCGGCCACCGGGCCCGCACCGGAAGACGAGCCGCTGGACGCCATCGTGGCGCGCGGCGTGGCGCACCTCACGGGCTGGCAGAACGCCGCCTGGGCGGCCCGCTACGCCGCTGCGGTTCAGCGCGTGCGCACGGCGGAGGAACCCATCGACCCCGCCTTGCCGCTCACGCGCACCGCGGCGCGCAGCCTGCTCAAGCTGATGAGCTACAAGGACGAATACGAGGTGGCGCGCCTGTACACCGACGGCCGTTTCCTGGCGCAGCTGCACGATCAGTTCGAGGGCGACCTGCAGCTCTCGTTCCACATGGCGCCGCCGCTGCTGTCGCGGGCGCGGAACGGCCAGCCGCCGAAGAAGATCCGCCTGGGGGCATGGATGCTGCCGGCCATGAAGTGGCTGGCCCGGGGCAAGGCCCTGCGCGGCACCGTGCTCGATGTCTTCGGGCGCACCGGGGAGCGACGCATGGAGCGCGAACTCATCGCGCAGTACGAGGCCCGCCTGGGCGAACTGGTGGGTCGGCTCGATGCCCGAACGCTGAAGACGGCCGTCGAGATCGCGGCGCTGCCGCTGAGCATGCGCGGCTTCGGCCACGTGAAGATCGCCAACGTGGCACTGGCCCGCGCCCGCGAGGCCGAACTGCTGCACCGACTGGACCCCGGCCGCTGGCCTCGGCCGCCTTCAGCCGGCACGGCCGGGCAGATCAGGGGGATCGCGGTCGTGGCTGGTTGAAGGCTGGTAACTGAGCTTGAGCCGACCTCCGGCGGGGTCAAGTCGACGCTTGCCGCGCCCCGGTGTGGGAAAAGTCCCACAGGTATCGCACCACGAAGGGGCGAATACGCACCCATCAGGGGCCCCCTGAGGAACTTCCGTATGGCGATGGTGCGGAGACTGCGCACAGAATTTGCTCCAGTCATCCCCATGAATTCATCCATCCGTCGAGGAGCCCTGTCCATGTCCCTGCCCCGAATCGCCCGCCGCCACCTGCTGGCCCTGCTGGCGGCCCCGTTCCTGGCCCACACCGCCGCCGCCCAGACCCCCGTCAAGTTCCAGCTCGACTGGCGCTTCGAAGGCCCGGCCGCGCTGTTCCTGGCCTCCACCGTGAAGGGCTACTACAAGGCCGCCGGCCTGGACGTGACCATCGACGCCGGCAACGGCTCGGGCGGCACCGTCACGCGCGTGGCCTCGGGCACCTACGACATGGGCTTCGCCGACATGGCCGCGCTGATGGAGTTCCACGCCAACAACCCCGACGCGCCGAACAAGCCGGTCGCGGTGATGATGGTCTACAACAACACGCCAGCCGCCGTGCTGGCGCTGAAGAAGAGCGGCATCACCAAGCCCGCCGACCTGAACGGCAAGAAGCTGGGCGCGCCCGGCTTCGACGCGGGCCGCAAGGCCTTCCCGATCTTCGCCAAGGCCAACGGCATCAGCGGCGTGCAGTGGACGAGCATGGACCCGCCGCTGCGCGAGACCATGCTGGTGCGCGGCGACATCGACGCCATCACGGGCTTCTCGTTCACCTCGCTGCTGAACCTGGAAGCGCGCGGCGTGAAGACGGAAGACATCGTCGTGCTGCCCTACCCCGCCCACGGCGTGAAGCTGTACGGCAACGTCATCATCGCCAGCCCGAAGATGATCAAGGAGAACCCGGCCGCCGTGAAGGCCTTCCTGGCCTCGTTCACCAAGGGCGCCAAGGAAGTCATGGCCAACCCCGACCCGACCATCGAGTACGTGAAGGCGCGTGACGGCATCATCAACGTCGAGCTCGAGAAGCGCCGCCTGCGCATGGCCATCGACGCCGTCGTGGCCAGCCCCGACGCGCGCGCCGAAGGCTTCGGCGTCGCCGTTCCGGGCCGCATGGCGCTGATGGCCTCGCAGGTCTCGGACGCCTTCGGCACCAAGACGCGCATCGACCCTGCCGCCGTCTGGACCGATGCCTTCCTGCCGTCCAAGGCCGAGCTGAACATCCTCCCCGCCGCGAAGAAGTAAGGCATGGCCTTCGTCGACTTCAAGAACGTCTGGCTGGCCTACAACGAGGAGCTCGAGCAGGCCGGCCACTACGCCGTCGAGGACATCTCGCTGCAGGTCGAGCGCGGCGAGTTCATCGCCATCGTCGGGCCCTCGGGCTGTGGCAAGTCCACGTTCATGAAGCTCACGACCGGTCTGAAGATGCCCAGCAAGGGCAGCATCACGATCGGCGGCGAGCCCGTGACCGGCCCGCTGAAGATCAGCGGCATGGCCTTCCAGGCGCCGAGCCTGCTGCCCTGGCGCAGCACGGTCGACAACGTGCTGCTGCCGCTCGAGATCGTGGAGCCCTACCGCTCGAACTTCCGTGCCAAGCGCAAGGAATACGAGGCGCGGGCGCGCGACCTGCTCAAGAGCGTGGGCCTGGGCGGCTACGAGGACAAGTTCCCGTGGCAGCTCTCGGGCGGCATGCAGCAGCGCGCGAGCATCTGCCGCGCGCTGGTGCACGAGCCCCAGATGCTGCTGCTCGACGAGCCCTTCGGCGCGCTCGACGCCTTCACGCGCGAGGAGCTCTGGTGCACGCTGCGCGACCTTCACGCGGCGCAGAAGTTCAACGTCATCCTGGTCACGCACGATCTTCGCGAGAGCGTGTTCCTGGCCGACACCGTCTACTGCATGAGCCGCAGCCCGGGGCGCTTCGTGGTCAAGCGCGAGATCGACCTCCCCCGCCCGCGCGACCTGGAAGTCACGTACACGCCGCACTTCACCGACATCGTGCATGAGCTGCGCGGCCACATCGGCGCACACCGGCAGGCCGTCGGCCAGGCCGGCGCGTCCATTCCCCAATGAAGGCAGCATGAAGATCACACGCAACATGGAGCGCTGGTCGCCGCTGGTCGTGCTGGCGGTGTTCCTGATCCTGTGGCAGGTCATCGTGGCCGGCCTGTCGATCCCGGAATTCATCTTCCCGAGCCCTTGGCAGATCCTGCAGCAGTTCATCGAGTTCCAGGGCCCCCTGCTGGAAGCTGCCTGGAAGACCTTCTGGGTCACGATGCTGGGCTTCGGGATCAGCATCGTCGTGGGGGTGCTGCTGGGCTTCCTGATCGGCAGCTCGCGGCTGGCCTACACGGCGCTGTACCCGCTGATGGTGGCCTTCAACGCCGTGCCCAAGGCGGCGGTGGTGCCCATCCTGGTGGTGTGGTTCGGCATCGGCCTGGGCCCCGGCATCCTGACGGCCTTCCTGATCAGCTTCTTCCCGATCACGGTGAACATCGCCACCGGCCTGGCCACACTGGAGCCCGAGCTGGAGGACGTCCTGCGTGTGCTGGGCGCGCGCCGCTGGGACGTGCTCATCAAGGTGGGCCTGCCGCGCTCGATGCCGTACTTCTACGGCAGCCTGAAGATCGCCATCACGCTGGCGTTCGTGGGCACCGTGCTGGCCGAGATGACCGCGGGCGACTCCGGCATCGGCTACCTGATGCAGAGCGCCGGCAGCCAGCAGCGCATGCCGCTGGCCTTCGCGGGCCTGGTCACCATCGGCGCGATGGCCATGGTGATGTACGAGTTCTTCTCGTGGATCGAGAAGCGCACCACCGGCTGGGCCCACCGGGGCTCGCAGAGCGCGTGACCGACGGCATGACCGACGAGCAGGCGCTGCGCCACCTGCGGCGCGCCAACGCCATCGCGGCGTCGGCGCTGGCGGCAGGCCACCACCCCTTCGGCGCGCTGCTGGTGGCGCCCGACGGGGAAACGGTGCTGCTCGAGCAGGGCAACGTGGACGCCGTGAACCACGCCGAGGCGGTGCTGGCGCGCAACGCGGCCGCCATGCACGCGCCGGAGTTCCTGTGGGATTGCACGCTGGTGACCACCGTGGAGCCCTGCGCCATGTGCGCGGGCACGCAGTACTGGGCGCACATCGGCCGCCTGGTCTACGGCATGGAAGAACGCGCCCTGCTGACGTTGACGGGCGCCCACCCCGAAAACCCCACGCTCGACCTGCCCTGCCGCGATGTCTTCGCGCGCGGGCAGAAGGCCATGTCAGTCATCGGCCCGGTGGCCGCGGCCGAGGCCGAGATCGCGGCGCTGCACCGCGATTTCTGGGCACGGCGCTGAAACCGGGCTGCGCGCAGGGCGCTGCGGCGATTCCGGGCCCGGTGCGCGGCGGCTCAGTCCACCGTCAGCCAGATCTCGTTGCGGCGCAGGAACCAGGGCATGAAGGGCGGGTCGTAGCGCGACAGCACCGGCTCGCCGCGGTGGGCGATGCCGGCGGTGCGCAGCGCCTCCTTCAGCCGGGCCAGGTTGTCCTGGTAGTTCGCGTCGGACCAGAAGCCCGAGTAGCGGATGGCCGCCACGCGGGAGACGGGCACTTCACGCAGCATCACGCGGGAGTCCAGCGGCACCGGGGCGGTGGCCAGCGTGATGTCGCGCGGCAGCACGAACTGCACGAGGTAGCCGCCGTCCACGGGCGCCTGCGTCACGGGCGCGGTCATGGCCATCTTCATCGGCGCGGCGGTCTGCGTCACGGGGGCCGTCATCTCCAGCTTCCGCTCGCCCTTGTTCTTGCCGAAGATGTAGCCGGCCAGGATGGGGAAGGCCTGGTTGCCGGCTTCTTCGGCCGAAGCCTGCACGCGGACCTCGGCCACCACGTAGGGCGCGTACTGGCGGATCTCGACCGTCTGCACGGTGCGGATCACCTCGTACGCGGGTTCCTCGATGGCCGCGGCGAGCGCGGGAGCTGCGAGGGTCAACAGGGCCAGACGACGTTTGATCATGTTCAGAGTCTGATCCTTTTGAAGCGACTGCGCACGGCGGCCTGCAATCACCTCGCACGGCACTTCACCGATACTGCGCGCCGATGAGCTGGCACGCCCACCTGCAACTGCACTACACACGCGATGGCGAAGGCGAAAACGCCCGCACGATCGCGCTCGACCGCCACGAAGGCCCGCTGCGCGTGCTGCGCCGCCTGTACCCGGAAGGCCCGGACATCTGCCACCACGTGATCGTGCATCCACCGGGCGGCATCGTGGGCGGCGACGTGCTGGCCGTGGACGCGCGCCTGGACGCCGGCACGCACGCGCTGATCACGACCCCCGGCGCGGCGCGCTTCTACCGCAGCGACGGCGCGCAGGCGGTGCAGCGGGTCACGCTGACGCTGGAGGGCGAGGCTCGGCTGGAATGGCTGCCGATGGAGACGATCGCCTACCGCGGCTGCATCGCGCGCAACGAGCTCACCATGCACCTGGCCCCCGGGGCCGAGTCGATGGGCTGGGACGTGCTCGCGCTGGGCCTTCCGGCAGGGCGCGAACCATTCGACCACGGCAGCTTCGAGCAGCACCTGGAGCTTCCCGGCCACTGGCTGGAGCGCGGCAGCGTGCGCGGCGACGACCTGCTCCTGCTCGACTCCCCCATCGGCTGGGCGGGGCACCGCGTGCTGGCCACGGCGTGGTTCGCCGCCGGCGCGCCGCTCGGCACCACGCGCCGCGACGCGCTGCTCGACGGCGCCCGCAGCGTCATCGACGCCGGTACGCTGGCCGCGGGCGTCACGGCATCGCACCCGCGCGTGGTGGTGCTGCGCGTGCTGGCGCCTCGCGTCGAGCCGGCGATGCAACTGCTGCAGGCCGTTCGCGCACGCTGGCGCGCCGATGCCTGGGGCCTGACGGCCCAGACGCCGCGCATCTGGCGCACATGAGTCGCTCTGGAGGCGTGTGTCGGCAGTCGGTCCTTTGCGGACGGTCAACCCAGGCGGTTCGGGCTCTGCCTGTCGAAGCCTGCGACCTGTTCGCGTCAGGTTCGCGGCATCGCGCCGGCAACGGCCTGTGCGTGTAGTCGGTCCGAACACCGCAGTGCTTCCCTGAGCGGCAGGCGGTGCGCGGGGCGGGTGCCATGTGGGGCGCCGAGCAGCGCAGACTCGAGGGGGGCGCGCGCAGCGCGCTTCGTGAACTTGCTCGCCGCAGCTGTCCGAGCGCAGCGGGCACAGCCCGCGTAGCGAGTTTTGCGGCGCCCCCTCGAGGCGAGCAGCGCAGGGTAGTCAGCCCGCAGGGCTGACCGCCACAGCTGGCGCCTGCACCGCGCGCCGCCTGCCGCGACGCGCAACGCCGCGAACAGCGCTCCGACAGGCCAAGCCAGAACGCGCCCGGGTTGAGCGGGCATCGGAAAAACGTCCGCAACAGACCAAAACCGGCCAAGAGCGCCGCGGGTCGAGCTGACACAAACCGGTCGTCGACCGCGCGCAAGTGATTCACGTTGCAGGCGGGCGTCGCCCTGAAGCCCTGGCACGCATCGTGCTGCACACCTTCTTGTACACATGTACGTGCACCACATCAGAACATGGAACGTCTCCTGACCCTCGCCGACTGGCACGCCGCGTACCGCGCCGGCGCCGACCCGGCCGTCCTGCTGCAGGCCCGACGCTCCGAACTCGCAGCGCGTGGGCTGCCGGTTTACCTGCACGTGGCCGACGAGGCTGCCATTGCATCGCAATGTTCGGGCCTGCAGGCGCGGGCCGCGCTGCACGCCGACCGCAACGCGCTGCTGGATGCCTGCCCGCTGTGGGGCGTGCCCTTCGTGGTCAAGGACAACATCGACATCGCCGGCGTGCCCACCACGGCCGCATGCCCCGCCTGGGCGCATACCGCCACGCGCCACGCCACCGTGGTGCAGCGCCTGCTCGCCGCCGGTGCGGTCTGGCTGGCCAAGGGCAACCTTGACCAGTTTGCCACCGGGCTCGTCGGCACGCGGTCGCCGTACGGCGCACCATCCAGCGCCTGGTCGCCCGAGCATGTCAGCGGTGGCTCGTCCTCGGGCTCGGCGGTGGCCGTTGCCAGCGGCGACGTTCCCTTCTCGCTGGGCACCGACACCGCAGGCTCCGGGCGGGTGCCCGCCGGCTTCAACCACATCGTCGGCCTGAAGCCCACGCCCGGCCGCAGCAGCACCGCCGGCGTGCTGCCCGCTTGCCGGACTCTGGACTGTGTATCGATCTTCGCGCTCACGGTCGAAGACGCCGCCGCCGTGCTCGCCGTCATCGAGGGTGCCGACCTCGAGGATGCCTACAGCGACCTGGCGCCGGGCCCGGCGCGCTGGCAACCGGCCCTGCGCATCGGCGTTCCGTCGGCGCTGCCGGCCGGCGTGCATGTCGACGTGGCGGCGGCTTTCGAAGGCGCGCGGGCCGCGCTGCGCGGCATGGGACACACGCTGGTCCCGTTCGACTTCGCGCCGCTGGCCGAAGTAGCCGCACTGTTGTACCAGGGGCCCTGGGTGGCCGAACGGCATCTCGTGGTGCGCGAACTGCTCTCGACCCAGCCCGAGGCCATGGACCCCGCCGTGCGGCAGGTGATCTCCGCCGCGGAGCGCTATACCGCGGACGACCTGTTCGCGGCGCAGTACCGGCTGCAGGCCCTCGGCGTGCAGGCCGCCGCGCTCTGGCAGGCCATGGACGTGATGCTGGTGCCCACCGCGCCGCGCCACCCCACGCACGCCGAACTGGCCGCCGACCCGCTGGGGGCCAACAGCGTGCTCGGCATGTTCACCAACTTCGTCAACCTGCTGGGCTGGTGCGCGCTGTCGCTGCCGGCCACGGTGTCGCACGCCGGCCTGCCGCAAGGCATCACCTTCGTCGCACCCGGGGGCCACGACGCCGCGCTGGCCCACTTCGGCCGACTCTGGCAGGCGCAGGCCGGGCAGCCGATGGGCGCCACCGGGCGCCCGTTCTCCGCAGGTGCAGAAGCCGCACCGCTGCAGACGCCGGCCTCCCGCGCGACGCTGCCGGTGGCCGTGGTGGGCGCGCACCTCACGGGCCTGCCGCTGAACCATCAGCTCACCACGCTCGGCGCCACGCTGCGCGAGGCCGCGCAGACCGCGCCGCACTACCGCCTGTATGCCCTGCCCGGAACCGTACCGCCCAAGCCCGGGATGCAGCGCGTGCGCGCGGATGGCCACGCCATCGCGGTCGAGGTCTGGGACCTACCGGTCGAACACGTCGGCCGCTTCCTGGCCGGCATACCCGCTCCACTGGGCCTCGGGAGCGTCGAGCTCGCCGACGGCCGCCAAGTGCACGGCTTCCTGTGCGAAGCCCACGCCCTGCTGGGCGCCGCCGACATCAGCCATCACGGCGGCTGGCGCGCCTACATCCAACACCTCTCGGGAGCTTGATCCATGGACCGTCGTCACTTCATCGCCAGCACCTCCGCACTCGGCGTCCTGCCACTCGCCGCGCAGGCGCAGGCCCGTCCTCAGGACGTGCTGGTGGTCGCCAACGAGTTCGGCCCCAACTCGCTGGACATCCACACCGTGGGCGCCAACCGGCCGTCCTATGGTGTCAGCTGGCTGGTCTACGACCGGCTGATGACCTACGGCAAGCGCACCCTGCCCGATGGCCGCGTGGCCTACGACCGCAACAAGCTCGAACCTGAACTCGCCGAGAGCTGGCAGATGGCGCCCGACGGCATGTCGGTCACCTTCAAGCTGCGCAAGAACGCCAAGTTCCACGACGGCACCCCGGTGACGGCCAAGGACGTCAAGTGGAGCATGGACCGCGCCGTCTCGGTGGGCGGCTTCCCGACCTTCCAGATGGCCGCCGGCTCGCTGGAGAAGCCCGAGCAGTTCGAGGTGGTCGACGACCACACCTTCCGCGTGAAGTTCATCCGCAAGGACAAGCTGTCGATGAACGACCTCGCGGTCGTGGTGCCCTGCGTCTTCAACAGCGAGCTCGTCAAGAAGAACGCCACGCCGCAGGACCCCTGGGGCCTGGCCTGGACGCGCAACAACACGGCCGGCGGCGGCGCCTTCAAGGTCGAGGCCTGGCGCCCCGGCCAGGAGATCGTCTACGTCCGCTTCGACGACTGGAAGAGCGGCCCGCTGCCCAAGCTGCGCCGCATCGTGCAGCGCGACGTTCCCAACGCCGGCAACCGCCGCGCGTTGCTGCTCAAGGGCGACATCGACATCACCTACGACCTGCCGCCGAAGGACTTCGCCGAACTCTCGAAGGAAGGCGGCGCGATCAAGGTCAGCGCCACGCCCATCGAGAACTCGATGTTCTACCTGGGCATGAACACCACCAAGCCGCCCTTCAACAACCCCAAGGTGCGCCAGGCCGTGGCCTATGTGCTGCCCTACGACAAGATCTACGACAACGCGCTGTACGGCCGCGCGGCCAAGCTGTACGGCGGCACGGGCCCGGTGAAGACCATCGCCTGGCCGCAGGCCACGGCCTATGCCACGGACGTTGCCAAGGCCAAGGCGCTGCTCGCCGAGGCGGGCTTCCCGAACGGCTTCGAGACGACGCTCAGCTTCGACCTCGGCGGCGCCACCATCGGCGAGCCGATGGCCGTGCTGGTGCAGGAGGCACTGGGCAGCATCGGCATCAAGGCGCAGATCAACAAGATCCCGGGGGCCACCTGGCGCGCCGCGCTGCTGAAGAAGGACATGCCGATGCTCATCAACCGCTTCGGCGGCTGGCTCGACTACCCGGAGTACTTCTTCTTCTGGTGCTACCACGGGCAGAACGCGGTGTTCAACACCATGAGCTACCAGAACCCGAAGCTCGACAAGATGATCACCAACGCGCGCTTCGCCGAGAGCAAGCCCATCTACGACAGCTCGGTGCGCGAGATGATCCAGCTGGCCTTCGACGAGGTGCCGCGCATCCCCATCGCCCAGCCGACGATGGACGTGGCCATGCAGAAGAACGTCAACGGCTACATGTACTGGTTCCATCTGCAGCCCGACTACCGGCAGCTGTCGAAGGCCTGAGCGATGGACTCGCAGGCCGCCTACGTGGACGCCGCAGCCGCCGTGCTGGGGCTGAAGATCACCGCCGAGCAGAAGGCTGCCGTGCTGCGCTTCTTCGGCCTCGCGGCCGGCATGGCGGCGCAGGTGATGACGCTGCCGCTGGATGCGGCCGACGAATCCGGCAGCGTCTTCCTGCCGGTCGAACCGGAGCGGCCGGCATGACGGCCTCGTATCCTGGCGCGCTGGCGACGGCCGGGGCCGTACGAAGCGGCGCCACGACGGCGCGCGCCGCCGTGCAGGCCAGCCTGGACCGCATCGCGGCCACCGAAACCCGCGTCAATGCCTTCACCGCGCTGCTGGCCGAGCGTGCGCTGCGGCGCGCCGACCAGATCGACCGGCATGTGCTGCGGCCGCAGATGCGCCTGGCGGGCGCGCCCTTCGCCGTGAAGAACCTCTTCGACGTGGCGGGCCTGCCCACGCTGGCCGGCTCGAAGATCGAGGCCACGCGGGGCGCGGCGGCGCGCGATGCACTGCTGGTGCGCCGGCTCGAATCCGCGGGCGCGGTGCTGGTGGGCGCGCTGAACATGGACGAGTACGCCTACGGCTTCACCACCGAGAACACGCACGCCGGCGCCACGCGCAACCCGCACGACCTCTCGCGCATCAGCGGCGGCTCCTCGGGCGGCTCGGCGGCGGCCGTGGCGGCCGGGCAGGTGCCGCTGACGCTGGGCTCCGACACCAACGGGTCCATCCGCGTGCCCGCGTCGCTGTGCGGCACCTTCGGGCTGAAGCCCACCTTCGGCCGCCTGCCACGCACGGGCTCCTACCCCTTCGTGGCGGGGCTCGACCACCTCGGCCCGTTCGCGCGCAGCGTGGCCGACCTCGCGCTGGCCTACGACGTGATGCAGGGCCCCGACCCGCACGACCCCGCCTGTGCCCAGCGCGCGGCCGAGCCGGTGTCGGACCAACTGGCCACGGGGCTGGACGGCCTGCGCATCGGCGTGCTGGGCGGCTGGTTCCGCGAGATGGCGCAGCCCGAGGCCTTCGCGGCCGTCGACCAGGTGGCGCAGGCGCTGGGCACCACGCGCCTGATCGAGTGGCCCGAAGTGGCTCGCGCGCGGGCCGCGGCCTTCCTGATCACGTGCGCCGAAGGGGCCACGCTGCACCTGCCCGACCTGCAGACCCGCCCGCAGGATTTCGACCCCATGACGCGTGAGCGCTTCCTGGCGAACGCGCTGATCCCGGCAGCCTGGGTGGCGCAGGCGCAGCGCGTGCGGCACTGGTTCGCGCGCCGCGTGGCGAAGAGCTTCGAGACGGTGGACGTGGTCATCGCGCCGGCCACGCCCTGCGTGGCGCCGGCCATCGGCACCGAGTGGCTCGAGATCGCGGGGCAGCGCCTGCCGGCGCGCGCCAGCATGGGCCTGCTGACGCAGCCCGTCTCGTGCATCGGGCTGCCGGTGGCCACGGTGCCGCTCTGGGGTCTGAACCCTGCGGCGCCGCACCTGCCCATCGGCGTGCAGATCATCGCCGCGCCCTGGCGCGAGGACCTGGTTCTGCGCGTGGCTGCCGCACTGGAAGCGCGCGGCCTGTGCAGCGCGCCCGTGGCCCCCCTCTGAACACCCCGGCCACGGATCCATGTGCCTGACTCCCCGAAACCGACCCCCAGCACCATGACGCCGACGGACATCAACCGCCCCGACACCCACGCCGAGCTCAGCGCCGCCTTCGCGCGCTACGAGGACGCGCTCGTCAACAACCACGTGGACGTCCTCGACGAGCTCTTCTGGGCCAGCCCTCACACCGTGCGCTATGGCGCGGGCGAGAACCTGCACGGCATCGACGCCATCCGCGAGTTCCGCAAGGCACGCCCCTCGGTCGGACTCGCCCGGACCCTGCGGAACACCGTGATCACCACGTTCGGCGCCGACTTCGGCACCGCCATGACCGAGTTCGCGCGCGAAGGCAGCGCCAAGCCCGGCCGCCAGAGCCAGACCTGGTGCCGCATCGACGGACGCTGGGTCGTCGTCGCAGCGCACGTCAGCCTGCTTGCCCCCTGACACCCCAAGGAGAGAGAGCCCATGAACGATTCCAAGTTGATCCTCCCCCGTCGCCGCCTGCTGGCAGGTTCGGCGCTCGCACTGGCCGGCGCCGCCGCGTGGCGCCCTGCGTTCGCGCAGGCACCGCTGGTGGTGGGCGTCATCTACGTCGGCCCCAAGGGCGACTTCGGCTACAACCAGGCGCAGGCGCAGGCCGCCGCGGCGCTGAAGAAGATGCCAGGCGTGAAGGTGGTCGAGGAAGAGAACGTCCCCGAGACCGTGGCGGTCCAGAAGACCATGGAGGCCATGATCAACCAGGACAAGGCCACGCTGATCTTCCCGACGTCCTTCGGCTACTTCGACCCGCACATGCTGAAGATGGCGGAGAAGTACCCCAAGGTGCGCTTCGCCCATTGCGGCGGCATGTGGACGGACGGCAAGCACCCGAAGAACACCGGCAGCTACTTCGGCTACATCGACGAGTGCCAGTACCTGGCCGGCGTCGTGGCCGCGCATGCCAGCAAGACCAAGAAGCTCGGCTTCATCGCCGCCAAGCCCATCCCGCAGGTGCTGCGCAACATCAACGCCTTCACGATGGGCGCGCGCTCGGTGGACCCCACCATCACCACCCGCGTGATCTTCACCGGCGAATGGTCGATGCCCGTGAAGGAGGCCGAAGCCTCCACCAGCCTGATCGACCAGGGCGTGGACGTTCTCACCTGCCACGTCGACAGCCCGAAGGTCATCATGGAGACGGCCGAGAAGCGCGGCGTGTTCTGCACCGGCTACCACGCGAGTCAGGCCGCGCTGGCGCCCAAGGGCTACCTCACGGGCGCCGAATGGGACTGGGCCACGCCGTACGCGGCGCAGGTCAAGGCGGCCCAGAGCGGCGCGGCCATGCCCAACTTCCTGCGCGGCGGCCTGAAGGACGGCTACGTGAAGATGTCCGCCTACGGCCCCGCCGCGAGCGCCGCGGCCCGGAAGAAGGCCGACGACATCAAGGCGGCCATGCTCAAGGGCGGCTACTCGATCTTCAAGGGCCCGCTGAAGGACAACAAGGGCGGCACGGTCATCGCGGCCGGCAAGAGCCTGGACCAGTTCGATGCCTCGCTCGAGGGCATGAACTACCTGGTCGAGGGCGTGGTCGGCTCGATCCCGGGCTGATGCCGCATGAACCGGCTCGCCGCGACCGCCGATGCCGCACTGCCCGTGATCGCCGCGCTGGTGATCACGGTGCTGCTGTTCTCGGGCGCGGTGGGCCTGGCGGGCTTCGACCCGCTGGAGGTCTGGGGCCTCATCTACGCGGGCGGCTTCGGTGACGCCTTCGCGTGGCAGAACACGCTGCAGCGAGCGGCGCCGCTGATGCTCACCGGCCTGGCGGTGGCGCTGCCGGCGCAGGCCGGGCGCGTGATCATCGGCGCCGAGGGCGCGCTGGTGCTGGGCGGCCTGGCGGCTGCCGCGCTCGGCACGGTGCTGGCCAGCGGCAGCCCCTGGTTCGTCTGGCCCGCGATGGCGCTGGCCGGCGCCCTGGCGGGCGGGCTGTGGATCGCCCTGGCGGGTTGGCTGCGCGAGAAGCGCGAGGTCAACGAGACCATCTCCAGCCTGCTGCTGGCCTTCATCGCCATCGCGCTCTTCAACCAGTGCGTCGAGACGGTGCTGCGCGATCCGGCGAGCCTGAACAAGCCCGCCACCTCGACCCTGCCCGACGCGCTGATGCTGCCGCCGCTGCCGGGCCTGGACGTGCACTGGGGCCTCGTCGCGGGCATCGCACTGGCGCTGCTGGCGGCGGTGGTGATGCGCTTCACGCCGCTGGGCCTGGCGCTCAAGGTGGCGGGCGGCAACCCGCGCACCGCCATGGGCGTGGGCCTGCCGGTGGCGACGCTGACGGTGGGCGCGTGCTTCGCGGGGGGCGCCAGCGCCGGGCTCGCGGGCGCCATCGAGGTGGCGGCGGTGCACGGCTCGGCCAACGGCTCGCTCATCGCGGGCTACGGCTACACGGGCATCCTGATCGCCTTCGCGGCGCGTTTCTCGCCCGCAGGGGTCATTCCGGTCGCGCTGCTGGTGGGCGGCATCGCGGCCAGCGGCAGCCTGCTGCAGCGGCGGCTCGGCCTGCCGGACGCAGCCGTCACGGTGCTGCTGGGCTTCGCGTTCGTGGCGTTGATCGGCTGCGAGACGCTGCGCGGGCGCGGCTTCTTCACGAGGAGAACCTGATGGACGCGAGCAGCCTGGGTTGGTGGGGCGTGCCGCTGGCGATCCTGGGCGGGGCCATCCGCGTGGGCACACCCTTGCTGTGGGTGAGCCTCGGCGAGACCGTCACGGAAAAGGCCGGGCGCATCAACCTCGGCCTGGAGGGCACGCTGCTGATGGGCGCGATGAGCGGCTACGCGGTGTCCTGGCTCAGCGGCAGCCCCTGGCTCGGCGTGCTGGCGGCCGCGGTCGTGGGCATGCTGATGGGAACCCTGCACGGGCTGCTGTGCTCGCTGAACCGCGTGAACGACACGGCCATGGGCATCGCGCTGATGCTGGCCGGCTCGGGCCTGGCCTTCTGGCTCGGCAAGCCGCTGATCCAGCCGAGCGCGCCCGACCTGCCTGCCATCGCGCTGGGCGGCTTCACAGACCAGCCCGCCGTGCAGGCGGCGCTGGCCATCAACCCGCTGTTCATCCTCGGCGTGGTGCTGGCCTTCGTGGTGCACTGGGCGCTCGGCAACACGCGCTTCGGCCTGCGGCTGCGCGTGGTGGGCGACAGCGAGAACGCAGCGCGGGCCTTCGGGCTCATTCCGACCCTGTACCGCGTGGCGGCCACGGCTTTCGGCGGCGCCTGCGCGGGCGTGGGTGGCGCGTCGCTGTCGCTCGTATACCCCGGCGCCTGGAGCGAGTCGCTGTCCAGCGGACAGGGCGTGATGGCCGTGGCGCTGGTCATCTTCGCGCGCTGGGACCCGCGCCGCTGCATCCTGGCGGGGCTGCTGTTCGGCGGCGCCAGCGCCATCAGCCCCGCACTGCAGGCCCTGGGCTACAGCCAGGGCTACTACCTCTTCGGCGCCCTGCCCTATGTGCTGACGCTGGCCCTCCTGATCGGCCTCGGCAAGCCCGGCCCGAGCCACGGCGCGCCGGGCGAACTCTCGTTGAACCGATGAACACCTACCCCTGCATCGCCGCGAACCCCTACCCCTGGCCGTTCGACGGCGTCTGGTCGGCGGCCGACACCGCGCTGGTCGTCATCGACATGCAGACCGACTTCTGCGGCCACGGCGGCTACGTGGACCGCATGGGCTACGACCTGTCCCTGACCCGCGCGCCGATCGGGCCGATCCAGGCGCTGCTGGCGCGTGCGCGTTCGCTGGGCATGGCCGTCATCCACACGCGCGAAGGCCACCGACCCGACCTCAGCGACCTGCCGGCCAACAAGCGCTGGCGCTCGCAGCGCATCGGCGCGGGCATCGGCGACGACGGGCCCTGCGGCCGCATCCTGGTGCGCGGCGAAGCCGGCTGGCAGATCATCGACGAACTGGCGCCCGCGCCGGGCGAGGTGGTGCTGGACAAGCCGGGCAAGGGCTCGTTCTGCGCGACCGACCTGGAACTGATCCTGCGCACGCGGGGCATCCGCAACCTGATCCTGACGGGCATCACCACCGATGTCTGCGTGCACACGACGATGCGCGAGGCGAACGACCGCGGCTTCGAGTGCCTGATCGTCAGCGACGGCACGGGCGCCACCGATGCCGGCAACCACGAGGCCGCGCTGAAGATGGTGACGATGCAGGGCGGCGTGTTCGGGGCCGTGGCCTCGTCCGCCGAGGTGCTGGCCGCGACCGCGGGCCGGCGGTGAAGCGAGCCCCGATGAGGCAAGGACGATGCTGATCCCCGCACCCCACGACCCGCAGGGCGCGGCGCGCGTCGAGATGCTGGGCTTCTCGAAGCGCTTCGGTGCGCTGCAGGCGCTCGACGAGGTCTCGCTCACCGTGGAGGCGGGCAGCTTCCATGCGCTGCTCGGCGAGAACGGCGCGGGCAAGTCGACGCTGGTGAAATCGCTGATCGGCTTCTACCGCGCCGACACCGGCACGGTGCTGGTGGACGAGCGCGAGCGCGAGATCGCGAGCCCGCGAGACGCGGCGGCGCTGGGCATCGGGATGATCTTCCAGCACTTCACGGTCGTGCCCGGCATGACGGTGGCGGAGAACCTGGCCCTGGCCGGGCGCGACCTGTCGCCCGTGATCGCCTGGAAGGCCGAGCGCGAGCGGCTGGCGGAGTTCATGCGCACGGCGCCCTTCCCGCTGGACCTGAACGCGCGCGTCGCGGGCCTGGCGGCGGGCGAGAAGCAGAAGCTCGAGATCCTGAAGGCGCTGTACACGCGGCGGCGCTTCCTGGTGCTCGACGAACCCACCTCGGTGCTGACGCCGCTGGAGGCCGACGAGGTGCTGGGGCAGATGAAGGCGCTGTGCCGCGCGGGGCAGCTGACCGTGCTGATCATCACGCACAAGTTCCGCGAGGTCTTCGGCTTCTGCGACGCCGTGACGGTGCTGCGCAAGGGCCGCCGCACGGGCGCTGCGAAGGTGGCCGACACGCACCGCGACGCGCTGGCCGGCTGGATGATGGGCGTGGAGCCGGGCGAGACCATCGCCCCGCCCGCCGCGCCGGCGCCCGCTGCCGTGCCCGGCACGCCGCGCCTGGCCATCCAGGGGCTGTGCGTGGCCGGCAACGAAGGCCTCCTGGCCATCGACGGCCTCACGCTGCAGGTGCAGCCCGGGGAGATCGTCGGCGTGGCCGGCGTCTCGGGCAACGGCCAGCGCGAGCTGGTGGCGGCCCTCACGGGCGCGCGGCCCATCGCGGGCGGCAGCCTGGCGGTGGACGGCCGGCCTTACGTGCCCACGCGGCGCGCGATGACCGCGATGCAGGTGCGCAGCCTGCCCGAGGAGCCGCTGCACAACGCCTGCGTGGGCCACCTGAGCGTGGGCGAGAACCTGGCGCTGCGCAATTTCGACCGCGCCCCGCTGCGGCGCGGGATGTTCCTGTCCGGTGCGGCGCTGAAGGCGCAGGCGCTGGCGGGCATCGCGGCCTTCAAGGTCAAGACACCCGGGCCGGCGGCGCCGATCCAGACGCTCTCGGGCGGCAACGTGCAGCGCGCGGTGCTGGCGCGCGAACTCGGCGCGGTGAACGACGCGCCGGCCCGGCTGCTGATCGTCGCCAACCCGTGCTTCGGGCTCGACTTCCAGGCCACCGCCGAGATCCATGCGCGGCTGCGCGCCGCGCGCGATGCCGGCACCGGCGTGCTGCTGGTCAGCGAGGACCTGGACGAATTGCTTGCCCTGGCCTCCCGGCTGGTGGTGCTCTCCCACGGGCACGTCGCGCTCGAGTGCCCGACTGCACAGGCCGACATCAGCGCCATCGGCCGCGCCATGGCCGGTGACTTGAAGGATGCCGCATGAAGACGATCCACGCGCGACCCTACGACTACCCCTTCGACCCCGCGCACACGGCGGTGGTGATGATCGACATGCAGCGCGACTTTCTGGAGCCCGGCGGGTTCGGCGCCCTGCTGGGCAACGACGTGGCGCCGCTCGCGCGCATCGTGCCGGCCTGCGTGCGGCTGCTCGCGCTGGCCCGCGCGCAGGGCATGAAGGTCATCCACACCCAGGAGGCTCACGACCCGCTGCTGGCCGACTGCCCGCCGGCGAAGAAGGCCCGCGGCCGGCTGGCCTGCGGCATCGGCGACCCCGGCCCGCTGGGCCGGGTGCTGGTGGCGGGCGAGCCCGGCGCGGGCTTCGTGCCCGAGTTGCTGCCGCGGCCCGGTGACATCGTGCTGCGCAAGCCCGGCAAGGGCGCCTTCCATGCGACCGGCCTGGACGCGATCCTGCGCGGGCTCGGCATCACGCACCTGATCGTCGGCGGCGTCACCACCGAGGTCTGCGTGCAGACCACGCTGCGCGAGGCCAACGACCGCGGCTACGAATGCCTGCTGCTCACCGACTGCAGCGCGAGCTACTTCCCCGCCTTCCACGCCGCGACGGTGGAGATGGTCGTCGCCCAGGGCGGCATCGTCGGCTGGGCCGCAGCGCTGGCCGACCTGGAGATCGCATGCTCCGTCTGATCGTCACCCGCCTGCTCGCGGCGCTGCCCAACCTGGTGGGCGTCGTGGTCATCACCTTCCTGCTGACGCGCGCCCTGCCAGGCGACCCGGCCGCCTACTTCGCGGGCGGCGCCGCCACGCAGGAGGCCGTGGACCAGGTCCGCGCGCAGCTCGGCCTGGACCGCCCGCTGCCGGAGCAGTTCTTCCAGTACGTGGCGGGCCTGGCGCGCGGCGACCTGGGCCTGTCGCTCACCACCGGACAGCCCGTGCTGCAGGAACTGCTGCAACGCCTGCCGGCCTCGCTGGAGCTGGTGCTGCTGTCGCTGGTGCTGGCGTGCGCCATCGCGATCCCGCTCGGCGTGCTGGCGGCCACGCGCCCCGGCTCCTGGATCGACCAGCTTTGCCGCGTCGTCACCACGGCCGGCGTCTCGCTGCCCACCTTCTTCACGGGCCTGCTGCTGTCTTACGTCTTCTACTTCCTGCTGGGCTGGGCGCCGTCGCCGCTGGGGCGGCTGAACCCGATGTTCTCGCCGCCGGATCAGGTCACCGGCCTGTACCTGATCGACGCGCTGCTGATGGGCGACCTGGCGCTGTGGTGGGCCAGCCTCACGCAGCTGGTCCTGCCGGTGCTGACGATGGCGATCTTCGTGCTCGCGCCCATCGCGCGCATGACGCGCGCCTCGATGCTGTCGGTGCTGTCGGCCGATTTCGTGCGCACGGCACGCGCGAGCGGGCTCTCGTCGACGACCGTGCTGCTGCGCTACGCGCTGCGCAACGCGCTGCTGCCCGTGGTCACCACGCTTGGCATGGTGTTCGGTTTCATGCTGGGCTCGAGCGTCATCGTCGAGAAGGTCTTCGGCTGGCCCGGCGTGGGCAGCTACGCCATCGACGCCCTGACCGCCAGCGACTACGCCCCGGTGCAGGGCTTCGTGCTGGCGATGGGCATTCTCTTCGTGCTGCTGAACCTGCTGGTGGACATGCTGTACGGGCTGATCGACCCGCGCGTGAGCGTGGAAGCATGAGCAGCCCGGAACTGAGCCCTCCCGTGAACGAGACCTGGAAGCACATCCGCCACGTGCTGGCGGAGAACCCGGTGACGCTGGTCGCCACGGCTCTGTTCGCGATGTTCGTGCTGCTGGCCTTCATCGGCCCGTGGATCGTGCCGCACGACCCACTCGCCAGCAACGCGGCGGTCGCGCTGCAGCCCCCATCC
Organism: uncultured beta proteobacterium; assembly: GCA_903938815.1. Lineage (GTDB taxonomy): Bacteria > Pseudomonadota > Gammaproteobacteria > Burkholderiales > Burkholderiaceae_C > Rubrivivax. The sequence goes on from CAJAES010000064.1 coordinate 41,972, forward strand.
GCATCGCACTGGTTCGGCACCGATGCGCTCGGGCGCGACATCCTCTCGCGCACCATCGTCGCCACGCGGCTGGACCTCGGCATCGCCGTGGCGGCGGTGGCGGTGTCCTTCGTGCTGGGCATGCCGCTGGGCCTGGCGGCAGGCTTCTTCGGCGGCTGGTGGGACCGCATCGTCACGCGCGTGTCGGACACCATCATGGCCTTCCCGCTCTTCGTGCTGGCCATGGGCATCGTCGCGGCGCTCGGCAACACGGTGGGCAACATCGTGCTGGCCACGGCCATCATCAACCTGCCGTTCTACGTGCGCGTGTCGCGCGCCGAGGCCAACGTTCGGCGCGGTGCGGGCTACATCGAGGCCGCACGCCTGGCCGGCAACGGCAACTGGCGCCTGATCGCGGTGCACCTGTTTCCCAACGCGCTGCCGCCGGCCATGGTGCAGGTGAGCCTGAACCTGGGCTGGGCCATCCTGAATGCGGCCGGTCTCAGCTTCATCGGCCTGGGGGTACGCCCCCCCGAGCCGGAGTGGGGCATCCTGGTGGCCGAGGGGGCGCAGTTCATCGTCTCGGGCGAGTGGTGGGTGAGCTTCTTCCCGGGCATGGCGCTGATGCTGGCGGTCTTCACCTTCAACCTGCTCGGCGACGCGCTGCGCGACATCTTCGACCCGAGGCGCAGGACATGACCGCCACCACACAACCCCCGCTGCTGGAGGTGCGCGATTTCGGCCTCGAGTTCCGCACGCGCAGCGGCACCGTCCGCGCGCTGGAGGCCGTCAACCTGTCGCTGCACAAGGGCGAGATGGTGGGCCTGGTGGGCGAGAGCGGCTCGGGCAAGTCGGTGCTGGCCTATGCGCTGCTGGGCATCAGCGACCGCGCGGCGCGGGTCACGGGCGGCACGGCCGTCTTCGGCGGCATGGACCTGCTGAAGGCCGACGAAAGCACGCTGGCCGACCTGCGCGGGCGCGAGATCTCGATGGTGTTCCAGAGCCCGCGCACGGCGCTGAACCCGATCCGCCCCGTAGGCCTGCAGATCGAGGACGTTCTGCGCCGGCATGCCGCCGCACGCGGCCCCGACCTCGGCACGAGCCTGAAGCAGCGCGCCGTGCAGGCGCTGCGCGAGGTGGCCATCGCCGACCCCGAGCGCCGCGTGAAGGCCTACCCGTTCGAGATGTCCGGCGGCATGTGCCAGCGCGTGATGATCGCGCTGGCGCTGGCCTGCCGGCCGGGCCTGCTGATCGCCGACGAGCCCACGACGGGCCTGGACGTCACCACGCAGGCTGCAGTGATGGACCTCATCGCCGGGCTGGCCCGGGAGCGCCAGATGGCGACCCTCTTCATCACGCACGATCTGGCGCTGGCCGCCGAGCACTGCGACCGCATCGTCGTGATGCACGCCGGGCACGCCGTGGAGGCCGCACCCACCGCCCGGCTCTTCGCCGCGCCCCGGCACCCCTATACCGCACGCCTGATGTCGAGCACGCCCGACGAACACAGCAGCGTGGCCAGCCTGCAGCCCGTGCCGGGCAACCTGCCCGACCTGCGCCGCGCCGACCTTCCCGGCTGCCGTTTCGCCGAGCGCTGCGAGCGCGCCGCCGACATCTGCCGCGAGCAAAGACCGATGCTGAACCCGACTGCAGAGCACGCCGTGGCCTGCTGGTTCCCATTGACGGAGGCCGTCCATGGCTGAGCCCTTGCTGCAGGTCGAACGGCTGGTCAGGCGCTTCCCCGTGGCGGGCCGCCGGGGCGCGAAGCTCTTCGCAGTGGACGACGTGAACTTCACGCTCGCCGCCGGCGAGAGCCTGGGCCTGGTGGGCGAATCCGGCTGCGGCAAGAGCACGCTGGTGCGTCTGCTGGCACGCCTGCTGGACCCGAGCGAGGGCCGCATCGTCTTCGACGGCCAGGACCTGGCCGCCACGCCAGCGGCCCGCTTCGCGCGGGCGCCTCAGCGCGCGGCGATCCAGATGGTCTTCCAGGACCCCACCGACAGCCTGAACCCGCGCTTCACGGCGCGCGAGACCATCGCCGAGCCGCTGGCCCTGCTGGGCGGCCTGCGCGGCGGGGGCGCCATGGCGCGCGTCGACGAAGTGGCGGCGCAGGTGGGCCTGCCCGCCGCGCTGCTGTCGCGCTACCCGCACCAGCTCTCGGGCGGGCAGAAGGCGCGCGTGGGCATCGCGCGTGCGCTGGCGCTCAAGCCCCGGCTGCTGATCCTGGACGAACCCACCGCCGCGCTGGATGTCTCGGTGCAGGCCGTGGTGCTGCAACTGCTCGACCAGCTGCGCCGGGATCTGGGGCTGACCCTGCTCTTCGTCTCGCACGATCTGAACGTGGTGCGCCTGCTCACCGACCGCGTGGCGGTGATGTACCTCGGGCGCATCGCCGAGATCGGCCCGTCGGATCAGGTGTTTCGGGCGCCATCGCACCCCTACACCCAGGCCCTCGTCTCGGCCATTCCAGGCCAGGGGCCGCGCGTGAAGCTCTCGGGCGAGATCGGCAGCCCCATCGACCCGCCGAAGAGCGCGTGCCGCTTCCACGGCCGCTGCCCGCAGGGGCAGGATCTCTGTGGCCGCCAGGCGCCGCCGGAGCGCTTGCTGGGCGACCGTCTCGTGGCCTGCCACTTTGCCGCATGATGGCGGCATGACGGCCACCAAGATCACCGACCCACCCGCACGCGCCAACCTGGCGGAACAGGTCTACGCCACCCTGAAGGCCGAGCTGCACGACTTCCGCTGGGTGCCGGGCGACCGCTTCTCCGAGGGCGAGCTCGGCCAGCGCCTGGGCGTGAGCCGCACCCCGGTGCGCGAGGCGCTGTTCCGGCTGCGCAACGAAGGTTTCCTGGAGGTGGAGTCCAAGTCGGGCTGGTACGTGCGCCCGATCGACTTCAACCGGCTGGACCAGCTCTACGACCTGCGCATCGTGCTCGAACTCGCGAGCGTGGACCGCCTCGTGGCCCGGCGCGACGACCCGCCCGCGCTCGAGGCGCTCAAGGCCGTCTGGCTGGTGCCCGTGGCCGAACGCCTGGACGATGCTCGAACCGTGGGCGCGCTGGACGAGGCCTTCCACGCAACGCTGGTGGACGCAGCGGGCAACGCCGAGATCGCCCGCGTGCACCAGGACGTGACCGAGCGCATCCGCATCGTGCGCCGGCTCGACTTCACGCGGCCCGACCGCATCGAGGCCACCTATGCCGAGCACGGCAAGATCCTGCGCGCCGTCATCCAGCGCAAGGGCGACCAGGCCCGGCTGCTGCTGAAGAGCCACATCGACCAGAGCAAGACCGAGGTGCGCAAGATCACGCTGCACACGCTGCACGAGGCCCGCCAGCGCGAGCCGAAGGCCTGACGCGAGCGGTCTCGAGCGGGGGGCGGCCTTCCGGCTGTCCGGCAGCGATCAGATCGCCATGCGGCTCCGCACGCCTTCGGCTTCCATGTCCTTGCCCAGGCCGCGCTGCACCACTTCGCCGCGCTCCATCACCAGGTACTGGTCGGCCAGCTCGGCGGCGAAGTCGTAGTACTGCTCCACCAGAACGATGGCCATGGTCTTGCGGTCGGCCAGCATCCGGATCACGCGGCCGATGTCCTTGATGATGCTGGGCTGGATGCCTTCGGTGGGCTCGTCGAGCATCAGCAGCTTGGGGCCTGCGGCCAGCGCGCGTGCGATGGCGAGCTGCTGCTGCTGGCCGCCCGACAGATCACCGCCGCGCCGGTGGATCATCTGCTTCAACACGGGGAAGAGCTCGAAGAGTTCGGCCGGCACCTGAGTGGCGCCCGGCTTGGTGGCCAGGCCCATGCGCAGGTTCTCCTCGACCGTCAGTCGGTTGAAGATCTCGCGGCCCTGCGGCACGTAGCCCACGCCGCGCTTCACGCGCTCGTAGCTGGGCACGTGCGTGATGTCCTGCCCGTCGAGCGAGATGCTGCCGGCCTTCACCGGCACCACGCCCATCAGGCTCTTCAGCAGCGTGGTCTTGCCCACGCCGTTGCGGCCGAGGATGACCGTCACCTCGCCGAGTCTGGCCTCGAACGACACGCCGCGCAGGATGTGCGAGCCGCCGTAGTACTGGTTGATGTCCTTGACTGCAAGCATGCTCATCGACCGAGGTAGACCTCGATCACCTTTTCATTGGCCTGCACGTCGGCCAGCCGGCCTTCGGCCAGCACGCTGCCTTCGTGCAGCACCGTCACCGTCTTGCGGCCCTCGGTCAGCTGGTCGACGAACTTCATGTCGTGCTCCACCACCACCAGCGAGTGCCGGCCCTCGAGCGACAGGAAGAGCTCGGCGGTGCGCTCGGTCTCCTCGTCGGTCATGCCGGCCACGGGCTCGTCGAGCAGCAGCAGCTTCGGGTCCTGCATCAGCAGCATGCCGATCTCGAGCCACTGCTTCTGGCCGTGGCTGAGCAGGCCCGCCGTGCGCCCGCCTTCGTCCTTCAGGTGGATCAGCGTCAGGATCTCGTCGAGACGGTCCTGCTGCGGGCCGGACAGCTTCGCGAACAGCGCGGCGCGCACACGGCGGTCGGCCTTCAGCGCGAGCTCGAGGTTCTCGGTCACGCTGAGCTGCTCGTAGACCGTGGGCTTCTGGAACTTGCGGCCGACGCCGATCTGCGCGATCTGCGGTTCCTTCAGCATCAGCAGGTCGATCGTGGACCCGAAGAAGACCTTGCCTGAATCGGGCCGGGTCTTGCCGGTGATGACGTCCATCATCGTGGTCTTGCCCGCGCCGTTGGGGCCGATGATGCAGCGCAGCTCGCCGACGTTGATGGTGAGGTTGAGCTGGTTCAGCGCCTTGAAGCCGTCGAAGCTGACGCTGATGTCCTCGACGTACAGCGCCACGCCGTTGCGGAAGTCGGGCCCGGCCTGCACCAGGCTGCCGCGCGGCTCCTTGACCGCCTGCTTCGCCTGCTGCGCGGCCAGGCGCTCGCCGCCCTGCTTCATCAGGTCGGGCGTCATGCGCGGTCCCCCTTCCTGCGCAGCAGGCCGACGATGCCGTTCGGCAGGAACAGCGTGACGGCGATGAACAGCGCGCCCAGGAAGTACAGCCAGTACTCGGGGAAGGCCTGCGTGAACCAGCTCTTGGCGCCGTTGACGAAGAACGCGCCGACGATGGGGCCGATGAGCGTGGCACGGCCGCCCACCGCCGCCCAGATGGCGATCTCGATGCTGGCCGCGGGCGTCATCTCGCTCGGGTTGATGATGCCCACCTGCGGCACGTACAGCGCGCCGGCGATGGCGCACATCACGGCCGAGAGCGTCCAGATGCTGAGCTTGTAGGCCACCGGGTCGTAGCCGGTGAACATGACGCGCGTCTCGGCGTCGCGGATGGCCTGCAGCACGCGGCCGTAGCGGCTGGAGACGATGGCGCGCGCCATCACGAAGAAGCCGATCAGCACGAGCCCGGTCAGCACGGCCAGCGTGACGCGCATGCCCGGCGTGGCGATGGGAATGCCCAGGATGCGCTTGAAGTCGGTGAAGCCGTTGTTGCCGCCAAAGCCCGTCTCGTTGCGGAAGAACAGCAGCATGGCCGCAAAGGTGAGCGCCTGCGTGATGATGGAGAAGTACACGCCCTTGATGCGCGAGCGGAACGCGAACCAGCCGAACACGAAGGCCAGCAGGCCCGGCACCACGATCACCATCAGCAGCATGGCCACGAGGCTGTCCGACAGCGCCCAGTGCCAGGGCAGCTCCTTCCAGTTCAGGAACACCATGAAGTCGGGCAGCTCGCTCTTGTACTGGCCGTCGGTGCCGATCTGGCGCATGAGGTACATGCCCATGCCGTAGCCGCCGAGCGCGAAGAACAGGCCGTGGCCCAGGCTCAGGATGCCGGTGTAGCCCCAGATCAGGTCCATGGCCAGCGCGCAGATGGCGTAGCAGAGGATCTTGCCGATCAGGCTGACGAGGGTGTCGGACAGGTGCAGCGCACTGTCCGGCGGCACCACCAGGTTGAGCACCGGGATGCCGATGACGACGGCCAGCAACGCGGCCAGCACGGCCGTCCAGCCCTGGGGAGACAGCAGGCGCGTGTTCATGCTTCGGCGCTCCGGCCCTTCATCGCGAAGATGCCCTGCGGCCGCTTCTGGATGAACACCACGATGAACACCAGCACCATGATCTTCGCCAGCACGGCGCCCTGCCAGCCTTCGAGCAGCTTGTTCAGCACCCCGAGGCCGAGGCCCGCGTAGACGGTGCCCGCGAGCTGCCCGACGCCGCCGAGCACGACGACGAGGAAGCTGTCGACGATGTAGCCCTGGCCGAGATCGGGGCCGACGTTGCCCACCTGGCTGAGCGCGCAGCCCGCCAGGCCGGCGATGCCCGCGCCGAGCGCGAAGGCGTAGGTGTCGACGCGGGCCGTGTGAACGCCCACGCAGGCGGCCATGCGGCGGTTCTGCGTGACGCCACGCACGAACAAGCCGAGGCGCGTGCGCGAGATCAGCAGCGCCACGCCCGCCAGCACCAGGGCCGCGAACACGAGGATGGCGACGCGGTTGTAGGGCAGGATCAGGTTCGGCATGGCCTGCCAGCCGCCGGACAGCCACGCGGGGTTCTCGACGCCCACGTTCTGCGCGCCGAACACCGTGCGCACGCTCTGCATCAGGATCAGGCTGATGCCCCAGGTGGCCAGCAGCGTCTCAAGCGGGCGACCGTAGAGCCAGCGGATGATGCCGCGCTCCAGCGCCGCGCCCACAGCCGCGCTGGCCAGGAAGGCCACCGGCATCGCCGCCAGGATGTACCAGTCGAACAGGCCCGGCAGGTAGGCGCGGAACAGGTTCTGCACCACGTAGGTGGCGTAGGCGCCGATCATGATCAGCTCGCCGTGCGCCATGTTGATGACGCCCATCAGGCCGTAGGTGATGGCCAGGCCCAGCGCGGCCAGCAGCAGGATGGACCCGAGGCTGACGCCGGTGAACAGGACACCCAGGCGTTCGCCCCAGGCGAGACGGCCGCGCACGTCGCGCAGCGCGGCGGCGAGTGCGGCGCGGACCTCGGGGTCGGCTTCCGCGCCTTCGGTCAGGCGCTCCTGGAGCAGCGCGGCCACGGCAGGCTGGCCGCTGGCGGACAGCGCTTCAGCGGCCAGCAGGCGCTGGGCCTTGTCGCTGGCAGTGACTTGAATGGTGGCGCGCAGGCGCGCCAGGCGCTCACGCAGCTCGGGGTCGGACTCGGCCGCGAGGGCCTTGTCGATGAGCGGCAGTTGCGCCTCGTCGAGCGAGGCCTTCAGCAGCTCTTCCATCGCGGCGCGGCGCAGCGCGATGTCGGGCGACATCAGCTGCAGCACGCCCAGCGCCGCCTGCAGGGCGCCCCGCATGCGGTTGTTGTTGCTCACGTCCTCGGCGTCGGCCGGCAGGGCGCCGGGCTGGCCGGAGACGGCGTCCGACGCCTGCTCGCCCTGCACGCGCCAGACCTTGCCGCCGGCGAGCTTGATCTCGTCGTCCAGCAGGGCCTGCACATAGGCCGCGAGAGCGGGGTCGGCCGCAGCCACGGCCTGGTTCAGCGCGTCGATGCGTTCGGAGCTGTCGCCCTGAGCGATGGCCAGGGCCTGCTCGGGCGTCAGGGCCGCGGCGCGGCCGGCCACGAGGGCCAGCAACGCCGCGACGATCAGGGTCAACAGCGGCCGCAGCACTTATTTCTTCGCAGGCTCGTTGACCTTGCCCTTGTTCTCGGCGATGTAGTCGCTCCAGGGGTCGGCCACGACCGGGCCCTTGGTCTTCCACACCACGTTGAACTGGCCGTCGGCCTTGATCTCGCCGATGAACACCGGCTTGTGCAGGTGGTGGTTCTTCGCGTCCATCGTCGACGTGAAGCCGCCCGGCGCCTTGAAGGTCTGGCCGGCCATCGCGGCGATGACCTTGTCGGTGTCCGTGCTCTTGGCCTTCTCGACGGCCTGCTTCCACATCATGATGCCGATGTAGGTGGCTTCCATCGGGTCATTGGTCAGCGGCTTGTCCTTGTGGCCCGGGATGTTCTTGGCCTTGGCGTAGTCGCTCCACTTCTTCACGAACTCGGTGTTGGCCGGGCTCTTGATGCTCATGAAGTAGTTCCAGGCGGCCAGGTGGCCGACCAGCGGCTTGGTGTCCACGCCGCGCAGCTCTTCCTCACCCACCGAGAAGGCCACCACGGGCACGTCGGTCGCCTTCAGGCCCTGGTTGCCCAGTTCCTTGTAGAAGGGCACGTTGGAGTCGCCGTTGATGGTGGAAACCACGGCGGTCTTCTTGCCTTCGGAAGCGAACTTCTTGATCTTGGCAATGATGCTCTGGTAGTCGGAATGGCCGAACGGGGTGTATTCCTCGATGATGTCGGTGTCCGCCACGCCCTTGGCCTTCAGGAAGGCGCGCAGGATCTTGTTGGTGGTGCGCGGGTAGACGTAGTCGGTGCCCAGCAGCACGAAGCGCTTGGCGCCGCCGCCGTCCTTGCTCATCAGGTATTCCACGGCGGGAATGGCCTGCTGGTTGGGCGCGGCACCCGTGTAGAACACGTTCTTGCTCAGCTCTTCACCCTCGTACTGGACGGGGTAGAACAGCAGCGAGTTCAGCTCTTCGAAAACCGGCAGCACGCTCTTGCGCGACACGCTGGTCCAGCAGCCGAAGGTGACGGCAACCTTGTCCTGCGCGATCAGCTGGCGGGCCTTCTCGGCGAACAGCGGCCAGTTGGATGCGGGGTCGACAACGATGGGCTCGAGCTTCTTGCCGAGCACGCCGCCCTTGGCGTTGATCTCGTCGATGGCCATCAGCGCGACGTCCTTCAGCACCGTCTCGGAGATGGCCATGGTGCCCGACAGCGAGTGCAGCACGCCGACCTTGATGGTGGCCTGTGCCTGCGCGAGGCTCGTGAAACCGAGGGCGCAGGCGGCAGCGGCCAGCGCGGTGATCGAACGGCGTGAGATGTTCATGGTGCGGTAGCGTCCTGGGGTCGTGAAGGAATGACCCTGAGACTACGGAGCACCGGCCTGCGCATCTATACGCAAGGTGGCGTAGATGTCGCCTCGCGGCCGCCGTGGCCTGGCTCACGGGATACCCTCCGTGCTGCGCACCAAGGTATTCGCCCTGGGGCGACCCTGCGGGCTTATGCGGCCTGCCGGCCCTGGGTGCCGATGAAGTTCCTGCCGCGCGCGCCGGTGAGTGCGTGCGCCACCATGCGTTCGGCCTGCTCGTCGGTGACGCCGTAGTCGGCGAAACGGGTTCTCACGCCCAGTTGCTCGATGAACGCCGCGAGCCTGCACGGCGCGTCGTTCAGCGGGCCGCCCAGCGCCTGCGCGAGCACGGCGTCACGGTCGGCGCTGTGGCCGAGCGCGCGCTCCAGCACCATCGGGAGCGGAAACGAGCAGGCAATGCCGTGCGGCAGCCCGTACCGCAGCGTCATCTCGTAGGAGATGGAGTGCGCCAGCGCCGTGCGCGTGTTCGAGAACGCCATGCCGGCCTTCAGCGCGGCCAAGGCCATCCGGCCGCGAAGCGCCACGTCGTCGGGCCGGGCCATCAAGAGCGGCAGAGCCACCAGGATCTCCTGCGCAGCCGCCACGGCGAAGGTGTCGGACATCGGATTGGCGTTGACGTTCCAGATCGACTCCAGCGCGTGCGACAGCGCGTCCAGCCCGCTCTGCAGCGTCACCGAGGACGGCAGCGAGAGCATCAGCTCGGGGTCGATCAGCGCCACGCTGGGCCAGGTCTCCCGCAGGTGCAGCGAATGCTTGACCTGATTGCGGCGGTCCCAGAGGGTCGCCCAGGGCGTGACCTCGCTGCCGGTGCCCGCCGTCGTGGGCACGGCGATCAGCGTCTTGGTGCGGGCGGGAACGAAGCCCGGCCCCGCGCCCAGTGCCGCGACGAGCTCGTCGAACCGGCCGCTGGCGGTACCCACCATCAGCGCCTTGGCGGTGTCGATCGCGCTGCCGCCGCCCAGCGCCACCACGACCTCCGCCAGGTCGGGTTCACGCCAGAAGTCCTCGTACAAGGCCTCGAGCTCGGCGACGTCGGGGTTCGGGCGTACATCCTCCACAACGCCGGCCAGCCGGTCGCCCAGCAGACGCTCGATGCGGGACACCAGGCCGAGCGCGCGGGCCTCGGGGAAAGTAACCAGCACCGCGCGCCGGCCGCCCAGCAGTTCCGGCAGGGACGACAGCGCCCCGGCCCCGTACACGCTGCGTACCGGGTTGAAGTATTCGTGCGACATGGGAGCCTCTAGAGGGATGGATCGGCGTGGTTCAACACGAGGTCGAACCCATCGAGATTGCGCAGTCGACGACACGACACGGCGATGTGGTCGGACACCACCACCACCGGCGCCCGGGGACGGGCGCAGCTGCGTCCTTTGACGTGCACCGGCCCGTCTTGCGATGCCATCAGCGGGCTCCCTTCTGGATGGAAGCCCGAAGCCGGGTCGACACGTAGTCGGCCACCATCACCATGACGATGATCACGATGATGCAGGTGGCGGTGTCCTGGTACTGGAAGAGCTTCATGCTGCCCACGAGCTCGAAGCCGATGCCGCCCGCACCCACCATGCCCAGCACCGTGGCCTGCCGCAGGTTGGTCTCGAACCGGTACAGGATGACGGCGATCCAGGCCGTGATCACCTGAGGCAGCACGCCGAAGATGATGATCTGGATGGGCCCGGCCCCGGTGGAGCGCAGGGCCTCGATCGGGCCCTGGTCGATCTCCTCGATGGACTCGGAGAAGAACTTGCCCAGCATGCCGGCGCCGTGCACCGCGAGCGCCAGCACCCCCGGAAACGGGCCGAGGCCGACGGCCGCCACGAAGATCAGCGCGAGGATGATCTCGTTGATGCCGCGCGTGATGTTGAGCACCTGGCGCGTGGCGTGGAAGACCGCCATGTTGGGCGTGAGGTTGCGCGCGGCCAGGAAGCACACGGGCACGGCCAGCACGATGGCCAGCAGCGTGCCCCAGATCGCGATCTGGATGGTCTCGAGCGCGGGGCCCCAGAGCTTGTCGAGAAAGGCCCAGTTCGGCGGGAACATCCGGTTGAGGAAGTCGGCGATCCAGGGCGCGCCCTTGCGCAGTTCGGTGAAGCTGACCTGGCTGCCCAGGGCCGCCCACCACAGCACGGCGATGACCAGCGCCGCGATGCCCGCGCGCGGCCACCAGCCGGCGCTGCCCGAGGGGCGTGCGACCAGCAGCGTGTAGGAACCGATGTTCATCAGGCCTCCTCGAGCGAGAGATTGCGCAGTGCGGCTTCGGCCCCGGCGGCGCCGGAGTCGAAGGCGCCGGCTTCGGCCTGTGCGTCGATGCCGGGGTAGATGCGGTGCAGGACTTCGTCGGTCAGCTGATCGGGGCCGCCGTTGAAGACCACGCGCCCCGCCGATACGCCGACGATCCTTTCGCCGAATTCACGGGCGTAGTCGATCTGGTGCAGGTTGCACACCACCGTGATGCCGAGCTCGCGGCTGGCCTGCTTCAGGTAGGTGAGCACCGTGCGCGAGGTCTTGGGGTCCAGGCTGGCCACCGGCTCGTCGGCCAGGATGAGCTTGGGCTGCTGCGCCAGCGCGCGGGCGATGCCCACGCGCTGCTTCTGCCCGCCCGAGAGCGTGTCGGTGCGCAGTTCGGCCTTCTCCTCGAGCTCGACGCGGCGCAGGCATTCGCGCGCGATGGCGATGTCCTTCTGCGGGAATATCTGCAGCCAGGACAGCACCGACGGCACCGCGCCCAGCCGCCCGGTGAGCACGTTCTTCTGCACCGACAGCCGGGGCACGACGTTGTAGTGCTGGAAGATCATCGCGACCTTGCGCCGCAGCTTGCGCAGGCTGGCGGAGTCGGACGTCACCGTCTGCCCGTCCACCACCACCTCGCCCTGCGTGGGTTCGGTGAGGCGGTTGATGCAGCGCAGCAGCGTCGACTTGCCCGCCCCCGACGGACCGAGCACCACGAGGAACTCGCCGGGCGCGACGTCGAGGTCGACGCCCTTGAGCGCGTCGAAATCACCGTAGCGCTTGCTCAGGCCGCGGATCCTGATCACTTCATCTTCCTCAGATCGAGGTTCAGCGACTTCGCCGTGTCGCGGATGACGTCGTAGGCCGCGTCGTTCGTCGGGTGGAAGCCGTTGAGCACGCCCTGGTCGGACCAGGGAATGTCCTTGACCTGCAGGAACGCGGCCTGGATGCGCTTCTTGAGTTCGGGGTCGAGATCGCGGCGCCAGACCGTGGGCGACTCGGGGATGGGGTCGGACTTCCACACCGTGACCAGGTCCTCGCGCTTCGCGAGGCCCTTGCTGAAGGCCGCGTCGAGGATGCGGTCTGCAATGGCCACCGCGTCGATCTTGCGGTTCTGCACCGCCACGGCGTTGGAGTCGTGCGAGCCCGAGAAGATGACGCGGCCGAAGTCCTTGTCCACGTTGAAGCCGGCCTTCATGAGGCCGGCCTTCGGGAACAGGTGGCCCGACGTGGAACTGGGGTCGACGAAGGCGAAGGTCTTGCCCTTCAGGTCGGCCACCGTGCGGATGCCGCTGTCCTTGTGCGCGACGACGAGGCTGTGATACGAGGTGCGCCCGGCCTTCTTCGTCTCGGCGACGGCAAAGGCCTCGATGTCGGCCACGGTGGCACCCAGGACATAGGAGAACGGGCCGAGGTAGGCGACATCCAGCCGCTTGGAGCGCAGGGCCTCGATCACGCCGTTGTAGTCGGCGGCCACGAAGGGCTTCACGGGCATCCCGAGCGCCTTGGACAGCATGTCCATCATGGCCTGGCTGTTGGCGATCATCGCGCGCGAATCTTCGGACGGGATGAGCCCGACCGTGAGCACCGACTGTGCCTGCGCGAACACGGCCATGGGGGCGGCGAGCACGGCGGGTGCGCCGGCGAGCAGCGTGCGTCTTGTGATCTTCATGTCTGTCTCCTGTGGATTTTTCGAGTCGATGCCGAGGGTCTTCAGTCATCGCGGCAGACGCTCTGGCAACCCTGGTCTTCACCGCGGCGGGGTATCGGCATCAACGCGCGGGCCCACTTTCTGCCTTTGCAAGGCTTTCGACTAATTCAAGTTTTCGCACCGATGTATAGATGCAATCTATAGTTTGGGAGGGAAAACGAGAGGCTGGCCGTCATGCGTCTGACACAACTGCGTTCGTTCCATGCCGTTGCCACGGCGGGCAGCTTCACGCGCGCAGCCGAGCAGCTGCACGTCAGCCAGCCGACGGTGACCACCCAGGTGAAGATGCTGGAAGAGCACTACAAGGTCGAGCTCTTCCACCGGACCGGCCGCCGTGTGCGGCCCACCGAGATCGGCGAGCGGCTGCTGCAGCTGTCGCGCCAGATCTTCAGCCTGGAGGCCGATGCCGTGCAGTTGCTCGGCGACGTCGGCGAGCTGCGCTCAGGCCAGCTGCGCGTGGCCGCGGTGGGGCCGCATCACGTGACGAAGATGCTCGTGGCCTTCAACCAGCGCTACCCCGGCATCAAGATCACGGTGAGCACCGGCAACTCGCAGGAGGTGCTCGACCGCCTGCTCGACTACAGCGCGGATGTCGGTGTGCTGGCGCAGGTGTTCAGGGACAAGCGCTTCGTCTCGACGCCGTTCAGCGAACACCCGGTGGTGATCTTCACGTCGACCCAGCACCGGTTCGCGCGCAGGCGCACCATCCGGACCTCGGAGCTGCAGGGTGAGAAGCTGATCCTGCGCGAGCTCGGCTCCACGACGCGCAAGGCGCTGGAGGCGGCCCTGAAGGCGGCCAAGGTCGAGCCCGAAGTGGTGATGGAGATCGGCAGCCGCGAGATCATCCGCGAGGCGGTCATCCAGGGCGTGGGCATCGCCGCGGTGTCGGAGGTGGAGTTCGTGCCGGGCCCCGGGCTGCACGCGGTCCGGATCAGCGACGCGCAGGTGCGCACCTACGCCCACGTGGTCTGCCTGGCCGAGCGGCGGGACATGCGCATGGTGCGCACGTTCTTCGATGTGATCGCCGAGCAATCGTGAGCGCACGGCCACCGGCGGCCGGCGCTCAGCCGCCGTCGGCCTCGCCCTGCACCCGCATGCGCGCATTCACGTAGGCCCCCTGCGGCACGTGCAGCAGGTCGGCCACGCGCCACAGCACGTGGCGCTCGTGTTCGTTCAGATGGCCGTCGGCATAGGCCACGCGCCACATGTGCTCCACCATTCGGATCTTCTGCGGCATCTCGAAGCGCTCGTTGATGCGCGACGTGAAGCCGAACAGGTCGGTGGCGCCCTTCGCGGTGGCTTCGGCCAGCTCGGTCAGACGCGCGGCTTCGTCCTCGGCCAAGCCGAACTTGTCGCACAGCGCCACCAGCACGGCCTCGCGTTCGCCGGGGTGGAAGCTGATGTCGGCGCGCATCACCTCCACCAGCATCACCGCCGTGGCGAGCTGCAGTGCGTGGTCGTCGGCGGCCGCCGCCGCACCCGGGGCCGGGGGCAGCAGGCTGTCGAACAGATCCTTCAGTGTCTTCAGCATGCGGGAATGATGGCATGGCCTGGGTACACTCCTCGGCTCGATGGAAACACCCGTCACGATCATCTGCATGAAGTGGGGCTCGATGTACGGGCCCGAATACGTGAACCACCTGCGCGAGGGGGTGTCGCGCCATCTGCGCCGCCCGCACCGCTTCGTGTGCTTCACGGACGACGCCACCGGGCTGCGCCCCGACGTCGAGGTGCAGCCGCTTCCTCCGCTGGGGCTGCCCGGCGGCCACCAGGACAAGCGCTGGCAGAAGCTGGCGCTATTCCGGCGCGACCTCGGCGGCCTGAAGGGCACGGCCCTGTTCCTCGACCTCGACCTCGTCATCGTCGACAGCCTGGAGCCCTTCTTCGAGCTGCCGGGCAAGTTCTTCATCATCCGCGACGACGACCTCTTCCGCGCCAAGCCGCTGCGCCGCCTGAACCCCGAGCGCGACCGCTTTCTGGCCACCGTGGGCAACAGCTCGGTCTTCCGCTACGAGATCGGCGAGCACGCCTACATCCTCGACGCCTACCTGGCCGACCCCGCGGGGGCCACGACGAAGTACCGGCTGTCGCAGCAATTCCAGAGCGCGCAGCTGGCGGCACACGGGCACCTGAAGTACTGGCCGCGCGAATGGTGCGTGAGCTTCAAGAACCAGTGCGTGCCGCGCCACGTGAAGAGCTTCCTCGCCGACCCCTCGCTGCCTGCCGGGGCGCGCATCGTCGTCTTCGCGGGCAACCCGAAGATGAGCGAAGCGCTGGCCGGCGGTGGCCAGCGCTGGTACCGCCGCATCGGCAACACCGACTGGCTCCTACGCGCCTGGAAGGGCTGAATCACACCATGGGAAGACCCCGCGCCCCCGTTCCCGACTTCGACGACGGCCGCCCCTGGGGCGCGTACCCGCCGTCCGCAGGCATCTCGGCGGCACTCGCCGTGGCGCACACGCTGCCGCCCTCGCTCTCGGCCCTGACGAAGCTGCTGCGCCGCCCGGTGAAGTACGGCGTGCTGACGCCGCTGGACCTCACCGTCTGGGGTCTGAAGCTGCGCCTGCTGCCGCGCGGCAACATGTCGGAGCAAAAGCTCTACACGGCGCCGCAGCTCTTCGACCGCGACGAGTTCGCGCTGCTGAAGCGCCGCCTCAAGCCGGGCGGCGTGTTCGTCGACGTCGGCGCCAACGCCGGCATCTACAGCTTCTGGGCGCACCGCTGCATGGAGGGCCAGGGCCGCATCGTGGCCGTCGAGCCCGACCCGGAAATGCGCCGCCGGCTGGAGTTCAACGCCCGCACGAACGGCCTGAAGGACATCGAGCTCTGCCCCGTGGCGCTGAGCGACCACGAAGGCACGGCCGAGTTGCAGGTGAACCCGCGCCAGCGCGGCCAGAACACGCTGGACCTCGGCGAGGCGCAGCGCGCCGGCGGCGAGCGAACCTCCCTCACCGTGCCGCTGACCACGCTGCTCGCACTGCTGCAGTCCAAGGCCATCGCCAAGGTGGACGTGCTCAAGATCGACATCGAGGGCCACGAGCCGCCGGTGCTGCGCCACTTCCTGACGAACGCCCCGGAATCGATGTGGCCGCAGGCCGTCATCAGCGAGTTCAAGGACCAGACGGCCACCGACATCCTGGACCTGTTCGCCGCGCGCGGCTACCAGCGCCGCGAGACGACGAAGCTGAACTTCATCCTCGAGCGGGGCTGATGAAGACCAGCGTCCTCATCTCCACCTACAACTCGCCGCTGTGGCTGCAGAAGACCCTCTGGGGCTACTTCAACCAGAGCCGCAGCGACTTCGAGCTGCTGATCGCCGACGACGGCTCCCGGCCCGAGACGGCAGAGCTGCTGGGCGAGATGGCCAGGCACAGCCCGGTGCCCATCGCCCATGTCTGGCAGCCCGATGACGGGTTCCAGAAGTGCCGGGCGCTGAACAAGGCGCTGGCCGTGGCACGCGGCGAGCGCGTGCTGCTGACCGACGGCGACTGCATCCCGCGGCGCGATTTCGTCGACGTGCACACCCGCCTCGCGCAGCCCGACTGCTTCCTGACCGGCACCTACTACAAGCTGCCGAAGAACGTGGCCGACGCCATCACCGAGGACGACGTGAAACGCCAGGACGCGTTCCGCGCGGGCTGGCTGCTGAGGCACGGCCTGCCTTTCAGCAGCAAGCTGCTGAAGCTGCTCACCGGCCCGCCGCTGGACGAGTGGCTGAACCGCCTGACGCCCGCGCGGCCCACCTGGAACGGCCACAGCGCTTCATGCCTGCGCAGCCAGGCGATCGCGGTGAACGGCTTCAACGAGGACATGCAGTACGGCGGACTGGACGTCGAGTTCGGCCTGCGCCTGAACCACATCGGCGTGCGCACGCGGCACATCCGCTACTCCACCATCACGATGCACCTGCACCACGGCCACGGCTACGTCACGCCCGGCATGCGCGAACGCAGCCACGACGTGAAGGAACGCACCCGCGACCAGAAGCTGCAGCGCGCCGAGCGCGGGCTCGACCAATGGCTCGCGGCAGACGGCCGCGGGACATTGAACCCCGACGACCGCGTGACCTGGTTGAAGGCGTCATAACCGGACGGAATGCTTCGGCAACCGGGTTTCAGTTGGCCTGCGGCGCCTTCGCACCTAGAGTGCAGCGTTCCGAACCCGAGTCTGGAACCACGCCGATGAACTCCGCTGAAGCACCCGCTACGGCACCCGCACCCGCCACCGCACCCGCAACAGCACCCGCCACGACGGGCCTGAAGATCCGCCGCATGGGCGTGTTCCTGGGGGCCGAGGTCACGGGGCTGGACCTGGCCCAGCCACTGGCCGCTCCGCAGGTCGACGCGCTCAGGCTCGCGCATGCCGAACACGGCGTGCTCGTGTTTCCCGACCAGAAGATCGTCGCGGAGGACCTGAAGCGGTTCGGACGGTACTTCGGCACCCTCAGCGTGCACCCGTTCTCGACCAACGCCGCCGACAGCCCGGAGCTGATCGTGTACGACAACAAGGAAGGCAACCCGCCGGCGCCCACGGACATCTGGCACACCGACGAGACCTTTCGCGAAGCGCCGCCGATGGGCACGGCGCTGTGCTCGAAGGTCATCCCGGCCGTGGGTGGAGACACCGCGTTCGTCAGCATGAGCGCGGTCTACGAGGGGCTGTCGGACCGCTGGCAGCGCTTCCTGTGCGGGCTGGAGGCCATCCACGACTTCAAGCCCTTCCGCAGCCTGTTCCCGAACGACCGCGACGGCATCCAGAAGATGCGGCACTACGAGGACATCTACCCCGCGGTCACGCACCCGCTGGTGACGGTGCACCCGATCACGGGCAAGAAGGTGCTGTTCGTGAACCCGCAGTTCACGCTGTGCATCAAGGGCATGGCCGAGGACGAGAGCCGGATGATCCTGGACTTCCTGTTCCGCCGCACCCAGATCCACGAGTACCAGTACCGCCACCACTGGCAGCCCGACATGCTGGTGTTCTGGGACAACCGCTGCACGCAGCACTCGGCCCTGCACGACTACTACCCGCAGCGCCGGCTCATGGAACGTGTCACGATCGCCGGCACGCGCCCGGTGTCGGCCGACCCGCCGGCCGACCCGAAGGACCTGCGCCGCTACCTGATGCCGCCGCTGGCGGAGTTCAGGGCCCGCGGCCAGGCGGTGAAGCGCCAGCTCGACACCTGACCGCCCCGCGGCCACCGACCAGAACAGCACGGAGACAAGCCCCCATGACCCAGCCCTCACGCCGCCACGCCATCGCCCTCCTGGCGGCCGCCGCACTCACCGCCGCACTCACCGCCTCGGGCGTTGCCTCGGCCCAGGCCACCTACCCCAGCGGCCCGGTGCGGCTGGTCGTGCCGTACCCGCCCGGCGGGTTCACCGACCTTCTCGGCCGGCTGATTGCCGAGCGCCTGGCGCGCGGCCTCGGTCAGCAGGTGCTGGTGGACAACAAGGGTGGCGGCGGCAGCACCATCGGCACCGGCATCGTGGCGCGCGCGCCGGCGGACGGCCTGACGCTGCTGCTCGTCGCCCCCGATCTCGCCATCAACGAGAGCCTGGTCAAGGACAAGCTCACCTACAACGCGCTGGCCGACTTCACGCCCGTGATCCAGGCGGCCTGGTCACCGATGGTGCTGGTGACGAACCCGGCCCTGCCGGCGAAATCGGTGGCGGAGTTCATCGCACTGGCCAAGGCGACGCCCGGCAAGATCAATTTCGGCTCGGGCGGCAACGGCACCGGAGCCCACCTGGCGCTGGAACTGTTCAAGACGCGCGCCGCCATCGACGTGCTGCACGTGCCCTACAAGGGCAACGGCCCGGTGATGACGGCCCTGCTCGGCGGCGAGGTCTCGGCGACCTTCCTGCAATACGCCGTGGCCCGGCCGCACATCGCCACCGGCAAGCTGCGCGTGCTGGGCACGCCCAGCGGCGCCCGGTCGCCGGCCATGGGCGACGTGCCCACGCTCGCCGAATCCGGCCTGCCCGGCTTCGACGTGCAGCCCTGGTTCGGCATCGTCGCGCCCAAGGGCACGCCGGCGCCCGTGGTGGCGCGGCTGAACACCGAGATCGGCAAGGTCATGCGCGACCCCGAGGTGCGCAAGCTGCTGGCCGACAGCGCCGCCGAGGCGGTGGCCACCACGCCCGAGGAGTTCGGCCGATTCATCGCGTCCGAGGTCGACCGCTGGGCCAAGGTGGTCAAGGAGTCGGGCGCGAAGATCGAATGAACGCGGGCAGCATCGACTGTCACGCGCACCTCATGCCGGCCGCGCTGGGCGCAGCCCTGCGGGCGCGCAGCGCGCCACCGTGCATCCAGCCTGGGGCTGACGGGCAGGAGCGCCTGGTCATGCCCATCGGCACGCTGGGCTTCCACGACGGTTACGGCGACATCGTGCAGCGCCTGGCCCTGATGGACGCGCACGGCGTGCAGCGGCAACTGCTGTCCCTGCCCGGACTCTTCGGCGTCGACAGCCTGGGTGCCGCCGAGGCGACGCCGTTGCTGACTCGCTTCAACGACGATCTGGCCGCGCTCTGCCGGGCCGAGCCTGCGCGCTTCAGCGGCCTGGCGGCGCTGCCGCTGATGGACATGCGGGCGGCCTTGGCGGAATTCGAGCGCGCCCGGGCCGACCTGGGGTTGGTGGGCGCCATCCTGCCGGTCGATGCATTTCTCACCGTGGCGCGGGCCGAAGGCATGCGGCCGCTCTTCGCGCTGGCGCAGAGGCTCGGCGCGCACTTCTTCATCCACCCCGGCCGCGGGCCGGGTTCGGGGCCGGTGCCGCCCGCGCCGGCCGACCACGAACTGGCGCGCCGCGCGCTGGCGGTGCAGGCCGAGGTGGGCGAGGCGATGGTCACGCTGCTGCTGTCGGACTTCCTGCAGGACTACCCCGACGTGACCGTGCAGGTGGCCAACCTGGGCGGCACCTTCCCGGCGGTGATCGAGCGCATGGACCACATGGCCTGGCTGCGCACGCCCGGCGCGGCGCTGCCGTCGAGCCGGCTCGGCCGTGTCTGGGTGGACTGCGCGTCGCTGGGTTCGCAGGCGCTGGAGCAGGCCGTGGCGGTGTTCGGCGCGGACCGCGTGCTGATGGGCACCGACTGCCCGATCTTCGACACGGGGCGCACGCGGGCCGCCATCGGCGCCGCACGGCTCGACGACGCCCAGCGCCACGCCATCCTCCAGGGCAACGCCCGGGAACTGCTGGCCCGTTTCGACTGATCGGGCCCGCCCGGTCGGGCCCGGCTGCCGAGGGGGCATTCCCTTTGGTTATGCTTCGGCCATGGCCTCCAGCGACCGACTCAAACTCCGACACCTGCAGGGCCTCGTGGCCGTGGCGGAGAACGGCAGTCTGGTCCGCGCCGCTGCAGCCATGTCCGTGACCCAGCCCGCGGTGTCGAAGATGCTCGCCGAGCTGGAGGACATCGTCGGCCAGCGGCTGCTGGACCGCACCCGCCAGGGCGTGGTGCTGACCACGCCCGGCCGCACCCTGCTGCGCTACGCCGGCAGCAGCCTGCGCACCTTGCGCGAGGGCCTGGACGCCATCGCGAGGGATCGAATCGACGCGCCCTCGGTGCGCATCGGTGCGCTGCCGAACGTGGCGGCCACGGTGCTGCCCCCCGCGCTGCACACCTTCGCGGGTGCGCACCCGCGGGCCCGCCTGCACGTGCGCACGGGCAGCAACGCCCAACTCATCGGGCTGCTTCGCCAGGGCGAACTCGACCTCGTCGTCGGGCGCCTCAGCGAGCCTTCCGACATGGCCGGCCTGAGCTTCGAGCAGCTCTACACCGAGGTGCTGGTCTTCGTGGTGCGGCCCGGCCACGCGCTGGCCCGGCGCCGGCACCTGGAGCCGGCCGTGCTGGCGAACTGGCGGCTCGTGCTGCCCGACGCGGGCACCCGCGTGCGTGAAGCCGCAGACCACTTCTTCATGACCGCGGGCCTCGGCCTGCCCGACCCGCCGATGGAGACGATCGACGTGTCCTTCGGCCGCAGCTTCATCCTGCAGTCGGACGCCGTCTGGTGCGTGCCGCTCGGGGCCGTGACGCACGAACTGCAGCACGGCCGGCTGGCCAGGCTGAAGCTGGACACCAGCCAGACCGCCGGGCCGGTGGGCCTGACCCTGCGCGCCGACCGGCGCGTCCCGGAGGAACTGCACGAGGTGCTGGACGCCATCCGCCGCAGCGCGGCGGCGCAGACATGAGCACCGGCGCACTTTCCACGGTGTTGCGGCAGCTGGCGGCCGACCGGTCACGAGAACGCATTGCCGTGGGCGACCTTCTAACGGCGCTCGGCGACCGCGCGCTCGGCGCCCTGCTGTTCGTCTTCGCGTTCCCCAACGTGCTGCCCACGCCGCCGGGCACGTCGACGGTGCTGGGGGCGCCACTCATCTTCCTGGCGGCGCAGCTGGCACTGGGGCTGAACCCGTGGCTGCCCGGCGTCGTGGCGCGGCGCTCGATGTCGCAGGCCGACTTCGCAGCCCTCGTGCGGCGCATCGCGCCCTGGCTCGAGCGCGCGGAGCGCCTGCTGCGGCCACGCCCGCTCGGCGTGCCGCGCGTGGTGATCGAACGCGGCGCGGGTACGGTGTGCCTGCTGCTGTCGCTGATCCTGGTGCTGCCGATCCCGCTGGGCAACATGCTGCCGGCGCTGGCGCTGTGCCTGCTGGCACTGGGCGTGCTGGAGCACGACAGCGCCTGGGTTCTGGCGGGGCTCACGACCGCCGTGGCGGCCGTCGCGGTGGTCTGGGGCGTCGTGTTCGCGCTGGTGAAGGCGGGCCTGTTTCTGCTGCACGGGGCCATGCAATGAGCGGCGTGCAGGACGGCAACTTCTTCAGCCGCCGCTGGCGCGGGGAGACGCCGCTGCGCGTGCTGCTGTGGCGCGACACGATCGCCGTCGGCACCATGATCAACCTGCTGATGAGCTTTGCCGCGCTCGCGATCGCCGCCATGCACCTGGACCTGCGCATCGCACTGGCCGTGCACTTCACGCCCCTGCCCTACAACCTCTTCCTGGTGGCCGCGCTGATGCGCTCGCCTCAGCGCAGCAGCGTGGTGTCGGCGGTGGCGCTCGTGTGGCTGGTGCTGATGACCGTGATCTGACGCGGGCTCAGTCCGCGGGCAGGGCCAGTTCGTGCGGCGGCACGGGCTTGCCGAACAGGTAGCCCTGGAAGAGCCGGCAGCCGTTGTCCAGCAGGAACCGGTGCTGCTCCGGTGTTTCCACGCCTTCGGCCACGACCTTCAGCGACAGGCTCTCGGCCAGCACGAGGATGGTGCGCACGATGATCGCGTCGTTGGGATCGGTCATCACGTCATGCACGAAGGAACGGTCGATCTTGAGCTCGTCGATCGGCAGCCGCTTCAGGTAGGACAGCGACGAATATCCGGTGCCGAAGTCGTCGATCGAGAACCGCACGCCGCGGGCTCGCAGCTGCGTCATCTTGTGCACGACCGCCTCCACGTCGCCCAGCAGCACCGATTCGGTGAGCTCCAGCTTCAGGCGGTGCGGGTTCACGCCGGTGCGATCGAGCAGGTCGCCCACCTGCTCGACGAAGTCCGGCTGGTGGAACTGCCGCGCGCTGACGTTGACGGAAAGGCTCAGGTCGGCCGTTGACGGGCGCGCAGCCCAGACCACGAGCTGCCTGCACGCGGCCTCCAGCACCTGATGGCCCAGCGGCACGATCAGGCCTGTCTGCTCGGCCAGAGGAATGAAGTGGATCGGCGCGACGAGGCCCCGTACCGGGTGGTTCCAGCGCACCAGCGCCTCGGCGCCCACGAGCCGCGAGGTCGCGTCGACCAGAGGCTGCAGGTGGATGCACAGTTCGCCCCGCTCCAGCGCGGCGCGCAGGCTGGCCTCCAGCGCGGCACGCGCCAGCACGGCCTCCTGCAGGCCGGGGTCGAAGAAGCGCAGCGTGTTGCGGCCGGCCGCCTTCGCCTGGTACATGGCCATGTCGGCACGCTTGAGCAGTTCGTCGGCCGTGTCCTCGGCCGACCCGAACAGCGCGATGCCGATGCTGGGCGTGCTGACGACGTGCGTGTCATCGAAGTCGTAGGGCTCGCGCGTCTGCGCCAGCAGCTTGACGGCCACGGTCTCGGCCTGGGCAGCCGCACCCAGGACATCGCCGCCCAGGTTCTCCAGGATCACGACGAACTCGTCGCCGCCCATGCGTGCGACGGTGTCCACCTCGCGCAGCGAGGCCTGCAGCCGCGCCGCCACGCGCACCAGCAGCGCGTCGCCGGCGGCATGCCCGCGCGAGTCGTTCAGGTCCTTGAAGTTGTCCAGGTCGATGAACAGGAGGGCGCCGTATTGCCCGGAGCGCAGGCCGCCTTGCAGCGCGTGGCGCAGCCGGTCGCCGAACAGGCGGCGGTTGGGCAGGCCGGTCAAGGGGTCGAAGAAGGCCAGCCGCTCCGTGGCGGCTTCGGCCAGCTTGCGCTCGGTCACGTCGGAAAAGCTGCCCACCATGCGCAAGGCCCTGCCCTGCGAGTCGCGCTCGACGACATCGCCCCGGTCCAGCGCCCAGAGGGTGGTGCCGTCCTTGCGCCGCATGCGGTGCTCGTGCCGGTAGGGGCCCAGACCCTGCGCACAGCGCTGGATCGCGGCATGCACGGCCGCACGGTCCTCGTCGAGCAGGCAGAGGTCGAGGTCGGCGTAGGACGAGCTCAGGTCGCCCGGCTCGTAGCCGAGCAGTTCGAACCAGCGTGCGTTGTGCTGCACCTCGTCGGTCTGCAGGTTCCAGTCCCACAGGCCCTCGCCGGTGACGTTCAGGACATATCGAAGCCGGCGCTCACTCTCTTCGACCATCTGCTGAGCGCGCCGGATGTCGCTGATGTCCTGGGCGATGACGAGGATGCGCGGCAGGCCGCTCTCGTCGACGAAGGGCTTCTTGATCGACTTGAAGTAGTGCGTCTGCCCCGTGCGGTCGTCGGTGGACTCCTCGAAGACGATCTCGGTCTCGCCGCGGGCCATGATGGCCAGCACGTTCTGGCGGAAAAACTCGGCCTGCTCGGGGGTGGCGCTGAAGTGCCCGTCGTGCTTGCCCACCATCTCGTCGGGCGTGGTGCCGTAGAAGTCGGCTACCGGACGGTTGCACAGCAGGAAGTTGCCTTCATGGTCCTTGAGGACGATGAAATCAGGGCTCTCGTCGAGCACGGTGCGCAGCAGGTTGTTCGCCTGCCGCTCGGAGATCCCGGTCGAGGTTCCGGCTCCTGCGGTTCCTGCGGCTTCACTCACGGACTTGTCCTTGGATGACCCGCGCCGGATGCGGCGGGTCGATTGCGAAGTTTTCGGCATTTCAGGCCGACGCTGGAAGTTGGTGCAGCAACGATTCGCGGCCGGTCGTGCGGAAACGCACGGGCGGGCGGAAACGCACGGCCGGGCGGCAGGGAGACGGGGCGTCGGGCGCTTCAGCCCACGCGCTGGAGGGCCAGGGCTGCGGCGGCCGTGCGCGTCTCGACGCCCAGCTTCTCGAACACATGCTCCAGGTGCTTGTGCACCGTCCGCGGGCTGAGCGACAGGATCTCGGCGATGTCGCGGTTGGTCTTGCCCTGGATGACCCAGTACAGCACCTCGGCCTCACGCGCCGTGAGCGGGAAGTGCCGCAGCAGGCCGTCGAGCAGAGCGGCTTCGGAGTCCTCGCGCAGGACGATCAGCCACTCCTCGCCGCTGTCGCTGCCGCCGCTGTCGCCGTCCATGGCGTGCAGCGCGAAGGTCAGGCGCTGGGGGCCACGGCCCACGGTCAGGCCCTGCGGCTCGGCGCCGGCCCGGCGGCGCAGCGCCTCCCGGGCCACCCAGGCCGTCACGGCAGGCGGCGCCAGCATCTCCGGCGTGCCGGGAAAGTGCTCGGTCATGAGTTCGCGCGCCAGCGCGGTCTGCCAAAGGCGGCGCCCGTCACGCTCACGCACCACCAGCGTGGCGTGGCCGAAGGCGTCGAGCGCGCCCCGCGCCTGGCGCTGGGCGCGGGCGTTGCGCAGGTGGCTCTCGATGCGGGCGATGAGTTCGCGCGTGCGTACCGGCTTCGCGACGTAATCCACCACGCCGACACCAAAGGCCTGGATCACGTGCTCCGTCTCCGTCAGGCCGGTCATGAAGACGATCGGAATGCCCGCGGTGGCTTCATCGGCCTTGAGCCGGCGCGCAACCTCGAAGCCGTCCATGCCCGGCATCATCGCGTCGAGCAGCACGATGTCGGGCCGGGCCTGCGCGGCGCACTGCAGCGCAGCCTCGCCGTTGGTGGCCACCAGCACGGTGTAGCCGGATTCGTCCAGCGCGTCGTGCAGCACGGCCAGGTTGTCCGGCACGTCATCGACGATCAGCACGACGGCGGGGGTGTCAGCGGCGCTGGAGCTCATCGAGTGCATTTCCGACGGCTGTCTCCAGCGCGCCGAGTTCGAAGCGCTGCGCCAGTCCACGCAGCCGGGCGACGAAGCCCGAGGCCGCGTCGTCCGCGGCCTCGATCTCGTCGAGCTTTTTCTGGATGCCCCGCACGTAGCCCAGGCCGATCAGGCCTTGAAGCGCCAGAAGGGCCTGCGTGTCGGGCAGGGTCTCGGGCGCGGCGGCGGGTGCGGGTGCGGCCGTACCGGCAGTCTGCTGGACAGTCTGCCCGACCGTCGGCGCGGCCGTCCAGCGCAGGTTCAGCCGCGCGCCCAGCCAGTCGAGCAGCTTGGCCAGCCGCACAGGCTTGACGAGGAAATCGGCCTCGGCGATGCCGACGTCGTTGTCCAGGCCGCGGTCGAAGGCGTTGGCCGACACCACCGCCAGCGGGATGTCGCCGCAGCCCGCGGCACGCAGGCGGCGGATGGTTTCCCAGCCGTCGATGCCGGGCATGGCCAGGTCCATGAAGATGGCGTCGGGGCGCGGCAGCGTGGCATCGGCCAGGCGCGCCAGCGCCACCTCGCCGGACTCGGCCCCTTCGATCATGAAACCCAGGGGCTGCAGCAGGTCGGCCTGCAGCGACCGGTCGGCCTCCTCGTTGTCGACGACGAGGATGCGGCGCCGCGGGCCGCTGTAGCCCAGCCGCGGCCCGGCGGGCGCCAGGCCGGGCGCCTGTGCCAGTTCGGGAAGGAACAGCTTCACCGCGAACACGCTGCCCTCGCCGGGCGTGCTGCGCGCGGTGAGCTCGCCACCCATCAGGTTCGTGAGCATGCGGCTGATGGTCAGGCCCAGGCCGGTGCCGCCGGCGCTGCCCGCCGAACTGCCGCGCGTGAACGGCTCGAACACCCGGCCGAGCTCCTCGGCGGCCATGCCGGGGCCGGTGTCGGTGATCTCGAAGCGCGCCATCTCCCGACCGTAGCGCACGCCGAGGGTGACTTCGCCCCGGGCCGTGAACTTCACGGCGTTGCCCAGCAGGTTGATCAGGATCTGCCGCAACCGGCGCTCGTCGGCGCGCACGAACTCGGGGATGGCGCCCTCGAAGCGGCGCACGAAGCGCACGCCCTTGGCCGAGGCCTGCAGTTCCATCAGCCGCGCGATCTCCTCCAGGCCCTCGCGAAAGCGCATGGGCTCGACCTGCAGCGCCAGCTTGCCGGCCTCGATGCGGGCGACATCGAGCGTGCCCTCGATCAGGCTCAGCAGGTGGTCGCCGCCGCGCCGGATCACGCCCACGGCCTGGCGGCGGTGGGGCGGCATGGCCTCGTCCTCCTCCAGCAGCTGGGCATAGCCCAGGATGCTGTTGAGAGGCGTCCGCAGCTCGTGGCTGATGGCCGTGACGTAGCGCGTCTTGGCCTGGTTGGCGGCGTCGGCCGCGGCCTTGGCCTGCTGCAGCGCCGCGTCGGTGCGCTGGTGGCTCGCGATCTCGTCCAGCAGCGCCTGCGTCTGCCGGTTGCTCTCCTCCTGCGCGACGAGGCGGCTGCGGTGCGCCAGCACCAGCCACCAGGCCACGACACCCACCGCGAGCAGCAGGCCGAGGCCCATGTTGACCACGCCCTGGCGCAGCGCGGGCTCCAGCGCGGCGGCCTGCGCGCCCAGCACGCGCTGGCCCTGCTGGTACATGGCCACCATCAGCAGGCCCACCAGCGGCAGGCCGAGCGCCAGCAGCAGCAGGTAGTGCGACAAGCCGGCCTCGAGCTGCGGCGCCCAGCGCGCAGGCAGCCGCCGCCGCAGCAGCGAGGCCCACTGCGCCGACAGCCGCGCATGCGGCTTGCACAGGTCGTTGCAGCGTGCGTCGAGCGTGCAGCACAGCGAGCAGATCGGCGCCTGGTAGGCCGGGCAGTGGGCGATGTCCTCGACCTCGTACTCGCGCTCGCAGATGCAGCAGGTCTGCAGGCGCTTGTAGGCGCCGCCCTGGGCACCGGCACCCTCGACGCCATCCACGCCATTGACGCGATCGGTGCGGTCGGCGCCCGCCGGCGCGGCAACGGGTGGCGCCGCCAACGGAAAGATCGGAATCGTCCGGCGCGCGATGTAGTAGCGGCCCTTCGTGGCCCAGGCGATCAGCGGCGCCATCACGAAGGCCGTCACCAGCGCGATGGTGGCCGAGAACGCCTGCGCCAGCGGGCCGAACGCGCCCAGGTGCGCGGCCACCGACAGCACCGAGGCCACGCCCATGGCGCCCACGCCCACCGGGTTGATGTCGTACAGATGAGCACGCTTGAACTCGATGCCGGGTGGCGACCAGCCCATGGGCTTGCTGATGACGAGGTCGGCCACCACGGCCATCATCCAGGCGATGGCGACGTTGGCGTACAGGCCCAGCACGTGCCCGAGCGCCTGGAACACGTCCATCTCCATCAGCATCAGCGCGATGGCGGTGTTGAACACCATCCACACCACGCGGCCGGGGTGGCTGTGCGTCAGGCGCGAGAAGAAGTTGCTCCAGGCCAGCGAGCCCGCGTAGGCGTTCGTGACGTTGATCTTGAGCTGCGAGATGACGACGAAGAGCGCCGTCGCGGCCACGGCCCAGCCGTAGTGGCTGAAGACCATCTCGTAGGCCGCCAGGTACATCTGGTTCGGGTCGACCGCGCGCTCGGCGGGCACCATCTGCGTGATGGCCAGGTAGGCCAGCAGCGCGCCGCCGAGCATCTTGAGCACGCCGGGCACCAGCCAGCCCGGGCCGCCCAGCGCCACGCCGGCCCACCAGCGCGCGCGGCGCTGCGGGTCGGGCTCCGGCATGAACCGCAGATAGTCGGCCTGCTCGCCCATCTGCGTGATGAGCGCGATGCCCACCGTGGTGGCGGCCCCGAAGGCCAGCAGGTCGAAGCCGCCCTCCTCGCCGAGCGCCGCCTTGCCGGCGCCGGGGTAAGTGACCAGGCCGGAGAGGATGTCGGGCTGGTTCGCGAACACCGCCACGAATGGCACCACGAGCATCACGATCCACAGCGGCAGCGTCCAGGCCTGCAGCCGGCTGATGGCCGTGACGCCGTGCGTGACCAGCGGAATCACCACCAGCGCGCAGATCAGGTAGCCCCAGGCCGGCGGGATGTCGAACACCAGTTCGAGCGCGTAGGCCATCACCGCGGCCTCGAGCGCGAAGAAGATGAAGGTGAAGCTCGCGTAGATGAGCGAGGTGACCGTGGAGCCGATGTAGCCGAAGCCCGCGCCACGCGTGAGCAGGTCCATGTCGACGCCGTAGCGGGCGGCATAGACGCTGATGGGCCAGCCGGCCAGCGCGATGACGGCCGCAGTGGCCAGGATGGCGAGGGCCGCGTTGATGAAGCCGTACTGCACCAGCAGCGTGCCGCCCAGCGCCTCCAGGATCAGGAACGAGGCCGCTCCGCCGAAGGCCGTCTGCGCCACGCGCCACTCGCTCCAGCGGCGGAAGGAACGTGGCGTGAAGCGAAGCGCGTAGTCCTCCATCGACTCCCGGGCGACCCAGCGGTTGTAGTCGCGTCGCACTTTCACGACACGCTGGCGGGGTTGGGCCGAGGGATTCATCCCGTTATGCAGATCAAGAAGCGCGCCAGCCATGACATGGCATCCATCCTGCAATACCCTTGGCACGATGGAACTGACCCCGCGCGAAAAAGACAAGCTGCTGATCTTCACCGCCGCGCTGCTGGCCGAACGCCGCAAGGCGCGCGGGCTGAAGCTCAACGTGCCCGAGGCGGTGGCCCTGATCACGGCCGCCATCATGGAAGGCGCACGCGACGGCAAGACGGTTGCCGCCCTCATGAGCGAGGGCAAGACCGTGCTCAGCCGGGCCGACGTCATGGACGGCGTGGCCGAAATGGTCCCCGAGATCCAGGTCGAAGCGACCTTTCCCGACGGCACCAAACTGGTGACCGTGCACCAACCCATTGCATGACATCCGCCTGATGCCCGCATGACGAACACCAAACGCACCATATCGATGCTCTTGCTGGCGCTGCCGGCGTTGGCCCAGGCACACGCCGGATCGCACCCGGCCGACGCGCTGCTCAGCGGCCTGGCGCACCCGTTCTCGGGCCTCGACCACCTGGCCGCGATGTTCGCGGTGGGGTTCTGGGCGGCGCTGGCCGCGCGGCGCGGCCGGGCCGACCTGGTGCTGGTGCCGGCGAGCTTCGTGGCGCTCCTGAGCACCGGCGCCCTGATGGCGGCGGCCGGTCTGGCGATTCCTCTGGTGGAGCCGGTCATCGCCACCTCGCTGCTGGCCTTGGCGCTGCTGATCGCGCGCCGGACTTCCCTGCCGCTGCCCTGGGCGATGCCCCTGGTGGGCGTCTTCGCGTTCTTCCACGGCGCGGCGCACGGGGCCGAACTCGGCGGCGGCGCGGCGCTGGTCGGCATGATGCTGGGCACCGGCGCGCTGCACGTGCTGGGCATGGTGGCCGCGCTGGTGGTGCGCCACCGCAGCACGGCCTGGCCGCACGCCACCGGCGCGGTGCTCGGGTTGATGGGCGTGAGCCTGCTGATGGGGTCGCTGCGATGATCCCGGGCGAACTGCTCACCGACGGCCCCGACCACGAGCTCAACCCCGGTCGCCGCACGCTGACCCTGGTGGTCGAGAACACCGGCGACCGCCCCATCCAGGTGGGCTCGCACTACCACTTCGCCGAGACCAACGCGGCGCTCGGCTTCGACCGCCCGGCCGCGCACGGCATGCGGCTGAACATTCCCAGCGGCACCGCGATGCGCTTCGAGCCCGGGCAACAGCGCACGGTGGAACTCGTCGACTACGCCGGCGCCCGCGAGGCCTGGGGCTTCCGCGGCCTCGTGCAAGGAAAGCTCTGACCATGGCCACCATCAACCGCCGCGCCTACGCGGAGATGTACGGCCCGACCACGGGCGACCGCCTGCGCCTGGCCGACACCGGCCTCGTCGTCGAGGTCGAGCGGGACTACACGCTGCTGGCCGGCGGCTACGGCGAGGAGGTCAAGTTCGGCGGCGGCAAGGTCATCCGGGACGGCATGGGCCAGGGCCAGCGCATCAACGGCATCGGCCCCGGCGATGCGGTCGACTGCGTCATCACCAACGCGCTCATCATCGACCACTGGGGCATCGTCAAGGCCGACATCGGCATCCGCGGCCAGCGCATCTTCGGCATCGGCAAGGCCGGCAACCCCGACGTGCAGCCGGGCGTGAACATCGTCATCGGCCCGGGCACCGAAATCATCGCCGGCGAAGGCATGATCGTCACCGCCGGCGGCATCGACAGCCACATCCACTTCATCTGCCCGCAGCAGATCGAGGAGGCGCTGATGTCGGGCGTGACCACCATGCTCGGCGGCGGCACCGGCCCGGCCACCGGCACCTTCGCCACCACCTGCACGCCCGGCCCGGCCAACCTCGAGCGCATGCTGCAGGCCGCGGAAGCCTTCCCGATGAACCTCGGCTTCCTGGGCAAGGGCAACGCGAGCCGGCCCGACGCGCTGATGCAGCAAGTCGAGGCCGGCGCCATCGGCCTGAAGCTGCACGAGGACTGGGGCACCACGCCATCGGCCATCGACTGCTGCCTCTCGGTGGCCGAGGCCACGGACACGCAGGTGTCCATCCACTCCGACACGCTCAACGAGTCGGGCTTCGTCGAGGACACGATCGCCGCGACGAAGGGCCGCACGCTGTGCGCCTTCCACACCGAAGGCGCGGGCGGCGGGCACG
Source organism: uncultured beta proteobacterium (assembly GCA_903938815.1). Classification (GTDB taxonomy): domain Bacteria; phylum Pseudomonadota; class Gammaproteobacteria; order Burkholderiales; family Burkholderiaceae_C; genus Rubrivivax. The sequence goes on from CAJAES010000064.1 coordinate 72,811, forward strand.
CACCGGACATCCTGCGCGTGGTGGGTGAAGCCAACTTCCTGCCCAGCAGCACCAACCCCACGATGCCCTACACCGCCAACACGGTGGACGAGCACCTGGACATGCTGATGGTCTGCCACCACCTCGACGCGTCGATCGCCGAGGACCTGGCCTTCGCCGAAAGCCGCATCCGCCGCGAGACCATCGCCGCCGAGGACGTGCTGCACGACATCGGCGCCATCAGCATGATGAGCAGCGACAGCCAGGCGATGGGCCGGGTGGGCGAGGTCATCATCCGCACCTGGCAGACCGCGCACAAGATGAAGGCGCAGCGCGGCACCCTGCCCCGGGACAGCGACCGGCACGACAACTTCCGCGTCCGGCGCTACATCGCCAAGTACACGATCAACCCGGCCCTGGCCAACGGCATCGCGCACGAGGTGGGCAGCATCGAGGTCGGCAAGTGGGCCGACCTGGTGCTGTGGAAGCCGGCGTTCTTCGGCGTGAAGCCGGCGCTGATCCTGAAAGGCGGCTTCATCGCGGCGGCCGCGATGGGCGACCCCAACGCCAGCATACCGACGCCGCAGCCGGTGCACTACCGCCCGATGTTCGGCAGCTATGGCGGCGCGCTGTCACGGGGCTCGATCACCTTCCTGAGCGGCGCCGCCCTGGCCTCGGGCGTGGGCGAGCGCTACGGCCTGCGCAAGACGCTGTCGGCCGTGCAGGGCAACCGCACGGTGCGCAAGCAGGACATGGTGCACAACGGCCTGACGCCGGTGATGGAGATCGACGCGCAGACCTACGCCGTGCGTGCCGACGGTGAACTGCTCACGTGCGAGCCGGCCACGGTGCTGCCGATGGCGCAGCGCTACTTCCTGTTCTGACCGCGTGCTGCCCGGCGGCGGCAGCCAGCCGCTGGCTCCAGTCGATGATCTCCAGCCGGCCGTCCGGGTGCTCCACCAGGGCGGTCAGGCTTTCGACCCAGTCGCCGTCGTTGCAGTAGAGGATGCCGTCGATGTCGCGCATCTCGGCATGGTGGATGTGGCCGCAGACCACGCCGTGCGCGCCGCGGGCGCGTGCCTCGCGGGCCACGGCGGCCTCGAAGTCACCCACGTAGCTGACGGCGCGCTTGACCTTGAGCTTGAGGTAGCGCGAGAGGCTCCAGTACGGCAGGCCCACGCGAGCGCGCAATGAGTTCAGCCGTCGGTTGATTCTCAGCGTGAGCTCGTAGGCCCAGTCGCCCACGTAGGCCAGCCACTTGGCGCACTGGATGACGCCGTCGAAGAGGTCGCCGTGCGTCACCCACAGCAGGCGGCCGTCGGCCGTCTGGTGCACGTGCTCGCCCACCACGTCCACGCCGCCGAAGTTGTGGCCCAGGTAGCGGCGCGCGAACTCGTCGTGGTTGCCGGGAACGAAGATCACGCGCGTGCCCTTGCGCGCCTGGCGCAGCAGCTTCTGCACGACATCGTTGTGCGCCTGCGGCCAGTACCACTGCCGGCGCAGCTGCCAGCCGTCGATGATGTCGCCCACCAGGAAGAGCGTCTCGCACTCGACGTTGCGCAGGAAATCCAGCAGGGCCACCGCCTGGCAGCCGGGCGTGCCCAGGTGCAGGTCGGAGATCCACACCGTGCGCACACGCAGGCGGTCCGCGGGGAGGTCGTCGTCCTTCAGGTCGGCCAGGTCGTCACGTCGCATCGTGCCCTCCATCGTGATCGTGCGGCGCGACGCTGACGTGACACTGCCGAGTCAACCGCGTGACGCCGTCTGCCGGGCCCGCACGATGTCCTGCAGGATCTGCGGCACCTCGAACACCGCGCGGTTGCGCACGGCCTGCACCCGCGCCCGGTAGCGCGGCAGATCGTCCAGCAGTTCGCGCACCGCACCCGCCACGTCGCGAAAGCTGCGCCGCACCACGCCCAGGCCGTTCGACCGTACCCAGTCGGTGTTCCAGCGTTCCTGCGGCATCGTCCAGCTGTTGCGCGTGACGATGACGGGCAGCCCCATCTGCACGGCCTCGCTGAGGCTGCCGGGGCCGGGCTTGCCGATGAAGAAGTCCGCGCAGCGCATCCAGCGCGCCACCTCGGGCGTGTAGCCCACCACGATGCGCGGCGCGGCGCAGGGCATGGCGCGAAGCTCGGCGGCCAGCGCCTCGTTGCGGCCGCACATCAGGATCAGCGGTGTCTGCGGCAGCGCGGCCGCGATGCGCTTCATCACGCGCGAGCCGGTGCCGCCGAAGAGCACGAGCCCGGTGGGCGTGGACTCATCCAGGCCGATGCGCCGGCGCTCGGCGGCCACGTCCATCGGCGGGCTGATATGAAACTCGGGCCGCAGGATCATGCCGCTGGTGCGGTGCACGCGCCCGGCGTCACAGCCCGCCGCCAGCGCCTGCTGCACGGCGTGCCCCGTGCCGCAGACCACGTGCTGCGCCGTGCCAGGCTCCACCCAGAAGGCCGGCGGATGGTCGGCCATGTCGGTGAGCACCGTGACGAAGGGCACACCCGGGCGCGCCTGCGCCAGCGCATCGTGCATCGCCCGGTTGAAGTTCGGGATCAGGCTGACCACCAGGCCAGGCCGGGTGACGGCCCAGTGGCGCGACAGCCGCTGCACCAGCGTCGGGTGGCCCAGCCGGATCAGGCCCTGCAGCAGCCTCAGTTCCTGCGCCAGGCCCAGCGTGAAGCCGCTGGCCAGGCGCCGGTTGTACAGGTCTTCCGGCGCCATGCCAGTGATACGGCGAAAGCGGTCCGCGGGGTCGAGCACCTCGGTGAGGTTGAGCTTGCGCACGCGCCATGGCAGGCCCTGCGACACGATCACTTCCTCGAGCGCCTGCGCCGCGGCGCGGTGGCCGCCGCCGGCGTTGAACCACACCAGGTCGACGTCGATCATGGCAGCGCCATCAGGGCCTCGCCCATGCGCAGCCGCCGCCCGGGCTCGATGCCGGGGGCCAGGCGCACGCCGGCGGGCGCGAAGACGATGATGGTCGAACCGTGCTCGAACCAGCCGAGTTCCTGCCCCTTGCGGACGGGCTGGTCGCAGGGCATCTCGTTCGGGCCGGGCCAGCGCAGGTGCAGCAGCACGTCCAGGAAGTGCAGCCGGATGCTCGCCACGAGGATGGCCGCCACCGGCACCAGCGCCAGCGGTGTCCCGTCAGGCAGCTGCAGGCCGATGACGGCGCGCTCGTTGCGGCAGAAGAGCGCCCGCACGCGCTTGAGCGCGATGGGGTTGACGTTCCAGGTGTCCCCGGCGATGTAGCTGACATGGCGCACGCGCGCATCGCAGGGCGCGTGGAAGCGGTGGTACATGCTGGACGTGAGGCGCAGCGTGACGTAGCTGCCGCCCTCGAAAGGCGCCGCGCGCGCCGCCGTTCCGAAGAGATCGGCCAGGCGGTAGGGCGATCCCTTGGCCTGCAGCACCGAGCCTGCCTCGACGCTGCCGCAGGCGCCGACAATGCCGTCGCAGGGGCTCGCCAGCACACCCGGGGCCATGTCGACGCTGCGGGCGCCGGGTTTCAGTTCGCGGGTGAAGACCTCGTGCAGACTGTCGAAGCGCTCGCGCTTCGCCTCGCCGAGATCGAGGTCGGTGAAAAGCCGCCACACCGCCACGGAAACACGGCACAGCCACGGACTGCGGATCTGGCTGAACCAGCCCATCCAGCGCGTGAGCGCGATGCGCGGCACCCGGTTGGTGAGCAGGAAGTTCAGGTCTTCCTGCAGCAGCAGGCGGTCACGGATCTCGGCCAGGGTCATGCCGCGATGCTGGGCGAGAGCGATGAAGCCGCGGTGACCCTTTTGCGTCGGCACCGTGACAGCCGCGGGTCTTGAACAGGTCGCGGTGCAAGGCTGTTGGCGGCGAGCGTTCGGCGTTCGGCGTTCGGCATTTTGCGAACGTTCATCCCGGGCGCGTTCGGGCTGAGCGCTGTCGCAGCGCGGTCCGCGGCATTGCGCGTCGCGGCAGGCGGCGCGCGGGGCAGGCGCCAGCTGTGGCGGTCAGCGCTGCGGGCTGACTTCCC
>CAJAES010000065.1 GCA_903938815.1 uncultured beta proteobacterium
GCCGAGGTCCCCAAAATCTCCCACAGTTGCGGCGCGCCGAGGCGGCGCGCGGCGCGCGGTTCCCCAAAAACTCCCACACTTAGATCAAAGCACAGAGGACGGTTGCGTTTCGGGGATTCGACGAATATCGGTACACTTGCCGGATTCCATCGAATGCTTGAAATCATGGCCACTGAGGACCTAACCATCGCCGCCGGCAGTCCCTCTGGAAACCAGGTTTCCAGTGTGGACGTTCCCCGAGTAGACGCCGCTCGGACCCCGATCGACATGACGCGCATCGGAGCATTGGCCGAGCGTGCGAGCAGCATGGTGGAGCAGATCCGCGCCAAGCTCCTGGCGCCAGAGGTTCGCAAGATTGCTCCGCACTACTCCACTGCACAGGTGGCCACGCTGTGCGCCGTCGACAAATCCCACCTCAACTATCGCATTGGCAAGGGGGACCTGCCCACAGGGAAGCTGTCGCCCAATGGCGGCAAGCGCGAGTTCTCGCTGAGCGACGCGCGGCGATGGACCCGGGCCTACCGGCAGGCCAAGATGCGCCCGGCCGGGCAGAAGGCGATCACTGTCGCCGTTGGCAACTTCAAGGGGGGCGTTTCCAAGACCACGTCCGCCATGATCCTGGCGCAGGGGCTGAGCCTCAGGGGACATCGGGTCTTGGCCGTCGACACCGATCCTCAGGGCTCGTTGACCACCCTGCACGGCATCCTGCCCGAAACCGAGGTCGATGCCGATATGACGATCGGCCCCTTGTGCGATGGCAGCGAGTCGGACATTCGTTACGCCATCCGATCGACCTATTGGGAAGGCATCGACCTGGTCGCCGCTGCGCCCTTCCTGTTCTCTGCGGAGTTCGCCCTGCCCGCCCGGCAGATGCGAGACCCGACGTCCAGGTTCTGGGACGTGCTGAATGCCGGACTCGAGTCGGTCCGGGGTCTGTACGACGTGATCGTGATCGATACGCCCCCGTCGCTCTCCTACGTGACGATCAATGCGCTCTGGGCAGCGGACGGCCTAGTGGTGCCCGTTCCACCGAGCGGCCTGGACTTCGCGAGTTCAGCCCAGTTCTGGTCACTCCTCAGCGACCTTGGCACCAATCTAGACAAGCAAGAGACTTTGGGCTCCCGGAAGACTTTCGACTTCCTGCACGTCCTCTTGAGTCGAGTTGATCAGGCCGATGCAGCGGCCCCAGCCGTCCGGCAGTGGATCGCCGCGACGTACGGCGAGTACATGTTGCCGGTCGAGATCCCGAAGACTACGGTGACGAGCAACAAGGCGGCCGAGTTCGCGACGGTTTACGACGTCCAGAAGTACGACGGCGCCGCCAAGACCTACAAGCGAGCAGCTGACGCATACGACCGGTTCGTCGAGCTGGTCGAGGAATCCGTGGTTGAGACCTGGCGCGGTCGAGCCGCCTTGAAATGAGCCGGCGGGCAGCGGATCGACCCCAAGTTGACAGGAGACTTCGATGAGCACTCGTGATCGGTTGTCGCGCCTGACCGCGGATCTACTCGCGCCGCAGCAGAAGGCCATAGCTGAGACGGACCAAGCACCGCCGGCACGGGATGCCGCGGTCGAGAACGCTGCGGATAACGCCGAAGCGGGCGCGGTGGAAACCAGGTTTCCAGGCGTCACTCCTCGGCAAGCTGGCCGCAAGACCGGGCCCGGCGAGATGCTCGCCTTTCGGGGCCAGATGCTTGCCGCCGAGGGAGAGGTGTCACGGCTGAGGGATGCACTCCAGCAGTTCGATGGGTCTCTCCCGACCAAGAAGCTGGATCCGCAGCAGGTGGTTCCAAGCCGCTGGTCCAATCGGCATGAGGCCAGCTTTTCGACGGCGGACTTCATCCGCTTCAAGGCTGACGTGGAGCACGCAGGCGGCAACGTGCAGCCGATCTTGGTGCGACCGATCGAAGGCGATTCGTCAAAGTACGAGATCGTGTTCGGACATCGCCGGCACCGGGCCTGCCTGGAACTGGGCCTGCCAGTGCTGGCCGCCATCGCGACGGCGCCGATGTCCGATCGCGAGCTCTTTGCGGCCATGGATCGGGAGAACCGCGAACGTGCCGACCTGTCGGCATGGGAACAAGGAGCGATGTACCGCAAGGCGCTGGACGAGCAGATGTTCCCGTCGCAACGGCGGCTCGCTGAGGCCTTGGGCCTCTCACACACATGGGTTCGAAAGGCCATCGCTGTGGCAGAGCTGCCCGAGCCGTTAGTGCAATGCTTCCGGAGTCCCCTTGAACTGCAGTTCAAGCACGCTGAGCTCATAGCGACCGCGATGGAGTCCGATCGCAAAGGGGTCTTGCGGCGCGCCGAGAAGCTCAGACAGTCGGAGCGGATGTCGGCTTCTGCGGTCGTCGCCGCCCTGATTGGCAAGCAGCGAGGGGCGGGCGAAGCGCCACAGGAGATTCGTGTCGCCGGTGCAGTGGCCGGAAGAGTTAGCTGGGACGCACGGGGGCAGGCAACCATTCGGCTCATGCCCGGAGTCGTGCATGGTGAGAACGTGGCTGCGCTGATTGAAGCGATCAGCGAAGTCGTCGGTGCGAGTGCCACCAAGACCTAGCTAGCCTGCAGAGAAGGCGTGGAAACCTGGTTTCCACGCTCGGGGCTATGCATCGCCCGTCTCGCCCCGGCTTTGTGCGCGCCTAGACCGCCCTTCAATCTACGGCGGAGACCCCGGTCAGGCATCGATGCCAACCGTAAAGAAAAAGCTCTGAGGGCTGGCCCCCACCCGATTGATCTGGCAGGTGCCCATCCCCGTCGGACTTTGGGGCGCCGTCGGATGCCTCCACCCAGTGGAGAACGGCGGTTTCGTGGCGTGAGTCGATTCCTCGTCAGCGTTCGACCGCTAGCCGAGAATTGCCTCACGCCTTGGCAAACGCCCCGCGCACGGCGCGAAGCCGGCGAGCCATTCCGGCGTCCAGATCCATCGACGTCGTCGCCAGATATTCGTGTCCGAGAGTGGCGCCGCAGCACATCCTTAGGCACCCAGGGTGCCGCATAGTACGACCCGTATGTAAGGCGCAGCAAGTCAGTTGAACCCTCCCGAATCCGCTCCCCCGGCCGCTTGTCTCGTCCCCAGGGATGCGTGACGTACGGCTCGAACACCGCCACCAAGATCTCGTGAATCCGCGTCGCTGACAGTGGCGCGTCTAGGCATCAGCTTCGATGCCAACCGCCAAGGAAATCCCGTGAGGGCAGGCCCCCACCCGTTTGACCTGGTAGGCGCCCATTCCCGTCAGCCTTTGAGGCGCCTTCGGATGCCTCTACCCAGCGGAGAACGGCGTCTTCGTGGCGTGAGCCAATTCATGGTCAGCCAACGGCCGTCGGGCAGGAATCGCCTCACGCCTTGGCAAAAGCGCCCTGCACCGCCTTGTGCCGCCGTGCCTTCTCAGCCCGCACGTAGATCGACGTTGTCGCCAGGCTCTCGTGCCCAAGATTGGCCTGCAGCACATCCTGCGGCACCCCGCGCGCTGCCGAGTGCGACCCGTAGGTGTGCCGCAGCCAGTGGGTGGAAGCTTCTCGGATCCTTTCCGCGGCGCGCGGGTCCCGTCCCCAGATATGCGTAGCGCATCGCTCGAAGCCGGCCACCAGGATCTCGTAGATCCGGGCCGCCGACAGCGGCGCCTCCAAGCTCAGCTTCGAGATCAGTGGCGTCTCCGGATCGTTGGCCAGCGGGTCTAGTTCCCGGTTACGCATAACCAGGGACGCCCTCAGTGCCTCCACCGCCGGATCTGGTAGCGGCACCTCCCGCCACTTGTTCCGCTTGCCGAGCACCATGATCGACCACGCCCACTCGCCATCATCGAGCTGCTCGTGGCGCAGCCAGCCGAGCTTTGCGGTGGCCAGCTCGGCCAGCCGCATGCCCGTCATGTAGGCGAAGTCCAGGATGAACTTCAGCCGGTACAGGGCAGGGGAGGGTGCTGCCGCCAGCTCGCCCGCGATCCACTCCTGCACCAGCGCCCACTGCTTCTGCGACAGCGCCCGTAGCTGCGGCATCGACGGTGCATCCGGCCGCGACGGCACGTCGTCCCAGGGGTTCGAGTCGAGGTAGTGCCGCCGCACCAGCCACTCGCACAGCGAGCGCACGATGGTCATGGCAGTGGCCTGCGACCGCACCGACAAAGCCCCCTCGAAGGGTCTCCAAGCCTCCGACCACCGCTGCGCGTTGCGCGGCCCTACCCACTCGGACCCCGGTGCCGCAAGGAAGTCCCGGTAGGCCACGCAGTCGTCCCCGTCCAGCGACGACAGCGCCTTCCTCCGCTCCATCACGGCCCAGAGCAGGAATCGCTCGGCCTCTTTGCGGTAGGCGCGCCACGTGTGGGTGCCCTGCACACGCAGCCGCAGCCAGGCTTGGATGGCCTCGTAGTCGTTTGCGGCAGCCACCTTGCAGCGCTCGGCCGGCGCGCGGTTGATCCCGCGCGAGCCGTCGCGCTCCGACGGAGGCCGGAAGCGTTCCAGCGGAACGATCCCGATGCGGGGAGGGGGGGTCAGCGCTGCTGTGTCGACCTGCGAGAGCGGCACCAGGGCAGGAGAGGGCAGGGCACCCAGCGTGGCCTCGTGCTCGCGCAGCCAGCGCACGATGCGCGCGGCGCCTTCCGGGCCAACCTTGGGGATGCCGCGGTGCCAGTGGAACCCCTTCGTGCGGATCCAGAAGACCAGTTCCTTGAGCGTGCGGATCCCTACTACCGCCAGCCGCGCGGCCACCCGCTCATCCAGCCAGGCGGCCACCGGATCGGTCGCTGCGGGCTCCCGTACCCCGATATTCGTGAGCCACTGGATCGCATGTACGAGCCGCTCGCGCAGCCGCTGCCGCCGGCGCGCCGCGCTGCGGGAGTCGGCCTGGCCGAACTGCTCCTGGTAGAGCTCGATGAGCTCGGCCTCGGTGTAGTAGTCGGCCGGCTGCTGCGCGGCGAACTCGTCAAGCGTCGGAACCTTGGCGCCCCTGTCGGGAATGGCCTCGGGATCACGGCGGAGGAGGGCGGCCAACTCGGGCCGGCCGTGGGCGCGGGCCAGGTTGCGCAGTTCGTCGAGCAACCGCTGTAGCTCGCCGCGAGCGCGGCGGCCGTCACCTTGACCGTCGACGTAGAGGTAGCGATCCCAGGCGGCGACCAGGTCCAGACCTTCGGCCCAGCTTCGCACGAAGGCCATCTGGGGGTGGCCCAGGCGGCGGATCGTGAGTCCGGAAGGGGACGGCTTCATCGGGATCGGCGTGGCGGTTGAAGTGCGGGACGGGGTCCAGGATGAACGGAGCCGGGTGCGCTAAGTGCTTGTCGGGACTGGGATAGCGGCAAGTGTGCCTGAACGCGAGGGGTTTCGGAGGCCAAATCTGGCTACCTTGATAATACGGATTATCAAGGTGTCTTGTGGTGTCCTGCCGCCGCTTGATTGCCCAAAGCACGCACTGCTTTGATCGACAGGACCATCGCACAGCCCCAAAGCGCCAGCAGGCATCGTTGGTGGCGCCTGCTCGTGCCCGGACGACGAACTGCAGGAGGCCTTGCGCCCGGGGGCGCGGCACAGCGCGCAACAAAATTATTGGAAATTATTGGCTGGCCCATTAAGCGGCTACCGCTGCCTTGCACTCGACAGCTATCGCATTTCGACGGTGGGGGCCTGGATGCCTGCCGGGCCGGAATGCGAACACGCGGCGCAGGGGCGCTGGCGGTGGCCTCTCGGCCTTCACCGCGCCATCGCCTCCAGCTCCTCGATCACATCCGCCAGAACGCGGGCACCCGTTGCGCGGAAGGCTTCCACCGACACGTCCAGGGAGGCCAAGAGTCCGAGGTTGGCGATGCGCAGAGCCTGGTCGAGATCCGCAGGGCTTTCCAGAACAGCACGCAGGCCAGCACCTGCTTGAGCTGCCAGCTGCGCCGCCAGATCACCGAACTTGTCCTGCAGGGCGATCCACATCCGACCTGCCCAGGCGTCGAATTCCTCGGTGCCGTCGCGCCGGTCGCGCTGCACCGTCAGGTAGGCCAGCGCCAGGACGCGGCCCAGATCCTTGTTGGATCGCCTGTAGTCGGTGCCGGTAATCAGGGTGTCGGCCATCTCGGGGTGGTGAAGCAGATTGGCCAGCGCCATCATTTCCGGCCGCGCGATGCGCACGCCGTGCACCGTATCAAGCGGTTGCCATTCCGCCAGCGCAAGGAAGTCGAAGCTGCAGATGGCGAAGTGGCCGATGCTGGTTTCTACGCGACGCAGCTTCTTGCTTGGAGCGCCCGGCTCGAAGGCCGGCGGCGCCGACAGCAGCTCGAGGAACCAGGGGCTGGTCGCCTCGCCGGGAGGGCGCAGGCGAACCATCGGCAGCTCTTCTTCAGGGTCACCTTCGTTTCCCGGCTGACCCCAGTCGGAGTCCTCTCGCAGTTTCCAGTCAGCCTTGATGAGCTGGTCGGTGACTTCCGTCGCGGCGGCGATCGCTTTTGAGTGCGGCGAGAACAGGCAATCCACATCCTTGGTGCGGATAGCCCGCGCGCCGTCGCCGGCGAAGAAGTGGTATCCGGCCGCCAAGCTTCCGATGATGATGACATTGCCCCGGACATCGGCCGGCAGTGCGCTGGCCACCTGAGCCAGCACCTCCGACGGCGATAGTGCTGCTTCGAGCTTCAAGGCGTCCGCCCTGCTGCGTTGCACAGCCGGTGAGCAAAGTCCCGGGCCTCCGCGTGCAAGCCCATCTGCTCCAGATCGGCAAGGCAGTCGAGCCGCGCGGCAAGATCAGGCTCCTGCGCCACCATCTCTGCCGGGCGGCAGTCGCGTTGGAGGTGCAGCACGACCGTCGCCTTGCGTTTCGGGTCGTCCACCGCTACGAGTCCGGCATCAAGCTTGGACATGAAGCGGATGTCACCGTCGTAGACGCTGACGTCCAGCCGCGGCGCCGCAGTGATGTCCAGGTCGGGAAAGAAACGAGTCGCGCCCAGCACGCCGGAGATCGCCGCCTTGCCCGCGACGCCTTTCTGGCGGAGGGACAGTAGCCGGTTGGCCAGCGCACTGGGTGTGCGGCTTTCGCCCGTCGGGTCCGTGTAGCGCATCTGCTTGCGTGCCAGCGCGTGCTCCTCGGCCAGCTTCATCAGCGCGATCGGGCGAAGGCCATGCATCGGAATCGGACCGTCACGTTCCCCGGTCACGACGCAGAGCTGCTCTAGTTCGCTCAAGGCTGCAGCCGCGGTTTGGTAGCTGGTGCCGGTCAAGCGTCTGAGCTCGCCCAGCGTCACAGGCGGCAGTGCGCCCAGCGACCGCTCCACCAGGACTGCCTTGACCTGCTGGCGCGTCACGCGGGAGGCTCGGCCGTTGGCCTGCTCTTCGTGGATGGCGGCCTGCAGCGCCTGCATGAACACGTTCGAGTGCTCGGGCAATTCGCCGTCGATGAAGAACAGGCCCTGCGTCTTGGCCCAGACCAGGAAGATGCTTCGCGCGACCTCTTGGCGGGCAATGGAGCGGAAGCGGTCCAGCTCCTCCGTCAGGCGTTTGGACGACAGCCGGCTATCCACGATCACGCACACGCCTGTCGAGGGCCGCGAGGTCGATTGGACTGCGTAGGCGAGCGCCAACAGACCCTCCCTGACGTCCCGGGCCGTGTTGGTGCGGCGGATCTCTACCAGAACGTCCGGTCCGGCCGGGTTGCTCCAGTGCATCGAGACGAGGCCCTCGTCAGTGAAGTTGCGACCTATCATTAGGTTGCAACTCTACCAATGAAGTTGCAACCAACCAAGCGCCGGCTATCGATGGGAGTGTGCAAACACAATACGGCCTGGCGCATGGGTTGACGAATCTTCGTGAACGCACATAATAGGTTGACGTTTGATCACGGATGCACATTATGAATCTGCGCAAGCCCAGTGACTTCCAGCCCGCCCTCGCCGACGACAGGCTCGCCGTAGTGGCGGCTTGGTTGATGGAGGAGTGGGCTGCCACCGAAGACGACCTGGTCCGGGAGACCGATTCGTCGTACACGCGGGGCACGACCTGCTTCGGTCGCCAGCGAACCAGGATTCTGAACGAGTACCTTAGCGGCAGGCAGGCCTGGCTCGGCATCGAAAACAGCGCGAACGATCTGGTCTTCTCGATCGGCGGCGTGCCTTGCCGCTTCAGCAATGACAGCCTCGCCGCACCCAGCAAGCGCGCTGTGCTCGAAGCTCATCGCTTCCAGCTGCCGCTCATCGAAGACGCGGAGCCGGGCGAGGCGGTGCGCTTCTGCTTCGTGGTCGATCGGGGGATCGACGAGGACAGTGAACCGCGGATCGAGTTGCTCGGCTTCACGGCAAGCGACGAGTTGGTCTGCAGTTGGCGTTCCGAAAGGCCGGTCAGGACGCTGACAACCGTCAAGGTCGAGCTGCCGCAGCCCGTTGAAGTCGCCAAACCGGCTATCGTGCCGAAGCGTCGCGACGCAGGGGACGAACAGGCTGCCGGATCGCCCGGACCATGAGCGCGGTCCTGGGATCCAATATCCGGTTGGCCAGGCTGTTCCATGGCCTGTCGCTGACAGAGCTCGGCGAGCGGCTGAGCCGATCCAAGCAGTTTCTGAGCCGTGTCGAGACCGGGGTCGAGCCGGTCTCCGATGCACTGGAGCAGGCACTCGTGGACGAGCTCGGCGTGCTCCCCGAATTCCTGCGCGAGGTGGAGGCGATGCCGCTCACCGAGGAGCAGTGTCATTTCAGGAAGCAGCTCACCACCAAGGTGGCGTTGCGACAGTACGCACGTGCCCGAGGCGAGATGCTCAAGCGCCTGGTCGGTGTGCTCGACGCTCATCTGGAGTTGCCACCCTACAAGGTCGCAGAGGCGGACCCGACCTCTGACGAGGCGATAGAACGAGGGGCCGAGCGGTGCCGCGTGGAGTGGGGGCTCGGTTGGGGGCCGATCAGCAACATCACGCGCGTTGCCGAGAACGCCGGCGCCGTCGTCATGCAGGTGGCAGGCATGGCCGGGGAGATAGACGCTGTGTCCTTCGCGACGGCACGGCCCGTGATCGCGCTGAACGCGGTCGGGCGCTCGGCTTGTCGGGCCCGTTTCGGTGTGGCGCACGAGTTGGGGCACTTCGCTCTGCATACGGGCGTGCTGACGGGCGATCGGCTGACGGAGACCCAGGCGAACCGCTTCGCCAGCGCACTCTTGCTGCCCAGGACGTCATTCTTAACGGAGGGCCACATCGCGCTGCGGCGCTCGAGGCTGAGTTGGGAAGGCATGAGCGAGCTCAAGCGACGGTGGGGGGTGTCCAAGGCCGCCATCCTGTACCGGGGCGGGCAGCTCGGCGTGTTCACGCCGGACCAACTGCGTGCCGGCTACGTTCACTTGAAGCGCCGAGGCGAGGCGCTCGAGGAACACGAGGACCAGGACATGCCGGTGGAGACGCCTGAGGTCGTGACTGAAGGACTGACGGTCCTGGCACGGGACCTGGGCATCCCGATCGCCGCAGTCGCCCGCCAGATGCACGTGAAGCCGCAGCTTCTGGAAGACCTGTTGGGTGTGACCGACAACGGCTCGATTTCGAACGTCGTCCCGCTTCTTCGCGCAGGCCGCGCCACCGAGACGATCAGCTCGGCTGATCAATGACTGGGGCTCAAACGACGCTGACCAGTCCTGGGGACTTCGGCTTGGAGTCGGAGATCTGCTCGAACAGGTGGAATTGCAGCGAGTCTGGAGCCAGCTTCATCTTGAGCTGGTCATTTCCATCTCGGCAAGCAGCGGCATCAGCATCCGGTTCGGGTCGATCGGTAGAGCCCGAGCCAAGGTGGTCCAGCGTGTAGTTGCAGTCGACAACCAGCAGACGACTATGGAGCGTCACCTCGGCCACGCACGACGGATTGACGCAGTCTTCGCCGAAGAAGTCTCGCAGGTGCATCTCGATGTTGGCGTGCCTGCGCAAGACGGCGCAGAGCTCTTCGTGACGTTGGCGCGCCCGAGCCCCATAGGGTGCCGCCAAGTCCTCCCGGGACACACAGACCAAGGTGTCGGAAGACCGTGCCGCATTCAGGATGCCACCCGCCTCGGCCGTCGACAGGACCCGTTTGCTGAACAGCCCTACGGGTAGGTTGTCCAGCTCGACGTCCCAGAACGAGAGATACGTGATCGGTAGGTTGTCCATGCTGCCCATTCACGCCATCGATAACGGTACCGCTTCCGCGGCGCGCTGGCCAAGTATCAGAACGCTGACATTTCGGGGCGAAGTATCGCCAGAGTACACACGGCCTGCGGCGGCGCCTACCGATCGCTGCCGCCTCCTGGGGCGGAACCCTTGGGCGAGACCCGAGCCGCCTCCATCGCCAGCCGGGCCCGCCGACGAGCGATCCTGCGCTCGAGCTTGCGAGCCATCTTGGCCAGGGCTGTTTGCGGGATGCAAGTGGCGACGATCGCTTGTACGCCCGAAGCGGTCGTGAACCGCACCACCTCGCGGCCGCGGTGGTCTCGAATCACTTCGCCCTGAAAGGCATCCTTCTTGGCGATCAGCGTGCTCAGTCTGCCTCCGGATCTTCGAGCAGTCGAATCAGTCGGTACTCGGCTCTTTCGCCGCTGTCGACCAGCGTGACTTCAACGACCCAGTCGCCGTCATCCTTGCGACGCAGCGCCTGGCCGACCTCGTACTTCGGGCCGAAGGGCCCGAAGCTCTTGATCTTGCCGATGGGCACGGGCGGAGGGATTTCGACAGCACGCATGGCGGATCCGTTCACGCATGAAACCCATGTGAGGCGCGGCCAAGATCATGCGCGGCCGTCCCGTCAGCGTCGAACAAGATCAAGGGTAAGCCTCCAGCATCTTTGCCGTGGCTCCGGTGGCGTTCACCTTGTCCACGATCGCGGCGATGGTCCTCGGGATGAACTGCGATGAATCACCCACCACGGTGCGTGCCAAGGTCGCGCCCAACGTGGCAGCACTGAACGCGCCTGAGGCCTTCGCAAAGGTCGTATAGACATTGAGCGACCAGCCGCCCTGGTAGGGCATCAGGCAAGCGAAGAAGGTCGTTCCTTCGCCGTACCTGGACATCGAGGTGTCGCGCGCGTTGGCGGTCATGATCGATCCCTCACAGCTGGGCACCTGAAGGCTCTGCCCAGAGGCACCGGCCAGGGCTGCCAAGTTGCTGCCCTTGAACGGAGAGACGAGCTGGA
Organism: uncultured beta proteobacterium; assembly: GCA_903938815.1. Lineage (GTDB taxonomy): Bacteria > Pseudomonadota > Gammaproteobacteria > Burkholderiales > Burkholderiaceae_C > Rubrivivax. Next base: position 11,094 of record CAJAES010000065.1, read on the forward strand.
AGCGCGGAGCCTTCTCCGGCAGCGGCGACGGCGGGATGCCGTTGTTGATCTGGACCTGGCTCATGTTCTTCTGCAACGCCGTCTTCACCGCATCCGCGACCTTGGCGTGTGTGATCTCCGGCCCGCCCTTGATGTCGAAGACGGCGTAGCCGCTGCTTGTCTCTCGCGTCGGCGTTACCGAAGCGCAACCGGTGAGGGCTATGCCGAGAGCCGCAGTTGCAGTGAGAGCGAAGGTCCTGTTCTTCAGCACGAGTGGTCTCCCAGGTGGTCAAGTGAATTCCGCCTTTCAGCGGCGAGTTGCCGGCAATGTCCGGATTAGTATGTGTATGAATGAGTGTACTTTGCGGACAGTCCGGTGGTGCCTGCTTCTCGAACGACCGCCTCGCCGCAAAGAGCCTTCGGCGCTCGGATCCGCGCCCTTCGCGCGGAGCAAGGGATGACCCAGGAGGACTTGGCCGAGCGCTGCGGCCTGTTCCGCACCTACATGAGCCGCATCGAGACCGGGCAAGCGAATCCGACACTCACCATGATTCACGCCCTGGCGGTCAGCCTTGGCGTTTCGGTCACGGATCTCTTTGCCGAGGAAAATCGGGCGAGCACGCCAGTCGGACCGCGCGGCCAGCGTTCTTCTCGCGGCCGTGTTCGATAGGATCGTTCGGGTCAATCGGCTTCGAGTTGCATAGGCTCCGGCTGGACCGAACGCAGGACCTCGAAGAAGGCGATCGCCCCGATCCTTCCCATGCGATAGAGCTGCACCAGCGGCTCGACTGCGCGATCCGATCGGGAAGCCGTCGCCCACGGTCTGCTGATGCTGGTCGGGATCACGCCGGTCATCCTGATGTGGACGGCACCGATGGCAGGTTGGTCCATGATCCAGCAAGCAAGATCGGCCAGGTCTTGAACGGCGAGCTCGCGCTCGATCGGCAAGATGTCCATGCGCAACTGGGTTCCCTCGGCTGCCAACTCCCGGGCGGCGAGGTACTCGGCGAGTTGGCGTTCGAAGTCACCTTCCTGCTTGCGGGTCAACCCGGGCGAGGGCAGGAGGCGAATAGAGAACCGCCGCCGGGCGGTGCTCTGCGGCGTAGATAGACGCGGTCGAGACATAGTGAACTTCCTTCGAGCCATGCCGCCTGCCGGTATGGACAAACGAAGGATGCGCGGTGGTTGCGTCGATCTAAGCCCAAATCTTCGCAGCAACTCGGTGTCGCGCCGTCTGCGGGATCCAAATTAGCATTGGAAGCCACGGCCATCGGGATCCCAGCGAGCCTGGGTGACGGTCGATACACTGGGCTTCGATCCGGTTCGACTTCCTTGTGGCTCTTCCTGATCTCTCATTGGCCCTGCGGTCCTTCCAGCAAGCGCTGGACAACGGCCAAATAGCGCTTCGCCCTGGCTCGTTGGATGCCCAGCTATTTGTCCATTTGGATCGCCCCAACGGCGAGCTTCGCTTGACCTACGTGAGACTGGAGCAAGCCAAGGTGACGGCATTGGTTCAGTTCATCCAGGCCGATCCCGTCGCGATGGAGCCTTGTTTCAGTGTGGGATGGGCGGTGCCGGAAGAGCTTTGGGGGCAGGGGCGGGTCGGTGAGGCGTTTATGGCCGCGGTCAAGGAGCTACGGCACGGCATGGCGCCACAGGGAATGACTGCGTTCTGGATCGAAGGCATCGTCGGCGCCGACAACAAGGCGTCGCAGCGGGCGGCCGAGAAGGTAATCTCGGCCCCGGTGGCCACCGACACCGACAGCCACGCGGGCGTGCCGGTGGTGCAGTACATTCGGCGAATCGACGCGCAGACGCAGCTGTAGCAACATCTACTGGCGCAGCGCCCATCTCGCACGCTTCAGGTGCGATCGTCGCCCAAACCGGTAATGCGCGACAATAAAGCTTATGTCAACTTCTCCCGTGGCGCGCACGGCCAGGTGGTGGTCTAGGCGGTGCTCAGCGCGTGCCCGGGCGTGGGGTGCACGGCCAGGCCTTTGTCCTTGCGGCGCAGCTCGCGCTCGAGCTCCTTGATGCGCCGCCGGTCGTCCTTGGTCTGCTGCGGGCTCGCGCGAGCCTCCTGCGGCGCGGCCAGGGCCTGCGTGGCGCTGCTGCGCCACTGGGCCATCTCCTGCGGGTACACGCCGTGTTCGCGGCACCAGGCGCTGCGCGCGGCTTCATCGAGGGCGGCCGTGGTGATCACCGCCTCCAGCCGCGCGGCTGCGGTCCAGGTGCGCTGCTGCACCGGCTGGGCCAGCGCGTCGGCACGCCAGCGCTGCAGGGTGTCGGCGCTCATGCCGACCTCGCGCGCCACCGACTCCAGCGGGGCGCTCTCCGGCGGCAGCAAGCGGGCCACCCCGCGGTTTTTGAATGCTTGTCTGTATCGAGCCAATTCGTTCTCTTCACTCGCCCCCGAGTGCTGTTCAACCCGGCTGCGGCGCAGGCTGTGGATTTGTGGACGATGCGCTTCGCGCACCGGCCGGTTTGCCGTGGACAACGCTGTCGCGTTGCCCACCGCGCCGACCTTCGCCCACAAGCTCCACAGCCTCCCACCACCCATGTTCATGAACAAGAAGTAAGAACAGCCGGGTTCTATGGAGGCGACAAGTATTCTGACGCGGGGGGAACGGGTCGGGGCCTCACGCTGGAAACGATCGACACCACGAAGGGGTGGTCGTCGTATGCGGTGTCGGAGGTCTCGAAGAGATCGACGAGTTCCAGGCGATCCGAGTCGTCCACCCCTTCCACCCGGTTGTTCAAGAAAACCAGATGCACGGTACGATCAACCGTGGCCGACACGAGCGCGTGAATGAAACTGCGTGCGACCGGTCCGTCGAAGGGCTCCCAGAACCACAGCACGAGGTCTCCGGGCGGAAGACGAAAGTCATGAGCATGGGCGTGTATCAATCGAATACGGTCGCCGTACGGGAAGCGAGACCTGGCAGCCTCGACATTCATCACCGCCTGCGCATGCAGTGTCTCCGAGATTTCGACGCCGGTAATGGAGCGAAACGGGTGGTTGGCCGCCAACAGCAGGTTTCGGCCCAGGCCTGACCCGACGTCGACGAAAGAGCACGAATCGAACCGAACCCCGATTTCAATGAGCCGCGCAAGGGCCTCGTTGAACGAGGAGATGGGTGCGGGGTGATACCGGGAGCAGTGGCTACGGTCCTCGTTGCACGAGTCAGGAAGGTCGTTTTGTTCGTAGATCCCTGATGTACGGGTACCGAACATTGCGTCGAAGCCATCCCTGGCTTCCCGCAGTGCAGTGAAGTGGTCAAAAAGCCGTGCTATCTCGTCGTCGGAACGATCGTTCGAAGCATGCACTGCAGTTTCCTCCCGGACAAGCGGCCACCTCTGGCCCCGTCGCGGTGTAAGCGAAGGGCGTCCGCTGAAGTATAAGCACCGGCGCGTCACCGGTTTTCACCCTTTATCGATGGGGGCCATCTTGCAGCGCAACTTCCGTTCGGTCGGTGTGCAGGAGCGATCAGCCGGACCGCCAGGTGCCTGATCCGCAGGTGCTGCGGAGTCGCCGTGGAGCCAAGGAGGCCGGGCGTTGGTCAGGAGATACTCCAGCGCAGTTCGAGGTTGAGCAGGTGCCTTACGATGCAGAGGTGACCTCAAGGCTCGAACTCCTGTTCCACCCGTGATCGAATCTCTGGACCTGGCGAGCATCTGCGATCCGGTGGATCCTGGCAGCGCGGCCGTCGTGGGTGCGACATCGCACGTGTTGGCACTGGCTCTGAGGAGAGATCGTGCGCGTGGAAACGGCACGTGGGGGGCTCGGCCTCGGGTGCACTGGGTGCGCAGCCTCAAGGATCTCGATGCGGCGGAGATGCCCGGTTGGCGGAGCGGCGTGCATGGCGATGTTGCGGTCTGGGTCGGCGAGGCAAGGCCCGACCTGGACGAGCACGATCACCCTGTCTGGAGTTTCTTTGACTCGGAGGATCGACGGCACATCGATGGTTTTGTACGGCCCTGCGACCGAAGAGAGTCGCTGGCTGCCGGCTTCGGGATGAAGGTGATGCTTGCCGCGGTACTCGGCATCGAGCCGCAAGGCGTCGCCATGAGGCGAGACGCAGCCGGCAAGCCGCGCCCGATGGAGCATGAAGGCCTCCATGTATCGGCAAGTCACAGCCGCGGGGTCGTCGCCGTTGCGATGGCCGGAGTCGACGTGGGAGTCGACGTCGAAGCGTGCGAGGACTACGAAGACCTCGCCGAGATGGGGCAGGCTTCCTTCTCGCCTCGTGTGGCGGAGGAAATCGCATCACGTGCTCCAAGTCCCGAGCGAACGCTGCTCTATTACCGGCATTGGGCACTGGTAGAAGCCTACACGAAGGCGACGGGCTTGGGCTTGGCGCACGACCTGAATGCCATCCGGTTTTCGTCGCAAGGTGAGCCGAGACTGCTGGAGTGCGAGCCGCAGCATGGGCCCGCGCCTGAATGGGCGTTCGCCCTGAGGTGGTTGCCCCGACCAGCGGCAACGCGGCTGGCTAACGAGGGGGCTGCGTCGAATGGTCCGCCCGCGCAGCGCGTGCCCTGAGACGCTTCTCCCGCTCCTGTTCGATCAATTCGGGAACGGATCGGGCGAGCGCCTCGAGGAGGTCACCGGCAGCGCCCAGGCTGCGGACGTCACGGCCGTAGCGCCGCCCGCCATCTTCGCGCTGCCAGTACTGCGAGTCGACCAACCATCGGCGCAGTTCAGCGCGGTCACACCGCAGCATGGTCCCGGTCGACTTGAGCCATTGATCCAGGAGGCAGCTGACCTCGATCTCGTTCTTGACCTCATCGGCACACAGGCATGTGGATGCCAGGCCCAGTACAACGTGCAGGTCCATGCCGTTGCGATTGGCAAGAGCCCCCAAGGTCAGATCCCTCTGGACGATGAGGCGGCGCAGGGTGGCAGTCAGTTCGAGCGCGCTGTCTTCGGGCATATCTTGTTTCGGCTTGAAGGTTCGATCGAGTGTAGCGGTCCACTGCACGGCCTGATGGCGCGGCGACACCCGGCTTGGAAGCCCGGGTGCCGGCATGGATGCCGGCTCGCGATCAACGTTGCGCCTGCACCTCGGTCCGGCGCAGAAACGCGTCGAGCAGCCCAGGGTGGAACGCATTGCGGTCGTAGTGCACCGTGAGGTCGGCGCGGCATAGCGGGCCGTCCAGGTCGACGTGGACATTGAGCGGCCAATGGAAGCGGTCGAAGCCCACCACGTCGATCACCTGCTCCTGACCAGGCGGCACTTGCTGCGCAGGCACCAGGGTCGCAGTGAAGTTGAAGGTCGCATCGAACGACACTGCGCCCATGCCGACCGGAAGAGTCGCAGACAGACGGGCACCGGCCGTGGCTTCAGCTTCCACCATGCGGTCGGCCAAACCGACAACGGGCTCGTTGCTCGCGACCAGCGGCACCAAGGCCCAGTGCAGGCCGCAATAGCGGAACGGTTGGGTCAGGTGCTCACCGCGCCCGTTGGCGACGACTCCCATGCGCAGGGATGGTCGCCCGGTTGCGCCCAGCATGGCGTCGAGCACGTATCGCAGAAAGCCGGCCTTGGGCGACACGCCCTGTCTGCGGCAGTCATCCAGGATGGCCTGCACGCGCTCGTGGGCGATGACTGCCCTGAGCGTACGGAAGTCCGCGGTGCGCGAGGGAGATGCGGCGGCGGCGGCGGGTGTCGATTCCCACGTGCCCTTGCGTTGAAGTGCTGCGGTCTGTCGAGCCTCGTGCGATAACTGCTCGGACACGTGCACCAGGTAATCCTGCAAGGTCGTCGAACCAAGGCCGGTACCGGTGCGGTAATGTCCGAGCAGGCGTGGCAGCATCATTTCATTGCCCCACCCGTCGTCGAATGCGTGGTGCAGGTCCAGTATCAGTGCCGTGTGGCCGTCGGTCGAACGCTGCAACTCGAAACGCGCCAGGGCCTCGCCGGTGCACAGCGTTGCCTCGGTCCAGGTGTTCACGCAGCGGTCCAGGCGATTCTGGATGACGGTTGCGAGGTCGCGAGCTGTTCCCTGGACTTCGGGGTGAACGGTCAGGCTCGGAGCCCACTCGGCATGGATGCGCTGGAAAACGCGCCCCGACCGCCTGACAAGACCGCTGCGAAACGCGGGTTGCTCCTGAACCAGGGCCTGCAGGCTGGAGCGCCAGCGCGCGACGTCACCGATCGAGTCCTGGATGATGTAGGCCATCCTGGCGCGCCAGCAGCCTTGACCTGCCACTTCAGGGGCCACGGAAGCCTCGACCATCAGCTCCTGCAGGTAGGAAAGCGGGGCTTCGACGAAGCCACCGGGCTCGGCACGCGCTGCGGGAGGCGCATCGCTGGGGACGGACACGGCGGCATCGCTGGAACCCGCTGGTGCCGCAGGCTGGAAAGCCAGCGCCGCGGCCAGTGCACGCACCGTCTGCCGCTTGAAGACGTCGCGAACCGTGGCGCTGAAGCCCAAACGCGCGAGGCGGCGGGACAGTCGGACTGCGCTGATGGAGTCTCCGCCAACAGCGAAGAAGTTGTCGTCCAGGCCGATGGACTGCACATCCAGGACTTCACGCCACGCTTGGAGCATCACTTGCTCGGCCTGCGTCGACGGTGCGGCGATGGCTGGCGGCTGCGAGCGAGCCGAATGATCGACGAGCAGCGCCTTCAGCTCGGCATCGTCCACCTTGCCGTTCACGGTGAGTGGGAAGGAAGGCAAGACTAGGTATGCGTCGGCGCACATGTAGTGCGGCAGCAGCTCACGGCACTTGGCCTGTACCCGCTCCTGCACGGAGGCTTCGTCCCGCGACATCACGGCCAGCCCGATCGCGTCGGTGGATACACCCGTCGCCGGTTCCTTGAGCTTGAACGCAAGTGCGCGGCAAGCGCTCACACCCTCGACCTGCATCGCGGCGCGTTCGATCTCCTCCAGTTCGATGCGAAAGCCGTTGCGCTTGATCTGCCTGTCAGCCCGCCCGACGTACAGCAGATGGCCCGTCGCGTCACGGTAGGCCAGATCGCCCGAGCAATACAGGCGCGAACCCGGAGGTCCGCCGGCCGGGTCGGGGATGAATCGCTTTGCAGTCAGCCGCGGCTGGCCCAGATACCCGCAGGCGAGCCCCAGGCCGCCCACCAGCACTTCGCCCACTTCGCCGATCGATGGATCGAGCCCGTCCGCGGTGCGGAGGACGATGCTCCACAGCGGGAGCGCGCCGCCTATCGGCGAGGCATCGGCGGCCAGGCCTTCGGTGACCCGGGGATCCCTGAGGTCGACATGAGTCGAGTGGACAGTCGTCTCCGTGATGCCATAGAAGTTGTGCAGGCCGCAGGCTTGTTGCTCGAGCCATCGCCGGCAACGGGCCACCTCCGCCATGCGCAAAGCTTCGCCGCCAAAGACCATATGCCGCAGTGGGCTGGGCGGACGGACGCCACCGGTCTCGGCCGCGTCGAGCAGCGAACGCAGCAGTGTCGGTGTCGAACTGAGTACGCCGACCTCTCGACGATGGAGCCAGTCCAGCAACGATGGCGGGTCGGCCCTCAGGCCCTTCGGGGCAATGGCCAGGCGACCTCGGGTCAGCAACGCGCCCATGACTTCCCAGATGGAGAAGTCGAAGGCATAGCTGTGAACCATGCTCCAGCACAGCCCCGGGGGGATGCCGGCAGCCTTCACGGCGCTTTGCACCAGGTGCAACACGCTCGACTGGAGCACCATCACGCCCTTCGGGTCTCCAGTGGATCCGGAGGTGAACAGGATGTAGGCCAGGCAGTCGGTCGCGGCACCTGGTGCGGGGGTGGGGCTCGCCCCAAGCACAACGCCATCCGGCTGCTGGAAGGTGCGTGGCAAGGAACCCGAGGCATCGTTGGACGAGCCGAGCCGCCGTACGCAAGCCTGCTCCGCATCCCAGACCAGAGACAGGCAGGCCACCTTCGCGACGCGCTCGCGACGCTGCGCCGGCCACGCCAGGTCAAGCGGGACGAATGGACTGCCCAGGCCGTAGCACGCCAGGGTTGGGGCAACCGTGCCGGCGTTGTTGGTGCCGAGTATGCCGACGGGGTCTCCGGACCGGTGGCCTGCTTCCAGCAAGGCGGCACGGATCCTCTGCACCGAACGCAACAGGGCCGCGGCGGTCCAGGAGGCCTCGTCGTGGTCGATGAGCACGATGTCGTCGCCCCGCGCTGCCAGGGCAGATTGCAGCGCCGCCCACAGAGGTGTGTTGGGCGGGACCGAGGATGTCTTGCGGCTGGATATCATGTGATGACGATGGCTGTCGAGGAACCGTCGGTCTGTCTCCCGGCGGGCACGCACTGCAGACGCCGTGGGCTGCCTGCACGCGGCAGGCGAGGCGATCGGGCGACCGCGCCTTGCGCATGCCAGCGAGGCAGCGCAGGGCCGTGTCCGGGGTCAGCGCAGGGAACTTGCCGGTGAAGAGTCCAGGAATCCTTCGAGCCACTGGATTCGGGTGCCGGCACGAGTCAATACCTCGGCGGCGAGAACCAGGTCGAGCATGCCCATGCCGAACGGACTGAAGCACCGAGGGCGGGTTGCGTCCAGGCTCTGCCGGCCCAGCAGCAGCGCGGCGAGTTCGACGGCGTGCGTGGCGGGGTCGACGGACACCGCCTTGCCGAGACTGGTTCCATGGCTGGTGGCCAGTCGGACGCTGTCGACGACATTGCTGCAGGCCGTGAGGGCCTCGGGTTGCAGGTCGCGCAGGGACAGATGCAGCAAGGTGGCCTTCCCGGTCATCCACCCGGGCAGCAGCCCGACGTGAGGGTCGACGGCGCTGGTCGCGAAGACCACGAGTTCGGCATCGTCGAGCTGGTCGATCGCGCGGGCCGCCGAGGCGGTGCCGAGGTCGGTCATGTCCTCCGAGAACTCTGCTGCCCGGATTGTGTTCAGGTCGAAGACCCGCATGTCACGCCACCGGAACCCGGCTTCGTGCAGGGCTCGCGCCACGCACGCCGAAAGCGGACCTGCGCCGACCACGCCCAGGGTGCCGAGCTGGTGGCGCGGGTGGAGCACCTGGGCTGCTGCTGCTGCCGACCACGCGGTGCGCGCCAGGCTGATCCAGGACCCATCCATGATGGCAACGGGGCGGCCGGTCTTGCGGTCGTTGAGGACCATGACCGCGCTTGCGCGGGGAAGTCCGCGCGCCACGTTGTCGGGCACGCTGGCGATCCACTTCACGCCGAATATGGGGCTGTCGCCGTCGCGGGAAGCCGCCAATGCGATGACCCGGTCGGGCTCGGCGGGCTCGCCGAGCTTGAAGAACAGGCTGTCGGGGTTGCGCAGCACTCCGGCAGCGTGGTCGCAGTAGGCGCGGCCCATCAGGGAAGCACCCTCTCGATGCCCGATCTCCATCAGGATGGCACGAACCGCGGCGGCGGACAGCCAGGCCACCGTGCCGGATCCCAGGTGTGTCGATGTCGTCATTGCTGCCATGTGATTCACTTGTGCCACCGGATGTAGACGAAGGCGGCGCTGATGATGTGCAGCAACGCGGCGCCCACGATGATCGGCCACACCGCGGACAGCGAGAACGCGACCGCGGCGATCAACAGGTACCCGAAGATCTCCAGGGTGCCTTCCACCAAGGAAAGCAGGGATTCGACGGTGGAGCGATGCGTGTCAGGGGCGTTCTCGTGCACCTCGGCATCCAGCAGCGGGTACTTGATCGCATCGAACGCGATGTACAGCCCCCAGAACGCCAGGGCCAGCGCTCCGGATGGCAGACCCACGGCGAGCAGCAGCGGCAACCCCGACATCACACCGCAAAGGATCAGGCGCGCGCGGACGGACAGCCAGCCCAGCGCGCCTGCAAGCGTGTTGCCGCCGAGCGAGCACAGAACGAATGCAGACCACGACAGGCCCGCCACGGTGAGGGCGTCATCGGGGAAGTAGGCCTGCATGAGCGGCTGCCAGGTCTTGAAGGTCCCGCACGCAGCCAGGATGATGATGATCTTGTAGATCAGGACGGTTCTCAGCGCGCTGCTGCCAGCGACGTACTGCGCCGCTTCGCGATTGTGGGTCCAGAGATCCATCACGACGCGCCGAAGCCTGGCGCCCGGGGTGCCCGTGTCGGCATCCGGGCCGTGGCTGCGCTCCGGGCTGGCGTCAGGTGTCATGGCGCACGCAACGAAGGCCAGGAGGCAGGACAGCGCCGCGCCCATGCAGACCACGCCGGTGCCGTAGCCGGCCAGCGCCGCGGTGAGCAAGCCGCCGCCGAGTGCGCCCGCCAGCTGGTAGTGATAGAGCCTGAGGAACGGCTTCTCCAGGGACTCATGGCCCGCCTTCTGGCACAGGGAAGCGAACCAACCATTGAGCGCGCCGGACTGGAATGTCATGGCGATGCCGAGCAGCGCATAGGACAGCGCAATCACCCCGAAGCTCGACGTCGCCAGCAGCACTGCGAATATGGCACTGCGCATCAGGCACGAGATCCCCACGGAAAGGCGGCGCCCATAGCGGTCCGCGATGGCACCCGTGGGCGCCTCGCAAAGCGCGATCAGGATCGAAGAAACAACTTCCAGCAGGGAGAACTGCGCGAAGGACAGGCCCCGCGACGTGAAGAAGACCACGTCGCTCGAGAAGAAGAAGCCGCGGTGGAGAGCCAGAAAGAAGGTCACGCCGAAGATGCCGAACGGCAGCGCGGGCGCCCTGTCGGCTGCGGCAGGACGAAGTTCGGTGGGTGTGGATTCGGTCGACATGGTCGAAGGCGCCTAGTCGAGGCACGCCCGCTGCGACGGCGCGGACACGAGCATGCTCAGCCTCGCCGCGATGTCCTCCAGCAGGGCTGGGATGCGGTCGCCATGCGGGCCATTGCGGTTGTACACGGCGCCGATGTGCGGACGGGCCGAAAGGTCCAGGGCGATGTCGAGCGCGAACTTCGGCAGGCTGCAGTCGGTCAGGCTGAGCTCTTCGCAGTGCAGTCCTTCCAGGGCCAGGGGCAGTTCGCCTTCGATGGTGAGCACCACCTGCACGAGGCTGCTGCCGCCGTGGCCGGCGCGGGGCTGCCCGGTGGCCTTCGTGATGCTTGCCAAGGCGATGTGTTCAGCCTCGCGCGCGCGGCGCAGCGCCCTGGCCACGTTCGCGATGGCGGCGGCGGGATGCCGCGGAATGCCGCGCAGCCTGACCGGGACCGTGTTCGTGAAGCAGCCGACCACTTCGGCAGCCTGGGGACCCGAGCGATTCGCGGTAGGCACTCCGATGCAGAAGTCCTCGCAATCGGTGAGTTCGCGGACCGCCTCGTAGGTCGCCAGGAGCAGCAGTTCATAGATGCTGGCATCCTGCGAGCGCGCGGCTCGATCCAGTAGCTGCGGCAGGCCGTCGTCCAACGCGACCTGGTGTTCGCCACGCGCCGGATCCTGCGTCGTCGTGCCCAGGGGCGAGAACGGCTCGAGACCGGCCAGTTCGCCTTTCCAGAAGGCCTCGCCCGAGGCCCGCTTGCATTCCAGAGCTGCCTCGATCTTCAGTTGTGCACGGGGATCGCCGGGCGGAATTTCGTCTTCCGGGCTCCAATGTGCCGCAGGGCGATAGAACCGACCAAGGTCCGCGGTGATCAGTTCGGAGGACCAGCCGTCGGTTGCGATGTGATGGACACACAGCAGGAGGTAATGCTCCCCGCCGGTGACACACGCCAACGCGAAGCGAGCGACCGGACCTGACGACAGGTCGAACGGACGCCCTGCGACGGCCTCGATCCAGCGCCATGCGGCGTCCTGCGTGGTGAATTCCCGCCCGGTGTCGAGCACGGCGTCTCCCAAGGGCAACTGCCGACAGCGATAACCCAGCGGCGAGTCGTCCGTCGGGTCGAACACCGTACGCAGGCCGGGGTGGCGGATCAGCAGCGCACGGCAGGCACGTTCGAGGGCAACGACGTCGACCTTGCCGCGCAGGCGATAGATCAGCGGCACGGCGTAGGAGTCGCTGCCGCCGGCGAGCTCGTTCATGAACAGGTACTGGACCTGCTGATGCGTGGGTTCCAGCGAACCGGCAAGGACGTCAGTCGCCGGTGCATTTGCCGGCGCGGGCACAAGCTGCTCGAGAGCCTTGCGCAGCACCGGCAGCCTGGGGTCCCTGAGCACGCTGGATACGCTGATGCGTGCGCCAAGATCCCGTTCCAGGCGGGCCATCAGCCGCATCAGCGCCAACGAGGTGCCGCCATGGCGGAAAAAGTGTGCATCGGGGTCCCTGGGCTGGATGGGGAGACATCCCACCCAGGCGCGGGCCACCAGGTCGTTCTCGACCCAGGCCATGGTCTGCTCATGCGCCATCGAAACCGCGCGCACTTGCTCCACGGCTGCACGGCACTGCGCCATGTCGAGCTTGCCGGACGCGTTCGTGGGCACCTGTGCAAGCCAGGCCACGCTCTGCGGCAGCATGTGTGCGGGCAGTCGCAGTGCAAGGCGCTCGGCCAGCCGATCCAGCTGATCGCGCACGGAGCTGTCGCCGCAGACCACGCAGTCCAGCCACGTGCGCCCGTACGAGGACTGCACGACCGGTATGGCCACCGAGCCAGGCAGCAAGCGCTGGACTTCGGCCGCAAGCTCGCCGACTTCGGTGCGCTTGCCATCGATCTTGACCTGCCCGTCATGGCGGCCGAGACAGACGAAGGTGTCGTCGACCATTTTCATCGCCCGGTCGCCCGTGCGGTACGCACGCTGCCCGTCGGGCGAGCGTGGGTCGGGTCGCCATGCGCGAGCGGACTCTCTGGCCTGGCCGAGATAGCCCCAGGCCAGCATCTCGCCGGCGATGGTCAGATCACCGACGCATCCACCCAGCAGCGGGCGGCCGTGGCGATCCACGATCGCAGCGGAAGCGGTCGGAACGACGGGGCCGATGGGGTGGACGCCCGCGGTCGTGTCGCCGCTCTTGAGATCCGCGATGAAGGTGATGACCGTGCATTCGGTCGGGCCGTAGAGGTTGAGGACCCGGCGGCTGGCGATGTTGTGCAGGGGGAAGTTCGCGTCGACCATCTCGCCGCACAACCCCAGCGTGCCGGCTTCGATCCGGCCGTTCGCGGCCAGGACCATGCGGGCGAGCGTCGGGGTCATCATCGCGAAGTCGATGCCGGGCCCGCTCAGCAGGGCCATGCACTGCGCCACCATGCCGGCGTGCTCCCATGCCAGCACGCGCAGTTCGCCACCACACGCCAGGCAGGATGCCAATTCGGTGATGTAGGCGTCGAAGGCCACCGAGGACACCTGGAGCACCACGTGGCCCGGCTGGATGTCGAAGGCCTGGACATGGCTGGCTGCCATCGCATCGAGGGCAGCGTGGGGCACGAGGACAGGCTTGGCCCGACCGGTGGACCCGGAGGTGAAGATCAGGTATGCGCCGCGGCTGGCGTCGCGGCGGCGGGCCGCAGCAGCGGGATCGGGGGAGACCTCGATGCCTACGAGGTCGCGCAGATCCTTCGCGCCGGGGTGCAGCGTGATGGTCATGAACGGAGCCGCCAGCGCACGCAGCGACTCGCGCCGCTCTTGCGGCAGGCAGGCATCGAGCGGCACGTACACCGCGCCCAGTTCCCACAGTGCCAGGATGAGCGCAGGCAGGGCCACGCACCGGCTGGTCACCACGCAGACACAGTCTCCAGGGCGCAGGCCGGATTCGGCCAGCAGGCCTTTCCAGGCCGCGACGGCGTCGAGCAACTGCCGATACGTCAGCGCCACGTCGCCATCGGACACCGCTCGAAGCCCAGGGTGAGCAGCCGCGACCGCGCGCACCCGCGAGGTCAGCCGCGCGTGCGGGCCTCCGTGCCGGACGGGAACCACCGAGTCCGGGCAGACGAGGAGATCCTCGATGGGCGTATCGACGCCCGACGCACGCAGCCGGACGGCCAGATCGCACAGCAACTTGGCCAGTGTGTGGGCCCAGGCGTGGCCATGCCTGAGTGAATCCTGCACGACCCGGATCCGGGCGGAATGGGTCGGTGAGGTTTCGAGACACACCTGCAACTCGAAGGCCTGGGCCGTGAGTTCCGTATCGATGCCAGGAGCCTGCCGGAGCGTGACTTCGCCCAGGCAGACCGCCTCGTTGGCTTCCTCGAGTTGCGACACGACACGTGGGCACGGCGGGTCTCGATCCGCCGCCAGCCGCCCAGGTGCCGTGATGTCCTGCATCGCGGTGTCCGGCGGGCTGTCGATCAATTCAAGCAGCCGCTCGTCGATGACTTCGCAAAGCACGGACAGCGGCATCTCGCCGTGCAGTGTCACGACGGCCCAGTAGACGCTTGCGTAGTTGCCGAACTCGCTGGCCTCGTCGTCGTGTGCACGCAGGGAGAACGGCATGCCCATGTCGACCGATCGGGCATCGCCCATGGCAGCGATGGCCAGCGCAACCAGGGCAGACCAGACCACGTACACACCCGTACCCATGCGATCGGCAGCCTCGGTCAGGCCGGACAGGGCGGCTTCAGGCAAGGGGTGGAAGCAGGTCGCGTAGCGGCGAGCCGGCCTGCGCAGCGGATCGCTGCCGGTCGGGTCGGCGAACATCAGGCCACGCAGGCGCTGTTCCGGCAGGCGATCTGCCGCGGTCTTCGAGGCAACTGCGTAGTAGCGGCCCAGCCATCGCCAGAAGCTCTCCAGTGCAGCGCCATCGAAGGTCAAGTGGTGGCCCACGAAACCCAGCAGCCCGGACTGTGGCCCGAATGGAACGACGGCGACATGGAGCAGGGGCGGCCGTTCGAGATCGAAGACGCGCCCCTCCAGCCATGCGTGGAGGCGTCTTGCGGCCTGCGACGGGCTCTCGTCCGCATCGGGAACCAGTACGCTGACGACGCGCGATACCTCGACGTCATGGGTCAGCACCGCCTGACCGGTGGGATCGATGCCGGTGCGCAGTGCAGGATGGTCACTCATCAACTGGCACAGTGCGCCGGCCAGCGCTGCGGGGTCCAGAGGACCTTGATAGGTCATCACCTCCGTGACGGCGTAGGCCGCCATGTCGCCGAGCAGGTGCTGATGCATCCAGAGGGCACGCATGGGCGCGGGCAGGGCTGCCTGCGCGTCTGCCGACCCTGCGGGGGCCGCCGCGAATCTGGCGGACATCAGGGCACCATCCAGTCGGTGTAGCGGTCTGCCATGTCGGGCGAGATGGCGACGATGCGTCCGCCCAGCGGACGATGGCGCCCGATCTGCTCGACTGCCGCCAGAACGGTGGCAGTCGAAGGGCCGAACATGAGCCCCTTCCTCCACATGCGCGACAGCATGTCGGCCGTGCGGTCATCGCTGACGTACACGAGGCCGTCGAAGGCGCAGGTCTTCGAGATGAGGGCTGCGACGCTCGTGCCGAGACCAGGATAGCGGCGGGAGGATCCCGGTCCGCCGAAGGTCACGGAGCCGACGGCGTCGACGGCCCAGAGATGGATCTGGGGGCGTTGTTCGCGCAGGTAGCGCCCCACGCCGGACAGGGTCCCGGTGGTTCCGGCGCCCACGAACACGTGGGTAATGTCTTCCCAGTCCGCGAGCATTTCGACGGCCGTACCGCCGTAGTGCGCCAGCGGGTTGTCAGGATTGCCGTACTGGTTCGTCCAATAAACGTTGGGGCGGGCCTGCAGCAGTTCCTTGATCTTGGCCAGGCGGGTCTGCAGGTAGCCACCCTGGTTGTCCTTCTCCGTCACCACGATCAGTTCGGCGCCGGTCGCTGCGATCAGCCGGGCCGTCGAAGGCGACAGCTTGGGGTCCGACACGCAGATGAAGTGGTATCCGCGCTCGGCACAGATGATCGCCAACGCGAGCCCGAGGTTGCCCGAGGACGACTCCACCAGGCTGCTTCCGGGTCCGATCTGTCCCCTTCGTTCAGCCGCCTCGACCATGGACAGCGCAGTGCGCAGCTTGATGGATCCTGCGATGTTGAACCCTTCCACCTTGAGCGTCACCTGGCGGCCGGGCAGGAGCCAATCGATGTCCAGGTACATCCGGTGGGCGAGCAACTCGCTCGGGCGGCTGGCATGCACCGGTGCTCTTGCCGGCGGCGTGGCGCGAGCTACATGGCGGGACATGTCGCTTCGATCCTTTGCAGCAGGCGGGTGAGCGTCGACAGTGCGGCATCCAGGGTGTCCATGCCGATGTTCAGGGCGGGGATCAACTTGAGCGTGCGGTCGTCGGCACCACAGGTTTCGGCGATGACGCCAGCGCCGAACAGCGCGCTGGACAACTGACGGGCTACGGCAACGTCGTCGAATTGGATGCCGAGGAGCAAGCCGCGGCCGGTGATCCGGAAATCCGGCAAGGCGCGGCGGGCAGCCTCGAGCCTGGTGCGGATCAGGTCCTCGCGTGCGGCAACCGCGGCTTCCATCGCGCCGGGCTCCTCCCAGTAGAGTTCCAGCGCCCGGGTGGCGGTAGCCATGGCCATCGTGTTGCCGCGGAAGGTGCCCGTGTGCTCCCCCGGACGCCAGACATCGAAGCGCGGGCGAACCAGGCAGACCGACAACGGCAGTCCGCAGCCGCTGAGGGACTTGGACAGGCAGACTATGTCGGGCTCGAAGCCGGGCACACGGTCGAAGCTGAAGAAGGTGCCCGTCCGGCCGCAGCCGGCCTGGATGTCATCGACGATCAGCAACGTGCCCGTCCGCGAGCAGTAGCTTGCAAGGGCGCGCATCCAGTCCACGGGCAAGGCGCGGGCACCGCCGTCTCCCTGGACGGTTTCAAGAATGATGGCCGCCAGCGGAGTCTCGCGCTCGGCGGCCGAGAGCGCGCTGGCCAGGGATTCGAGCGTGTCGCCGTCTGCGGGGTGCCCCAGGCGGACGGAGAACCTCGTGGGGACCGGAGAGCCCAGTGTCAGGTCCGCACGATCGGAGACCCCCAGGGCCCCCAGGCTCATGCCGTGATAGGCGCCGGAAAGGAACCCCACGAACGGAGTCTGCCGGTTCTTGCGTGCCAGCCGAAGCGCGGCCTCGACGGCGTTCGCGCCCGTGGGCCCGCAGAACTGGATGCGGTGCTCCATGCCGCGCGGCTCCAGGACCATGGAGCTGAACGTCGCGATGAACCGGTCGCGGATGGCAGACCCGAAGTCCAGCGTGGCCAAGGGCGCGTCCTGGTCGAGCACGGCCCTGATCGCCGCCTTCAACTCAGGCGGGTTGTGCCCGTAGTTCAGGGCGCCGGCGGCAGCGAACAGGTCCACGAAGGTGCGCCCACCGTCGTCACGCAGCAGGCTGCCCGAGGCGCTGACGAACGTGGCCGGGAACTGACGGCCGTAGTACCTCACCGCGGATTCGCGGCTGGCGCGTGGCGCAGCCGTGCTCATTGCGATGCGCGCTCACGCACGCTCTTGGGCCTCATGTCCGTCCACAGCGTCTCGATCCGATCCAGGCAAGCCTCTTCGGTGTCGGCTTCGCCAACGGTGTTCCACCCTGCGGGGACCTGCTGGCCGACCGGCCAGATCGAGTACTGCTCTTCGTGGTTGACGACAACCCAGAACTTCGTGTCTGCCATGAGTGCAATGCCTTTCGTGAGGTTAGGTCTCGACCCGGACGACCAGAGTGCGGATGTGGTCGCAGAGTTGGCTGAACGATTCGCTGCGCAGCACCAAGGAGCCGCGAACTTCGCGGTTCAAGCGACGAGAGAGTTCGCGAGCGGCCCGGATGGCGCCCAGGGAAGTTCCACCGCTCTTGACGAAACTCTTGGACTCGTCCTCGACCTTGCGCCCGAGAATCGCAGCGAACACTTCGTGCACCACCGCGTGCACGTCGTCGTCTGCTGCAGGCGCAGGCCGTGGCGGCTGCAGCCGGGCGCCGAGCAATTCCGACGCAAGTGCCTCCACGGACCGGCGATCCGTCTTGCCCGTGACCGAGTAGGGAATCGAGGAGCAGAACAGCACGTGCGACGGCACCGCGTAGGTGGGCAGGACCTCTTGCAACGCGAGGCGTATCTGCGCCGCCGGGACGGCCTGCGGAGCCACGACCAGCAGCACGAGACAGCGCGCGCCTGCAGACTGGATCGCGGCCGCCGCGCAGGCCTGCACCGAGGGGATGGACCTGGCGTGTGCTTCGATCTCCCCAAGTTCGATCCGAAATCCGTTGAGCTTGATCTGCTGGTCGCTGCGCCCTCTGAAGGACAGGTTGCCGTCGGGCGCCAGTACCGCCAGGTCGCCGGTGTGGTAGCGCCGCTGTCCGGGCGTGCGCGCCTGCGGGTCAGGACGGAAGCGAGCTGCGGTCAGCCGAGGTTCGCCCCAGTAACCAAGACCGACCGAGGCGCCACCGATGACCAACTCCCCCGTGTCGCCTGATCGGGCAGGGAGACCATCCGGCGCAAGGACCGCGGCATGGACCCCATGGATCGGGCGCCCGATGGGCAGCCCGCCCGCAGCGCAGGGCGTGTTGGCGTCCGGGTCGAAGGCCGTGGCCGTCGGGCCGGTCTCGGAAGGGCCGTAGGTGTGCAGGAACCGGACATGCGGCGCTGCCTGCCGGAACCTCTGGAAGTCGGCTGCCTGAACCTCTTCGCCGCCGATGTTGAGCAACCGCAGGCTGGAGGACACGGGCATACCGGTGCGCGCGAGTTCGGCAGCCCATTCGGCAAACACCGTGGTCGGCATGGACGCCACCGTGGTCCCCGTGCGGTTGATCAATGCCGCGAAGCCGGCGATGTCCTGCCGTTCGACGTCGTCGGCGGTGACGAGCATGGCCCCCGACGTCAACGCCAGGAAGACCTCCTCGACACTCATGTCGAAGGACGGCGCGTGCACCCAGAGCACCCTGTCTTGCGGCGTTGCACCGAACAGTGCGCGCATGGCCTGGAGTTCGCTGCAAAGCGCGCCGCCGGAGACGGTGACTAGCTTCGGGGTGCCTGTCGAGCCTGAGGTCTGCACGAGATACGCCGGCGCCAGGGGGTGGGCTGCGGGCCATGCGGCCGCTGCGGCGTCGCCTGCGCCGTTAGAGAGGTCGGGCAACACCACCTGTCTCGTCGAAAGCCGCTGTTCCCGGTGAGTCACCACGACGGGCGGATTCCCGAGGGCGGCGAGTATCCGGGCGTTCCGGCTCGCGGGCTGAGCCGGATCGATGACGACGAAGGCCAGCGAAGCCGCCGCGACGCCCAGCATCAGCGCGACCAGATCCCGGCCCCGCGGCGCGTGGATGGGTACCACGCCGTTGCCGAAGCGGTGATCACCGGCGCGCAGCCAGTGACCCACCACCAAGGCCTGGTGGTGTAAGTCGCGATAGGTCAGCTGCCCCTGGTGATCGGCCAGGGCCGGATGGTCCGGGCAAGACGCGACGCATCGCTCGAAACAGGACCACACCCCTGGAAGCGGGCCCTCAGGAGTCAAGTTGCTGGACATGGGGGGCACGGATGGGTTGGGGGATGAGGCTGAGGCGGTGGGGCGATTGCACGTCAGCATCGAGCAATGCCGCGGCCAGGCGCTCGACGATCGAACGCCCGCGCTCGGCGCTGTAGCGGCGCGAGTCGCCTTCGAAGATGAGCGTGAGGGAGCCGTCGGAGGCCTCCACCAGGTCGAACATGCACGGGTAGACCGGGCGGCGGTTGTGCGCCTGGTATTCGGAAACCTCCAGGGCCGAAGCGTCCGTGCCCGAGGTCAGCAGCCGGTCCAGCGCAGACGGTGCGCTGATGTTGTTCATCGTGACCAGCGTCTCGAACAGCAGGCCCTCCCGCGAGCGGGAGTCCTGCGGCGCGAGCGACTGGATCACCGACAGAGGTACCGCCAAGGCCCCGTGGTCGGCCAGCAGTTGCTGGCTGACCTGTTCAGCCACGCGGTGCAGGCCGGGAGCCGAGACGTCGAGCACCAGCGGCACCGTGTTCACCCTGCAGGCCAGGTCGCTCTCATCCTGCCCGGACAGGCGGTTAGCGAAGGCGACGCCGATGCAAGGATGCACGACACCGGTCTCTTGCTGCAAGGCGAGTGCGACCGCGGCCAGCAGGACGCAGAAGAGGGTGAGGCCCTCGGACTCCGCGCCTTGGCGGATGCGCTCGGTCACGTCCTTCGGCAGCGTCGCCGATGCGGTCAGGACGCGCCCGGCTCCGTCCTCGAATCGATCACGAAGGAAGGAGGCGGCCATCGAGCCGCTGGCCAGCAGTTCGCGCCAATACGCGATCAGATCGGGGGACACCTTCGGCTCGGACTCCGCGGGCAGCATGTGGGAGCGTCGCTGTCCGGACAACGTCAGTCCGGCACGGAGGGCCCGCAGATCCTCCACGGTCTCGCGCCTCAGGCGAGCCACGCCCCACCCATCCAGGACGGCGTGGTACGCACAGAACACCAGGGCGAAGGAGCCGTCCTTGAAGGTGAACAAGGCCAGGCGGGCCAAGGGAGCCCCGGTGAGATCGAACGGCAGGTCGAAGAAGCTCTCGATGGAGGCGATGACGGCGTGACGCGGGTCGTCCGAGCACGCGTGCATGGTCAGCGGCATCGGTGCCGCGTCGAGTACGAAGCAGGCGTCGCCTTCGGCAGACTCGCCGAGGGCAGCGGACAGCCACGGGTGGCGACCCGTCATTGCTGCATGTATCGACGTGGCCGTCGAGCGAGGGTCGAGGTCTCCCCGCACGAGCAGCGCAAAGCCTGTCGTGTAGCGATCGCTCGACAAGCTGCCTTCGAGCAGGTCCGGCAGCAGGAAGGACATCTGGTACGGGTTGGGGGAGACCGTGGTCGCCACCACGCCGACGGGGGCACAGTGGTTACGCGTCGGCTCGGCCGGCTGGCCGACCGCGGCCTTCGGCTCCAGGGCCTGGGGATCGATCGACCGCGTCGAGAGAAACGACGCGAGCCGCCCGATGGTCCTTGCGCGCAGCACGTCGCGCAACGTGACATCCACTCCGAAGCGCAGTCGTATCCTCGACGCGACGCGGGCCGCCGACAGCGAGTTCAGGCCCAGCGGCGACAAGGGCGTGCCGGGGTCGATCTCAGCCGTCTGCAGCACTTCAGCTGCGACCTCCAGGAGCTTCGACTCCAGCGCGCTGACCGGCCTGCTGGCGGTCTGCTCGGCGTGCTGATGCTGCCTGGCCAGAGCGAGCAGCGCCTTGCGATCGACCTTCTCGTTGGAGGTCAATGGCAGAGCCGGCAGCGAGAGCAGCAGCGTCGGCACCGCGGCCAGCGGCAGGCTCTCCTCCAGGTGCGCTGTCAGCCGCTCCTGGAGGGTGGTCCGATCTGCACCTGATGCGGGCACGTAGAACAGCACCAGCGCGGTCGTCGTGCTGGTCTGCTGGTAGGCCACGCAGGCAGCACTCGCCACCTCCTCGTGAGCACGTGCGGCCGCTTCGATCGCGCCCAGCTCGAGCCGGGTGCCATTGACCTTGATCTGGTGGTCGTTGCGCCCGTGGAAATAGAACCAGCCCTCGGGATTCATGTGCCCGACGTCGCCCACGCGGTACATGCGCGCACCGGGTACCCGCGAGTACGGGTCGGGCACGAAGGCTGCGGCAGTCCGGCGCGGGTTGTTCCAGTAGCCGCCGCCGACAGCCACACCGCTGACGCAGACCTCCCCCACCGCGCCGGGGGGCTGCAGTTCAAACAGCGGGGAGAAGATGCGGACCTCGATGTTGGGGAGCACGTGCCCCAGGCCGATCACCGAGTCCTTCACGTGCTCAGGGGATATCAGCCCCTGGATCACGTCGTCCGAGGCCTCGGTCGGACCGAAGGCATTGACCGCCTGGATGCCGGGGAACGCGCCGTACCAGTCCTGGACCAGGCCCGGCAGGAGCCGATCTCCAGTGAACATCAGATACCTGACCGTGGAGCGCTCGCGGACCTGGGCATGCAGCCCGGGCTGCGCGGCCAGCAGGTCGAGGAACGTCTGCGCCACCATCGGCACCATCTCGACCAGCGTCAGCGGCTGTTCCACCATGAGGCGCGCGGTCTCTTCCAGATCACGGTTGTCCTCCTGTATCACGACCATCCCGCCCATGAGCAGGGGGCCGAAGTACTGCCAGAACGAGATGTCCGAAGAGATGGGTGCGTTCTGGAGAAAGTTGAATTCCTCCCACAGCCCCAGGGACTCGAGCTTCGAGTAGATGTGATTGACCGCACCGTTGTGATGAACGATGGCCCCCTTGGGGACGCCCGTCGAGCCCGAGGTGAACATGCAGTAGATCGGGTCCTGGGCGCGGACCGGCGGTGGTGCACCGGGCGACTGCCGAGTCGGCATGGGCGCGTCGTTCCATGTCAGCACGCCCTCCGCAGGCACCGCCCCTTCCAGCAGTGCCCGGGACGGTGGATCGGTGAGGACGTGGCGCAGGCCGACCGCGGCGCACATGCGGGCGATCTGGATCCGTCCGTACTCCGGCTCCAAGGGGCAGAACGCGGCGCCGGATTGCATCACGCCCAGCGCGCAGGCTGCGTAGCCGAGGCCACGCTTCGTGCAGACGCCGACGAGCATGCCCGGACCCACGCCGCTGCTCATCAGCCGATCGCGGATGCGCCCGGCTTCCATGCCCAGGCGTTCGTAAGTCCAGTGCTCTTCACCACAGCGCAGCGCGACGGCGTCGGGAGTGGAAAGGATCTGCCTGGCGACGAGCTCGTGCAGCGGCTGGTCGGGCAGGCTGAAGTGGCTGGCCGGCGCAGTCATGGCCAGGACCTCGGCCTTCCTGCGGGGCGACAACATGGGCAGCAGGCCGACCGGGACTTCAGGCGCGCGTGCTGCAGCCGCAACGATCGCCAGCAGGCTCTCGCAATAGGTCTGGGCGTCCGAGCGATCCAGCCGGCGGGAGGTGTACTCGACCAGCATGCAGCAGCCGGAAGACTCGTCGTGCAGCGAAATTGTCAGGTCGAGCTTGGCGCCCTGCCCCGGGATGGCGATCGACTCGATCAGCGCACCTTCTTCCACCAGCACCGGCGCTGGTTGCGTGACGAAGTTGAACTCGGTCTGCACCAGGGGGAAATCGCTCTCCGTGTACGGGATGCGGGCGGCTTCCAGGATGTCTGCGAACTCGAGATCGCTGTGTGCCAGATCCTGCTGCAGCGCCGCGGACACCCGGCCCAGGTACCTGGAGAAGCTCTCGAGCGGGTCGTACACGACCCGGAAGGGAATCGTGTTGGAGAAGTACCCCAAGGCGTCCCGGTATGCCGGTAGGCGGTTGTCGGTCGAAAGACCGACGCACACGTCGTCCTGCGCTGCCGTGCGCGCCAGGCACAGGGCATGCACCGCGAGGCCCACCGCGAACACGGAGGTGGAGTGGCGGGAAGCCAACGCATCGAACGCCGAGCGGACATCGTCGTCCACCGCGAGCATGAATTGCCGGCCCTCATGGCTTCGGCCACCGCTGCCGAGGCGACGCGGAGGCAGCGTGCTCAGGCGAGGGGCATCGAGCAGGCGTTGCGCCCAGTAGGACCGCGCCTGGCGCGTTGGCCCGGGCGCTTGATGCGCATGAAGAAACTGGTCGAATGCGTTCAACGAAGCCGCGGCGTCGATACCGACGTCCAGGCCAGCGTCCCCGCCGAATCTCGCATACGCATCCTCGAAGGCCCGTACCAGCAGGTCCGAGGACCTCCCGTCGAACACGATGTGGTGCACGTTGATGACCAGCACGGCACTTCGGTGGTCGAGTGCGATGACCAGCACGGCCCTGGACGACCGGCCTCCCTTGAGATCCAGCGGCCGCGCCGTCAAGGCACTCAAGGTCTCGGGGTCCATCGGCCCGTCCCAGTACACGCGCTCCAGCCAGTCCGTGGCAGGGGCGACCGGCTCGAGCCACACGCCTTCATCGGTCTCGAAGACGCGCGACCGCAGCACCCAGCAATGCTCGAGCAGACGACGCGCCGCATGCTCGATGCGGTCCGGGCGCAGGCAGTTCGACAATCGAATGCCTACCGGCAGCAGGAAAGCGTCGGAGCCGAGCAATTGGCAGGTGGCCCACATGCCGCGCTGCAGCGGGGACGCCGGTACCGGGAACGCACGGACAGCGATGGGCGGCACGCTGGCCTGCAACGATGCATGCGCCAGGTTGATGACGTCCTGCAAGGTACCGCACCGGTACAGCTCTGCCACCGAGCACGAGATGCCCAGTTCGTTGTTCAGGGCGGCAGACAGCCTCAACACGTCTATCGACCGCGCACCCGCGTCGGACAGGCTGACGTGCAAGGAAGTTGGCTGGTACCCGAGGATCTCGGTGAGTACCCGCAGGGCGGGGTTGGCGTAGGCATGGCTCAAAGGCAGCCGGTTGCGGGACTGCGCGGAATCCAGGGCCTGGGTGGCCGGCGGCAGCAGCGCCTTTCTGTCGGTCTTGCCGTTGGCGGTGCGTGGAATCGCCGGAACGGTCAACAGCAGATCGGGCACCGAGCGGGCAGGCAAGATCGAGGCGAGTTGTCTGCGGAGCGTTGCGCCGTCAGCGGCGTTGGCATGGTCGGCATCCAGCGCCGCAAAGCCGACCAGGCGCGTGCCCGTCGGCGTGTCGATCGGGACGACGGCTGCTTCCTGAACTCCCGGCACGGCAAGCGTGGCGGCCTCGACCAGCTCGATGTCCACCCAGCCGCCGCTGACCTTGATGCGGTGGTCCATGCGGCCGACGAAGTAGAAGGTGCCGCGCGCGTCGCGGTATCCGGCGTCACCGGTGAGATACATCCTTGCACCGGGCTGGCCAGGGCGCGGCTGCGGGCGGAAGCGCCTGGCAGTGAGCCGCGGTTGACCGAGGTAGCCGTCGCCCACGGCCACGCCCACCACCGCCAGTTCGCCCACGCAGCCATGAGGCAGCTCCCGCAACTGCTCGTCCACGACGATGACCGCGGTCCCGGGCAAGGGCGAACCCAGCGGGAGGATGTCCTGGTCAGACGCCCAGGCGCACGCGGGCGCATCGCCAGCCAGGCTCGAGGACCACTGCAGGACATCGTCGGCGGCTTCGGACGGGCCCCAGGCGTTGACGACCTCTGCGTTGGGGAAGGCCGCGGCAAGGGAGGCAAGCACGCCGCGGTGCGCGGCCTCACCGGTGAGCATCAGGCTCATGCGCGCCGACTGATCGCGGCAATCGCCCATGACACGGGCCAGCGCCTCGAGGTGGGTGGGAATTCCCTCGACCAACGTGACCCCGTGGTGGCGGATCTGCCGGGCGATGGCGTCCAGGTCGGCCGCGTCCGGGGCGATGACGACCTGTCCACCCACCAGCAGCGGGCCCAGGCACTGCCAGACATGGATGTCGAAGGTCACGGCCGCAGACTGCAGCACGGTGCAGCCACGACCAAATCCGCGCAGCAGGCGCTCCTCTCCGAGTATGTGGTTCACCAGCCCGCGGTGGTGGTTGATCGATGCCTTGGGCCGCCCCGTGGTGCCGGAGGACAGGACGACATACGCGCGGTCCTGCGGGTACAGCGCCGGGGTGGGTCTCTCCAGCGCAGGCGCCGCAGCCTGCGCGGCCTTGGTGGCATCCAGCACCTCGACGGCCGCCAAGGACGGGTACCGGCATGTCGCCGCGTTCCAGGCGCTCCGACCAGGCAGGTCGGTGATCACGGCCTGCAAGCCGAGGGTCTCCTGCAGGTCGCGGAGTTCGGCGGCAGCGAGGGCCGGGTCGATCGAAACGAACGCGCAGGTCGCCCGCTTGACGCCCACCATCGATCCGATGAGCAGGCCGGAGCGCTCCATGCACAGGCCGACGACCGCACCGCGGGCCAGGTTCAAGGCCGCCAGTTGTGCCGCCACCGCATGCGACTGCCGTGCAAGGCGCGCCATCGTCCACTGCGCCGGCATGGGCGGGTGCGACGTACCCGGTGGAACCGACGGACCGATGACCGCAGTGCGATCGGGATGCAGCGCGACCTGGCGGTCGAACAGGGAAACGTAGGTCTCGGTGCCGGGACCGGCCGGCGTGGCCATCGGCACGCCATTCAAGTCTCGTGCAGCGCCGCCGTGCAGGCCTGAAGCGAGCGATTCCAACTCCCTGACGAACAGCGCGAGGAACGCGTCGGCGCGCTCGCGGGTCAGGACCGTGGGCGAATAGCTGCACACCACCTGCATGACTTCGGTGTCGTCGAACACGTCGACCGCGATCGGGTGCAGTGCAGGGGCGATGCGCAGGAGCTCGCGAGGGCACCGTGCCGGTCCCAGTTGCAGCGGCGCGAACTGACCTGCGTTGTAGACCAGGTAGAAGTCAGGCGCGGCGTCCCCGCCTGAGTGCTTGCCGGCGCTTTCCGCGGGCTGCACCGGCAGATCGCGCCACTCCAGCGCATCGAGGACGTGCATCCCCAGTGTGGCCAGCGCCTCGTCCGTCTCGAGATCCGTGCGGATGTGGATCAACAGGGTATTGACGAAACTTCCCCAGCACTCGTCCTCGTCGCAGTTCGAGCGCGCGTCGGCCGCGTAGCCGATCACCGCCTCTGGTCGTGATGTCCAGGCGGCCACCGCGCGACCGAAGGCAAACAGGTACGGGGTCGAGCCTGGTATGCCAAGGCGCCTTGCAGTGGTGCGCAGTGCGGTGCGCACGTCGCTCTGCACGGCAGCGACGACCGGCACAACCCAGCGCCCATGATCGTGGAGCCCGCGTGAAGGCGTCGCATGGGGCAGGCGCGAGATGCCACCCGTGCCGGAAAGCATGTCGCTCCAGTAGCGGTTGGCCGCCTGCAGGCGGTGCTCTGCCACGTCACGCGCCTTGTAGCGTCGGATCGGCTGGCCGGTCGCCTGGAGGTCGTCGACATAGGCAAGCTCGATCGACTTGCGCGCCAGCGCCAGCGCCGTGCCGTCGAGCACGAGTTGGGTACCCACGATGACGAGCCAGGACTGCCCGGGCTGCATGACGACCCGAACGCGCAACAGCGGGCCGGTGGACCAGTCGAAGGGCTCGACAACGACGGCAGCGATACCTTCGCCGGCCGCAACGTCGCACTCGGGGCCGAGCTGCAGGATGCCCGTGTCGACCGAGGGAGGGTGCCCTGCCTCTATCCAGACGTTGCCGTCGGACAGTTGAACGCGGTTTCCGAGGGACTCCTGCCGGCTTGCCACCTTGCTGAAGGCCTGCAGGACGCGGGTCGCGTCGACGGTGTCGTCGAGCTTGTGCAGGACCGCGGTGTTGTAGGCACCGGCACCGAGCTTCAGTTCATGAAGCACCACCTCCCGCTCGAACCAGTTCGCAGGCCTTCGAGTCAGGTGATCGTGCCGTGCCGTCGGGGAGGTGTTGTTCCCAGCCATTGGAGTTCCCTGTATCGACCCGGTCCGCGCGCCCTTGGGGATCACGTGCGGGCCAGCAGCGTCTCGGTCCGAATGACGGCGTGGTGGTGGTGATGGTGGTGGTCGCCGTGATGCTGGTCGACCTCGGGGCACCGCAGGACGTCACCGACCGGCAGGCAACTGCGCAGGACGGGTCCCTTCGCCACGGGCCCATGGCCCCGGTTGGGGAGGTCGCGCTGCCGAGCCCTCATGGCGATGGTGCGCATGGCCTCGAGCGCGGGGGCTTGCACCCCGGCATTGCCGGAGAACTTGGCGGCGACCATGCGATTGAACAGGCGCAGGTAGTCCACGACGTCGTCCAGCGTGTAGCCGTGCCGCATCAGGTAGTACACGGCCCAATCCTCGAAGCCGTACTGGGGGCACCACGTGGAGGCAGTGACCTGGAGGAACATCTGCTCGACGAGGCTGCTCGCCTGGTCCGCGGTCATCGTGGGGTGAGCCCACTCGAATCCGGCGCCTGTCACTCCCAAGGCCTCACGCTCGCGCCACACGGGTGTCGACGGATCGAGATAGAACAGCTGCGAGCGGTAGAAGGTCGGCGCAACGTTCTGGAGGAACTCCATCGACTCCATGACGGAGTCGACCGTCTCGCCGGGGTAGCCGACGATGAACGAGGCGTAGGTGGCGATGCCCACCTCCTTGAACTTGGCGATCGCGGTCGCGTAGTCCTGCTTGCGCGCGGTCTTGTTCATCGCCTTGAGCATGCGATCGCAGGCCGACTCGACGCCGAGGAAGACCCCTTCGCAGCCGGAGGCGGCCATCAGTTCGATGGTCTGTGCGTCGCCGTGGTCGGACCGATAGAAGGAGTTCCAGCGGAAGCCGTACTTCCGTTCGATCATCATCCTGAGGATCGATCGGAACCGCTCCTTCGGGACGTTGAAGGTGTCGTCCAGGAAAGTCAGCGTGGTGACGCCGCCGAGCTCGGCCAGTCGGTCGAGCTCGGCGGCGACATGGTCGACGGGGCTGTACGTGTACTTGCCGGCGCGCGCCGGAAAGCCGCAGAAGCTGCACGAGAACGGGCAGGACTTGGCCGTGCGCAGCGAAACGAACTCACCCACGGCTTCCTTGCCGAAGAGCGCGTAGTTGACCGGCTCCTGGGTCAGGTCGTTGCGCTCGGTTTCGAGCGAGCGAATGACGAAGTCCCCGGTCTTGTCGTCGCGCAAGGCCAGGTTGGGTATGTGCTCGAGACTGCCGCCGCTGCGCAGCCGGTCGACAAGCCGCGAGAGTGTCAGTTCACCCTCGGAGCTGATGACGTAGATGTCTCCGCCGATGCTGTTGAACAACGCACTCAAGGACTCTGGATCCAGCACCCTGTGCTGGGTGGAGACATAGGGGCCGCCCACCACCATCGGGGCCGTGATGCCGGCATCACGCAGGAAGCCGATGATGTCCGCAATCGGCTGTGGAGACACGTAGACCGTCGTGGTGATGACCACGCATCGGTACCGCTTGCCTGCAAGCAGGGACTTCAGCTGGGCAGGATCACGGTGGAAGAGCGGAACGTAGTCGAACGTGAAGCCGCGGCGCGCGAGGTGGGACCCGAGATAGAGAACGACGGGCCAGAGGAAGTCGCAGTTCTCGTACGGCAGGTCGCGCGCCAGGCCTTCCTGCTTCAGCAGGTGATTGATCACGTCCAATGCCCGCATGGGCCGGCCTGCAACCTCTGCGAAGCTCAGGTTGAGGTCGCGAAAGGTCCCGGAATCCTCGCCCATGTCGCGCATCAACGAGACCAGCTCGTCGAAGTCACCGTCATGGAATCCGATCAGAAGGCAGTCCTTCTCATCCTGCTGGACTTCGGGGCCGGCACTGTCAACGTGTCCTTCCAAGACGATCTCCTGTAGGGCAAGGCGATAACGATGAAAGCTGTCGACGCAACCGACACGCCTCGGTCGCGTGCGTGGTCTGGCGATCTGCGGGTTGCTGCGATGGAGCGAGAGCCCCGCAGCCAGGTTCGGGCGTGCGCTTCCATGCCGTCAGCCACCGGAGCCGGCCGCAGCGGCACATGGCACCGCGGGCCCGGGTGCCGTGGGAATTGGTGCCGCAGGTGCAGGTCGGCTATGGACGCGGGGTCGGGATCGCCCCAGCGCGGCATGTCCATGATGCTCACTCCCTTGTGCCCTTTCGCCTATGCGGCTTGGCGGGTCTCTCGTAACCGTGGATTCGGATTTATAACATAGGGACTGATGGGCTTTCCATCTGCGGGGACACATGCTGCAGACGACCGTCACCGTGGACGCCCCGGCGTCGAAGCCCCAGAGTCATCGCAGTGGCCGCGAGGCGCCCCGTGCATGCACGGTACTGCGCATTCGGCCGAGTCGCTGCAGTCGCACGCAGGGGCAGGCGCCGCTGCCTCGGCCGCTGGTGGAGTGCGTGCCTGCGCTACGCGTACATCGCCAGCAGTTGTCGTTGCTCGTGGACCGGCCAGTTGTTCACCGCATGCGTCCAGGCTCGGTTATGGAACACCAGCAGGTCCCCGGCCTGAAGCTTGAGCAGCACGTGACAACGAAACAGACTCGACGTCTGCTCCAGGCTCCCGCTGTCCGAATCCGCCGGGCCCCAGGGGGAATCGTCTTCTACATGCATGAAAGGCCTGTAGTCGGTTGCCGCAGGTCCGTGCAGCAGTGCGAGATGCCGGAGCAGTTCGAATTGATGCCGATGGAAGGCGTGATCATGCACGGTCACGTTGTCCCAGTACGTGGCATACAGTTCCCCCGTCAGTGCTGATCTCGCCTTCTCCAGCGGCACAGTGCGCACGACGACCTGGCCTGCGGATGTCTGCTTCAGTATGCGACAGATGGACGGGCAGTGCGCCAGCACGACCCTGGCGTCCAGATGATCCTCACGCAGCTGCGCGACGTCGTCCGCAGACAGTTCAGCCCCTAGGATCGCCTTCTCCTTGGCCCTCAGATTGGAGTGGTCCGCCCGTTGGTCGATGAGACTGAGAATGTTCTCGCCGCCTGACATGGCGGGGTTGACGCAATACAAGCCGAAAAGATCCAGTTGCGAGGTGCTGTCGCCCTCCGAGTGCGGCTGGATGATCTGCAGCGGGCCTCGATCATTCACGGTGACTGCGACATCGTCCACCGCCCTTCTGTCCTTCATCGAGTACGCGACATATTGCATCTGCAGCGCGTAGGAGTCCGCGATTCCATACTCCTCGGACAGCCTAGAGAATGTGCGTGCTGCGTCATTGAACGGGGTGCCCCGAACCAGCAGCAGGCCGTCGCGTTCGATCACGTTCCTTGCTCGAGCGATGGTCAGGTCCGAGGGGTGGACCACCTCCAGATGCCGGTCGCCCGCGTCTTCAAGGCTCCATACGGGAACTCCCCGGAAAGGTTTCAAGGTCCATCCTTCTCGATGTGTCGGCCCCAGGCCATGTCTTCACCGTCTCACCCGACGATGTGGCGCGCGTGTCCCCGGGGCCTGTGGCTCGCTGGGCCTGCTCATACTGGCTGGGCCGGCCAGGCGTGTCAATATGCGCGTCGACGTGCCCGTGGGCTCTGCAGCAAGGCCCGCAGGGCGCGGGCCTGCGACTGTCGAAGTGGCCACCCCGACGCGCGAGGCTGGGCTTTGGGCTCACTGTCTGGAGGGATGTCGAGTGCATAGGCACTCATGTACCTCGTCGACCAGGCTTGCGTTGTGCCCGCACATTTGCATGCGGCAGAATCGTTTGCCATGAACCGTTGTCTGATGGCCGTGGTCACCCTGGTCACACCATGCCTCTTGTTTGCGCAGAGCATCGATGCGATACAGGCCGTAGCGCTGCAGCCCAACGAAGTCTTGCCTCTGGATGGCACGCTGTCGCACCCGGCGTGGCGTCGAGCGCCGATGTTCGAGCGCTTCATTGAAAGGGATCCAGTCAATGGCGCCGCACCGCCACAGGCCACCCAGGTGCAGGTGCTGTTCGACAGCAACGCGATCTACGTCGGCGTCACGGCACTTGACACCCAGCCGTCGCTGATTCGCGATGTGCTGGTGCGTGCCGACCAGGTGAGCAGGTCGCAGGACTTCGTCGTTGTCTACATCGACGCGATCGGGCAACGGCAGTCGGCGCAATTCTTCCGCGTCAACGCCGCCGGCAGCACGTCCGACGGCATGCACACGGCGGCCGACGATCGCGAGGATTTCGCGCCCGACTTCGATTGGGACGCCGCCACCGCGCGAAACGCGCAGGGCTGGTCGGCGGTGTTCCGGCTGCCCTTCGCGTCGCTGCGCTTTTCCGAAGGCCGTCTCGACTGGAAGATCATGGTGGCGCGCCGGCTGCCCCGCGAGCAGTTCCACCTGATGGCGTCGGTGCCGATCCCGCGCGACTCGCCGAGTTTCATCCACACGATGCAGCCGCTGCAGGGCGTGGTGCTGCCCGAGGAACACAGCTTCCTGACGGTACGTCCCAGCCTGTCGCTGCGCGCCAGGCGGGACGAGGCAGGCGTCCGCAACGACGTCGCTGCCAGCCTCGACGTGAAGTGGCGCCCGCGGGCCGAGCTCGTGTTCGACGCGACGCTGAACCCCGACTTCTCGCAGGTGGCCCTCGACGTGCCGCAGCTCGCCGGGAACACACGCTTTGCCTTGTCTCTCCCGGAAAAGCGCGCATTCTTCTTCGAGTCGGCCGATCTGCTGAGCACACCCACCGATGCCTTCTACACCCGCAGCTTCACGGAGCCGCGTTGGGGTGTGCGCGCCACCTGGCGCAGCCCGGAGTGGGCTGGCAGCGGCTTCCTGGTCGACGACCGAGGCGGCGGCGTAGTGCTGCTGCCCGGGCCCTACGGCACTGGCGCTATCGTGCAACCGGCATCGCGCAGCATGGCTGCCCGGGTGCACGGCGACCAGGGTTCATTGCAGCTCGGCGCCTTGGTTAGTTCCCGTCGCTATGCCAATGCTGCAGGTCAGAACGACGTGGTGGGCGTGGACGGCAGTTGGCACGGCGGCGGCGCCTGGCGCGCCCGCGCCCAGTGGCTGCATTCGCGCACCGACGCCTACACCAGGCGCGTCGACGGTGACCGCGTGTATGCCAAGCTGTGGAGGCTGACCGACGAGAGCGAAATGAACATCGCTGTCGACGACAGTGGGGCCGGCTTTCGCCAGGACATGGGCTTCGTCAATCAGGTCGGGGTCCGCCGTGTCACCGGTTTTGCCAGCCGGACGTGGCACGGTCTGGGGCAGCTTAATGAGTTTGCCATCAACGCCCAGGTCGAGCAGGTGCGCGATCGCGCCCTCGGGCAGGTGGTGTCGCAGGATTTCCGCCCCGGCATCTACGTGAGCGCTGCGCGCAACCTGGAATGGTGGCTGGAGGCTCACCCACTGTCGATGGTTCGCTTGACGGCCGACGCGCCGCTGCTGCATCAGCGGTACCTTGCGAGTGGGCTGGCAGTGTCGCCTGCGCCCTGGTTTCCCCTGCTCGACACCGACTTCAACATCGGGCGCCTCGCCGACACGGTGGCCGGCGAAGTGCGGCCGGGCCTGCGCTGGAATCTCACCGCGAAGCTTCGCGCCATGTCTCACCTGGAAGCCGAGGCCACGCTGTCGACGGCCAGGCTGAAGAACGACGGCGCGAAGGTCTATCGCGAGACGGCGGTGCAGACCCTGGTCGTGTGGCACTTCGACGCCAGCCAAAACCTCCGCGCCATCGTGCAAAGCAGCTCGCTGGACCGGCGCGCCGAGGTCAGTCGGTCGATCGCCGCGCAGCACGACCGGAGTCGGGCTGGATCGCTCACCTACACCTGGCGGCACTCGGCCGGAACCATGCTGTATGTGGGCGGCGGCCAGGCCCGAAGCGGGGACGGCCCGGTGACCCGCGAGGTCTTCGTCAAGCTGCAGTTCGACACCGACAGGCTGCCTGGCCTCCTGGCCCGGCCATGAAGGGTCCGCTGTCGAATTGGTGTTCAGGAGAAGTTGGTATGCCGCATCAGAACAGAAGAAGCTTCCTGAAGTCGTCCGGAGTGACCGCTGTTCCGGCAATCTGGACTGCTTCGGTTGCGCAGGCCATGCCCGTGCAAGGGCGCCCCGCTGTTCCTGCCCGCCCGGTCATCAAGTTCTACGACGACGGAGAGACATTCGACGTGGGGGATTACATCGGTGAATTGCAGCGGATTCATGAGGCGAAGCCCATCGAGGTGGACTTCTATGGTGAAGGAGGCGTGGCCCAGGCGCTGGAAAGCCGGTTCGCGGAGATCACCGGGAAGAAGAAGGCCGCGCTGATACCTACCGGCACGCTTGCCAACCAGCTCGCCATCTCGGTGCTCAGCAGCCAGAAGTCCAAGGTGTTCGTGCAGGAGACTAGTCATGTCTATCGCGACGAAGCCGATGCCGCCCAGGCGGTGTTTCGAAAGAGATTGATCCCGTTGGCGAAGGACAGGCCGTATTTCACGGTGGACGAGCTGCGGCAGGCCATCGACGACGTCAAGGGCCGCGAGCTGTTTCCTGGCAACATTGGCGTCGTCTCGATCGAAAATCCAGTCCGCAGGGCCGACGGCCGGGTGGTCCCCATTGAGGAGATCAGGAGGATCAGCGCCTTTTGCAGGCGGAACGGCATCAAGCTCCATCTGGATGGCGCGCGCCTGCACATTGCATCCGCCTGGCGCGGCGTGCCCGTGCTGGAATACTGCTCCTACTTCGACACCGCCTACGTGTCCTTGTACAAGTATCTTGGAGCCTATGCGGGCGCCGTTCTCTGCGGTGATGAAGAGGTGATCTCGGCAATGCCTCATCTGGTCAAGATGCATGGCGGAGGATTGCAGAGCAATTGGACGAACACTGCCATCGCACTGCACCGTCTGGATGGCCTGGAGGCCAGGCTGCGTGATTCGATTGCAAGGGCAAACGAGATATTTCCGCTGCTCAATCGCATACCTGGATTGAGAGTCACGCCTCTGGAGGGGGGGACCAACATGTATTCGATGGAGGTGACGAATCCGATAGATGGCAAGAAGATGCAGCAGGTGCTCAAGGACGTCCATGGCATCAAGATCGACGCCCTGGACGCGGCGAACAGGACCTTGCTGACCGTCAATGAAACGCTTCTGTACAGGGACGCGGATTTCGTGGCGAGTGCCTTTGCTCACGCGATGAAGCTGTCGTAGGCAGCCCTGCGGATTTGATCCCGGGCCACGATCGCCGGTTCGCCACGCGTGGCGCCGCGTCGCGGCCATCAGTTCCGGCTGCCATACCCGCCCGGCGCCGCCCGGGGTCCGCCGCAGGGGGCGGTGGCGCAGGCATCATCGGCCTCCACCATGCGCCATGCGCTATGAGCGCCCGCGGTGCAGTCGCTGCCGCCCGATGGCGCGTCCGCGCGCAGTCCGAACAGTTCGCGCAGCGCCTGCCGGTACCGCGGCTGGCCGACGGCGTTGGTACTGCGATCCGCTTGATTTCGGTGTAAAAAGTGACGGTTCAAGCCTGCCCGGATCGCGAGGATTGGCGCGGGGTTCGTTTGCAGGCCACTGCCAAGCGCTTGTCGGGCAACGCGTTTCTGTTGGTCTCGCGATCGGGCCGACGACCAGGGGCGCGAAATGACGTCCTGATAAGAACACTTCTCAGGACACGGGCGGGAGCCGATCACGTTTCGATCCAGCTCAAGCCTGTTCCTTTGCCTTCATCTCGAGTGCGGCTCATGGACGTGCCCCCCAGAACGAAGCGGCGATCTGACGCGGCCACAGCCGCCAAGCTTGGTCATTTGCACCAAATCACCTTGCCCTCGCGCAATACGAAGTGGCTCTTGCAGCCTGATTTCCTCCACACGGATGGGACCAATGTTGGCCTCCCAAGTTCGCCGCGGAATATCCAGCGCGGCGTAAGCGTCCGGCGAAGTCATCTTGACTTCGCCGTAGATGCTCAGTGAGCGGTCGCCAGCGGCATCCAGCGGTGCGGCAGGAGTTCTTCGACCTTGCTGGCCGGTTGGGTCGGCAGC
>CAJAES010000066.1 GCA_903938815.1 uncultured beta proteobacterium
CGCTCGCTGCTCCTCGCGCGCTCGGCGCGAGACAGCCAAGGCCTCCCAACGACAAGCAAGGAGAACGACGATGCCTGGCTCACGTTGACTTTCATGATCACAGCGCTGCGCGGGGCGCATCCGCCGGCAGGCCCTGCGGCGCGGCGCGGGTGGCCCAGGTCCGGTCCTCGGCCGTCCACAGCGCGGTCGGCGGGCCGGCCTCCACGGCCAGCAGCAACAGCACCTGCCGGGCCTGGTCTTCGGTCAACGCCCGGTCCAGGCTCTGGGCCGCACCGGGGCTCACTGGTGTACCTTCGTGCTGCGCACTCCGGTATTCGCCCTTGGGGCGGCCCGGGGTCTCATGTGCGGGCCTGCAGGCCGTCGGCCAGGGCGATGCGGTAGGCGCGCCAGCCCGGCACGGCGCTGGCCAGCAGGCCGCCCGCAGCCAGCAGCGCCAGCCACTGCGCCTCGGCAGCGCCCAGGCTCAGGGGGCGCAGCACGATGCCGTAGTGGGTGAGCACGGCGGGGCCGGCCAGCGCCAGCGCGATCGCCGTGAACACCACGCCCAGCAGGATGCCGGCCAGCGTGACGAGCCCGCCCTCGATGGCGAGCAGGGCGGCCACGGTGCGCGGCCCGGCCCCGACGGCCCGCAGGATGGCCAGCTCGCGCCGGCGCTGGTCCAGGCCCGCCAGGATCACGGCCACCAGGCCCGCGACGCTGACCACCGCCACCAGGGCGCTCATGAGCAGCAGCGCGCGCTCGCCGGCGCCGATCAGGTCCCACAACTCATCCAGCGCCACGCCGGGCAGCACGGCCATCAGCGGCTCGTCGCGCACGTCGGCGATGCGGCGCTGCACCGAGAACACCGCGGTGCGCTGTTGCAGGCCCACCAGCAGCGCCGTCACGGCGCGCGGGGTCAGGTCGCGCTGCAGCGCCTGCTCTGGCGTGAGTTTCATGCCGGGCAGCGGCACGCCGGCCAGCCAGTCGATGTGCAGGGCCTGCATGCCGGCCAGCGAGATGTGCACCGAGCGGTCCACCGGCGTGCCGGTGGGTGCCAGCACGCCCACCACCACGAAGGGCTTGTCGGCATGGTCGTTGGCGGCGAAGGTGCCGTCGCCGTGGCTGAGCACGATGCGCTGGCCGAGCGCGTAGCCCTGCCGCCGCGCGACCTCGGCGCCGAGCACGGCCTCGAAGGCGCCCTCGGGCCTGTCCCCGAAGGCCCGGCCCTGAGCGAACGACAGCACCTGCCGGTCGCCGTGCATGAAGTGCCGGAAATAGTCGCCGGTGGTGCCCACCACGGCGCTGCCGCGGTGCGAGTCGCCCAGCGAGATCGGCACCGTCCAGGCCACACCCGGCATCGCCGCCACGGCCTGCGCGCTGCGCCAGGAGATGTTGTTGGTGGCGCTGCCGATGCGGAACACCGAGTACAGCAGCAGCTGCACCGAGCCCGTGCGCGCGCCGACGATGAGGTCGGTGCCCGACACCGCCTGCGCGAAGTTCTGCCGCACGTCGTGGCGGATGCGCTCCACTGCCAGCAGCAGGAAGGTGGACAGCGCGATCGACGCGACCACCAGCGCCAGCACGAAGCGCCGGTTCCAGGCGCTGCGTGCGGCGAGGCCCAGCAGCGCGCTCAAGCGGCGCTCCGGTTCAGGCGGGAGAGGTCGGCCACGCGGGCGAACCGCGCCGCCAGCCGCGCGTCGTGGCTCACGAAGACCAGCGCGCTGCCGGCCTCGGCGCAGCACTGCTGCAGCAGGGCCATGAAGGCATCACGGGAATCCTCGTCGAGCGCCGACGTGGGCTCGTCGGCCAGCAGCAGCGCGGGGCGCCCGATGAGGGCCCGCGCAGCCGCCACGCGCTGCTGCTGCCCCACCGAGAGCTGCGCGGCCGTGCGAGACCACAGGGCTGCCGGCAGGCCCATCGCGCCGAGCAGGCGCTCCGCCTCGCCGGTGGCCGCCTGCGCGCGCCGGCGCGCCGAAAAGCGCAGCGCGAGCGTCACGTTGTCGCGCACCGACAGGTAAGGCAGCAGGTTGAACTGCTGGAAAACCACGCCGATCTGGTCGGCGCGCAGACGGTCGCGCGCGGCGCCGCTCAGGCGGCCCAGATCCTGCCCCAGCACCCGCAGGCTGCCAGCCGTGGGCGCCAGCACGCCCGCCAGCAGGGCCAGCAGCGTGCTCTTGCCGCTGCCGCTGGCGCCGCGCAGGAAGAGCTGCTCCCCGGCCTGCAGCTGCAGCGCGGGAATGTCCAGCGTGTCGGCCGCCGCGCCGGGCCAGCGGTAGCGCAGGTCGCGCACATCCACCAGGGGCGCCTCGGCCCGGGGTGCATCGCACACGGACACATCGCCCACGGACGAACCGCCCACGGACACATCGGCCCGTGGCGCTTCGGCCAGGGGCCCGCCAGCCGCAGGCGCATCGACCCGGTTGGCGTCCATCAGGCGAGCGCGCGCCCGATCAGGATCTTCTGCACTTCCGAGGTGCCTTCGTAGATCTGGCAGACGCGCACATCGCGGTAGATGCGCTCGACCGGGAAGTCGCTGACATAGCCGTAGCCGCCGTGCACCTGGATGGCGTCCGAGCACACGCGTTCGGCCATTTCGCTGGCGAAGAGCTTGGCCATGGCCGCCTCCTTCAGGCAGGGGCGGCCGGCGTCCTTGAGCGAGGCCGCGTGCCAGATCAGCTGCCGCGCCGCCTCGATCTGCGTCGCCATGTCCGCGAGCTTGAACTGCACGGCCTGGTGCTGGAAGATCGGCTGGCCGAAGCTCGTGCGGTCCTTGCTGTAGCGCAGCGCGGCCTCGAACGCGGCGCGCGCCATGCCGACGGCCTGGCTGGCGATGCCGATGCGCCCGCCCTCCAGGCCGCTGAGCGCGATCTTCAGGCCCATGCCCTCGTCCATCAGCAGGTTGGCGGCGGGCACGCGGCAGTTCTCGAAACGGATCTGCGCGGTGTCGCTCGCGTGCTGGCCGAGCTTGTCCTCGACGCGGGCCACGATGTAGCCCGGCGTGTCGGTCGGCACGATGAAGGCGCTGATGCCCTTCTTGCCGGCGGCCTTGTCGGTGACGGCCATGACGATGGCGACATCGCCGTTCTTGCCGCTGGTGATGAACTGCTTGACGCCGTCGAGCACGTAGGCGTCGCCGTCGCGCAAGGCGGTCGTCTTCAGGCCGCCGGCCTCGGACCCCACGTGGGGTTCGGTCAGGCAGAACGCGCCGAGCATGTCGCCGCGCGCCAGCGGCTTCAGGAAGCGCTCCTTCTGGTCGGCATTGCCGAAGGCCATCAGGATGCTGCAGACCGGGCAGTTGTTGACACTGACGATGGTGCTGGTGGCGCCGTCGCCGGCCGCCACCTCTTCCAGGATCAGGGCCAGGGCCAGGTAGTCGAGGCCGGCGCCGTCCCATTCGGCCGGCACGGCGACGCCGTAGCAGCCCAGGGACGCCAGACCCTTCAGCGCGGCGGCGGGGAAGCGGTGGGCCTTGTCCCACTCGGCGGCATGCGGCGCGATCTCGGCCTGAACATAGCTGCGCACGGCGTCCTGGACGGCAATGTGGTCTTCACTCAGCAGCATGTGGGGTGTCTCCAGGGATCAGATGTGTCGGCGCGCGGTCACCAGGCCAGCGGCTGCCCGTCGTGGTTGAGGTAGGCGCCGTTGTCGGCGGGGGCCAGCCCGGCCAGCGTGCGGCGCATGTCGCCCACGCTGGTAGACACGTCGATGTCGGCTCCGGTTCCGCCCATGTCGGTGCGAACCCAGCCCGGATGGAAGGCGACGCAGACCGCCCGGCCCGACAGCACCAGCGATGTGTCCTTCAGGACCGAGTTCAGCGCCGCCTTGCTGGCACGGTACAGCCAGCCCGAGGGCGAGGTGCGCAGGCCCATCGAGCCCATGCGGGAGGAGATCACGGCCAGCCGTGCACCGGGCGCCAGCGCGCCGGCCACCTGCGGCAGAACGCGCATGGCCCCCAGCACGTTGGTGTGCATGACCTGGTCGAAGTCGGGTTCGGCCGGCGGCTCCAGGCCCTTGCTGCGCGGCCCGTAGACGCCCGCGTTGACGACGACCGTGTCGAAGCGCGCGCCGGCCAGGGCGGCCGCCAGCCCTGCGGCACTGGCGGCATCCGCGACATCCAGCCGCAGCGCGGTGGCGCCCAGGGCCTGCAGGCGCTCGAGGCCGGCGGCGGCGCGCGCGGTCGCCGTGACGGCACAAGCGTCGGCCCGGTACTGGCGCACGAATTCGAGACCGATGCCGCGCGAGGCACCGACGATGAGGACTTGATTCATGCGGCCGAAGGCCTTTCACGCAGGAGGCGCAGGGCCAGCGCGACGAAGAGGATGCCGCCGACGGCACCCAGGGCCCGCCTGAGGCTCCCCCCGGCGCCGACGCGCGCCAACCGCGCCGCCAGCGCCACGAGAGCCAGCGAGAACAGCAGGCTCTGCAGCACGAACCACGCGCCCAGCAGCAGGAAGGACCCGGTCTGGCTGGGCGTCCCCACCGGAACGAACTGCGGCAGGAAGGCCAGGAAGAAGAAGGCCACCTTGGGATTGAGCACGTTGGTGAGCAGGCCGGTGCGGAAGTCGGCCTGCCAGGGCCTGACCACCGCTGAAGCGGGCTGCGCGGCCGCCACGGAGCCCGCGCGCCAGGCCTGCAGCAGCATGCCGATGCCCAGCCAGGCCAGATAGGCCGCGCCCGCCCACTGGATGAGCCGGAAGGCGCCCGGGTTCAGGGCCAGCAATGCAGCCAGGCCGGAGGCCGCGGCCAGCGCGTGCACCACGCAGCCGGCATTGATGCCCGCTGCCGCCGCGATGCCGGCGCGCGCCCCGCCCTGCAGCGTGCGGCTGAGGGTCAGCAGGAAGTCGACGCCGGGCGTCGCGTTGAGCACGAGGATGGCGGCGGCGAACACCGCCGCCTCGGCTGGGCCGGGGAACAGGCCCGACAACGCCATCAGAACATCTCCACGGCCAGCGCCGTGGCTTCCCCGCCGCCGATGCACAGCGCAGCCACGCCGCGCCGCAGGCCGCGCTTCTTCAGCGCGCCCAGCAGCGTGACGACGATGCGCGCGCCGCTGGCGCCGATGGGGTGGCCGAGCGCGCAGGCGCCGCCGTGCACGTTGACGATCTCGTGCGGCAGCTGGAAGTCGGCCATGGCGGCCATGGTCACGGCGGCGAAGGCTTCGTTGACCTCCCAGAGGTTCACGCTCTTGGCGTCCCAGCCGGCGCCCTTCAAGGCCTTGGCGATGGCGCCGGCAGGCGCGGTGGCGAACCACTGCGGCTCCTGCGCGAACACCGCGTGGCTGGCGATGCGCGCAATGGGCGCCAGGCCGCGCGCACGCGCCGTGCTCTCGCGCATCAGCACCAGCGCGGCGGCGCCGTCGGAGATGCTCGACGCGTTGGCCGCCGTGATGGTGCCGTCCTTCCTGAACGCCGGCTTGAGCGTCGGGATCTTGTCGAGCTTGGCCTTGAAGGGCTGCTCGTCGAACTTCACGACGGTGTCGCCGGCGCGCCCCGGAAGCGTCACGGGCGCCATCTCCCAGTCGAAGCTGCCGTCCTCGTTGGCCTGCTTCGCGCGGGTGGTCGACGCGATGGCGTAGCGGTCCTGCGCCTCGCGCGTGAAGGCGTACTTGTCGACGCATTGCTCGGCAAAGACGCCCATGGCCTTGCCGCGCTCGTAGGCATCCTCCAGGCCGTCCATGGCCATGTGGTCGAACATCTGCGCGGCGCCGTACTTCACGCCCTTGCGCGCGAACATCAGGTGCGGCGCGTTGGTCATGCTCTCCATGCCGCCGGCCACCACGGCCTGCGCGCTGCCGGCCGCCAGCATGTCGTGCGCGAACATCATCGCGCGCATGCCCGAGCCGCACATCTTGCTGAGCGTCACGGCGCCGGCGCTGTCGGGCAGGCCGGCACGGCGCATGGCCTGGCGCGCGGGGGCCTGGCCCTGGCCGGCCATCAGGCAGTTGCCCATCAGCACCTCGTCAATGGCGTCGCCGGGCACGCCGGCGCGTTCGACGGCGGCGCGGATGGCCACCGCGCCCAGTTCCCAGGCGGCGAGCGAAGAGAAATCGCCCAGCAGGCCACCGATGGGCGTGCGGGCAGCGGAGACGATGACGACGGGATCAGACATGGAAGGCTCCTGGCGAGGCGGTCGATGCGAAATTGGCGGGCAACTGCAGCGTGAAGCGCTTGTGCGGGTCGTAGGGGAAGACGTCCTGCACGGCGCCGGCGGCGATCTGGTCCTTGTGGCGCTGCCAGAAAGCCGCGTCCAGAAGGTCGGCGTGGTGGGCCATGAAGACCTCGCGCACCGCCGTGTTGCCCAGCAGGAAGGGCGCGAAGGTCTCGGGGAAGACGTCCTTCGGGCCGACTGAGTACCAGACCTCGCCGGACATCTCGTCTTCCTCGTTGCGCGGCACGGGCACGCGGCGGAAGTTGCAGTCGGTGATGTACTCGATCTCGTCGTAGTCGTAGAACACGACCTTGCCGTGCCGCGTGACGCCGAAGTTTTTCCAGAGCATGTCGCCGGGGAAGATGTTCGCGGCCACCAGGTCCTTGATGGCGTTGCCGTACTCCACCACCGCATGCGCGAGCTGCTCGGGGCTGGCCTCCTGCAGGTAGATGTTCAGCGGGATCATGCGCCGCTCGATGTAGCAGTGGCGGATGACGAGCATGTCGCCGTCCTCCTCGATCAGGCTGCCGCAGAAGTGCTTGAGTTCGGCGATGAGCTCGTCCTCGAACCGGTGGCGCGGGAAGGCGACGTTGCTGTACTCCAGCGTGTCGGCCATGCGGCCCACGCGGTCGTGCTGCTTCACGAGCAGGTACTTGCCCTGGATCTGCTCGCGCGTGGTTTCCTTCTGCGGGGGGTAGAAATCCTTGATGAGCTTGAAGACGTAGGGGAAGGACGGCAGGTCGAACACCAGCATCACCATGCCCTTGATGCCGGGCGCGATGCGGAAGCGGTCGCTGCTGTGGCGCAGGTGCTGCAGCAGGTCGCGGTAGAAGAGGTTCTTGCCGTGCTTCTGCAGGCCGAGCGCGTTGTAGATCTCGGCGCGCGGCTTGCGCGGCATCAGGCTGCGCAGGAACTGCACGTAGGCGCTCGGGATCTCCATGTCGACCATGAAGTAGGCCCGCGCGAAGCTGAACAGCATCAGCAGGTCGTCCTCGCCGAACAGCGCTGCGTCGATCACGAGGCCGTGCTCGCCGTGCAGGATGGGCAGCGCGAAAGGCGTCTCGTTGAAGCCGTTGATGATCTTGCCGACCAGGTACGCGCCCTTGTTGCGATAGAACAGACTCGACAGCACCTGGAGCTGGAAGTTGGCGCGCGGCCGGAATCCGCCCAGCTCCGACATCATCGACTGCAGCACGCGCTCGATGTCGCGCTCCAGGTCCTCGAAGGTGGGCTCGAGCTGGAAGTTGTGCACGATGCGCAGCCAGGTCTCGCGCAGCGTGTCCTTGCTCGGGTAGTAGGCGCGGTAGGTGGGCAGCGCGGCGGGTTCCTCGTTCTCGATGTACTCGGTGCTGACGGCCGGGCGGACGAAGATGAAGTCGTTGCGGAAGTAGCTGCGGTGCAGCAGCTTGGCGGTGACGGAATTGAAGAAGGTCTCGGCCAGTTCCGGCTGGTGGTGGTCGGTCAGCAGGCCGATGTAGTGCAGCTTGGCCTGCTGCCACGTGTCCATGGACAGTTCGTCGACGCTGAACCCGGTGCGAAGGAGTTCCACGGCCTCGCGCACGCGCTGGTCGTAGAACTCGATGCGCTCGCGCTGGGCGCGCTGCTGGCCGTGCCAGTCGCACTGCTCGAACCGGCGCTTGGCCTGCCCGCTGGTGGCGCGGAAGAGCCGGTAGTGCTTGTCGAAACCCTCCAGCATCGCGGTGGCGATGTCGAAGGCGCGGCGGTCGGTGAGCTGGTTCGGGAACATCAGGCGATCCGGTCTTCGGTGCGCCCGGCCTGGCGCTGCCACCAGCGGCGCTTGACCTGCACGAGCGCGCTGTCGTAGGTGGCGGTCACGCTCTCGAGCGAGCCCACCGAGAAGCTCAGGTCCTGCAGCAGGCCGTTGTGCAGGCCGTAGACCCAGCCGTGAACCGCCACCGGCTGCCCGCGCTGCCAGGCGTCCTGCGCGACGGTGGTGCGGCACACGCTGCGCGCCTGCTCCAGCACGTTCAGCTCCACCAGCGCGTCCACCTGCAGGCTCTCGTGCAGGCTGGCCAGGAAGCCCTCGTGCGTGTCGCGCACGTCCTGCACGTGGCGCAGCCAGTTGTCCACCAGGCCGGCGCGCACGTTGTTCATCGCCGCGCGCACGCCGCCGCAGTTGCTGTGGCCGACGACGATGACGTGACGCACCTTCAGCACCTCCACGGCGTACTGCAGCACGGACAGCGCGTTCAGGTCACTGTGCACCATCAGGTTGGCCACGTTGCGGTGCACGAAGAGTTCGCCCGGCAGCAGGCCGACGAGCTCGTTGGCGGGCACGCGGCTGTCGGCGCAACCCACCCACAGGTACTGCGGCGCCTGCTGGCTCAGAAGCTTGGTGAAGAAGCCGGGCTCGCGCGACTCGGTGGCCGCGGCCCAGTCCCGGTTCTTCTCGAACAGGTCCGTCAATCCATCCATCACAGGGTCTCGGCGAAGAGCTCCCGGCCGATCAGCATGCGACGGATCTCGGACGTGCCAGCGCCGATCTCGTACAGCTTGGCGTCGCGCCACAGGCGGCCCAGCGGGTAGTCGTTGATGTAGCCGTTGCCGCCGAAGATCTGGATGCCCTCGCCCGCCATCCAGGTGGCCTTCTCGGCGCACCAGAGGATGACGCTCGCGCAGTCCTTGCGCACCTGGCGAACATGCCCCGTGCCCAGATGGTCGAGGTTCTTGCCGACGGTGTAGCAGAAGGCACGCGCCGCCTGCAGCACGGTGTACATGTCGGCCACCTTGCCCTGGATGAGCTGGAACTCGCCGATGCTCTGGCCGAACTGCTTGCGGTCGTGGATGTA
Organism: uncultured beta proteobacterium; assembly: GCA_903938815.1. Taxonomy (GTDB): domain Bacteria; phylum Pseudomonadota; class Gammaproteobacteria; order Burkholderiales; family Burkholderiaceae_C; genus Rubrivivax. The sequence continues at coordinate 8,937 of CAJAES010000066.1, forward strand.
GGGCACCACGTTGTCCATCACCGACTGCATGATGCCGATGGGGCCGGCGGCCAGCACGGCGCGCTCGTAGTCGAGGCCGCTCATCAGCACCTTCGCGCCGCCGCCCACGGAGCCGAGCACGTTCTCCGCCGGCACCTCGACGTTCTGGAACACGAGCTCGCCGGTGTGGCTGCCGCGCATGCCCAGCTTGTCGAGCTTCTGCGCCACCGAGAAGCCCTTCATGCCCTTCTCGACCAGGAAGGCCGTGACGCCGCGCGCGCCCAGTTCCGGCTCGGTCTTGGCGTAGACCACCAGGGTGTCGGCGTCGGGGCCGTTGGTGATCCACATCTTGCTGCCGTTGAGCACGTAGTAGCCGCCCTTCTCCTCGGCGCGAAGCTTCATGCTGATGACGTCGCTGCCGGCGCCGGGCTCGCTCATCGCGAGCGCGCCCACGTGCTCGCCGCTGATCAGCCGGGGCAGGTACCTGCGGCGTTGCTCCTCGGTGCCGTTGCGCTTGATCTGGTTCACGCACAGGTTGCTGTGCGCGCCGTAGCTCAGGCCGACCGACGCGCTGGCGCGGGAGATTTCCTCCATCGCGATCATGTGCGCCAGGTAGCCCATGTTGGCGCCGCCGTACTCCTCGGGCACGGTGATGCCGAGCAAGCCGATCTCGCCCATCTTGCGCCACAGGTCCATGGGGAACTGGTCGGAGCGGTCGATCTCGGCGGCGCGCGGGGCGATCTCGGCCTGGGCGAAATCGCGGACGGCGTCGCGCAGGGCGTCGATGTCCTCGCCCAGCATGAAGTTCAGGCCTGGAAGCTGGCTCATGGTGTTCTCCTGTCGGTGTTCAGCCCGCGATGCCGCGCCCGAGCACGGTCATCACGGTGGCGGTCATGGTGGCGACCAGGGTGTCGGCGGCGTCGTCGGGGCCGCGCTGCCAGGCGCGCGCGTCGACCACGCTGATGGTGCGCCCGGCCTTCACGACCTGGCCTTCGATGCGCAGCCGCGGGCCGCGCGCGGGGGCCAGCAGGTTGACCTTGAACTCGATGGTCAGCACGGCTGCTTCGGGCGGCATCAGCGTGAACGCGGCGTAGCCGCAGGCGGAATCGAGCGCGGTGGACACGATGCCCGCGTGCAGGAAGCCGTGCTGCTGGGTCAGGTCGGGCCGGTGCATCAGCGCCAGCTCGACGAGGCCGGGCTCGGCGCGCTCGAGCGTGATGCCGAGCGTGGCCATCGCGGCCTGGCGGGCGAAGGAGGCCCGGGTGCGGGCCTCGAAATCAGGGGTGGCGACGGGCGGCATCGGGGGTGGCATCGTGAGCGGATTCAGGCGGCGGCCTTGCGGCGGGTGCGGGGCGTGACCGGAGCGGTCGGCGGCTTGACCCGCGCCAGCAGGGTGCGGCAGCGGGCCTCGTGTTGCGCGATCTCGTCGAGCGTGACTTCCAGATCCTCGCGCTGGCGCTCCAGCAGGCGCCGGTGTTCGGCCAGGACACCCAGGAAGGCCTGCAGCTGAGGCGCGGTGTCCGAGGGCGAGTCGTACATGTCGACGAGCTGCTTGATCTCCTGCAGGCTCAGGCCCAGGCGCTTGCCGCGCAACGTGAGCTTCAGCCGCGTGCGGTCGCGCTGCGCATAGACGCGGTTTCGGCCCGAGCGGGCCGGCGAGATGAGGCCCATGTCCTCGTAGAAGCGGATGGCGCGCGGCGTCACGTCGAACTCCTGCGCGAGCTCGGTGATCGTGTACAGGCGGGCATCCGCTCGCGGTGGGGAGGACATCAGGCGGGCCGGTTGGACTGACGTTGACGTAAACGTTAATCTAGCATCATGGCCAACCCACTTGAAGCAGAACTCCACTACCCCTTCGGCGACACCCTGCCGGACATCGGCCGGGTCCTGGAGGTGGCGCCCGGCGTGATGTGGCTGCGCATGCCCCTGCCCTTCGCGCTGGACCACATCAACCTCTGGCTGCTGGCCGATGGTGGCGGGGACGGGGACGGCGACAGCAAGGGCTGGACGATCGTCGATTGCGGCGTCGCCAACGAGGCCACGCGCGAGGCCTGGATGCGGGTCTTCGAGACCGGGCTGCGCGGCCTTCCGGTGAAGCGCGTGCTGGTGACGCACATGCACCCCGACCACATCGGCCTGGCCGACTGGCTGTGCGCGCGCTGGGACTGCCGGCTGTGGATCAGCGCGACCGACTGGAACGCGGCGCGCATGTCCAGCCAGGCCACCACGGGCTTCGGCGGCGAGGGGGCGGCGCGCTTCTTCGCCGGCCACGGCCTGGTCGACCCCGAGGCGCTGGCCAAGGTGCGGGCGCGGTCGAACTACTACGCGAGCATGGTGCCGGGCGTGCCGCCGCGGTTCCGGCGCCTGATGGACGGCATGATCGTGCGCATCGGCGGCCGCGACTGGCGCTGCATCGCCGGCTACGGCCACGCGCCGGAACACATGGCTCTGCACTGCGCCGAGCTCGGCGTGCTGATCTCGGGCGACATGGTGCTGCCGCGCATCAGCACCAACGTCAGCGTGATCGACATCGAGCCCGAGGCGGACCCGCTGCCGCTGTACCTGCGCTCGCTGGATGCCCTGCGTTCGCTGCCGGAGTCGACGCTCGTGCTGCCTTCGCACGGCAAGCCCTTCAACGGCCTGCACACGCGCATCCGGCAACTGCACGACCACCACGCCGAGCGCCTGCGCGAGTTGCTGGCGGCCTGCGGGGTGTCCCCGCTGAGCGCCGCCGACGCGCTGCCGGTGCTCTTCAAGCGCACGCTGGACCTGCACCAGACCACGTTCGCGATGGGCGAAGCGATCGCTCACCTGCATGCGCTGGCCGGCCAGGGTTTGCTGCAGCCCCGGCCGGGCGCAGACGGCGTGCTGCGCTTTTCGGCCGCCTGACACGACGCCCGCGGGCAGCGGGCGGTGCCAACGCGCCGGGCGCAAGAATCTGATGGCGCGGACCCACAAGCAGAAAAGGGCCGGTCCTTCGACCGGCCCTTCCTGACTTTTTCAACCAGGCACTCGAGCGGGGCCTGCCTTCCCTGTGCTTGCCTGACGACAGCTCAGGGCCTCAGTTTCCGACATCGCACAACGCTGCAATATCCCCTGAAAGCATGAGTGGGGGTATGTGGCCGCACTCCGGACGGGGTCAGTCGAAGGCCGGCAGCACGCCCTCGCGCAGCGCGGCCCGCGCCTGCTCGTAGCCCGGGATCACGGAGCGCACGACCTCCCAGAAGGCGGCGCTGTGGTTCATCTCGCGCAGGTGGGCGAGTTCGTGGGCGACCACGTAGTCGATGACGGGCAGGCCGAAGTGCACCAGGCGCCAGTTCAGGCGAATGGCGCCGTCGGCGCTGGCGCTGCCCCAGCGGGTGGCGGCCGAACTGAGCGACAGGCGCTTCACGCGCACGCCCAGGCGCTGCGCGTACGCGGCGCACCGTTCCTCGAAGACGCGGCGCGCCTGGCGCTGCAGCCAGCTCTGCACGGCGTCGCGCACCTGCTCGGCGCTGGCGTGTTCGGGCAGGCCCAGGTGCAGCGTGAGGCCGGGTACGCCGGGCAGCGTGCCGTCGGCGGTGTGCAGAACGGCGCCGGTGCAGCGGTCGTCCAGCACCAGGATCACGCTCTCGCCGAGGAAGGGAATCACGCTGCCGTCGCGCCAGTCGACCCGCGCGGCCACCTGGCGGCGCTGGCGCTCCTGTTGCTCGTGCAACTTGCGCAGGATCCAGGCCGACTTGGCGCGCAGCACCGACTCGATCTCGGCCAGGCCCACCCAGCGCGGTGCGCTGACAGCCAGGCCTTCGGGCCCGACCATGAAGCCGATGCTGCGGCGGCGGCCGCGCTTGAGCTCGTAGGCCACGCGGTGTTCGCCCAGGTGAAGTTCGTGGCGCGCGCGCGGCGAGCTCGGCATGGCCGGGGGCAGCACCACGGGCGGCGCCGCGGGCGTCGGGGGCGCGTCGTCGCGGTCGAACAGCGACATTTGCGAGAGCGGCTGGCCGATGGCAGGCATGAGCCCTGATTCTACGGAGCGTCCCGGTAGCCGGCGAAGACGTCGCGCAAAGGCCTGGGTGCCGCACGCCCGCCGGTGAGCGAGCTTTCCAGCTCCTTCAGATGGCGCCGCATCTCCGCCGCGCTGGCGGGCCCGTCGGTCGCGAGCACGTCCACCAGGTCTGCGTGCCGGTGCGCCACGCAGACCGGCGCTCCCGCGGCCTTGTACAGCGCCATCAGCATCGAGGTGGTGGGCAGAAGGCTGTCCAGCAGGCGCGTGAAGAGCGGGTTGCCGTGCATGCGGGCCAGCGCCAGGTGGAACTCGCCCGAGAGCCGCACCGCGGCGGGTGCGTCGCCTCGGGCGTCGGCCTCACCCTCGGCGAGCGTGAGGGCGCGCAACTCGGCCAGCTGCGCGGCATCGAGCCGGCCGCCCAGGCGGCGCGCGATCTCGCACTCCACCACGCGGCGCGCCTCGAAGACATGCGCCGCATCCTCCCGGGCCGGCTGCGGCACGCGCGCGCCGCGGTTGTGCAGCAGCTCGATCAGATGGTCCTGCGCCAGCCGTTGCAGCGCCTGGCGCACGACCGTGCGCGAGACGCCGAAGGTCTGTGCCAGCTCTTCCTCGCGCAGCCAGGCCCCGGGGGCGAGGCGGTGCTCGAGCATCGCGGAGTAGATGCCCTGGTAGACACGGTCGGTGGCGGTGGCCTGGCGCTGCGTCATGGCGCGCCTCCTGCTAGCGTCCGGGGTTCGGCGCCGGGAGTCCGGGCCACGTGGAAGGATTCTGAACGATGACACGCTCCCTGCCCGCCCTGCCCGCCCGGCCGCTGACGGCCGAAGGCTTCGCGCCGTTCGGCAGCGTGGTTGAGAGCAGCGCCGAGGGCCGCTGGATCAACGACGGCAATTCGCTGCGCAGCGAGGCCGGCCCGCTGTCGCTCGATCAGGCCGCGGGCCGAGCGGTGCTGGCGGTGTTCCGGGCCCGCGCCCGGGACGCCCGCGGCCCGTGGCGCGAGCTCGAACGCCATCGCCTGGGCACCCAGACCTTCCTGCCGATGGGCGAGGCGCGCTGCGTGCTGCTGGTGGCGCTCGGCGAGGACGCGCCCGACCCCGCCACGCTGGCGGCCTTCGTCAGCCGTCCGGGGCAGGGCTGGACGCTCACTGCGGGCACCTGGCACCACGCGCTGATCGTGCTGGACGATGCGGACGTGGCGGTGCTGGAGCGCGGCGCCGAGGCGGTCGACTGCGAGCTGGCTCAACTGCCGCTGCCGGTGGAGATCACGCTCTAGCCGAGTTGCTCCGCCAGCCGCACGAGGCTGCGGTCGCGGCCGGGAGGGCCCAGCAGGGACAGGCCCAGCGGCGCACCCAGACGCGATCCGAGGGGCAGCGACAGCTGCGGGAAGCCCGCCAGGCCGGCGATGCACAGCATGCGGATGGACGCGTTGCGATAGTCCTCGAGCGCCGATTCGGGCGCGGCCGACAGCGGCGCGACGTCGGGCATGGTGGGCATCACCAGAACCCCGTCGTCGCCCAGCAAGGCGGTCAGCAGGGCCGTGTAGCGGGCGCGGAACGCCGTGGCGGCAGCCACCTGCGCATCGGTGACGCCCTTCGACCACGCGAAGCGCTCGGCAACGCCCGGGCCCAGCGGCGGGTGGTGGCGCTCGATGAAGCCGCCGTCGGTCGTCCAGGCCTCGCGGCCCTGGATGTGGCGCGTGTGCCAGTACATGGCGTCGAAGCTCTCCAGCACCACGTCCACGGGCGTCACGGCGCCGAACGCGGCGCTCAGCCGCGCGCAGGGTTCGCGCAGCGCCTCGACGGCCACGGGTGCGAGCAGCGCCCAGACCTCGTGCGGCCAGAGCAGGCGCACGCGCCCGGGCAGCGGCTGCGCGTCGGCGCCCAGCAGCAGGTCGGCCACGCGCGCGAAGGTGGGCACGTCGCGCGCGAACCAGCCGCAGGTGTCCAGGCTCGGCGCGAGGTCGAGAGCGCCGCGCAGGCTCACGCGGCCGTGCGTGGGCCGCAGGCCCACCAGGCCGCAGTGGCTGGCCGGGGCGCGCACCGAGCCGCCGGTGTCGGTGCCCAGCGCGAAGTCGACGAGCCGGTTCGACACCGCTGCGGCCGAGCCCGAGGAAGAGCCGCCACTGATGCGGTCTGGCGCCGCCCCGTTGACGGGCGAGCCGAAGTGCGCGTTCTGGCCGTTCATCGAGAACGCGAGTTCGTCGGTGATGGTCTTGCCGGCGAAGCGCGCGCCAGCGTCCAGCAGGGACTGCACCACGGGCGCGGTGGTGGTCTTGATGCCCGACAGCGCCAGCATCATCGGCTGCCCGCCGCTGGTGGGGTAGCCCGCCACGTCGAACAGGTCCTTGACGCCGAAGGCCAGGCCCGAGAGAGGCCCGGTGGGCGCATGGGGCACCGGTGCGACGGGGTACGGCATGAAGGCGCGGGCGGTATCGTGGATCAGGCTCATGGGGATTCCTTCGTGCTGGACGCTGATGCCCTCGCCCCTCGGGCGGCATCCCCGCTCACGGCTTGGCTGCGGTATCGGCCGTGCGCAGGCAGCGTGCGCGGTGGTCGGGGGTCAGGTGGACGATCTCGGGCGCCTGGGCGCGGCAGATGTCCTGGGCCATGGGGCAACGGTCGGCGAACGCGCAGCCCGGGGGCAGCGCGGACAGGTCGGGCGGCGCGCCGCCGATGGTCTGCAGCCTGGAACCCTTGGCCAGGGCGCCGTGGGCGCGGCTGTGCAGCAGGGCCATCGTGTACGGGTGGCGGGGCTCGCGGATCAGGGTGCGCGCGGGGCCTTCCTCGACGATGCGCCCGGCATACATCACCGCGATGCGGTCGGCCACCTCCACGGCGGCGCCGATGTCGTGGGTGACGAAGATCACCGCCAGGCCGAGCTCGCGCTGCAGTTCGCGCAACAGCAGCAGGACCTGGATCTGCACCGTGGCGTCCAGCGCCGTGGTGGGTTCGTCGGCCAGCAGCAGCTGCGGTCGGCAGGCCAGGGCCAGCGCGATCATCGCCCGCTGCCGCATGCCGCCGCTCATCTCGTGCGGGTAGGCGGCAAGACGCCGCTCGGGGCTGGGAATGCGCACGCGCTCGAAGAGCTCGAGCGCGCGCCGCATGGCTTCCGCATGGGACACGGGCTCGTGGCGGCGGATGCTCTCGACGATCTGCGCGCCGACGCTGTAGACCGGGTCCAGCGCCAGCAGCGGCTCCTGGAAGATCATCGACGCGACCTTGCCGCGGTAGTCGGCCAGCGCCGACGGGCTCAGTGAAAGCACGTCCTGCCCGCCCACGCGAACCGTACCGCTCATGAGCGTGCGGCGCGGCGGGTGCAGGCGCAGCAGCGAGCGCAGCGTGACGCTCTTGCCCGAGCCGCTCTCGCCGATGAGCGCCACGACCTCGCCGCGGCGCACCTGCAGGTCGACGCCGCCGACCGCCTGCACCGGCTTGCGCCCGCCGGTGAAGCTGACCTGCAGGTTGCGGATGTCGACGAAGGGCGCCTCGGCGGCCGGTGCAGCCGCTTGCGCCGGAGTGCGATCTGGATCCAGGGGGCGGCCGGGCGCGTTCATGCCGTCACCTGCGGATCAGCTGACGCAGATGCAGCGCCAGCGACGGTGGCCACAGCCGCGGCGGCAGCCTCCGTGTGGCCGCTGCCGGGCTCGTGCATCAGGCACGCCACCGGGTGCCCGCCGGCGCCGCCCTGGAGCACCGGCGCACGCTGGCTGCACACGGCCTGCGCCATCGCGCAGCGGGTGTGGAAGCGGCAACCCGAGGGTGGGTCGATCGGGTTCGGCGGGTCGCCGGCCAGGGGCGGCACCTCGGTCCGGCGGTCCGGGTCCATCGAGGGAATGCTCGACAGCAGCGCCTTCGTGTACGGGTGCCGCGGCGCCTCGAACAGCGTCTCGCTGTCGCCGATCTCGACCACCTGCCCGAGGTACATGACCATGACCCGGTCGGAGATGTAGCGCACGACGTTGAGGTCGTGGCTGATGAAGACATAGGTCAGGCCGAACTCGTCCTTCAGGTCGAGCAGCAGGTTCAGCACCTGGGCCTCGACCGACTTGTCCAGCGCCGACACCGCCTCGTCGAGGATCACGAGCCGCGGCTGCAGCGCGAGCGCGCGCGCGATGTTCACGCGCTGGCGCTGGCCGCCCGAGAGCTCGTGCGGGTAGCGCTCGGCGAATCGCCGCGGCTCCAGGCCGACGCGTGCGAGCAGGTCACGGGCGCGCTCCACGGCCTCGCGGCGCGGCGTGCCGTGCACCTGCGGTGCGAAGGCGATGCTGTCCTCGATGGTCAGCCGAGGGTTCAGCGACGCATAGCTGTCCTGGAACACCATCTGCGCCTGGCGCCGGTAGTCCTTCAGCGACAGGTCGCGGCTGCCCACCGCAGCGCCGTCGAAGATGACCTCGCCGCGGTCCGGCTCGATCAGGTGCATCAGGAGCCGCGCGGTGGTGCTCTTGCCGCAGCCGGACTCGCCCACCACACCCAGGGTCTCGCCCGACTGCACCGCGAAGTCGACGCCGTCGACCGCGCGCACGACGCCGCCACCGCGGCCGAAGACGTCCTTCTTCAGCGGAAAGTGCTTCACCAGCCCGTTGACTTCCAGCAGCACGCTCACGACTTGATCTCCATCGCGTTGCGCAGGCCGTCGGACAGCAGGTTGAAGAGGATGGAGGTGATGAAGATCATCACGCCCGGCAGCGCCGCGATCCAGGGCTGGATGTAGATGGCCGTGCGCAGCGTGTTGAGCATCAGGCCCCACTCGGGTTCGGGCGGCTTCACGCCCAGGCCCAGGAAGCTCAGGCCCGAGGCCAGGATCATGCTCACGGCGATCAGGCTCGTGGCGTACACGAAGACGGGGCCCAGCACGTTGCCCAGCACGTGCACCCGCACGATGGTGAAGGCGTTGGCGCCGCTGGCGCGGGCGGCCTCGACGAAGTCACGCGAGCGGATCTGCGTCGTCACACTCTCGGCCACGCGCGCGATGGGCGGGATGAACACCACCGTGAGCGAGATCAGCGAGTTGGTGATGCCGGCGCCCAGAGCACCGCTCAGCGCGATGGCCAGGAGCACCGACGGGAACGCGTAGAAGACGTCGATCGTCCGCATGATCGCGGTGTTGGGCCAGCCGCCGGCGTAGCCTGCGGTGATGCCCACGATCGAGCCGATCACGAAGGCCAGGATCACCGGCGTGATGCCCATGAACAGGCTCAGGCGCGCGCCCACCATCAGCCGGCTGAGCATGTCGCGCCCGAGTTCGTCGGTGCCGAGCGGGTGGCCCTCGAAGCCGATCGGCTTGAGCCGGTTCAGCATCGACGAGGCGTAGGGGTCGGCCGGCGCCAGCAGGGCGCCACCCGCAGCCAGGATCAGCAGCCCCAGGATGAGGATGCCGGCGCCGACCGCGAGCTTGTCGCGCAGCAGGCGGCGGCCCACGGTCTGCCAGTAGCCGGGGGAGCGCTCGAACGCGAGCGCGGGCACCTTGGTGGGGTCGACGGCGACGTTGAGCATGGTTCAGCCGCGCGCGATGCGCGGATCGAGCAGGGTCTGGATCACGTCGACGACGAGATTCAGCACGACGAAGAACATCGCCAGCACCAGGATCGTGCCCTGCAGCAGCGGCAGGTCGCGCTGGAAGATGGCGCTGTTGAGCAGGAAGCCGGTGCCCGGCCACGCGAACACGGTCTCGATGAGGATGCTGCCGCCCAGCAGGTAGCCGAGCTGCAGGCCCATCACGGCCAGCGCGGTGGGCGCGGCGTTCTTGACCACGTGGCGGAAGATGCCGAAGTCCGTCAGGCCCTTGGCGCGCAGGCCAACGACGAACTCCTGCGCCAGGATTTCGGCCACCAGCGCACGCACGGTGCGCGCGATGATGCCCATCGGGATCACGCTCATCGTGATGGCCGGCAGCACCATGTACTGCAGGTACTCCCAGCGCCAGGCCCAGTCGGCCGAGCTGCCCGGCCCCGCACCGCTGGCCGGCAGCCAGGGCAGCAGCACCGCGAACACGATCACCAGCACCATGCCCAGCCAGTAGTGCGGAACGCTGACGCCCAGCACGGCGGTGAACGAGGCCGCCCGGTCGACCCAGCTGTTCTGGAAGTAGCCCGCGACGAAGCCGAACAGGCAGCCGAAGACGAAGCCGATCAGCGTGGCCAGCACCGCCAGGCGCAGCGTGTTGACCACGGCCTTCAGAACCTCGTCGGTGACGGGCCGGTTGCTGGCGATGCTGGTGCCCAGATCACCCTGCAGCGCGCGCCACACCCAGCTGACGAACTGCTCGGGCAGCGAGCGGTCGAAGCCGTAGAGCGTGCGCAGCTGGTTCTGCAGTTCCACGCTGGCATCGGGCGGCAGGATGCTGACGAGCGGGTCGCCCGGCGACAGGTGCACGAGGGCGAAGCACACCAGCGCCACGCCCGTCATGATGGGCAGCGCGTAGAGCAGGCGGCGCAACAGGAAGGTGATCATGGTGTCGTCCGCCCGCCCCGCTGCATCAGTCGATCGTCATCGGGGCGATGTCGATGAACCAGCTGCGCGGCTGCACCACGCCCTTGACCTTGGCGCTCATCGCGCGCGGGCCCACGTCGTGCGCGATCCAGACGAACGGCGCTTCCTCGACGATGCGCGCATGCAGCTTGGCCAGCGCCGCGTCACGCGCCTTGTCGTCGAAACTGGTGCGGGCGTCGGCGATCAGCTTGTCGAATTCAGCGTTGCCGAAGTAGCCCCAGTTGTTGGACACGGGCGGAAAGGTCTTGGTGCTGGTGAAGCGCACCATCGCGAAGAACGGGTCCATCGCGGCGTAGCTGACGTTGATCGCGTTGGCGCCGTTGGCGGACGGGTCCTTCGCGCCTTTGCGCCAGTTGGTGAACAGCGTGTTCCATTCGATGACGTCGAACTGCACGTCGAAGCCGCACTGCTTCAGGCTCTGCTGCACGAACTCGTTCATCGGCAGCGGCTGCATCTGGCCCGAACCGCTGGCGGAGATCTGCACCTTCACCTTCAGGGGCTTGGCGGGCGTGTGGCCGGCCTCGGCCATCAGCTTCCTGCCGGCTTCCATGTCGGACTTGATGTCGAACTTGGGGTTGCCCCACCACGGGTGCCCCGGCGGCACGGTGCCCTTGGGCACACCCATCATGCCGCCCAGCAGCTTGAGCAGGCCGGTGCGGTCGACGCACAGGTTGGCGGCGTGGCGCACGCGCTTGTCGAGCCACGGCGAGCCTTCGGCGAAGCTCAGCTGCCAGGGCCAGACGTGCGGCTGCTGGTTGAAGTAGATCTTGTTGCCGCGGCTCTGGATGGACGCCATGGCATCGGGCGACGGCGCCTCGATCCAGTCGACCTGTCCGGACAGCAGCGCGGCGGTGCGGGCGTTGGCCTCGGGCATGGGCAGCATCACGACGCGGTCGATCTTGGGCGTGCGCTTCGGGTCCCAGTAGGCCTTGTTGGCCACCATCTCGAGACGCTCGCGCGGCACGAAGCGGGCCATCTTGAACGGGCCGCTGCCGGAGGCATCGGCGGCGAAGGCCGTCCAGGCGGCCTTGGCCTTGTCGGCCGGCGTCGCGCCCGGGGCGGCGTCGAACTTCTTCTGCCAGTGCGCGGGGCTGGCCATGAACAGGTTGGTCAGGTTCAGCGGCAGGAAGGCGTCGGGCTCGCTCGTGGTGAGTTCCACCGTGAGATCGTCGATCTTGCGGGCGCTGCGCAGCGTCGGCATGCGCGACGCCGTCACGCCCACCTGGCTGGCGTCGAAGTGCGGCGCATCCTTGTCGAGCACCTTGCGGACGTTCCAGACCACCGAGTCGGCGGTCAGCGCGCTGCCGTCATGGAACTTGACGCCCGGACGCAGCTTGAAGATCCACTTGTTCTTGTCCTTCGCGTCCACGGCCCAGCTCAGCGCGAGGCCGGGAATCAGCACGCTGGCGGCGTCGGCCTTGGACAGGTCCCAGTGCGTCAGGGCGTCGTACATCGGGATGCCGGTGAAGCGGTTGCCCTCGAAGCCCTGGTCGGGCTGGCCGAGCGTGCGCGGGATGTCGGCGGCGGTCATCGCGATGCGCAGCACCTTTTCCTGGGCCAGCGCGGGGTTGGCGCACAGCGCGGCGGCGGCAGCGGCCGCCAGGAGAGCGCCACGGAAATGGCGATGGACGAATGCACTCATGTCGGCTCCTGCAAGTGACGGGGCGGGTGTGAACGGTCGCCTTGGTGCGATCCGTGCTTCTGCGGAGTTGTATGCAATCGCTATGCCATCTTCATCCGGGCAGTCCCCGGAGCCTGCCGGGGAATCGCGCACCAACTTTGGGCGTCGCAACTCTCCTTGGGCGCCTGCCACCCTGCTTTTGTATACGATTTGCACCAACATCATGCGAGACCCCGCCATGCGAATCCTGCTCGTGAACCCCAATACATCGGCCGCCATGACCGCCGGCATCGCGGCCGCGGCGCGCGCCATCGCCGCGCCGGGCACCGAGATCCTCGCGGTGCAACCGAGCTTCGGCCCGCGCTCCATCGAGGGGCACTTCGAGGAAACCATCGCCGCCGCCGGCGTTGCCGAGCAGGTGCGGCTGGCCGCGCCGCACGACGCCGTCGTCATCGCCTGCTTTGGCGACCCCGGGCTGGAAGCCGCGCGCGAGGTCACTTCCGCGCCGGTGCTGGGCATCGCCGAGGCGGCCTTCCACGCGGCGTCGATGCTGGCCACGGGCTTCTCGGTGGTCACGACCATGACCCGCACCTGCGTGATCGCCGAGCGCCTGGTGCACCGCTATGGTTTCGAGCGTTCGTGCCGGGGCATCCACGGCACCGACATCCCGGTGCTGGACCTGGAGCACTGCGGCCCCGAGACCGTGGCGCGCATCGAGGCGGCGGCGCGGGCCGCACTGGAACGCGACCGCAGCGGCGCCATCGTGCTGGGCTGCGCCGGCATGGCGGCGCTGTGCTCGACGCTGCAGCAGCGACTGGGCGTGCCCGTGATCGACGGCGTCGCGGTGGCGGTGAAGTTCGCGGAAGGTCTGGCCGCGCTGGGCCTGGGCACCAGCCGGCACGGCGACTACGCGCCGCCGCTGCCCAAGGTCTACGAGGGCTGGGCTGCGCCGCTGGGCTCGGCGTAGGCGGACGGATCGATGCGGCGCATCTCGGCTTCGATCCAGGCCTCGACCTCGCGCGTCAGTTCCTCGGGCTGGCGCCCCTCCACCGGGATGGGATGCCCGATGACCACGTCGATGACGCCCGGGCGCAGCAGCCAGCTCTTGCGCGGCCAGCAGATGGCCGAGTTCACGGCGATAGGCACGATGGGCGTGCCGGTGGCGATGGCCAGCCGCGCCGCGCCGCTCTTGTAGGTGCCCTTGCCGCCGCGCGGCGCGCGGGTGCCCTCGGGGAACATGATGACCCAGCCGCCCTGCCCCATGATGCGCTTGCCCTGGGCCGCAACCTTGTTCCAGGCCTCGTTGCGCTTGCTGCGGTCGATGTGGATCATGTCCATGCGCGACATCGCCCAGCCGAAGAACGGCACGTAGAGCAGTTCGCGCTTGAACACGTACGCCAGCGGGTGCGGCATGATGCTCGGGAAAGCGAAGGTCTCCCAGGTGGACTGGTGCTTGGGCGCGAGCAGCACCGCGGCCCGGCCATCGGCCGCGCTCGGCACGCGGTCCATGCCGGTGACACGGTGGCGCACGCCGCAGATCACGCGGGCGCCCCAGATGGCCACGCGCAGCCAGCCGGCGCACAGCCAGTAGATGGCCGTGCTGGTGGCGAAGAGGCTGAATACCAGCACCACCAGCGCCCAGGGCACGACGGTGACCGCCAGGAACAGCACGAACAGCGCAGAGCGCAGACCCCAGATCAGTTTCATGCGTCGAGCGCTCCGGCGCCGGAATCGGCGACATGGTCCTTCTTCAACAGCCAGTCGACGAACGCCGGCAGGTCCTTGTGCACGCGCGCGGCGGGCACCTGCTCGATGAAGCGCGCCAGCGCGGCGGCGTCGAGCGCGGCCGCACGGCCGGTCAGCACCAGATGGGGCGGGCAGCCTGCGGCGGCGGCGGCCTGCAGGTCGCGCAGGGTGTCACCCACCACGGGCACCCCTGCGAGGTCGCTGCCGTAGCGGTGGCCGATGTCCAGCATCATCCCGGGCAGCGGCTTGCGGCAGTCGCAGTGCTCCTCGGGTGTGTGCGGGCAGAAGAACACGGCGTCGATGCGGCCGCCGAGCGTCATGAGCTGCCGGTTCATGTGCGCGTGCACCGCATTCACCGAAGCCATGTCGATCATGCCGCGGCCGATGCCGGCCTGGTTGGTGGCCACCACGGTGTGCCAGCCCGCGTGGTTGAGCCGTGCCACGGCCTCCAGAGCGCCGGGGACGGGCGTCCATTCCTCCGGCGCCTTGACGTGGTCTTCGCGATAGACATTGAGCACGCCATCGCGGCCGAGGATGACGAGCTTGACGGAATGCATGCGCCGACTCTACGTCGCCAGGAGGGAAAGATCCGCCACGCGGTTCATCGCCGTGTGCAGACCGGCCAGCAGGGCCAGCCGATTGCGGCGCAGCGCAGGGTCCTCGGCGTTCACCATCACGGCGTCGAAGTAGGCATCGACCGGCGCCTTCAGCGCGGCCAGCGCCTGCAGCGAGGCGGTGTGGTCGCCGCGCGCGAACGCGGCGTCCGCCAGCGGTGCGACGGCCTGCAGCGCGTCGGCCAGGGCGCGCTCGGCCGGCTCGGCGTACAGGGTGGCGTCCGGCCCGGCGGTCGGCACCTCGTCGGACTTGCGCAGGATGTTGCCGACGCGCTTGTTGGCCGCGGCCAGCGGCGCGGCCTCGGGCAGCGCCGCGAACGCGCGCACGGCCGCCAGGCGCTTCGGGATCTCGCCCCAGCGCTCGGGGCGCAGGGCCACCACGGCCTCGACTTCCTGGCTGCTGTAGCCCGTTTCGCGGAGGTAGCCGGTCAGGCGCTCGAAGACGAAGTGCTGCACCTCGGCCTGCGCCTGGCCGTGGCCTTGCGGAAAGGCCGCGAAGGCGCTGGCCACCAGGGCCGGCACGCTCAGGGGCAGGTCGCGCTCGACCAGCATCCGGATCACGCCCAGCGCGTGGCGGCGCAGCGCGAACGGGTCCTTGTCGCCGCTCGGGATCTGGCCGATGCCGAAAAGGCCAGCGAGCGTCTCGAGCTTGTCGGCCAGCGCCACCGCCAGGCCGACCTCGTGCCGCGGCAGCGTGTCGCCGGCGAAGCGCGGCTTGTAGTGGTCCTCGATGGCGTCCGCGATGGCGTCGCGCAGGCCGTCGTGACGCGCGTAGTACGCGCCCATGATGCCCTGCAGTTCCGGGAACTCGCCCACCATGTCGGTGAGCAGGTCGGCCTTGGCCAGCGTGGCGGCTTCGTCGGCCATGTCGGCCAGCGCCAGGCCGCCGAGCTGCTCGCCGATCGCACGCGCCAGGGTACGCACACGCGCCATGCGCTCGCCCTGGGTCCCGAGCTTGCCGTGGTAGACCACCTTGGAAAGGCCCGGCACGCGCGCGGCCAGCGAGCGCTTGCGGTCCTGGTCGAAGAAGAACTTGGCGTCGGCCAGCCGCGGGCGCACCACGCGCTCGTTGCCCTGGATGACGGCCGAGGGGTCGTCCGGCGTGATGTTGCTGACGATCAGGAAGCGGCTGGTCAGGCGGCCGTCGGCATCCAGCAGCGGAAAGTACTTCTGGTTGGCCTTCATCGTGAGGATCAGGCACTCCGGCGGCACGGCCAGGAACTCGTCCTCGAATCGGCAGACCAGCACGTTCGGGCGCTCCACCAGCGCCGTGACCTCGTCGAGCAGGGCGTCGTCGTCGATGGGGGTCAGGCCTTCGGCGGCGGCGGCCACGGCCAGCTGGCGCTGGATCTCGGCACGCCGCGCGCCGAAGCCGGCGATGACGGAGCCCTGCTCGGCCAGCTGGCGCTCGTAGTGGTCGGCGTCCTGCAGCATCACGGGGTCCATCGCCGCCTCGAAGCGGTGGCCTCGCGTCTGGCGGCCGGCTTGCAGGCCCAGCGTTCCCACGGGCACGACGTCGGCGCCGTGCAGCGCCACCAGGCCGTGGGCCGGGCGCACGAAGTTCACGCTGCTCCAGCCGTCGGCCAGCTGGTACTGCATGAGCTTCGGGATCGGCAGCTTCGAGAGGGCCTCGTCCAGCGCCACCTGCAAGCCGGCGGTCAGCGTGGCGCCCGCAACCAGGCTGTCGAGGAACAGCGCCTCGTTCTTGCCGTCGGGCTGGCGCTTGAGCATCGGCACGGCCGAGGCATCGGCGCCGACCGCGGCGAGCTTCTTCAGCAGCGCGGGGGTGGGTGCGCCGGCGGCGTCCAGGCCCACGCTCACGGGCATGAGCTTCACGGACACGGCCTTGTCGGCAGCGACCGCAGCCACATGGCTGATGTGCGCGCCCAGGCGGCGCGGCGAGGCGAACACGTTGAGCGCCGAATGCGCGTTCGCCAGCCCCTGCGCGCGCAGGCCGGCCAGCAGCCCGGCGCCGAAGGACTCGCCCAGCTTCTTCAGCGCCTTCGGGGGCAGTTCCTCGACGAAGAGCTCGACGAGCAGGTTCTTGGTGGTGCTCATGCTCAGGCGGCCTTCTTCGTGAGTTGCGCCGTCACCTCGTCGGCCCAGGCCTGCGGCGCCATCGGGAAACCCAGCCGCAGCCGGCTGTCGAGGTAGCTCTGCGCCACGGCGCGCGCCAGGTTGCGGATGCGGCCGATGTAGGCCGCGCGCTCGGTGACGCTGATGGCGCCGCGCGCATCCAGCAGGTTGAAGGTGTGCGCGGCCTTGAGCACCTGCTCGTAGCCGGGCAGCGCGAGCTGCTGCTCCATCAGGTACTTCGCCTGCTTCTCGTGCGCGGTGAAGGCGCCGAGCAGGAAGTCGACGTCGCTGTGCTCGAAGTTGTAGGTGCTCTGCTCCACCTCGTTCTGGTGGTAAACGTCGCGGTACTTCAGCGTTTCGGTCCACTGCAGGTCATAGACGTTCTCGACGCCCTGCAGGTACATGGCCAGCCGCTCCAGGCCGTAGGTGATCTCGCCGGTGATCGGCTTGCAGTCGATGCCGCCCACCTGCTGGAAGTAGGTGAACTGGGTGACTTCCATGCCATTCAGCCAGACCTCCCAGCCGAGACCCCAGGCGCCGAGCGTGGGGTTCTCCCAGTCGTCCTCGACGAAGCGCACGTCGTTGCGCTGAAGGTCGAAGCCCAGCGCCTCCAGCGAGCCGAGGTAGAGCTCCAGGATGTCCGCCGGCGCGGGCTTGAGCACCACCTGGTATTGGTAATAGTGCTGCAGGCGGTTCGGGTTGTTGCCGTAGCGGCCGTCCTTGGGCCGGCGGCTGGGCTGCACGTAGGCGGCCTTCCAGGGCTCGGGGCCGAGCGCCCGCAGGAAGGTGGCGGTGTGGCTGGTGCCGGCCCCGACTTCCATGTCGTAGGGTTGCAGCAGCGCGCAGCCTTGCGCGTCCCAGTAGGACTGGAGCTTCAGGATGATCTGCTGGAAGGTCAGCATGGCGCGGCGGTCCCGTCTTGTGTTCGGCGTAAACCCTTGAGTTTACGGGGCTGGCCTGCGTTGATGATCCGGCGCGATGACGACACAGCAGCTCTTGCTCAGCCTGGTGCTGGCCACCATGGTGTTTTCCGTGGCACTGGACCTTCGCGCCAGCGACTTCCGGCGCGTGGCCGAGATGCCGCGCGCGGTGGTGGCCGGCCTGCTGCCGCAGTTCCTGCTGCTGCCGGTGGCCACCTGGGCCGCAACCCTGGCGCTGGACCTGCCCCCGGCCACCGAGGCTGCGATGATCCTCGTGGCCTGTTGCCCGGGCGGCAGCCTGAGCAACGTGATCACGCACCTGGGGCGGGGGCACACCGCGCTGTCGGTCAGCATCTCGGCCGTGGCGGCTCTGCTGGCCCTGGTGCTGACGCCGCTGAACTTCAGCTGGATGATCGCCAGCAACCCGGTCACGGCAGGCTGGCTGAAGACGCTGGCCATCGACCCGACGGGCATCTGGTGGAGCCTGCTCGCGCTGCTGGCGCTGCCGATGGCCGCCGGGCTGCTGCTGCATCGGCACCGGCCGGCGCTGGCCGCCCGGCTGCGGCCGCCGCTCGGGCGCTTCAGCCTGATCGCGCTGCTGGCCTTCATCGTGCTGGGCCTGGTGCGCGAGCGCCACCTGCTGACGGCGCAGATCCTGCCGCAGCTGTCGGTGGTGGTGCTGCACAACGCCGCCGGCCTGCTGCTGGGCTGGCTGGCGGCGACGTCCTTCCGCGTGGCCGAGCGAGACCGGCGCGCCATCGTCATCGAGGGCGGCATGCAGAACTCCGGTCTCGCGCTCGGCATCATCGCCGTGCAGTTCAATGCCGACCTCGGCATGGTCATCATCGCCAGCCTGTGGGGGCTGTGGCACATCGTCTCGGGCCTGGCGCTCGTGGCCTGGTGGCGCCACCGGGACAGGCTCTCAGCGCCAGCGTGACTGCCAGGCGGCGGGCAGGACCAGCAGCAGCGCGGCAGCCAGCAGCGGCCACAATCCGCCGCGCGCGGCCCACCAGGCGAAGGGCGTGATGCCTTCGCGCCCCTGAACCGACGCGACCAGCACGCCGCGGCTGTGGGACGGCAATTGCGCGGTCACGCGCCCCCGGTGGTCGACCACGGCCGTGGCGCCGGTGTTGGTGGCCCGCACCATCGGGCGCTGCAGCTCCAGGCTGCGAGTGCGCGAGATGGCCAGGTGCTGCGGAACGGCCGAGGTGTCGCCGAACCAGCCGATGTTGCTGACGTTGGCCAGCACGGTGGGCGCGGCGGCGGGGTCGACGAAGCGCAGGGCGAGCTCCTCGCCGAACAGGTCCTCGTAGCAGATGTTCGGCGCCACGCGCTCGCGGCCGACCGTGAACGAGGGCGCCACCGCCGGGCCGCGGTTGAAATCGCCGAGCGGGATGTTCATCAGCTCGGTGAACCAGCGAAAGCCGGTGGGGATGAACTCGCCGAAGGGCACCAGATGGTTCTTGTCGTAGCGGTAGGCCGGGCCCGCCGACAGGCCGACCACGGAGTTGGTGTAGCCCTGCCGGAAGTCGCCCAGCGGCACGCCCACGAGCGCCGCGCGGCCCGGCACGCTGAAACGCGCCTGCAGTTCGGCCCAGTACCCGGGCGCGAAATCCTGCAGCTGGTCGGGCAGCAGGGGCACGGCGGTCTCGGGGGCGATGACGAGGTCGGCCTCGGCGGTGACGAGCGCCCGCGCCACCCAGGCCAGCGTTTCGGGCATGCGCTCGATCGAGAATTTCTCGTCCTGGGCCACGTCGGGCTGCAAGAGCGCGAGGCTCAGCGTGCCGGTCGGGCGGGTGAACTCACCTGTCGGCAACAGCGCCAGCGCGAGCAGGAAGGCCGCAACGCCCGCCCGGGCGCGCCAGCCCGCCGCCAGCAGCACGGCCAGGGCCGCGACCACGGCGCCGACGCCGTACACGCCCACCCACGGCAGCAGCACCGCCAGAGGCCCGTCGATCTGCGCGTAGCCGCTGGCCACCCAGGGGAAACCGGTGAAGAGAACGCCGCGTGCGAGTTCGGCGCCCAGCCACAGGCCGGCGAACAGCCCGGCATCAGGCAGGGCCCGACCCGTGCGCCAGCGGGCGTGCAGCCACAGCGCCAGCCCCATGTAGAGCGACAGCGCCGCCGCCAGCAGCGCGACCGCGGCCACGGCCAGCGGCGCCGGCAGCCCGCCATAGCGGTGCAGGCTGACGAAGAGCCACCAGGTGCCCGCCGCCAGCCAACCGAAACCGAAGGCCCAGCCCAGCAGGGCCGCACGGCGCGGGCTGGCGCGCCCGGCCAGCGCCGCGAGCAGGGCCGTGGCCAGCAGCGGCAGCGCCCAGGCGCCTGTGTGGACGAAAGCCGGCGTCTGCAGCGCGCCCAGCACCGCCAGGCCGGCCGCCGCGGAGGCGGCGCGCAAGCGGCTCAACCGCCCTCGTCCTCGGCCACGCCGGCTTCGACCGGGCGACGCGTGACGCGAAACCAACGCACCGCGCCGCCCCGCGTGAGCATCACCTGGAATCGCAGCGGCCCGCAGTCGACCACCTCGCCCCGGCGCGGTACGCGGCCGGACTCATGGGCCACGAGGCCGCCGATGGTGTCGAACTCGGCTTCGGAGAAATCGGTCGCGAAGGTGGAATTGACGTCTGCGATGGTGGTGTCGCCCGCCACGCGCTGGCTGCCGTCCGCCAGCGAGACGATGCCGCTGACGGCATCCTCGTCGTCGAACTCGTCCTCGATCTCGCCGACGATCTCCTCGAGAACGTCCTCGATCGTCACCAGCCCGGCCGTGTTGCCGAACTCGTCGATCGCGATGGCGAGATGGTTGCGGTTGGAGCGGAAATCGCGCAGCAGTTCGTTGAGGCCCTTGCTCTCGGGCACGAAGACCGCCGGTCGCAGCAGGGTGCGCAGGTTGAGTTCGGGCGCCCGCTGCAGCTTCAGCAGGTCCTTGGCCATCAGGATTCCGATGACGTTGTCGCGCCGGTCCTCGAAGACCGGAAACCGGGAATGCCCGGTGTCGATGACCGCCCTCAGCAGGCGGTCGTAGGGCCAGTCGATGTCGAGCAGGTCCATGCGAGGGGCCGCCACCATCACGTCGCCGGCAGTCATGTCGGCCATGCGCAGCACGCCCTCGAGCATCAGGCGTGACTCGGGCTCGATGAGTTCCCGGCTCTCGGCGTCGGCGAGCGTGCGGATCAGCTCTTCCTTGCTGTCCGGGCCGTGCGAGATGAACTCGATGATCCGCTCGAACAGGGAGCGCTTGTCCACGCGCCGCTCGTTCGGAGCCTGGGATCCGGGGCGCGGGGACCGATGAGGATGGGGGTCGGACACTTGGGTGTCGGGCGGGCCTGTCGATGATCCAGAGCGAAGAATACCCCAGCCGCTTGACACGGCGGGGGGCTTGAACCACATTCACCGACCCTCATATCCGAGGGTCCCTTCGCTGTCGCACCAGAATCCATGTCCCAAGGCCTCATCCCCGCCACGATCCTCACCGGCTTTCTCGGCTCCGGCAAGACCACGCTGCTCAAGCGCGTGCTCACCGAAGCGCACGGCCAGAAGATCGCCGTCATCGAGAACGAGTTCGGCGAGGAGAACATCGACAACGACATCCTCGTCGCCGACACGAACGAGCAGGTCATCCAGATGAGCAACGGCTGCGTCTGCTGCACGATCCGCGAGGATCTGCGCAGCACGCTGTCCGACCTGGCGGCCAAGCGGCGCAAGGGCGAACTGCACTTCGACCGCGTCGTGATCGAGACCACTGGCCTCGCCGACCCCGGCCCGGTGGCGCAGACCTTCTTCATGGACGACGAGATCGCCGAGAGCTACCTGCTCGACTCGGTGCTGACCCTGGTGGACGCCAAGCACGCCGACGCGCAGCTCGACACGCGCCAGGAAGCGCGGCGCCAGATCGGCTTCGCCGACCAGATCTTCATCAGCAAGACGGACATCACGGACCCCGCGGTCGTGGACGCCCTGGCGCATCGCATCAAGCACATGAACCCCCGAGCGCCCCAGCAGCGGGTGCATTTCGGTGAAGTGCCGATCGCGAGCGTCTTCGACCTGAAGGGCTTCAACCTCAACGCCAAGCTCGACATCGACCCAGATTTCCTGAACGCGGACGGCGGCCATGCGCACCACGACCACGCGGACGGCGACGACCACGTGCACGACGAGCACTGCGACCACCCGCACCACCATGCCCACGACGACGACGTGAAGTCCTTCGTCTTCCGCTCGGACAAGGCCTTCAACCCGGCCCGCCTGGAAGACTTCCTGGGCGCCATCGTCCAGGTCTACGGCCCCAAGATGCTCCGTTACAAGGGCGTGCTGCACATGAAGGGCAGCGACCGCAAGGTCATCTTCCAGGGCGTGCACCAGTTGATGGGCAGCGACCTGGGCCCGAAATGGGCTCCCGGAGAGAAGAAAGGCAGCAAGATGGTCTTCATCGGCATCGACCTGCCCAAGGACGTGCTGCTGCAGGGACTGGAGCAGTGCCTCGTGTGAAGCCCTCCCGGTGTTGCCGGCGCGTGGCTACAATCCGCGCGCCGCGCGCACCCGGGTGTGTTGAAATGACATCAGAACGCGCGCCCCAAGACGAGGCGAGGAGAAACCTTTGAGCAAGCCTACGGTCAAGCCCCCGGCCGCCAAGAAGACCGCAGCGCCCGCCAAGGCCCCTGCGCCGCGTGCGCCCGGCAAGCCTGGCGCGCCCCCGATGCCCATGCCGGCACCGGGAAACCGCTTCATGGAGCGCTTTGCGCCTGCGGGGCCGACAACCACGTCCCAGAACGCCCCCGTGGAGTTCACGAAGGCCGCCGCCAAGGTGGACCCGAAGCTGGTCAACTCCTGGAAGACCAAGGCAGGTCGGGACCTGACCGAGCCCGAATTGCTCGCCATGCCCGACAGCGAGTACATGAACGACAAGCAGGTCGACTTCTTCCGCGCCCGCCTGCAGGCCCTGAAGGACGACCTGCTCTCGAACGCCGGCGAGACCACCGAGCACCTGCGCGAGGACACCTCCATCGTGCCGGACCCGGCCGACCGCGCCACGATCGAGGAAGAGCACGCCCTGGAACTGCGCACGCGGGACCGCGAGCGCAAGCTGCTGAAGAAGATCTCGCAGTCGCTCTCCAGGCTCGACAGCGGCGAGTACGGCTTCTGCGACGAGACCGGCGAACCCATCGGTCTGGCGCGTCTGCTGGCCCGCCCGACGGCGACGCTTTCTCTTGAAGCCCAGCAGCGCCGGGAGCTCAAGCAGAAGATGTTCGGCGACTGATCACCGCCAGCCGCCGCGCGCCGATGAGCGACCCCAAGGACAACGAGAGCTTCTTCCGGAAGGTGGTGAGGTTCGTCGCGAACCCCGCCACCGACTGGCACGAACTGAACTCGCGCCAGGACGGCGAAGTCCGGGAGGCCGAACTCGAGAAGTCCGAGCTGAAGGCGATGATCGAGCGGAAGCGGCGCAACGATTTCGTGCGCAAGCGCGAGTTCGACATGCTCCGCCGGGTCAGGCGCGACGGGCTTACGCCTGAGCAACTGGCCGCACTGGGCGGGTCGTCCCGCCTCGATGACTCCGAAGTCCGGGCCGCCGACAGCCAGACCGCGCGCCCGGGCGGCGGCGTCAAGGCGAAGATCGACGAGATCGAGCAGCAGATGGTGGGCGAGAACTTCCAGTCCTCCACCGCGCGCCGCTCCACCAGCTTCTTCGGCGCGGTCACCGAACCCGCGCCCCTGCTGCGCGACGCCATCGGGCGCCGCGACTCCCGCCCGGGTCGGCTGACAGGGCCGTCGCGGCTCCCCGACGAACAGGACGAATCCCTGCCGGCGCTGCCCCCGCTGCCCGACCTGGACAGGTCCCCGCCGGTGCTGCGCCCTCCGGCGCCGGCCGCCACGCCTGCGGTCATGGCGACAGGCCTGTCGCCGCTCGCGCCGCTGACGCTGGCGCCAGCGCCGCTGCCGACCGACGCCGGCAACGGGCTCGCCGTCGAGGTCAACGAAGTCGTGCACGACCCCGAGCTCGACGAGGCCGTGATCGCCTTCGCCAACGCCGATTTCGAGCAATGCGAGCAAGCGCTCACAAACCTCACCAGCCCCTCTGGCGAACGATCCCAGCACGCCGAGACCTGGCTGGTCCTGTTCGACCTGTTCCGCGCCATCGGTGCGCAGCAGCGCTTCGAGAGCCTGGCGCTGGAATACGCGCACCAGTTCGGCTGGTCGGCTCCCCAGTGGTATTCGCTGCCGCAACTGGTGGCCGATGCGTCCGCCGAGGACCGCCCGAACCAGGACCGAAGCGCGCGCATCACCGGCGAAATCGGTTGGGTGGCGCCGGAAGTCCTCGACATCGACGCCCTGGCGCGACTGCGTTCGCAGACCCTGCAGATGCCGCTCCCCTGGATCTTCGACTGGGGCGGCCTGCGCGCCGTGGACACCGAGGCGGCGACGCAGTTGTCGGTGCTGTGCCGGATGTGGGCCATGCAGTCTCTCGAGATGCGGTGGGTTGGCGGCGAACGCCTCTTCACGGTCCTGCAGGAAGCCGCTCCCACCGGCGTGCGCGATGCCGACCCCGCCTTCTGGCTGGCTAGGCTGGACGCCCTGCGCCTGGCCAACCGAGTCGATCAGTTCGACGAGACGGCCATCGACTACTGCGTCACCTACGAAGTCTCACCGCCCTCCTGGGAGCCTGCGCGCTGCAGCGTGCACATCAGCGGGCAGAATCTGTCCACCCGGACACCGCCGCTGTCGGTGATGAGCGAGGTCTCCACCAGCTTCATGGAAACCGGGCTGGGCGAGTACGCCACGGTCGAGGTCGTCAGCGTCGAACTCTCGGGCCAGCTGATCGGCGACATCAACGAGACCCTGCGGCGGCTGACCGAGCAGCTGGGCGGCGCACCGATGGTGTCGGTGTCCTGCTCGCGCCTGATCCGCGTCGACTTTCTCGCGGCCGGCGATCTGCTGAACTGGGTCCTTTCGCGCCGCAACGAGAACCGCACCGTGCAGTTCACCGAAGCGCACCGTCTGGTTGCGCTCTTCTTCACCGCGATGGGCATCAGCGAACACGCGCAGATCCACATCCGAAAGGTCTGAGGTCTCCCTGATGGAAAGCTGGCACGGCACGACGATCCTGAGCGTGCGGCGCGGCAACCTCGTCGCGCTGGGCGGCGACGGGCAGGTCACGCTGGGCAACATCGTCGTCAAGTCCAGCGCGCGCAAGGTGCGCAAGCTGCACCGCGACCAGGTCCTGGCAGGTTTTGCCGGCGCGACCGCCGATGCCTTCACGCTGTTCGAGCGCTTCGAGGCCAAGCTCGAGAAGCACCAGGGGCACCTGGTGCGCGCAGCCATCGAGCTCACGAAGGACTGGCGCACCGACCGCGTGCTGCGCCGCCTGGAAGCCATGCTCGCGGTGGCCGACCGCACCGCGTCGCTCATCATCACGGGCAATGGCGACGTGCTCGAGCCCGAGCAGGGCATCGTCGCCATCGGCTCCGGCGGGCCCTACGCACAGGCCGCGGCCCGTGCGCTGCTGGAGCACACAGCGCTGACGCCCGAGCAGATCGTCAGGCAGTCGCTCACGATTGCCGGCGAGCTGTGCATCTACACGAACCTGAACCACACGATCGAGACCCTGGAATGAGCATGACGCCCCAGGAGATCGTCTCCGAGCTCGACCGCCACATCGTCGGCCAGAACGCCGCCAAGCGCGCCGTGGCCATCGCGCTGCGCAACCGCTGGCGGCGCCAGCACGTGGACGACAAGCTGCGTGGCGAGATCACGCCCAAGAACATCCTGATGATCGGGCCCACCGGCGTCGGAAAGACCGAGATCGCGCGCCGGCTCGCACGCCTGGCCGACGCGCCCTTCGTCAAGGTCGAGGCGACCAAGTTCACCGAGGTCGGCTATGTCGGCAAGGACGTCGACACCATCGTGCGCGACCTCGTGGAAGTGGCCGTGAAGCAGGAACGCGACCGCCAGGTGCGCACCAAGCGCGCCCTCGCCGAGGACGCCGCCGAGGACCGCATCCTCGACGTGCTGGTGCCCCCGCCGCGCAACGCCCATGTCGGGTTCGAACCCGCCGCCGCCCTGCCGGACAACACTGCCAGGCAGGTGATGCGCAAGCGCCTGCGCGAAGGCACCCTGGCGGACAAGGAGATCGAGCTCGAGCTGGCCGAGTCGAGGCCGCAGCTCGAGATCACCGGCCCGCAGGGCATGGAGGAAATGGCAGAGCAGCTGAAGGGCATGTTCTCCCAGATGGGCGGCGCCCGGCGCAAGACGCGCAAGCTGAAGATCGGCGAAGCGCTGCCGCTGCTGGTGGAAGAGGAAGCGGGCAAGCTCGTCAACGAGGACGAGATCCGCGCGGCCGCGCTGGCGAACGCGGAAGGCAACGGCATCGTCTTCCTCGACGAGATCGACAAGGTGGCCAGCCGGAGCGACCACGGCGGCGCCGACGTCAGCCGCCAGGGCGTGCAGCGCGACCTTCTGCCGCTGGTCGAGGGCACGACCGTGAACACCAAGTACGGCATGGTCAAGACCGACCACATCCTGTTCATCGCGAGCGGCGCCTTCCACCTGGCCAAGCCCAGCGACCTGATCCCCGAACTGCAGGGGCGCTTCCCGATCCGGGTCGAGCTGTCGTCGCTGTCCGTGGACGACTTCGAGGCCATCCTGAACAACACGCAGGCGAGCCTGATCAAGCAGTACCAGGCCCTGCTCGCGACAGAAGGCGTCACGCTGGAGATCGTGCCCGCCGCCATCCGCCGGCTGGCGCAGATCGCCTACGACGTGAACGAGCGCACCGAGAACATCGGCGCGCGCCGGTTGTCGACCGTGATGGAGCGGCTGCTGGACGAGATCAGTTTCGACGCGCCCAACCGGGGCGGCCAGACCATCGTCATCGATGCCGCGCTGGTGGAGGAACGCCTGGGCGAACTCTCCAAGGACGAGGACCTGTCCCGCTACGTGCTGTAGCAGGACAGTGCGGGACTGCCGGGGCGGCACGGCCGCACCGGCATCGTCGCGCTCCTAGAGTGCCAGGCGGTGCGACTGCAGCGTCAGCAGGCCGTCGAAGATCAGTGAATCGACGGTCTCGAAGCTCAGTTCGGTGATGGGCGCGAGCTTCACCGCCGCACCCCCCGTCATGAACAGCAGCGGCTCGGCGCCGGTGCGCTTGACGAGCTTGCGGTGCTGGCGCTCGATGGCCCCGGCGATGGCGGACGAGCCGCCGCTCATCAGGGCGTCGCTCGTGTTGGTCGGGAAATCGACCACCTCCCCGGTCGGCACCTTCAGGCCCGCGGTGCCGAGTTCGAGCGCCCGCAGCATCATGCCGAAGCCGGGCAGGATCAGGCCGCCCAGGAAATTCCCCTCGGCGTCGATGGCGTCCACCGTGACCGCGGTGCCCACCATCACGACCAGCGCCGGGCGAGGCGTGCCGCCGACACCCACCTCCGACAGCACGCGCTGGCGCGCGCCGATCAGCGAGACCCAGCGGTCGGCGCCCAGACGCGTGGGGTGGTCGTAGCCGTTGCGCACGCCGCCCTCGTGCAGGCTCGGCACCACCCAGCGCGGCTCGGTGTCCCAGAGCTCGAGCTGCTGCCCGACGCGGCGCCGCACGGCCTCGCCCGCGACATCGCAGCCGAGGATGCTGCCCGGCATGGGCAGGTCCTTCCAGGGCCCGTCGGCCAGATCGTCGATGGTTTCCAGGAACGCGGCACCCTGATGCAACAGGTGCGCGCCCGGGCGCGGGCCGGCATACAGCGCCCACTTGAGGCGCGTGTTGCCGATGTCTATGGCGAGAAAGGACATCGGCCGATGGTATCCACGGTCGCGGCCGCCGACCATCGGTGGCATCATCCTCGATTGACGTTTACGTCAACGTCAAGCAAGGAGCGCCGCATGACCGATCTGTCCGCCGAGGCCCAGGCCCTCGCCAACTACCGCCCCACGAACAAGGTGCGCTTCGTCACCGCGGCCAGCCTGTTCGACGGCCACGACGCCGCGATCAACATCATGCGCCGTCTGCTGCAGGGCATGGGCGCCGAGGTCATCCACCTGGGCCACAACCGCTCGGTGGATGAGGTCGTCACGGCGGCGCTGCAGGAAGACGTGCAGGGCATCGCGATCAGCAGCTACCAGGGCGGTCATATCGAGTACTTCCAGTACATGGTCGACCGCCTGCGCGAACTTGGCGGCGGGCACATCCAGGTCTTCGGCGGCGGCGGTGGCGTCATCGTGCCCGACGAGATCCGGGCGCTGCAGGACTACGGCGTGGCGCGCATCTACAGCCCCGAGGACGGCCAGCGCATGGGCCTGGCCGGCATGATCGGCGAGATGCTGATGCGTGCCGACCACGACCTGTGCGGCCACGCGCCGAAGGATCTGTCCGCGCTCCAGGGGCACACGCCGCAGGCCTGGCGCGCGCTCGCGCAGGCCATCACGGCACTGGAGAACGGCCGCGCCGAACCCGCCTTCAAGGCCGCGCTGGCCGCCTCGCCCCGGCACGCCCCCGTGCTGGGCATCACCGGCACCGGCGGCGCCGGCAAGAGCAGCCTGACCGACGAGCTCATCCGCCGCCTGCGCCTCGACCAGGACGACCGGCTGAAGATCGCCGTGATCTCCATCGACCCGAGCCGTCGCAAGAGCGGCGGCGCGCTGCTGGGCGACCGCATCCGCATGAACGCGATCTCGCCGTGGCAGAAGGGCCCGCGCGTCTTCATGCGCAGCCTCGCCACGCGCGACTTCGGCAGCGAGATCAGCCAGGCCCTGCCCGACGTGCTGGCCGCGTGCCAGGCCGCGGGCTTCGACCTCATCGTGGTCGAGACTTCGGGCATCGGCCAGGGCGACGCCGCCATCGTGCCGCTGGTCGACGTGCCGATGTACGTGATGACGCCCGAGTTCGGCGCCGCCAGCCAGCTCGAGAAGATCGACATGCTCGACTTCGCCGCGTTCGTGGCGATCAACAAGTTCGACCGCAAGGGCGCGGCGGATGCGCTGCGCGATGTCGCCAAGCAGGTGCAGCGCAACCGCGAGGCCTGGATGACGCCACCCGACCAGATGCCGGTCTTCGGCACCATGGCCAGCCGCTTCAACGACGACGGCGTGACGGCGCTGTACCAGGCGCTGGCCGTTCGTCTGGCCGAACTGGGCCTGAGCCTGCAGCCGGGCCGGCTGCCGGTGGCGGCCACGCGCCACAGCACGGCCGGCATGCCCATCGTGCCCGGCGC
Source organism: uncultured beta proteobacterium (assembly GCA_903938815.1). GTDB lineage: Bacteria > Pseudomonadota > Gammaproteobacteria > Burkholderiales > Burkholderiaceae_C > Rubrivivax. Next base: position 37,558 of record CAJAES010000066.1, read on the forward strand.
GCGCGTGCGCTACCTGGCCGACATCGCCGACACCGTGCGCGGCTACAAGAAGCGCGCCCGGGACCAGGCCCGCCTGGCGCGCGAGATCCAGCAGCTGCGGGCCAGCAGCCGCATGCTCTTCGAGGCCATCCCGACCAAGCACAAGGCGCGCGACGCGCTGGAAGAGCAGGCGGTGAGCCGCGAGCAGCGCCTGGACCCGGCCGCGAAGAAGCTGCTGACCATGTGGCCCGAGATGCAGAAGGCCTATGCGGGCGACGAGTACGTGGTGAAGATCCGCGACCGCGAGATCCGCACGGCGCTGACGCACACCACGCTCAGCGGCAACAAGATCCGCAAGGTGTCGCTGCCGCAGTACGAAGACCACGGCGAGATCCTGAAGTGGCTGCTGCTGGACAACGTGCCGGGCAGCTTCCCCTACACGGCGGGCACCTTCGCGTTCAAGCGCGAGGGCGAGGACCCCACCCGCATGTTCGCGGGCGAAGGCGACGCCTTCCGCACCAACCGCCGCTTCAAGATGGTCAGCGAGGGCCTGCCGGCCAAGCGGCTGTCGACCGCATTCGACTCGGTCACGCTCTACGGGCATGACCCCGACCTGCGGCCCGACATCTACGGCAAGGTGGGCAACTCCGGCGTCAGCATCGCGACGCTGGACGACAGGAAGGTGCTGTACGGCGGCTTCGAGCTGACCAACCCGAGCACCAGCGTCAGCATGACGATCAACGGCCCGGCGCCGTCGATCCTGGCGATGTTCATGAACACCGCGATCGACCAGAACCTCGAGCGCTTCCGTGCCGACAACGGCCGCGAGCCGACCGACGACGAGGCCGCGAAGATCCGCGCCTGGACGCTGGCCAACGTGCGCGGCACGGTGCAGGCCGACATCCTGAAGGAAGACCAGGGCCAGAACACCTGCATCTTCAGCACCGAGTTCAGCCTGAAGGTCATGGGCGACATCGCCGAGTACTTCGTGCACCACGACGTGCGCAACTTCTATTCGGTGTCGATCTCCGGGTACCACATCGCCGAGGCGGGCGCGAACCCGATCAGCCAGCTGGCATTCACGCTGTCCAACGGCTTCACGTTCGTGGAGGCCTATCTGGCGCGGGGCATGCACATCGACGACTTCGCGCCCAACCTGAGCTTCTTCTTCAGCAACGGCATGGACCCGGAATACACCGTGCTGGGCCGCGTGGCGCGCCGCATCTGGGCCACCGCGATGCGCGACCGCTACGGCGCGAACGAGCGCAGCCAGAAGCTGAAGTACCACGTGCAGACCAGCGGCCGCAGCCTGCATGCGCAGGAGATCGCCTTCAACGACATCCGCACCACGCTGCAGGCGCTGATCGCGGTGTACGACAACTGCAACTCGCTGCACACCAACGCCTACGACGAAGCCATCACCACGCCGACCGAGGAGAGCGTGCGCCGCGCGATGGCCATCCAGCTGATCATCAACCGCGAGTGGGGCCTGGCGAAGAACGAGAACCCGAACCAGGGCGCCTTCGTGATCGACGAGCTGACCGAGCTCGTCGAGGAAGCGGTGCTGGGCGAGTTCGAGAAGATCGCCGAACGCGGCGGCGTGCTCGGTGCGATGGAGACGGGCTACCAGCGCGGGAAGATCCAGGAGGAGAGCATGCACTACGAGATGCTCAAGCACACCGGCGAGTACCCCATCATCGGCGTGAATGCCTTCCGCAACCCGCACGCCGACCCGGTGCCGCAGCACATCGAGCTCGCACGCAGCACCGAGGAGGAAAAGCAGAGCCAGCTGCAGCGGCTGGCCGACTTCCATGCGCGCCACGCCGCCGAGGCGCCGGCGATGCTGCAGCGGCTGCAGCAGGCCGTGATCGAGCAACACAACGTCTTCGACGTGCTGATGGACGCGGTGCGCGTGTGCTCGCTGGGCCAGATCACGAACGCGCTCTTCGAGGTGGGCGGGCAGTACCGGCGCAGCATGTGAACCCGGGTTGACCCGGGCAGGGGGAGGCCTCTCGCAGGTTCATGATCCGCAATCCCATACCTGCAAGATGGAGACTGCGGATGTCCGGTTCCCGAAAGCTGCCTTTCCTGTGCTCGATGCACTCTCTGCCGTTGCTGTCGGCCCTGGCCGCAGCGGCGCTGGCCGGCGGCTGCGCGACCCCCGCGCCCACCGAACGCAGCGCCACGATCCAGCGCACCGCGCACGGCGTGGCGCACATCGAGGCACCCGACCTCGAGAGCCTGGCTTACGGCGTGGCCTATGCGCACGCACAGGACAACGCCTGCATGACGGCCGACCATCTGGTGACGATGCGCGGCCAGCGTTCGCAGCACTTCGGGGCCAAGGCCATGGGCGCGCTCGGCCTGCGGGCGCTGCCCAACGAGCAGATCGACCTCTTCATCGCGGCGCACATGAACGACGCCGCGCTGGCCAAGGCCTGGGACGGCGCATCGGCTGACGCGCAGGCTCTCGCACGCGGCTACGTGGCCGGCTACAACAGGCACCTGAAGGACAACGCAGGGCGCCTGCCCGCAGCCTGCAACGGCAAGCCCTGGCTGGCGCCCATGACGCTGGCTGAGTACCGGCGCATCAACGAGATCCTGGTCACGCAGGCGGGAGTCACCGCCCTGGCCGACGGTGTGATCGGGGCCCAGCCGCCGGTGGCGAAGGCGGCGTCGGCCGCCACGCCCGATTTCACGCTGGCCGATGCAGCACAGGCCATGCGCGACGCCGGCCTGCTCGACTCCCCGCTGGGCTCCAACGCCTGGGCCTTCGGGCGCGAATCCACGGCCAACGGCCGGGGCCTGCTGATGGGCAACCCGCACTTCCCGTGGCAGGGCGTGAACCGCTTCTGGCAACTGCACCTCACGGTACCGGGCCAGCTCGACGTGATGGGTGCCAGCATCGGCCACACCGCGCTGGTGCAGATCGGCTTCAACCGCGACATCGCCTGGTCTCACACCGTCTCCACCGGCAAGCGCTTCACGCTGCACGAACTCAAGCTGGTGCCCGGCGACCCGACGGCCTATGTGCTGGACGGCGCACCGGTGAAGATGACGTCGAAGACCATCGGCGGCCGCACCCTGTGGTCCACCCGCTTCGGCCCCATCGTGATCATTCCGCGCGCAGGCCTGAACTGGACCACCGAGACCGCGTACGCCGTGCAGGACGCCAATGCCGGCAACACGCGCGCGCTGGACACCTGGCTGGGCATCAACCGGGCGCGCGATGTCGAAGGCATCCGCTCGGCGCAGCGCAACCTGGGCATCCCGTGGGTCAACACCATCGCGGCCGACCGCCACGGCAAGGCCTACTACGCCGACGTGAGCGTGGTGCCCGATGTCGATGCGGCGCGGCTGGCGGACTGCAAGCCGAGCCCGCGCGCGGCCGGGCTCCTGGGAGCGGCGGGCCTGGTGGTGATGGACGGCTCGCGCAGCGCCTGCGACTGGCGGCGCGACGGAGCCTCGCCCGTGCCCGGCGTGACGCCCATCGAACGCATGCCCGTGGCCGTGCGCGAGGACTGGCTGCACAACAGCAACGACAGCTTCTTCCACAGCCACCCGCAGCAGCGCTTCGGCGCCATCTCGCCGATGGTGGGCGACGACATCGTGCGGCGCCCGCGCACCCGCGCCGGGCTCACCGAGATTCCGGAACTGCTGGGGCGCGGCAAGGTGACGCCGCAGGCCGTGCAGGCGCAGCTCTTCGCCAACCGCAACCACGCGGCCGAGTGGGTGCTGCCGGACCTGCTGGCCGCCTGCCCGAAGGCGCCCACGCCCGAGGCGAAGGACGGCTGCGCCGCGCTGGCCGCTTTCGGCCGCGTGAACAACCTCGATGCGCGCGGCGCGCACCTTTTCCGCGAGTTCTGGCGCGCGGCGGGCAGCGTGCCGGGCGTCCACCGGGTGCCCTTCGACCGTGCGCGGCCCGCGTCCACGCCCGTGGGACTGAAGATGGACGATGCCGCCGTGGCTGCCAAGGTCTGGGCCGCGCTGGAGGGCACCGTCAAGGCGGTGCGCGAAGCCGGCTTCGCGCGCGCCGCCCCGCTGGCGCAGGTGCAGCGCGCCGCCACCAGCGCCTCGCCCATCGGGTTGCACGGCGGTGACGAGATCGAGGGCGTGTTGAACAACCTCGGCGTGCGCGGCGGCCCGGCCTTCGGCAAGAACGGCCTGGCCATCGACTACGGCACCAGCTATGTCCAGACCGTCGGCTTCGACGACCGCGGCCCGGTGGCGCAGGCCTTGCTGACCTACGGCCAGAGCACCGACCCGGCCTCGCCGTACTCGGCCGACCAGACCGCGCTGTATGCGCGCAAGGTCTGGCCGCAACTGCCCTTCCATGCCGCCGACGTGACGCGCGAACGCATCGGCGCGCCCTTGCGCCTGCTCCTGCCCTGAAACGCGCTGCGGCGCGGCCATGGCCGCGTCGCAGCGCCACCGGGCACGCCGCCCAGCGGCTCAGCGGCTCAGGCGCCCAGCAACTGGATGTCGCCGTAGTCGGCGCGCATCGGCTGCTTCAGGTCGTCCGCGTCGGTGAGCACCGCCACCGAGACCAACCGGCCCGGCGCCTCGCCGAAGATGCGCTGGAAGTCCTCGACGATGTGCCGGCGGTGCGACTGCCAGGCGCCCAGCCCTTCGGCGCCGCTGCGCACCACCAGGCTGCGGATGCGGCCGCTGCGGCTGTAGGGCACCACGCGGTCGAGGGCCAGCGTGGCGTCCCAGACATACATGAGCGTGGCGTAGGGCAGGCGCTGGCCTGTGAAGAGCTCCACCTGCTCGAAGAACAGGCGGTCCCGCAGCGGCAGCGCCGCGATGTCGCCATCGAAGGCCAGCAGCACGCGCGCCGGGCTGTCGTCGAGCTCGAGTTCGTCCGCGCGGGCCCCCAGCGGCACGGACTCCGCGCGCCAGCTCCATTCGATCCAGGGCCGCAGCAGGGGGTCGGCCTCGACGGGGCAGCGCAGCGCGCTCGAACCGCGCAGCGACTCGGCGCGCAGCACCGTGCGGCCTTCATCGTCGGCCGTGAAGTAGCGGCTCGGCGGGATGTCGCGCCGCACGCGGTATTCCTCCCAGCCGGGTGGCAGGCGGCCGTCGGCCACCGCCGTGCTGAAGCGTGCCACCTCGTCCGGCGCCGGCCTCTCCAGCACTTCCGGCGGCAGCGCGCAGCCGCCGCCCGCCAGCGGCAGGGCGCCCAGCCAGGCCAGCGCACGTCGTCGGGCCAGGCATGTGCCGGCCAGGGTCTCGATCGCGGTATTCACCGAAACACCATAGCATCAGCCCATGACGATCCTATGGCTGCGGCACGGCGAGACGGCACTGAATGCCGCGAAGGTGATGCAACCCGCCGACACGCCGCTTTCACCCCGGGGCCTGGCGCAGGCCGATGCGGCCGCCGCCCGCCTGAAGGCGTTGCGGCCCGCAGCCATCCTGAGCAGCGACATGCCGCGCGCCCGGCAGACAGCCGAAGCCGTGGCGCAGGCCACAGGCCTGACGGTGCTGACCGACGAGCGCCTGCGCGAACGCAACTTCGGCGCGCTGCGCGGGCGCCCCTGGGCCACGCTGGGCTTCGATCCGACCACGCTGGTCGAGGCGCCGGAAGGCGGCGAATCCCTGGCGGATTTCCATGCCCGCTGCGCCGAGGCATGGGCGTTCGCGCTCGCGCACCGCGCAGCACTGGGCGGGCCGCTGCTGGTCGTCTCGCACGGCCTGCTGATCCACGCGACGCTGCAGCGTCACGCCCACTGGCCCACCGGCATGCAACTGCCCGAACGGCTGACGAACACCTCGGTGTCGATCGTCGATGCGGCCGGCCCCAACGCCATGCTGCTGGTGAACTGCAGCACGCATCTGGGCGATCAGAACGCGTAGGCCATCTGCGCCGAGACGATGACCGTGTGGCTGTCGTAGTGGCCGTTCAGCAGACCATAGGCGGGGGTGCTGGGCGGGTCACCCCGCTTGTCGATGCCGGCCTGGCGGCTGCTCAGATAGGCGGCGCCGAAGTCCAGCCGCATGCTGTCGCTGAACAGGTACTGCGCACCCGCACTGACCCACAGGCGGTTTGCGTCGGGCAGGCGGGGCGTGCGGAATTCGTCGCGCACCGGTGACTGATCCCAGGCCAGGCCGCCGCGCAGACGCCACATCCCGCCCGGGCGATAGCTCGCACCGACGGCGAGCTTCCAACTGTCCTTGAAGTGTTCCGGCGTCGACTGCAGCACCGTGCCGTCGCCGCGCACGAAGCGCAGTTCACGGATCGTCGACCAGCCCGTCCACTGCAGATCGGCCATCACGTCCCAGCGCGGATCGACCGCACGGAAGGCGGAGAGATTCACGATGGGCGGCAGCTTGACCTTCGCATTCACGGCGGAATCGAACAGCGCGCCCGCATTCACGCCGGCAGAGAGCTGGGCCACGGTGCCGGCCAGCGGCGCCGACGGAATCACGGGCAGCGCCGGGTTCGTGAAGCGCACGTCGCCGGCGATGCGGTAGCTCACGGGCGAGCGGTAGTGCAGGCCGACCCGGCTCTGGCTGTCCAGGTCCCACAGCACGCCGATGTTCCAGCCGAAGGCGTTGTCGGCGCCCTTCACGCTGGCCTTCGAGGCGAGCCCGGGCGTCGCCTGCGCGACGGCGGCGTAGGTCTCGCTGCCGGGCGCGATGCCCGCGCCCGCAGCGGCGCTCAGCAGCGCGGCGGAGTAGTTCACGAGGTTGTTGAACTCCGCCTGCATGCGCTGGATGTTCAGGCCCGCGCCCACGGAGATGCCGTCCGCCGCGCGCCAGGCGACGCTGGGGTTCAGGTTCAGCGTGCGAATGCTCGACTTGGTGGCCTGGAATCGTCCGATGAACTGGTCGTCGTACTCCGTGACGAGACCCCAGGGCGCCGTCACGCCCAGGCCCACCCGCCAGGCATTGCCCATCGGCTGCACGAAGTAGAGGTTGGGGACGACGTTGAGCCCGCCCGCGTCGCCGCCGTCGCCGCCCAGCGGCTGCTGAGCGGCAGCCACCGAAGCCTCGTCGCGAAAACGGATCGTGGGCCGCACCAGATGCAGCACGCCCACGGCCTGCCGGGTCTGCACGCGCATCATGCCGGCCGGGTTCGACCAGAGCGTGCTGGCATCGTCGCCGCTCGCCGCGCCGCCGGCAAACGCCGTGCCCAGCCCGGAAGCCGAAGACTCGTTGAGCTGGAAGCCTGCGGCCAGGGCGGGGGTGCAGAAGATCCCGCAGACCAAGGATGCGACAGGCAGGAGTGCGTAGGTGGCGCGCATGGCTGTATTCCCAGACGAAGTGGTCGTAAGCACCAGCCTAGGGCCGGCAGCGCAGGCGGAACTTGATCATGCTCACCACCGTCACGCAGACTCGGTACGATGCCTTCATGCTGACACCGCCCTACATCGCCCCCGCCCGATTCGACGACCCGGCCGCCGCGCTGGCGCAGGTGCGCCGCATCTACGAGACCAGCGTCGCCCACCTGCGCGAAGCCCTGCAGCGCTTCATCGCCGGCGAGACGCCCACGGAGCGCGTGCGCGCCTGCTACCCCTTCGTGCGCGTGCAGACCGACACCGTGGCACGCGCCGATTCGCGTCTGGCCTATGGCTTCGTGTCCGGACCAGGGGTGTACGAAACCACGCTGACCCGGCCCGAGCTCTTCGCGCGCTACCTCGAACAGCAGTTCGACCTGCTGCTGAGCAACCATGGCGTGGCGCTCGAGATCGGGACCAGCTCCCAGCCCATACCGGTGCATTTCTCGCTGGGGGAGAACGACCACCTCGAGGGCAGCCTGAGCATGGTGCAGCGCAACGCGATGCGCGACCTGTTCGACCTGCCCGACCTGGCCGCCATGGACGACGGCATCGCCAACGGCACCTGGGAGCCGGCGCCCGGAGAAGCGCAGCCGCTGGCGCTCTTCACGGCAGCCCGGGTGGACTACTCGCTGCACCGGCTGCGCCACTACAGTGGAACGGTTCCGGAGCACTTCCAGAACTTCGTGCTCTTCACGAACTACCAGTTCTACATCGACGAGTTCGTGCGCATGGGCCGCGAAGCGATGGCCGCAGGCGGCCAGGGCTACACCGCCTTCGTCGAGCCAGGCAACGTCGTCACGACGCCCGCCGGCAGCACGGGCACGCCCCCGCCACGGCTGCCGCAGATGCCGGGCTACCACCTCGTGCGCCCCGACCATTCCGGCATCACGATGGTCAACATCGGCGTCGGCCCCGCGAACGCGAAGACGATCACCGATCACATCGCCGTGCTGCGCCCGCATGCCTGGCTGATGCTGGGTCACTGCGCGGGGCTGCGCAACACGCAGCAGCTCGGCGACTACGTGCTCGCCCACGGCTATGTGCGCGAGGACCACGTGCTGGACGAAGAGCTGCCGCTGTGGGTGCCGATCCCGGCGCTGGCCGAGGTGCAGGTGGCGCTGGAGCAGGCCGTGGCCGAGGTGACGCAGCTCGAAGGCTACGAGTTGAAGAAGGTGCTGCGCACCGGCACCGTGGCCAGCACCGACAACCGCAACTGGGAACTGCTGCCGCACCCGGGCCCGGAGCGGCGCTTCAGCCAGAGCCGCGCCGTGGCGCTGGACATGGAAAGCGCCACCATCGCGGCCAACGGGTTCCGGTTCCGCGTGCCCTACGGAACCCTGCTGTGCGTGAGCGACAAGCCGCTGCATGGCGAGATCAAGCTGCCGGGCATGGCCAACACCTTCTACCGCGAGCGCGTCGACCAGCACCTGCGCATCGGCATGCTGGCCATCGAACTGCTGCGCCAGCAGCGCCCGGGGCAGCTGCACAGCCGCAAGCTTCGCAGCTTCGCCGAGGTGGCCTTCCAGTAGTGCGGGTCGTCCGGGTCGAGTCTCCGGGGCAGGCGCCTGCGGGGCGCTTCGTTTGACCCAGGTCATGTCTTTGCAGTGTCCTTTGCGGTGACGGGACGCGCCTCAACGCACCAGCAACATTGGCGGCGCAGCATGAACGCATGTGGTTCATGCTCGTCCGATCCTCCGCCGCCGTTCTCGCCGCCCTGACACTGGTCGCCTGCGCTTCCCTGCAGGAACGCGCCGGCGCACCCGAGCCCGACCCCACGCCTGCGCTCTGGAGCGCCTACGCGCTGTCCGGCGAAGCAACGCAGCTCGCGGGCTGGTGGGGCCGGTTCGGGGATCCGGCACTGGCGCCGCTGATCGAGCAGGCACTGCTGTCGCAGACGGACATCGCCACGGCGCAGGCGCGCCTGCGCCAGGCGCGGGCGCAACGCAGCCTGGCCGCAGGCGGGCTGGCCCCAAGGCTGGGCGCGGGCGGCTCGGCGCGAGCCGGACTGAGCGAAGGGCGCGACAGCACCGAGAGCTATGGCGCGTCGCTGGACGCGAGCTGGGAAGTCGATCTGTGGGGCGCAGGCGCGGCCGGTGTACGCGCTGCGGACGCCACGCTGCGCGCCAGCGAGCTGACGCTGGCACACACCCGCGTGCTGATCGCGGCCGAGGTCGCGACCACCCTGCTGGAACTGCGCGGCACGCAGGCGCGCGAAGCCATCGCACGGCGGGTTCTCGCCAGTCAGCAACAGACGCTGCAGATCGCGCAATGGCGGCTGGACGCCGGCCTGGTGACTTCGCTGGACGTGGCGCAGGCGCGCACGGGCGTCGAGCAGACCCGGGCTTCGCTGCCCGGCCTGACGGGCAGCGCGCTGCAGTCGATGAATGCACTGGCTGTCTTGACCGGCCGCGCGCCGGGGGCTCTGCAGGCCGGACTCTCGACCCCGGTGGCCTTGCCCGCCGCACCCGCCGACCTCGCCGTGTCCATCCCTGCCGAGGTGCTTCGGCAGCGGCCCGACGTGCAGGCGGCGGAACGCCGTTGGGCGGCTGCGGCGGAGCGTGTGGGCGAAGCCGACGCGGCGCGTCTGCCCAGCCTGTCGCTGGGCGGCTCGGTGGGCCTGAGCGCGCTCAGCCTGGGCGCCCTCGGGTCCGGGGCCGGCGTGGCGTCCCTGCTGGCCAGCGTCAGCGTGCCGGTGCTCGACGGTAGCCGCACGCGGGCGCAGGTCCGGCTGCAGGAGGCGGCCCGCGACGAGGCCGGCGCCGCGTGGCGCGCCACCGTGCTCGCTGCACTGCAGGAAGTCGAGGACGCCCTGGTGAGCCTGCGCAGCGCGCGCGAAAGACTCGTCGCGGAACAGGCCGCCGTCGAAGCCGCGCGCACCGCCGCCACGCTGGCCGAACAGCGCTGGCGCAGCGGGCTGGTCGACTTCGCGAATGTGCTGCAGACCCAGCGCACACAGCTTTCCGCCGAAGACGGGCTGGCCAGCACGAACACCACGCTCGCCACCGCCCATGTGCGCCTGATCAAGGCGCTGGGCGGCGGCTGGTCTTCCGCCCCGACCGACAGCGCAACCAATGGCGCAACCAACGGCGCACCCAACAGCGCACCCAACAGCGCAACCGAGAAATCGACCCGATGAGCACCCCCGACCCCAGCCTCGACGCACTGCTCGGCCCCGCAGGGGCGTTGCGCCCCTGGTGGCGCCGCCCCAGCACGTGGATCGCCGCGGCCCTGTTGCTGGCCGCAGGCCTGGGCGCCTGGTTCTGGCAGGGCCGCCGCGACGCCGCCGCCGCGCCGCAGTACCAGACGCAGCCCGCGACACGGGGCGCCCTGACCGTCACCGTGACCGCCAGCGGCACGCTGCAACCCACCACGCAGGTGGCCATCGGCAGCGAGCTGTCGGGCACGGTTTCAACCGTCAACGTCGAAGTCAATGAACAGGTGAAGAAGGGCCAGTTGCTGGTGGCACTGGACGATGCCCGACTGCGCGACCAGGTGAATGGCTCGCGTGCGGCAGTGGCAGCAGCCGAGGCGTCGCTCGCCACCGCACGTGCCACGGTGGCCGAGACGCGCGGCAACCTCGGCCGCCTGCGGGATGTGTTCCAGCGCAGCAGCGGCCAGGTGCCATCGGCGAGCGAGATGGCGGCAGCCGAAGCGGCGCTGGCGCGCGGCGATGCCGGCGTGGCCAGCGCGCAGGCCAACGTGGCGCAGGCGCGCGCCACGCTCAGCAGCAATGAGACGAACCTGGCGAAGGCGAAGATCCGCTCGCCGATCGACGGGGTGGTGCTGTCGCGCTCGGTGGAGCCAGGCAACGCGGTGGCCGCTTCACTGCAGGCGGTGACGCTGTTCACGCTGGCCGAGGACCTGGCCAAGATGAAGCTGCAGGTCAATGTGGACGAAGCCGACGTGGGGCAGGTCCGCGCTGGGCAGGCCGCCGGCTTCAACGTGAGCGCATATCCGGCGCGGCGCTACCCGGCGCGCATCACACGCGTGGGCTACGGGCCGACCACCAAGGACAACGTCGTCACCTACCTGGCCGACCTGAGCGTCAACAACGACGACCTCTCGCTGCGCCCGGGCATGACGGCGACGGCGATCATCACGACCGTGGAGCGCAGCGATGCGCTGCTGGTGCCCAACGCTGCGCTGCGCTATGCGCCGGCTGCGGCCGCTGCAGCGCCCGCCAGCGGCGGCATCGTGTCCAGCATGCTGCCCGGCCGGCCCGGCGGGAACCGCGTGCGCAGCGCGGGCACCAACATCGCGCAGGTGCGGCAGGTCTGGGTTCTGGAAAACGGCGCGCCGCGCGCCGTGCCCGTCACGCCAGGCCTGAGCGACGGGCGCGTGACCGAAGTGACCAGCGCCGTGCTTCAGCCCGGCATGGCCGTCATCGTGGCCCAGAGCTCGGGCACAGCGAAGTGAACACTGTGCCGTTGATCCGGCTGCGCGGCATCACGCGCGTCTACGGCACCGGCTCGGCCGAGGTGCAGGCGCTGCGCGGCATCGATCTCGACATCGACGCCGGCGAGTTCGTCGCCATCATGGGGCCCAGCGGTTCGGGCAAGTCGACCGTGATGAACATCCTCGGCTGCCTGGACACGCCCACGGCAGGCGCCTACCTGTTCCGGGGCGCGGCGGTGCATCGGCTCGACCGCGACCAGCGCGCGCTGCTGCGGCGAGCGCACCTGGGCTTCGTGTTCCAGGGCTTCAACCTGCTGCCCCGCACCACCGCGCAGGAGAACGTGGAACTGCCTCTGCTGTACCGCGGCGAGGCTGCGGCGGCCCGGCACCAGGCCGCGCGTGAAGCCCTGGCCGCGGTGGGCCTGGCGGGCCGCGAGGGCCACACGCCGGCAGAACTGTCGGGCGGTCAGCAGCAGCGCGTGGCGATCGCGCGGGCGCTGGTGACGCACCCGACCGTGCTGCTCGCCGACGAGCCCACGGGGAACCTCGACACGCAGCGCGGCCGCGAGATCATGGATCTGCTCTCGGGCCTGAACCGCGATCGCGGCATCACCGTGCTGATGGTCACGCACGAACCCGACATGGCGGCCTATGCACGGCGCACCGTGCGCTTCGTCGACGGGCTGATCGAGAGCGACCAGGTTCAGGAGCCCACGCCGGCTGCGGCGGCGGAGACGCGCTGATGTGGTGGAGCACCCTCGGCCTGGCCCTGCGAGAGATCCGGCGCAACCTGCTGCGCTCGTTCCTGACCATCCTGGGCATCGTCATCGGTGTGGCCGCGGTGATCACGATGGTGACCATCGGGCGCGGCGCGACGCAGGCGGTGTCGGACCAGATCACCAGCCTGGGCACGAACCTGCTGATGGTGCGGCCCGGCCAGCGCCTGGGCCCCGGGCGCGACAGCGGCGGCTCGGCGCCCTTCCGGCAAGCCGACGGCGAAGCCATCATGGCGCAGGTGCCGGGCGTGCGCACGGTGGCGCCACAGGCCTCGACGGGAGCGGTGGCGGTCTACGGGGCGCGCAACTGGTCCACGATCGTCTACGGCACCACGAATGCCTGGTTCGAGACCAGCAACTGGACGATCGCGTCCGGGCGCGGGTTCGAGGACGCCGAGTTGCGCGCCGGCTCCGCCGTCTGCGTGATCGGCGCGACCGTACGGCGCGAACTCTTCGGCGCCGAGGAGCCGGTGGGGGGCCGGCTGCGGCTGCGCAACATCAGCTGCGAAGTCATCGGCCTGCTGCAGAGCAAGGGCCAGGCCGGCCTGGGACAGGACCAGGACGATGTGGTCGTGATGCCGATCGCGGCGGTTCAGCGGCGGCTCACAGGCAACCTCAACGTGGGAACCCTGCTCGTGTCGATGGAGGAGACTGCGGACGCGGAAGCCCTGAAGGCCGACCTGCGGCGCCTGCTGCGCGAGCGGCGCAAGCTTGCCGAGAGCGACGAGGACAACTTCAACGTGCTGGACACGCAGCAGCTAGCGCAGACGCTATCGAGCACGACCCAGGTGATGACGACACTGCTGGGCGCCGTGGCGGCCGTCAGCCTGCTGGTGGGCGGCATCGGCATCATGAACATCATGCTGGTGAGCGTGACCGAGCGCACCCGCGAGATCGGCATCCGGCTCGCCATCGGCGCGCTCGGCCACGAGGTGCTGGCGCAATTTCTGATCGAGGCCGTGGTGCTGGCCGCGCTGGGGGGCCTGATCGGGATCGCCTTCGCGACCGTGGCGTCGATCGTGCTGACCGGCGTGATGGGCGTGCCCTATGCGTTCGACCCCGCCATCAACCTGCTGTCCTTCGCCTTCGCGTCACTCATCGGCGTGGTCTTCGGCTATTTCCCGGCCCGCCGGGCGGCACGGCTCGATCCGATCGAGGCCCTCAGGCACGAGTGAGCAGGGGCCGCAGGGCCAGGAGCCCCAGCAACGGCCCCAGGCCCAACCAGGGCAGCAGCGAACCCAGGGCCACGTGCGGCAGCAGCGCGACAAAGCCCTGGATGCTGAGGATGGAGATCGCGAAGCCGATGCTGTTGGTGAGCGTGAGCACGCTGCCCACGGCCTGCGGCGGCGCGTTGCGCGCGGTCAGGGCCGAGAACTGCGGCGAATCGCCCGACACGGTGATGCCCCACAGCACGAGCCAAGCATAGAACAGCACGTCGGGCGCGCCGATGAGCCAGGGCGCGGCCAGGCAGCACAGGCCGCTGGCGCCCAGCTGCAGCCCCGCCACGCGCGCGCTGCCGATGCGCAGCGCAGCCACGCCGCCACCGGCGCAGCCGATGGCGCCCGCACCCAGCACCAGGAACGCGGCCCAGGACAGCGCCGGCCCCTGCAGCCGCGTGGCGAGCACGAAAGGCACCAGCACCCACATCGTGTAGAGCTCGAACATGTGGCCGAAGTAGCCCAGCACCGAAGCGCGCACGCGGCGGTCCGTCCACACGCTGGCCAGCGCGCGCCATTGCAGCCCGACGGCGCGAGCCGGAGCGTGCAGGGGTTCGGCCACCGCCGCGATCAGCAGCAGCCCGGCGGCGGCCGAGGCCAGCGCCACCGCCTGGAACACGGCCGACCACGGCCAGCCCGCCACCGACGCCGTGACGGCGCGCAGCGCATGCGGCAGCGCGCTACCCAGCACCAGCGCGGCGATGAGCCAGCCGAGCGCGGCGCCGAGCCCGCGCGGGAACCACTGCGCCGCGATCTTCATCCCCACCGGGTAGATGCCGGCGAGGCAGAAACCCGTGAGCGCACGCCAGAACAGCAGCGACTCGAAGGACGCCGCAGCATGCAGGCCCGCCAGCGTGCAGGCGGCGCTGGCGAGCGCGCAGCCCATGAAGACGCGCCGCGCCGGCAGGCGGTCGGCCACGGCCAGCAGCGCGAAGACCAGGGTGCCGAGGATGAAGCCCAGTTGCACAGCAGAGGTCAGGGTGCCGACAGCCTCGGCCGGCCAGCCGAACTCGCGCTGCAGATCGGGCATCACGGCATTCACCGCGAACCAGGGCGAGGTGCCGAGAAACTGCGCGGCCACGATGACGGGCAGCACGTGTCGGGGAGCGTCGGGGGTCTGGAGGTTCGGCACGGCCGTTGAGCGTAGCAGGCACCGGCGCGGTGCGCAGCCTTGCGCCGGCCCGTTCGAAGGCGTAGGCTGAATAGCACCACAAGAGCCCGGACGGGCCGGGCAAGCGCTGAAGGAGACACCCCATGCCAAGCCCATCCCTGGGTGCCAGCGGTGTGGTCGGCACCGCCGACATCCGCACCCTGGCGCTCGTCGGCCCCGCAGCGGCCGGCAAGACCCTGCTCGCGCAAGCGCTGCTGCGCGCCTCAGGCACCATCGGCGCCGCCAGCCCTGCAGACCGCGGCGGCACCGTCAGCGACCATGACCCGATCGAGCGCCGAATGCAGCACTCGCTCAACAGCTCGCTGATGCACATGCATCACGCGGGCTGCCGCATCCACGTGATCGACACCCCAGGCGCGCCCGACTTCCTGGGCCACGCGCTGCCTGCGCTGGAGGCGGTGGAGACGGCGGCCATCGTGATCAACGCCGCAAACGGCATCGAGCCGATGGCCGTGCGCATGATGGCGCATGCCGCCGAGCGGCAGCTCGACCGCGTCGTCATCGTCAACCGCATCGACGCCCCCGGCGTCGACCTGGCGGCGCTGCTGGCGCAGATCCGGGCGGCCTTCGGCAAGGAGTGCCTGCCGTTGAACCTGCCCGACGCCGGTGCCACGACCGTCGTCGACTGTTTCCACAACCGCGAGGGCCACAGCGATTTCGGCGCCGTCGACGTGGCGCACCGCGCGCTCGTGGAACAGGTGGTCGAGGTGGATGCGGGCTTCGTCGAGCGCTACCTGAACGATGGTGACATCGACGCCTCGCAACTGCACGCACCGCTGGAGCAGGCGCTGCGGGAGGGCCATCTGATCCCGGTGGTCTTCACCAGCGCCCGCACGGGCGCGGGCATCGCGCAGCTGCTGGACGTCATCGTCCGGTTGCTGCCGAACCCGCTGGAAGCCAACCCGCCCGATTTCCTGAACGGCGAGGGCGACGCGGCCGTGCCCCTGCGCGCCGTGCCCGACCCGGCGCTGCACGTGCTGGCGCATGTGTTCAAGGTGACGGTGGACCCGTACGTGGGCCGCATGGGCATCTTCCGCGTCTGGCAAGGCACGGTCACGCGCGACAGCCAGCTGTACGTCGGCGACAGCCGCAAGCCCTTCAGGGTGGGCCATCTCTTCATGCTGCAGGGCAAGGACCTTGTGGAGGTGGCGCAGGCCCGGCCGGGCGACCTGTGCGCGGTGGCCAAGGTGGACGAGATCCGCTTCGACGCCGTCCTGCACGACGCGGCGCAGGACGACCACATGCATCTCAAGCCGCTGCAGTTTCCGACCCCGGTGCACGGCCTGGCGATCCGGCCCAAGCGGCACGGCGACGAACAGAGGCTGTGGGACATCCTGGGCAAGCTGGTCGATGAAGATCCCTGCCTGCGGCTGGCGCACGTGGTCGACACGAACCAGACCGTGGTCTACGGCCTCGGGGAGCTGCACCTGCGGGTCCTGCTCGAGCGCCTGCGCGAGCTGCATCGCTTCGAGGTCGAGGCCGAGGCGCCGCGCATCGCCTACCGCGAGACCGTCACCGCATCCGCCGAGGGCCACCACCGCCACAAGAAGCAGAGCGGCGGCGCCGGGCAGTTCGGCGAGGTCTTCCTGCGCGTGGAGCCGCTGCCGCGCGGCGGAGGCTTCGAGTTCGTCGACGCCGTGAAGGGCGGCGTGATTCCGGGGCAGTTCATCCCCGCCGTCGAGAAGGGCGTGCGCGAGGTGCTCTTGTGCGGCGCCATCTCGGGCCATCCGGTGGTGGACGTGCGCGTGACCGTGCACGACGGCCGGCACCACAGCGTCGACAGCAAGGAGATCGCCTTCGTGACGGCCGGCCGCAAGGCCTTCCTGGCCGCGCTGCGCGAAGCCCGGCCGGTGGTGCTGGAGCCCATCGTCGACGTCGAGATCACCGCACCCGACGGCACCCTGGGCGACATCACCGGCGATCTCGCGGCGCGGCGCGGGCTGGTCAGTGGCACCGCAGGCGCCATGGCCGGCCAGGTGCAGGTGCGCGGACAGGCGCCGCTGTCCGAGCTGACGGGCTACCAGAACCGCCTCAACGCATTGACAGCGGGCCAGGGCCGCTACGCGATCGCGATCTCGCACTACGAGGCGGTGCCGCCCGCAGTGCAGGTGCAACTCACCGCGTCGTGGCAGGCTCGCGACGAGGATTGACCATCACCGGGACAGCGGGTCAGCGGGTCAGCGGCACGGTGAGCACGGCGCCATCGAGCCCGCGCTGCATCGCCAGGGCCCACAGCGCCGTGTAGGCCAGCGCCAGGAGCACCAGCGCGACCCGGCTGCGCGCCGGCATCCACGCCATCAGGCCCAGCCCCGCCAGCGGGATCAGCTGATGCGCGTGAAGCCCCAGGAAGTGCGCGGGCCGCAGGTCGCCGCCCGCCAGATGCCAGCCGACCCAGGGCAGGCCGGTGCCGGCCGGGGGCTGCATCGATCCCAGCGCACCGCCGGCGCCCGCACCGAGCAGGAACGTCATCGCCAGGCCGAGAACGACCGCCAAGCGCCATGTCGGGTGCAGATCGTCCCGGCCGTGGCGCGCGACGGCCCACGCCAGCATGGCCTGCGTGGTGGTCAGGAGCAGGGCGGCCAGCCCCATGGCGGAGTACAGCGCGATGCTCAGCGGGCTGCTGAAGTTGTAGTGCGAGGCCTGGCCCAACGCGGCCTGCAGCGTGATGTACCCGACCTCCAGCGTGCCCGTGGCGACGACGATGCCCACGATGGCGCGCACCAGGCGGCTGCTTCGTTCGGCGGGCCGGATCAGGCCCACGAACCAGGCCGTCGTGAACGAGAAGAGCGCGAGCGCCGCCATGAACTTCAGCGGCTTCACCCAGACATTCACGCCGCGCAGGCTGCGGTCGTCCAGGCCGAGGGCCAGCAGCGCGGGCACCATGGCCAGCAGCATCAACGCGCCGAAGATCGCCAGCGTGCGCTCGCGGGCCAGCAGTTCGCGGGCCCAGTGTGTGGGGCTTGCCAAAGCAATCGCCTGAGCGCCTTCGCGCCGCGCCCCCAGGCATACGCCCTCGGAGCCGCCCGGCGGGGCGAATGGCGTTCCTTCGCGCTGCGCACTCATGCCGCCACTCCGGGCCGCAGGGTCAGGGAGGCCGGCTGGACAGCGGCGCGCAGCAGGGCGAACCCCAGCAGGCCGGCCGGGCCGAAGATGCAGGTCAGCAACAGCACGGGCAGCACGAATGCATGGCGGATGCCCAGTTGGGCGCTGCGCTGCGCGATCCAGGTGCCGACGAACAGGTCGAACGCGAGGTAGTGCACCCAACCCGCCACCAGGGCGCCGGGCACGGCGAAGAGCGCCTGCACTTCGGCAACCGACCCGAAGCCGCCCTCCCCGCCCAGGTTGGTGAGGATCAGCGGCACGTACGCAACGCTGAACGCCAGCGGAAGCAGCCGCCCTGTGATGCGCCAGGCCCACGGCGTCCAGCGCCGCGAGGGGGGTGAAAGCGCCAGGGCGACCCAGGCGACCAGGGCGATGCCGTTGCACAGGCTGAACAGGAAATCGGGGCTGGGCACGAGGGACCTCCACATCGGATCGGAATCAGGATCAGACCCGGACTTGACACTGTCTAGCCCAGTGAGAACGGATGCTAGGCACTACACTGGACAGTGTCAAGTCAAGCGCCGATGCCGACCCGCCGCCCATCCTCCACCGCCGAGACGCCCGATCTCCGCCAGCGCATCCTGGACACCAGCCGCGCGCTGCTGGAGTCCGACGGCGTGGCGGGCCTGAGCATGCGCGAGGTCGCGCGCAGGGCGGGTGTCACCCACCAGGCGCCGTACCACCACTTCGGGGACCGGGAGTCGATCCTGGCGGAACTGGTCAGCCGCGGCTTCGAGGATCTCGCCCGCCGGCTGGCCGAGGCCAACGACATCCTGGCCCGGGCCGGCCAGCGGGACACGCTGATCGCGTCGTGCGCGGCCTACGTGGGCTTCGCGATCGAGCAGCCCGGGGTCTTCCGGATCATGTTCCGTCCCGACATGTGCGACCCAGCGCGCTTTCCGGCGGCACGCGCAGCCGGGGAACGTGCGCACGCAGAGCTGCATCGCCTGGTGCGGTTGATCCACGGCGACGCGGCGTCAGACACCCTCGCCAGCGTGTACTGGGCGCATGTGCATGGCCTGGCCTGCCTGATCGTCGACGGTCCGCTCGGCCTGCAATGGCCGGAGCGCGAGGACCGGATGCGGCTCGTGGCTGCTGCAGGGCGGCAATTTGCGGACTTTGTTCTCGCTCCACATAACCCTCGGGAAACCGCGGCCATTTCATACCACCCACAATCCCCACTGTCGAAAGGGGAGTAGCCGGCCGTTCCCCACGGTCGCGGCCCCCCGTCAATACGGATCCTGGCTCCCGCCACGATCCCGGGACCGCAAGGGCTTCACACGCTCTCGCAAGACCTTTCGGCGCGAATCCAACCTCTACCTGGGAGTGTCAATGGACACGATCGCGCCGACCTGGCTGTGGGTCACCTTTGTCGTCATCGTTCTGATGGCGTTGTTCATCGATTTCATCGTGCTGAAGAAGCAGGGCGCGCATGAGGTCTCCGTCAAGGAGGCCATCAACTGGTCGCTCGTCTGGGTGGCTGCCAGCCTGGCCTTCAACGGCCTGTTCTGGTGGGCCGTCATGCAGGACCACGGCGCGGGAGTCGCCAACGTGAAGGCTATGGAGTTCCTGACAGGCTATCTCATCGAGAAGAGCCTGGCGGTGGACAACATCTTCGTCTTCCTGATGATCTTCACGTACTTCTCGGTGCCCCCGGCCTACCAGAAGCGCGTGCTGATGATCGGCATCGTGGGCGCCATCGTGCTGCGCACGGTGATGATCCTCGTCGGCTCCTGGCTGATCTCGCACTTCCATTGGGTGCTCTACGTCTTCGGCGCGTTCCTGCTCATCACCGGCATCAAGATGTGGTGGGCGGCGGGCCAGGAACCCGACCTGGAGAGCAACCCTGCGCTGAAACTGCTCAAGCGCATGATGCCCGTGAGCCAGAAGTTCGATGGCGAGAAGTTCTTCACGATGGAGCGTGGCAAGCGCATCGCGACGCCGCTGCTGCTGGTGGTGGCACTGGTGGGTGTCACGGACGTGATCTTCGCGGTCGACTCCATCCCGGCGATCTTCGCGATCACGACCGATCCCTTCATCGTGCTCACCTCGAACATCTTCGCCATCCTGGGGCTTCGCGCCATGTACTTCCTGCTGCAGGCCGTGGCGGCGAAGTTCCACCTGCTGAGCTACGGCCTGGCGCTGATCCTCGGCTTCATCGGCACCAAGATGATGCTGATCGACGTGATCAAGATCCCGGTCATGGTGTCCCTGGGCGTCGTGGTCGCCATCCTGGCTGCAACGATGTGGCTGTCGGTGCGCACTGCACCGAAGCTGCGGGACAAGACTACTTGACCGCGCCAGCGGGCTGACCCGCCCGCTGCGCGCGCCAAGCTTCCAGTTGCGCGAGCCAGGGCGCCCAGTCCTTGGGGCCCTGCTCGAAGCGCGTCTTCAGGCCGGCGAGCACATTGCCCCACGCCCGGTCGAAGTACTGATAGGCCTGGTCCCACTCGCCGCCGTCGCCCCAGCCCGTGTGGTGCAGCGTGACCCGCGTGGTCTTGGCGTCCACGGGGTAGAGACGCACGATCACGAAGGTGCGCTGCTGCCGCGCCTGCGGCAGGCTCGGCGGTGCATTCCAGTCGAAGCTCAGCATCTTCTTCGGCTGGATGGCCAGGATGCGCATGTCGTCTGCGCCCTTGCTGCCGGGCTCCGCGCCTGGATCGACATGGATGTGGAAGGCGCCGCCGACTCGCGGCTCCACCAATGCATCGGGGGCGAAGAAGGTCTTGATGCCCTCGCTCGTCGTCCAGGCCTGCCAGACCGCATCGACACCTGCGGGGACGATGATTTCCTTGTCGACAGCGCGTTCCGCGGCCAGGGATTGAGACGCGGCGCAGACGAGCAGGACCGTGGTTGCCAGGAGTTTCATCGTGTGCCCAACGGGAGATCTGGAAGACCGATGTTAGGCCTTGTCAACGGAGCTTTATCATTGGGAATGTCCCAAGCCAGCCCCGAGCCTGCGGTGATCGCGCAGGTGCGCTACGAGAACGCGCTGGCCCTGTTCGATGAATTCGTCCGCGCCACCGTCAAGCACGCCGATGCCGCCACCCTGCGCGGGCTGGAGCGGCGATTCGCCGAGCATGTGCTCATCCAGCCCAGCTACTGGAGCCAGATCAAGAGCCGCGCGCGCCAGATCGGCGAACGCCTGGCGCGCCAGTTCGAGCAGCGCTGCCGCAAACCCATCGGATGGATGGACGTCCCTCACGGCGACGGCTCGCCACCGGCCGTGATGCCACTGCCGGACGACGAGCCCTCACCCACCAGCAGCGCGCCACGCGACGACGACGAGCGTTTCATCGTCGGCCTCGTGCTCACCTACTACCGCAGGCATCCAGCGAAGGCCAGGGCGCGCTTGCTCGACCTTCTGGGCGAGGTGCTGAACACACCGCCGCCGACGCCGGCGCCCCCGCCCAAGCCGCTGTCCAGCGCTGCGGAGGAAGCCCAGTCCCTGTGGCTCAAGAGCCAGGCGGGTGTGGCGCCACTGAAGAAGAAACGCTGAGAGCCTTGCGCACTGGATAAATTCCACTTGCGCATGATCATCATTCGTTTATCATTCGATCCGTCGGTGGCGGAAGCCTTCGACATCGTCTCCCTCACGGAGTGTGCTCAACGTGTTCCTTGATGACCTGTCCGCCACGGACCAGGGCGTGTCGAGGGCTGCTGGCACCTGGGTCGCGGCACTGGGAAGCTAGGGTCGTTCTCCCGGGTTCCGTCGCGGCCCGCGGCGCTCCTTGGCCGGGCTTGCCCGAACCACCGACCCAGGAGATCCCCATGCAGATGACCCTCAAGCCCCTGAAGCCGCGCAATCCGTTCGTTGCCGCGAGCCTGAAGCGAATGGCCGGTCCGCACCGGCGCAGCGCTTCGGCCAAGCGCCAGCAGGCGGCACGCGAACTGCGCGCAGAGTTGCGAGCCGATCGCACCCGATCCAGCCCCTGATCCCACCGATCACCCCCGAACCGGGAGAGACATCATGGAAAAGTACATCGCCTGGCCGGCACCCGTGCCCGGCTGGCCGAGCGCAGCCCTGCGCCGCGCCGCTGCAACGATTCTTCGGCGCGCCGGCCGAGGCCTGGACCGCCTGGGGCGGCGCCTGGCAAGCGGCGCATCTGCCGCGCCGGCAGCAGCCGACCCTGTGCTGGAGTTCTACGCCGAAGCGGGGGCGCCGGAAGGCGCTCTGTACGTCGACGGCCGTCGGGTGGGCGTGCTGCCCGGCGTGACTCGTTTGTAACAAGACTTAAGCGACGGCGGCGTCGGACGATACTTGCGGTGAGCCCTCAAGCCATGGACCCGACGCCGCCGCCCCTGCTGACGAAAGCCCCACGAGACATCGCGGGCTGGGCTGCGCTGTTCGACCCCATGGAGTTGCCCGTGCTCGCCGAGACGGCAGCAGCCATCGAGGAGTGGCGCGCCAACGAGGACGCCGTGGACGCGCACATGCTGGCCGACACGCTCAGCCGCGATCCGCTGATAACACTGAAGCTGCTGGCTCACGTGGCGCGCACCATCCGCCGCCGCCATCCCGACAGCGAACGCGGAGACACCGAGACCGTCACGGAAGCTCTCGTGATGCTGGGCATAGGGCCCTTCTTCCGCAACTTCGGCCCCCAGCCCGTGGCCGAGGAGTTGCTGGCCATGCACGCCGGCGCGCTGGAAGGTTTCGAAGCCGTGCTGCGCCGCGCACGGCGCGCTGCGGAGTTCTCGATCGGCTTCGCAGTGCACCGGATGGACCACGATGCCGGTGTCCTGCATGAAGCGGCGCTGCTGCACGACTTTGCCGAACTGCTGCTATGGCTTCGGGCGCCGACGTTGGCGCTGGAGATCGCGTCGCGCCAGGAAGCCGAACCGACCCTGCGCTCTGCCCAGGTCCAACGCGAACTGCTGAACGTCGAGTTGCCGGACCTTCAGCACGCCTTGATGCTGGCCTGGCACCTGCCCGCACTGCTGGTGCGCATCACGGACGATCACCACGGCGAGGACCCCCAGGTGCGCAATGTCTTGCTCGCCATCCGCGTTGCCAGGCACAGCGGTCGCGGGTGGGACAACCCGGCGCTGCCTGACGACGTGCGCGATATCGCGGATCTCCTGCAGATGGGCGAGGAGCCCGTACGCCGCCTGTTGCTGGACATCGACGACGACAGCTGAGGTTCGGCTTGGCCACCGCCTGATCTTGATGCCCAGGGCGATGGGCGAAGGGGGCCGCTGCGGGGTGGCTCAGGTATGTTGCGCGATGCTCGGGCCGGTCAGGCGAACTTCATCACGCCGATCATGCCCAGCACGACGATCAGGTAGCGCATACCCTTGCCGATGGCAATCCAGAACATCGACTGCGCCAGCGGCATCTTCAGCCACCCGGCCGCAAGAACCAGGGCGTCGCCGACCAGGGGCACGAACGCCAGCACCAGCGCGGGCGGGCCCCAGCGGCGCAGGCGTTGAACCTGGGGGCCGTCCATGTCGACCTTCACCTTCTGGAATCGCTCGTAGCCCTGTCGGCTGGCGTGGCCCATGCCGAACGTCAGGAAGCAACCCAGGAGGTTGCCGGCCAGCGCGACGGCGAACCCCGGCCAGGCTTGGGCGGGGTACGCCGTGATGAGGGCCGACAGCACGACCTCGCTGGAGCCGGGAAGGATGGTGGCGGACAGGAATGCGGACCCGAAGAGCCCCCACAAACCCATTTCGGGCGTCGCCCACGACTGCAGCCACGTGGAAAGCGTTCTCAACCAATCGATCATCGTAGCGCCATTGTGGCCGACATGCCGGCGTTCACAGCGCCAGTGCCGTGGTTCCCTTCACACGCTGGAGCACGAAACTCGTCTTGCAGTCCTGGACACTCGGGTGCTTGAGCAGGGATTCCATGATGAAGCGCGAATAGTGCGCCATGTCACGCACCACCACGCGAAGGAGAAAGTCCATCTCTCCGGTCAAGGCGCTGCACTCCACAACCTCCGGCCAGGCCTGCACCGACGCAGCGAACAGGTCCATCGGATTTCGCTTGTGGCTTTCGGTGTGCTTTTCGAGCCGAACGTTGATGTAGGCCGTGAGCCCGAGCCCCACGCGCTCGGGTGAGACGAGCGCCACATAGCCTGCAATCACACCCGAGTCCTCGAGCCTCTTGACCCGGCGCAGCGCGGCACTGGCCGACAGCCCGACCTGTGAGGCCAGTTCGTCGTAAGTGCATCGGCCCTGGGCCTGAAGTACCTGAAGCAAGCGTCGGTCGACGCCATCGAGCGGAGTTGGATCGTCCATGCCTGAATCGTCGCAGGATTCCTGCGCGTTGACCCATGTCAACGGCAAAGATTGCAGGCAATCTGCGTCATGGTCTGCCTAAAGTCGCCTGCATTCAGCAAGGAGCGCGCACATGCAGTTCACCCCCTGGGACAACCCGATGGGCACGGACGGTTTCGAGTTCATCGAGTACGCAGCGCCGGACCCGGTCGCGATGGGCGCCTTGTTCGAGCGCATGGGCTTTCGTGCCATCGCCAAGCACCGCCACAAGAACGTGCTGCTGTATCGCCAGGGCGGCATCAACTTCATCGTCAACGCCGAGCCTGATTCCTTTGCGCAGCGCTTTGCGCGTCTGCACGGCCCCAGCATCTGCGCCATCGCCTTCCGCGTCCAGGACGCCCGGCACGCCTACGAGCGCGCGCAGTCGCTGGGTGCGTGGGCCTATGCCGGCACGGCCGGGCCGGGCGAGCTGAACATTCCGGCCATCAAGGGTATCGGCGACTCCCTCATCTACTTCGTCGACCGTTGGCGCGGCAAGGGCGGCGCACAGGAGGGTGACATCGGCAACATCGGATTCTTCGACGTCGACTTCGAACCCTTGCCCGGGGCGAGCCTGAACCCACCCGGGCACGGGCTCACCTACATCGACCACCTCACGCACAACGTCCACCGCGGCCGGATGGGCGAATGGGCCGAGTTCTATGAACGCCTGTTCAATTTCCGTGAAGTCCGCTACTTCGACATCGAAGGGCAGGTGACGGGCGTGAAGAGCAAGGCCATGACCAGCCCCTGCGGCAAGATCAGGATCCCGATCAATGAGGAAGGCAACGACACGCCGGGGCAGATCCAGGAGTATCTTGATCGCTACCGCGGTGAAGGCATCCAGCACATCGCGCTGGGTGCGAACGATCTCTTCGCCACGGTGGACGCACTGGCAGCCAGCGGCGTGAGCCTGCTGGACACCATCGACACCTACTACGAGCTCGTCGACAAGCGAATCCCCGGGCATGGCGAAGACGTGGCCGAGCTTCAGCGTCGCAAGATCCTGGTGGACGGCAAGGCGGGTGAACTGCTGCTGCAGATCTTCAGCGAAAACCAGCTGGGGCCGATTTTCTTCGAGTTCATCCAGCGAAAGGGTGACCAGGGTTTCGGCGAAGGCAACTTCAAGGCGCTGTTCGAGAGCCTGGAGCTGGACCAGATCCGGCGCGGCGTCCTAGAGCAACACTGACGGCCGAGCCTGGGAGAGTTGGCGTAGCAGCTCTTCGAAGGGCTCTTCGCGTTGCACCATGTGGACGTGCGACACGCCGGTCAGGTGCCAGCTGTGCGCGCCATGCAGAGTAGCTGTCGACGCGGGGAACACGATGTTGTCGCAGTGGCTGTAGAAGCAGACCATGCGCGTCACGTGGTGCGCTGGTTCCGTTGCCTGCAGCGACTGCAGCCAGCGGCTTCCGATCCGCATCTGCCGGGCATTGGTCGATACGGCGAACCTGGCGAGCCAGGTGCCGTGATGGGGTGTTCCCAATGTCAACAAGCGGTGCACCCGGTGCGCGTCATGCGTCCCGGCCCACCACTTGCGGGCAACCAGGCCGCCCATGCTGTGGGCCACGATCACCGGGGGCTGCCCCGTCGCCGCCTCCAGTTTCAGCACCGCAGCTTCGATCGCCTGAAGGTAGTCATCGATGCTGCCAAAGACCGGCCCGAGGTTGACCGCAACGCAGGGGTGACCCAGCTGCGTCAGCCGTGCGAGCCAGTCGTTCCACAGACCGCGATTGCAGAAGAATCCATGCACCAGCAGCACGCCCCGCCGGGTCGAGGCGGCGGGTAGATGATCGGCGTGGAGGTTGCTGCGAAAGGGCTGCAGCCAACAGAACACCTTGGGCGCATGGAGCACCTCGCCGTACCAGGCTCTGAGGTACTGGCCAAAGGTGGCCGTCGGCGCCGGGTCGGTGGCGTTGACTCGCGCCATGAGCACGAATTCGAGGGCCAGTACGACGGCATGACCCGCAAAGATGACCGCCAGACCGACAACGCCAAGAACGTGCCATTGCGCCAGGTAAGCCCACGCCCCCCAGGAGACGGCGAGAGTCAACGCAGCGATCGTGATGACGCGCTGCAATCGCGCAAGTTGGTTGAATGATTCGGTGCGACTCTCAGGCATCATCTTCCATCGATATGAATCCAGACGCTTCAACCATCCTGATGGATCTTCAACGCGTGGCCGTGCTGCGGAAGTCGCACGCGGCTGATCTGGTTCTGGGCCGGCAACTGAAGGCAGTCAAACGATTCCAGCACCAACGGTTTTCCAGGACCTATCAGGATCTGCTGGAGCTTCCGTCGCAGGGAGCGGCCGCCCGCTTCTTTCTGGAGGATCTCTACGGTCCGGCCGATTTCAGCGAGCGCGACGATCAGTTCGTCCGCATCGTACCTGCGCTCGTGCGCTTGTTCCCGGGCGAAATCGTCGGTACCGTGAGCAGGCTGTCCTCGCTGCACGCGCTGTCAGAGGAACTCGACACCGAGATGGCCCGGCAGCTGGGCGATGAGCTCATCGACACCTCGAGCTACAGACGGGCCTGGCAATCGACGGGACATCCTGAACAGCGGCGGGCGCAGATCGATCTGATGCTGGAGGTTGGCGAGGCTCTCAGCAGATACACCCGGCGGCCGATGCTCCGGAGCAGCCTGCGGCTGATGCGCGGACCTGCACGCATTGCCGGGCTGGGCAAGCTGCAGGAATTTCTGGAGCGCGGTTTCGACACGTTCCACTCGCTTGGAGACCCCGCAGGATTTCTGGCGACGATCACCACGCGGGAGCGCAGGATCGTGGATTGGTTGTTCGAAGAACCCGTCACGCTACCCAGGCCCGAAGGTTTCGAGTAACTGAGACTGGTTCTGGCGCGAATCCGGGCGTTCAGCTGCCTGGGTGGTAAGGGTGCTGCATATCCAAATCGATTCCGCAAAGCAAAAAGC
>CAJAES010000067.1 GCA_903938815.1 uncultured beta proteobacterium
GAGGCCACGTGCGGCCAGTCCAGGCCGCAGCCCTGCAGCACGGTGCGCAGGTTGTGCATCACCTGGCGCGTCTGCGCCTCGATGCCTTCGGGGTAGGGCTCGTCGATGGCGGTGCCCGGGAAGGGCATCTGCCCCGTCACGTGCAGCCAGCCGTCGGCCTCGACGGCGTGGCTGAAGGGCGCGACCGGGTCCGGGGCGCCCGGGGTCATGTGGAAGTGCAGGCTCATCGGCCGATGCTAGCAACCACGCCGCCGGCGCAGGCGCTACGCTCGGGCCATGCCTGAAATCGTGCTCTTCGGCGCCACCGGCTACACCGGCGCGCTCACCGCCCGCGCCATGGTCGACCGCGGGCTCGCGCCCGTGCTCGCCGGGCGCAATGCCGCCACGTTGCAGGCCCTGGCCGCCCGGCTCGGCGGGCTGCGCGTGCGCGTGGCCGATTTGGCCGACGCCGCCTCGATGGCGCGGCTGGTGAGCGCCGGCGACGTGCTGGTCTCGACCGTGGGCCCGTTCGCGCGCCACGGGCGGCCAGCGCTCGACGCGGCCTGGGCGGCGCGCGCGCATTACCTCGATTCAACGGGCGAGCCGGCCTTCATCCGCCGCGTTTTCGAGCAGGTGCAAGCCCGCGTTGCGGCGGCGGGCAGCGCGTCCAAGCCTGCCGTCCCGCCCGCCGGCTTGCCTGCTGCCGTGCCTGCATTCCTGCCCGCCTTCGGCTACGACTACGTGCCCGGCAACACCGCCGGCGCGGCTGCGCTGGAGCGCGCGGGCCTGGCCGCGGTCCGCCTGGACATCGGCTACTTCGCCACCGGGGGCCGCTTCGCGATGAGCCAGGGCACCGCGGCCTCGCTGGCCGGCGCCATGCTGGAGCCCGGCCTGCTCTTCAACGGCGGCCGCCTCGAGGCCGGCTACGCGGGTCTGCGCACGCATGGCTTTCACGTGGACGGCCGCCCGCGCACAGCGCTGTCGGTGCAGGGCTCGGAGTGCATCGCGCTGCCCGCCAGCTACCCGCGGCTGCGCGACGTGAACGTCTACCTTGGCTGGTTCGGCGCCCTGTCGTCGGCGCTCAGCCTGGGCTCGCGCGCGCAGGTGGCGCTGTTCCGCCTGCCGGGCTACCGGCGGCTGCTGGCCTCGCTGGCCGGGCGGCTGCAATCCTCCGGGCGCGGCCCGGACGAACGTCAACGCGCCGGTTCGGGCTCGTGCATCGTGGCCGTGGCCGGCGATGCGCAGGGCCGGCCGCTGGCCACCGCCACGCTGCGCGGGGTCGACGGCTACACCTACACCGCGCGCATGCTGGCCTGGGGCGCCGGGCAGGCGTTGGGCGGCGGCCTGCAGGCCGGCGGCGCGCTCGGCCCGGTGGCGGCGTTCGGGCTGCCGAGGCTGATCGAGGGCAACCGCGAAGCGGGGCTTGAACTCGTGGTGGATTGACGTCCGGGCCGTGAAGGTCGGCCTTTGGAAGTCAGCCAGGAATTCTGGCTGGAGGTCGGCTTGAAACCCGGCCTGCCGCTCAGCGTGGCGCGGACGCCGCCGGCGGGCCGGCCGGGGAGATCATGATCACGCCCATCGTGCCGCCCACGCAGCCGGTGGTCTGGCCGGCCGTGCAGGCCGGCACCTCGGGCGGTTTCATCGAGAGCTTGGCGCGCAGGTAGGCCACGTGCGGCGTCAGCATCGACACGCCGATGGTCAGCGTGGTACCCACCGCCATCGCCATGATCAGCAGCCGCTGGCGCCGCGTGAAGGGCTTGAAGCGCTCGAAGGGGGGGCCTTTCTTCATCGCCATGCTCAGGCCTCGGCGATGAAGGCCCGCAGCGCGGCGTACGCGGCTTCGGGCTGGTCGCGCCAGGCGCCGTGGCCGGCGTCGGCGAAAGTCTGCAGCCGCCCAAAGGGCGCGGGGATGGCCGCGGCGATGTCCTGCGCGTCCGGCAGCGGGCACACCGGGTCCATCTCGCCGGCCATCACCAGCACCGGGCAGCACACGGCGGCCAGGCCCGGCAGCAGGTTCATCGTCTGCTGCTCGCCCCCGGCCGAGGCGAAGAGGATGGCCTCGTTGAACACCGTGCGCTCGCGGGCCTGCGGGTCGCCGGCGCGGGTGTTGTACAGCGGCAGGCACTCGTGCACGTAGGGCGCCCAGGTCTCGGGGTTCGGGTTCGACCAGAAGGCCTGCGCGAGATCGCGCGCCTTCGTGCCGCCCAGTCGCTCGAACATGGCCAGCTTGCGCGCCAGCCCCAGGTGCGGCGAGGTGCTGGACAGCACCACGCGGGCCGGGTGGGCCGGGTGCCGCGCCAGGTAGCGCTGTGCCACGAAGCCGCCGAAGGACTGCCCGAGAACGATGGGCTTCACGATGCCCAGCGCATCGCACAGCCTCACGATGTCGTCGGCGAAGGTGTCGAGCGTCCACTCCGCGGCAGGCCGGCGGTCGCTGCGGCCGTGGCCGCGGTGGTCGTAGTAGACGATCTGCGCCAGGTCCGCGAGGCGCGAGAACCCGGGCTTGAAACTGCTGTGGTCGTAGCCCGGCCCGCCGTGCAGCAGGATGAGCGTGGGCTTCTCGCGCAGGCGCGGGCCGTCGGGCACGTGGGACGGGCCTTCGACGTCGACGAACAGGCGCACGCCCGGGGCAATGGTGATCAGCATGGGGCGCGCAGCCTAGCATCTCCGGCGGGAATCGGTGGCGTGCCGGGTCGCTGGGGCCGCTTTTCGGGATTTGCTGGCGAATGGGTACTCACTTCGGTCATGCGCCTGACGCCGAGTTGCGGCATGCTGTCGGGATGGCCATGTTTTCGTCTCCGTCCGCGCGCAAGCTCAGCTGCGGCGTCGTCGTGCTCAACGACGCCGCCGAGCTGCTGCTGTGCCATGTGACCGGGCACGACCACTGGGACCTGCCCAAGGGCGGCCCCGCACCCGGCGAGCCCCCGCTGACCACCGCTCTGCGCGAGACGCGCGAGGAAACCGGGCTCGTGCTCGACCCCTCCACGCTGCTCGACCTGGGGCGCCTCGAGTACCGCCCGCGCAAGGACCTGCACCTCTTCGCCCTGCGCCTGCCGCGGCTGGACACCAGCCTGCTCGTCTGCGAGAGCCATTTCTCCAACGCCGCCGGGCGTCGCATGCCGGAAATGGACGATTACCGCTGGTTCCCCTTCGCCGAGGTGTCCGCGCGCGTCACCGCCCGCATGGCCGCGGTGCTGTGCGAGCGGCTCGACCTCGCCGCCCTGCTGCACCGGCTGCGCACGCAGGATCTGCTGGTCGCCTAGCATCCGGGGCCATGCCGCCCCCGAAATCCGTCACCGCCCGCCGCCCCGAACACTGGTCCGTCGATGCCCGCGACGCCGAAGTCGCCACGCTCACCGTGCCCGCCGCGCTGGGCCGCGAGCGGGTCTTCGAGATCGACCTGCGATTCGTCGTGCGCACGCCGCCGGAAGCCGTCGGGGCCTGGCTGTCGGTGCTGTTCGAGCTGGACGGCGCGCGCGAGTGGATGCGCCGCGTCGACGCCCAGTGCCCGGGCCAGACCGATTCGCTGGATTTCCACTGCCGCCGCAGCGTGCCCGAGGGCCGCGCGCTGCGCCTGCGCGTGACCACCCAGGTGGGCGGCGGCGCGCGGCGTCAGAGCCTTCGCCTGGACGCCGAGGAGGTGTTGCGTGACGAAGCCTGAGGACGTCCTGCCGCCCGTCCTGCCATTCAGCCCGGCCGCCGAGCGCAACCGCGAAGCCATCCTGGCCGTGCTGGCGGGCTGGCTCGCGCCGCAGGCGGCGGTGCTCGAAGTCGCCAGCGGCACCGGCCAGCACGCCGAACACTTCTGCGGTGCCCGCCCGGGCTGGCAGTGGCAGCCCACCGAGGCCGAACCGGCTGCGCTGCCCGCCATCGCCGCTCGCTGCGCACGGCAGCCCGGTGTGGCCGCTCCGCTGCCGCTGGACGTTCTGGCCGCCGAGGCTGACACCGAAGCCTGGCCGCGGCGCCCCGGCGGCTGGGACGCGGTGTTCTGCGCCAACCTGATCCACATCGCGCCCTGGCCCGTGGCGCCGGCCCTGCTGCAGGGTGCCGCCCGCGTGCTGGCCCCGGGCGGCTGCCTGGTGCTCTACGGCCCGTACCGGGTGGACGGCGAGCCCTTGTCGCCCGGCAACCAGGCCTTCGACGCGGACCTGCGGGACCGCAACCCGGCCTGGGGGCTGCGGCGCCTGTCGGCGGTGCAGGAAGCAGGCCAGGCCGCGGGGCTCGCGTTCGTCGAGCGGGTGGATATGCCGGCCAACAACCTCATGCTGCGCTGGCGCCTGGCCTGAGGCGCCATGCGGTCATCGGAGCACCTTCGTGCTGCGCTCGCCGTCATTCGCCCTTGGGGCGGCCCGGCGGGCTGGCTGTCGAACCTTGCTGCTGCGCACAGCGGTATTCGCCCTTGGGCCGGTCCTAGGGCTCATGCCGTGGTGTCGACCCGTTCCGCGCCTTCCTCGGGCGCCAGCGGCTCGCGCACGCGCTGCTGCAGCGCCAGCACCGCAAGGTCGGCGTCGGAGGCGTCGTGCTGCAGCGCCTGCCGGCGGCGGATGCGCTCGGCCAGTACGGCCTCGGGCGCCACGCACTCCAGGATGCGAAAGCCCGCACCCGCTTCGGCGGCCAGCCTGCGCATCGCCTCGCGCTCTTCGCGCCGCAGGAAGGCTGCGTCCAGGATCACGTTGACCCCACCGGCGAGCCCGCCCCGCGCGATCTCGCCCAGCCGCGCGTAGGTGCGCCGCGTGGTCTCGGGGTTGTAGAGCAAGGCCGGGTCGGCCACGCGGGCGGTGGCCGCCAGCCCGTGCAGGCGCTTGCGCTCGACATCGGAGCGCACGCGCACCGCGCCCAGCGTGCCCACCAGGCCCAGCGCCACCGTGCTCTTGCCGCTGCCCGACAGGCCGGTGGTCAGCACCAGCGTGGGCGCGGGCGCCGCCACGGCCAGCGTGCGCGCCAGCGCGATGCGCCGCACGGCATCGGCGGGCCGCTGCTGCAGCAGGGCCACCTTGGCCCGCACCAGCGCGCGGTAGGCCGCGCACCAGCGCAGCATCGGCAGGGCGTCCCAGTCGCCGCCGGCCTCCAGCCACTGGCTCATCAGGCGCCACGCGAGTGCCGGCAGGCCGTGGTCCAGCAGGTCCATGAAGGTGAAGGCGGGGTCGGCCAGGCGGTCGGCGTGGCGCAGTTCGGCGTTGAACTCCAGTGCGTCGAACAGCAGCGGCCGGCCCTCGTGCCAGACGATGTTGCCCAGATGCAGGTCGCCGTGGCCCTCCACCACGGCGCCCGCGGCCTGCCGTGCGCGCAGCAGGGGCGCCAGCGCCTCGGCGCGGGCGGCGTTCCACTCGACGAGGTCTGCCAGGTCCTCCGGGCTGGCCCAGCCGGCCGGCTGGGCGGGTCGCGCCGTTTGGCCCGGTGGGCCCGTTTGGGTGGGTTGGGTGGGGTGGGTGGGTTGGGTGGGTTGGGCTGCAGCGTCCGCACCGGTCAGCGCGGCGCCCATGGCCTGCAGCTCGCGCAGGTTGTCTGCGGCCCAGCGGGTGGCCACCTCTGCCGCGTCGAAGCCGGGCGGCGAGGGCGCCAGCGTGGCCTGGAAGCGGGCGATCTCCAGCGCCAGCGCGTCGATGTGCCCGGCGGTGAGCCGGCCTTCCCGGGCCAGCACGTCGAACAGCCCGGCGTTGTCGAAGCGCTGCATCCACAGCGCCGGCTCGCCGCCGAGCGTGACCACGCCTCGGTACAGCTGCGGGGCGGTGCGCCGGTTCAGCCGCAGTTCCTCCTCGCAGAAGTGGCGGCGCAGGACCGGGGTCGAGAAGTCCACGAAGGGCAGCTTGACGGGCTTCTTGAACTTGAAGACCTCGTCGCCCGCGACCAGCAGCGACGAGATGTGGGTCTCGAAGCGCTCGAAGCTCACAGCCCCTCCAGGGCCTTGGCGATGCGGTGGCGCGCCACGCGCGCCTTGGGCACCGGGTGGTCGAACCAGGAGCGAACGTCCTCGTCCAGGCCGATGCCGTGCATGTAGTTGTAGAGCGCCTTCTTGAGCCCCACGCCCAGCAGGTCGTGGTCGGTGCCCGTGGGGTCGAGGAAGCCGATGTCGTTCTTCGCGAAGCGCCCCGGCGGCAGCGGCTGCAGCGTGACACCGTAGTCCTGCGGCGCCAGCCCCACGGGCGAATGCACCGTGCACGCGAAGCGGTGCCAGAAGCCCGACTGGATGCAGCCCGCCGCGAAGAGCTGGCGCACGTACTCCAGCGCGTCCACGGTGTCCTGCACGGTCTGCGTGGGGAAGCCGTACATCAGGTAGGCGTGCACCAGGATGCCGGCGTCGGAGAAGCCCTTGGTGACGCGCGCCACCTGGTCCACCGAGACGCCCTTCTTCATCAGCGTGAGCAGCCGGTCGGAGGCCACCTCCAGCCCGCCCGAGATGGCGATGCAGCCGCTGTCGGCCAGCTGCTGGCAGAGATCGGGTGTGAAGGTCTTCTCGAAGCGGATGTTGCCCCACCAGGAGATCGCGAGATGGCGCCGCTGCAGCTCGGCCGCCAGCGCCTTGAGAGATTTCGGCGGCGCGGCCTCGTCGACGAAGTGAAAACCCGTCTGCCCCGTCTCGGCGACGATGGCCTCGATGCGGTCGGCCAGCGTCTCGGCCGTGGCGGCGTCGAAGCGGCCGATGTAGTCGAGGCTCACGTCGCAGAAGCTGCACTTCTTCCAGTAGCAGCCGTGCGCCACGGTCAGCTTGTTCCAGCGCCCGTCGCTCCACAGCCGGTGCATGGGGTTGAGCATGTCCAGCAGCGAGAGGTAGCGGTCCAGCGGCAGGCCGTCCCAGGTGGGCGTGCCCACGTCGTCGAAGGCGATGTCGGGCTCGACGAAGTTCACGTAGCGCACCTCGCCGTCCTGGCGCAGGAAGGTGCGCACCAGGCGGCTGGCGCCGCGCCGGCCCTGCAGGTGCTCCAGCAGCGCCAGCAGCGGGCGCTCGCCGGCGTCCAGCGTGACGAAGTCGAAGTGGTCGAACACGCGCGGCTCGGCCAGCTCGCGCAGCTCGGTGTTGACGTAGCCGCCGCCCAGCACCGTGATCAGGGACGGGTCCAGCGCCTTCGCGGCCTGCGCGATGCGAAAGGCGCCATAGACCGCGCCCGGAAAGGGCACCGAGATCAGCAGCAACTGCGGCGCGTGGCGCTGTACGGCCTCGCGTGCCAGGCGCTGCAGCACGGTGTCCACGGCGTTGGGGGGTGCCGCCAGCGCATCTGCCAGCGGGTCGAAGTGGGGTTGGCTCATCGCCAGCTGTTCGGCGTAGCGCACGAACTCGAAACGCGGGTCCAGCGTGTCGCGTATCACGTCGGCCAGGTCGTTCAGGTACAGCGTGGCCAGGTGTCGCGCGCGGTCCTGCACGCCCAGCGCGCCGAAGGCCCAGGCCATTGGGTCGCCGCCGTCCTCGTCCACGTAGACGTCCAGCGACGAGAAGCGCGGGCCCTCGGGCAGGAAGGCGCGGCTGCCGATGCGGTGCGCCAGCGTGGCGTCGCGCCCCTGCAGGAAGGCGATGGTGGGCCCGATGCTGGCCCGGTAGGCGGGGAACTGCGCGCGGAAGGCGCGTGCCCGCTCACTGGGGGCCTGGCCCGAACCCTCGGCCGCATCGATGGCGTCGCGCAGGGTGTCCAGCCCCGCCGGCGACAGCAGTTCCAGCGCGAGCGCCAGCGCCAGGTCTTCCTGCACTGCGGGCAGGCCGCGCGAACGCAGGAAACCCGTCAGGTAGGCCGTGGACGGGTAGGGAGTGTTCAGCTGCGTCATCGGCGGAATGACCGAGAGCACGCGCAGGGCAGGAGCGTTCATGACTGCGGCCGATTGTGATCGCCCTGCAGAATCGGGGCATGACAGAGAACACTCCCGAAGACGAGGTCCTGCACGGGGACCGCCTGTGGCGCGACAAGGGCTGGACCGCCAAGGTCATCAAGAACGAGGACGACGACGGCTGGGCGGTCGCGATGACGCTGCAGGGCCAGTCGGAGCCGGCGCTCGTCGGCCCCTGGACCATGGGGCGCGACAAGAAGAACCCGAAGCCGCTGGACGTCAACGCCTTCAACACGCTCGTGAAGACCGCCAAGGAGGTGCTGCGCCGCCACGAGCAGCAGCTGCACGCCACGCTGCACAAGTCGCTGGTGCTCAGCACCGCCGCCGGCACGCTGGAAGTGACGCTGGACATCGTGCCCGACGACGACGACCCCTACGCCTGGCTGGCGGCCACCGACGCCGACGGCCAGCAGCTGGCGCGGGTGCGTGTGTCGGCGGGGTTCCGCCTCACGGCGGCGAGCGCCGAGGCCTGGGTGGACGGGGGCTACCGCCGGCCGGGTTGAGGGCGACGACGCGCCGGGGCCGGTTTCGGCCTGCGGTTTCGGCGCCGGTTCAGACGCCTGCTGCGGGCTGCGGCTCCAACTCCAGCGACGTCAGCCACAGCCGCACGTCGAATTCCAGCTGGTGATAGGCCGGTTCCATGTGCGTGCACAGCGCGTAGAAGGCCTTGTCGTGCTCGCGCTCCTTCAGGTGCGCGAGTTCGTGCACGACGATCATGCGCAGGAAGGGCGCCGGAGCCTCCCGGAACAGGCTCGCGATGCGGATCTCGCGCTTGGCCTTGAGCTGACCGCCCTGCACGCGCGACACCGCCGTGTGCGTGCCCAGCGCCTGCGCGGCGCGCTGCAGCCGGCCGTCGTAGAGCACCTTGGACAGCGGCGGCGCGCTGCGCATGTGGCGCTGCTTGATGGCCGAGACGTACTCGTACAGCGCCGGCTCGCTGCGCACCTGGTGCGCCTCGGGGTAGCGCTCGCGCAGCGTGGCGCCGAGCTGCCCGCGCTCGATCAGCGCCGAGGCGCGCGCGAGCAGCTCGGGCGGGTAGCCCGACAGGTACTTCAGCGGCGCGCCTGCGCTCAGGGCCGGCGGCGCGGTCCTGACGACGGCGCCGGGGGCGTCATCGAGGCCGGGCGTTCCGAACGGGCCAGCGCCAGCTGGGTGTCGAGATCCGCTTCGCTGATGCGGCGCAGGACACAGAAGTTGGCCTTGGTCAGCGGGCTGGTCTCGAACTGGCGCAGCAGCATCGCGCGGTCGCGGCGTGCGGGGTCCACGGGCTCGCGCGGGTTCTCCACGCTCTGCGCATGGGGCGCGTGCTCGCGCTGATCCCGTTGATCGCGTTGATCACGCTGGCCGGCTGACGGGTGCTGCTGCGGCCGGTCCTGGCGGGGCGGTCGGTCCTGCCGG
The DNA here is from genome assembly GCA_903938815.1 of uncultured beta proteobacterium. GTDB lineage: Bacteria > Pseudomonadota > Gammaproteobacteria > Burkholderiales > Burkholderiaceae_C > Rubrivivax. The sequence goes on from CAJAES010000067.1 coordinate 9,193, forward strand.
GCCTGCCCTTCGGGACGGGCGGGACGGTCCGGACGGTCGGGGCGGGCGGGCCTGTCGGCGCGATCCGCGCGCGGCGGGCGATCGCCCCGCGGGGGACGGTCGCCGCGCGGGCGGTTGTCCGCTGCCGGGGTTCCGGGCGCGGCGTTGCCGCCATCCACTTCGGCAGCGGCGCTCGTGCCTGTGCCGGCGCCCATGCCAGCGGGCCCGCCCTGGCGAGGCGGGCGTGCCGGGCGGTCACCCTGCGGCGGACGGTCCCCGCGCGGCGGGCGGTCACCCCGGGGCGGACGATCGCCGGGCGCGGCGCCGGGTGCGCCCGC
>CAJAES010000068.1 GCA_903938815.1 uncultured beta proteobacterium
CCAGCGCCCGGCGCAGCGCGGGCTCGTCCAGCCCCGTCAGGGCCACCAGGGCCTTCAGAGCCTGCTCGCAGGCCGCTCGCTGCTGCAGCGCCTGGCTGCGGGCCTGCGCGGCGCCAGCGCGGGCCAGGGCGGCTTCGGCGGGCGCGGTGAAGCCGGCCTGGGCCGTGAGCCCGGTCAGGCGCGACGTCTCGGCGCGCGACTGGGCGTCGGCATCGGCCTGCGCGGCGCGGGCCTCGCATGCGCGCAGGGCGATCACGCTGCCCACGGTGTCGGCGACCACGGCGATGCGCGCTGCATCGGCATCGGCGCTGGCGGCTTGCAGCCGGCTGGCGGCCGCCTGCTCCGCCGCGCGGCGGCCGCCGAAGAGGTCGAGCTCCCAGCTGGCCTGCACGCCGACGCCGAAGACGTTCGCGATGTCTCCGCCGGGCTCGTCGCGCCCCCTCAGGGCGCTGCCCGAGGCCTGGGCGCGCGGGGCCAGCAGGGACGCCGCAGCACTGCGCGCCGCCTGCGCCGCCGCAAGGCGGGCCCGCGCCGACGAGAGGCTCGCGCTCGCGCGCTCGGCGGCCGGGACGAGAGTCGCCAGCGCGGGCTCATCGAAGCTGGCCCACCAGGGCGCGCGCAGCGGCACGCCGCCCTGCCAGGACGGCGCCTGCCAGCTCGCGGGCGCCGCCGGGGTGGCGGATTCCGCCGACGGACCCGGCACCGCGGCGCAGCCGGCCAGCACGGCCAGGGCGGCGGCAGCCGTCAGGAACAGCTTCATGACGTCTTGACCTCGTTCGTTGCGGCGCGGCGGGCGCGCTCGGCCTCGACCATCGCCACGCCCAGGCGCACGAGCCGGTCGGACCAGCGGTCGATCGCATCGGAACCCTGCTGCAACGCGGGCGCCAGGCGGGCCGTGATGTCGTGGGCGACATGCAGGTGCACACCCGGGGCCGTCAGGCAGATGGCCAGGGCATGGAGTTCGTCGTCGGCCTCGGGCAGGCCGAGGTGGCGCTGCAGCAAGGCCACCAGCGCGTCGTGCATGGGGCGGATGCCGTGGGCGAGCTGCTCGTCCCACAGACCGGTGGGCTCGAGGATCTCGCGGAAGTGCAGCTTCGTGCACAGGCGCGCGTCGTCGCTCTGGCGCAGCGGCTCCAGGAAGCCCTGGTAGAAGCCGCGCAGGGCATCGGGCAGGCCGAGGGCCGGGTCGGCGAAGCGCGCCACATCCTCCTCGGGGGAGCCCGAGGGCCCGAAGAACACCGCGCGGTACAGACCCGCCTTGTCACCGAAGTAGTAGCTGATGGCGGCCACGTTGACGTGCGCCGCCTCGGCGAGCTCGCGGGTGGACGTCTGGCTGTAGCCGCGCTGCGCGAAGAGGTGCAGGCCGGCCTGGAGCAGGCGCTCGCGCGCGCTGTCCGGGGCGGTGGGCGCGGTGACGGGCGCAGTGGCGGGCGTGACGGTGGGGGAAGTTGTCATCGGCGCCGAGTGTAGGCGCCGAATCAAACGTTTGTTTAACTCAGGATGCGATCAGGGTTATCCCGAGTCACAGGCTGATGTCCGCCCCCACATGGCGTGCCACGAGACCCAGCAGCTCGTCCTCGGCGTAGGGCTTGCCGAGGTAGTGGTCGACGCCGAGCTGCGCGGCGTAGTCGCGGTGCTTCTGCGCGATGCGCGAGGTGATCATGATCACCGGCATGTCGGCCAGGCGCGGGTCGGCGCGCAGGTTGCGCACCAGGTCGAAACCGTCCATGCGCGGCATCTCGATGTCCGACAGCAGCACGGCAGGCCGTTCCTCGGCCAGCCGCTCCAGCGCATCCATGCCGTCCTTCGCCAGCACGACGCGGTAGCCCTCGCGCACCAGCAGGCGCTGCGTGACACGCCGCACCGTCAGGGAATCGTCGACCACCAGGATCAGCGGCGCCAGCTTCACCGGCGGCAGGGCGTCGGGCTGGGCCACGTCCGGCAGCGGCTGCGAGGTCATGCGCGCACGCGCATCGGCCCCGTACACCGTGGCCAGGGCCACCGGGTTGTAGATCATCGCGACGGCGCCCGAGGGCAGCAGCGTGATGCCGGCCAGCCCCGGCATGCGCGACAGCGCGGGCCCGAGGTTCTTGACCACGACTTCCTGGTTGCCGACCACTTCGTCGACGTGCACCGCCACGCGCTGCGACGCGCTGCGCATCACGACCACGGTGTGCGAACGCTCGGCCGTGCTGCCGCGCCCTTCGGACTGCAGCAGCGCGCCGAGCCAGAAGAACGGGACGCTCGCCTCGCCCAGGCGGTATTCGCCGCTCGCGTAGCACTGCTCCACCTCGGCCGACTTCAGCCGCTTGACGATCTCCACCAGCGTCGACGGCACCGCGACCCGGCGTTCGCCGAATCGCAGCATCACGACCTGCGTGACGGCGGTCGTCAGCGGCAGCAGCAGCCGGAAGGCCGTGCCGCGGCCGAATTCACTGTGCGTCTCGATGCGACCGCCCATGGCGTTCACTTCGGCGCGCACCACGTCCATGCCCACGCCTCGGCCCGCGAGGCCGCTGACCACGTCGGCGGTGGAGAAGCCGGGCAGGAAGATCATCTGCGCGAGTTCGTCGTCGCTGCACTGCGCGTCCGGGGCAAGCAGGCCGCGCTCGATGGCGCGGCTGCGGATGCGCGCCAGGTCCAGGCCGGCGCCGTCGTCGCGCACCTCGACGGCAACTTCGTTGCCTTCCTGGGACGCCTTGATGGTGATGGTGCCGGTTTCGTCCTTGCCGCGCGTCGAGCGCACGCCGGCGGCTTCGATGCCGTGCGCCACGCAGTTGCGCAGCAGGTGCTCGAAGGGGCCCACCATGCGTTCGAGCACGCCGCGGTCGACTTCGATCGAGCCGCCCACGATGTCCAGGCGCACGGCCTTGCCCGTCTCCTTGGCCGCCTGGCGCACCACGCGGTAGAGCCGGTCGGCGAGGCTCTCGAACTCCACCATGCGGGTGCGCAGCAGGTCGTCCTGCAGCTCGCGCGTCAGGCGGGTCTGCGACGCGAGTTCGTCTTCCGACGCCTGCAGCGCGCGCTGCAGGCTGCGCTGGACGGTGGCCACGTCGTTCACCGACTCGGCCATCATGCGCGTGAGTTCCTGGAAGCGCGTGAAGCGGTCCATCTCGAGCGGATCGAAGCCCAGGGCGGCCGCTTTCGCGGCCTCCATGCGCGAACTGATCTGCGTCTCGGCCTGGAGTTCGATGTCGCGCAGGTGGCGGCGCAGCTTGTCGAGGTTCTCGGTCAGGTCTTCGAGGGAGCCCTGCATCGTGCGCATGCCCGACTCGATGCGGGCGCGCGTGATGCTCACCTCGCCAGCCTGGTTCACCAGGCGGTCGAGCAGCGGAGCGCGCACACGAACGGTGGCATTTGCGCCCGCGCCCGCGCCTGCGCCCACGACAGGCGTCTCGACGACCGCCGACACAGGCTCGTCCGCGTCGGCGAAGTGCTTCCAGGCGATGGCGCGCACCGCAGGCATCGCAAGCGCGGTGGCAGGCGGTGTCTCGAGCGGCAGCGTGGCCTCGAACGCGTTGACGTCCGACGGCCCGGTGATCTCTTCGAGCGGCACGGGCTCGGCGACGTCCGGAGGCACGGGTGCCGCCGGGCTGGCGTCAGGCTCGGCCACCGACATCGCTGAAGCTGACGCAGCCGAAGACGCCGGCTTGCGCACGCGGTCGAACATCGACGCCATGGCGTCGGCTCGGGCGAGCAGCTGATCGACATCGACGGCCAGGACGCCGTCGCGCGCCGCGAGGTGCTCGATCTCGGTCTCCAGCCGATGCGCGAGTTCGCCCACGCGCATCGCGCCGGCCAGGCGCGCACCGCCTTTGAAGGTGTGCAGGGTGCGCATGCAGGCCGCAGGCGCAGCGGCATCGGACGGGTGGCGCGCCCAGTCGGCCAAGCGGCTGCGCAGCTGCGGCAGCAGTTCGTCGGCCTCTTCCTCGAAGATCGGGAACAGATCCGGGTCGATGGCGTCGACGGCGTCGAGATCCTCGTCGTCGAGGTCGGCGGCAGCGACCGGCGCGCGCGCGGGCGGCGCCTCGTACATCGTCGTCTCGCCCAGCGCGGCTAGCTCGTCCTCGTCCAGCTCCGGCGACTCGGTGTCGCGTTCGGGGTTGGAGGTGGCGATCTCGTGGTCGGCGAAGCGCGCCATCAGTTCGGCGTTCACGGGCTTCAGGAAGCCGGCGGCGAACTGGTGCAGCAGGCGGCGCACTTCCTCGGCTGCCGCAGTGAAGAGCTCGGCTTCGCCGTCGCTGGCGTGGCCGATCGCGCGGCTGCGCATGAGGGCGTGCTCGAACGCCCGCGACAGCAGCGACAGGTCGGTGAAGCCGACCGTGCCGGAATTTCCCGCCAGCGAATGCGCCAGCGCCACGGTGGAATCGCCGACCGCGCGGTGCGGCTCCAGCGCCCACTCGGCGATCTCGGTGCCCAGGCGGCGGGATTGCTCGTCGGCCTCGTTGAGGAAGATGTTGAAGAGCGGGATCGCGATGCGCAGGTCGCCGACGACCTTGACGCTCTCGTCCTCGTCGGCGGCCATCGCGGGTTCCGGCTCCGGCTCCGGCTCCGGCTCCGGCTCCGGCTCCTCTGGGAAAACCGCCTCTGGGAGAGGTTCTGGCGCGGGCGCGGGCAACAGTTCAGTCAACGGCTCCGGAGGCAGTTCGGAACTCGGCTCGGGCAGCGGCTCCGCCCAGGGCTCGGGCGCCAGGTCGGCTGAGAACTCCGGTGTGGGCCCGGACTCGAGCTCGGGTTCCGGCTTGGCCTCGGCTTCGAAGACCAGGTCGAACTCCGGGAGCGTCTGCGGCAGGGATTCGGCCTGCGGCTCGGTCTGTGACTCCGTCTGCGGCTCGGGCTGCAGATCAGGCGGCAACTCGGGCAGCGGCTCGGTTCCGGCGACAGGATGGGTCTCGGTCTCGGTCTCGGTCTCGGTCTCGGTCTCGGTCTCGGTCTCGGTCTCGGCTTCGGCTTCGGCTTGCGGCTGCGACCCGGGTTCCAGCAGGGCAGCCGGCTCGGCGTCAGCGGGCGCCAGCGTGTCGAATTCGAGTGCGAAGTCGGCTTCCGACATCTCGAGCTCTTCGGTCTGCGGCTCGGGCGGCAGATCCAGTTCGAGGTCGGGCAGGTCGAGCCGGAAGGGCTCGCTGGCGGCAGAGCCCTCGGTGAACTGCGCGACAGAACGCGCGGCCGGGGCTTCGGGGGCTTCGGGCGTGTCGAATCCACCGAGATCCAGCTCGAAGTCTGGCGCGCCGGCGGTGGCCCCCGTGAAGCCCACAGGCTCCGCAGCAGGCAAAACGGCACGGGAATCGTCGCCGGAGCCCGCGCTGACGTCCGCGCTGACGTCCGCGCTCGAACCGACGCCGGTATCGGTATCGGTATCGGCGCCAGAGTCGAGGAGGAAATCGGCCTCGAAATCCACCGGAGATTCGACGGGAGACCCGGCAGGCAGCTCAGCCTGCCAATCGGCCGGCATCTCGACGAGCGGCAGCCCGGTGAGCGATTCGTCGAGCGTCGGCAGCTCCAGCGTCGGCACATCGAAGGAAGGCAGCTCGAGATCGGCCGCCGAAGGGAGATCGGGCACCAGCGCCTCGAGCGTCTGCACGGGGCCCATCGAACGGGGCAGCCCGGTGTCCAGCTCGAACGCTTCTTCGGTCGGCGCGGCACCGGGCGGCGCGATCGGGAGGTGGCGGCCGTCCAGCCGCATCGCGTCGGCGGCGTCGGCCACGGCCTGGTGCGAGTGGCCGAGGTCCTGGCCCGCGGCGATGGCCTCGACCCAGTCGGCCAGGTAGTCCAGCGCCTCGCCGCTGAGGGCGAGCATCGGTGCATCGACCCGTTCGCTCTGCGCGAGACGCGAGTTGTAGAGCTGCTCGCAGGCCCAGGCCGCTTCGCCGAAGGACCGCAGCCCGACCATGCGCGAGCTGCCCTTGAGCGTGTGGAAGGCGCGCCGGACCGTGGTGGCCTCGGCGGAGGCGTCGCCCGGCTGCGCCAGCCGCGCCAGCGAGGCGCGGGCATCGCCGATGACCTCGCGCGCTTCCTCGAGGAAGATCTCGCGCATCTCGACATCGTCTTCCAGCCCGCTGGAGACCGACGGGGACGAAGCCGGCGCGGTGGCGGCGGCCGGCACGGCGACGGGCGCGGCGCCAGATGCGGGAACAGATGCAGCAACAGGCGCCGTGGACGCCGCGAGCGAAGCCGCAAGCGAAGCCGCAGCGGCAGCTGAAGCGGACTCGGCCCCGTCCGCCGGCCAGGGCATCGGCGCCGTGGCTTCACCGGCCTCCGTCTCGAAGGCGGCATACGCCGAAACGCGCTCGCTCTGCCCCATCACGGCGCTCAGGCTGCCAGTGGCGGGGTCGAAGCGGAACAAGGTCTTGGCCAGCGCGGGCTGCACGCTGAGCATGTCGATCAGGAAGCTCAGGGCGCCGAGGTTGTCTGCCAAGCGGTCGAAGGTGCCCGCCTGAACCGCGCGCTGCGGGTCGACCTCGGTCTGCACCAGCGCGTCGACATCGTCGCGCATGTGCAGCACGGCCTGCGAAGCCTGGTCCATGCCCAGCACCGACAGCACGCCGCGCATGGCGGACAGCTGGGCCGGCACGGGAATCAGCAGCGCCCTCTGGGCAGGGTCGCGGAAATACTGGTCGATCTGCTTCTCGACCTCGGACAGGGACGCACGCAACTCGTGCACCACGCTGCCCATGGTCTGGCGGTCGGAGATGCGGCGGTACAGCTCCTCCATCCACTGCTCGAGCGGCTGCGGCTCGGCGCCGGCGCTGACGTCCTGGATGCGCTGCGCCAGGCGCGTCATGCGCTCGCCCAGCACGGGCTGGTCGAGTTCGCCGTCCTCGAGCACCGCATCGAGATAGAGAACCGCGGTCGCGACTTCCATCGCCAGTTCGGGCGTGGGCTGGCGGGCATGGTTGACGGCCTGGGCCGCCGAGGCCTGCAGGGCCTGCGACAGCACGTCGCCGGACGGGAACAGGCGTTGCGCCGAGTCCCCCAGCAGCGCGAAGGATTCGGCCAGGCCGGCCAGGCGTTGCATCTCGCCACCGGCTACCGCCGACCATGCGTCCTTGGCGCTGGCAACACGCTTGCGCGCCTGCTGGATCACCGACGGGTCGAACAGGCCGAGGCGCGGAGTCGCGTAGTCGGTGCGCGTGGCGGCGTCGCTCGGCCAGGCCGCCTGCACGGCGGCCAGGCGCGGCGTGGCCACGGCGTCCTGCACCGGCGCACGGGCGCAGAAGAAGAGCAGATCCTGGGCCAGACGGTCCGAGACTTCGGCCTGGCCGCGCACGGCCGAACGCAGCAGCGACAGCAGGCGCGAGCCCAGGCGCTTGGTGTGCAGGTCGGGCGAGATGAGCCCGGCCGCCTGCCCTTCGAAGCAGGCCGAGGCCAGCTGCCACAGCGTGGCGAGCTCGCCCTCGGCGGCATTGCCCAGTTCGGCGCAAAGATCGCTCATGCGCCGCTGCGCGATGGGGTCCAGGCCGCGCATCAGCGCGAGCGTGAGGCCCTCCATCTCGCCCCGCGCGATGTCGTCGGGGCGGCGTGCCGGCGCACGGCCGTCCGGCGGCAGCTGCCGCCATTGCCAATCATGGGCCCACAGGTCGGCCGGGTGCACGCGCTCGGCGCCGGCCAGCGTCTGCGCAGCCGCGTACTGGGGGAACAGCGCCAGCGGCGAACCGGCCTTGCCCGCCAGCATGCGGGTCAGGTAATCCAGCACTGCGAAGGAGACGCGCTCGATCGTCTCGACGGCGGCCGTGTTCGCGAGCTTGGGGCGCGCGATCAGGCGCTGGACGGCGGCCTCGCTGGCCCGCAGCACCTGCGCGACGACCGGCAGGCCCACCAGTTCCAGCGCACCGACGCCCTGGTGGATCTGCACTCGCGCGTTGCGCAGCACGGCAGGGTCCACGGAATCGACGTCCGAGCCGCCGATGGCGTCGGACTCCTTGACGTAGCGGCGCAGCGCCTTGTGGGCGTTGTCCAGCGAGCGCCGCAGTTCGCCCTGCACCCAGGCCAGCGCGCTGAGGTCGTCGCCGCGGGTGGCTTCGGATTCCGGGGTGGGGTTGGGCTGCATGCTCGGCCTCGAGATTGGGTCCGGCGGGGGTCAGCTGACCTTGAAGCGTGCGACGGACTGCCGCAGCTCCTCGGCCGTGCGGGACAGTTCACGCACCATCTGGGCCGTGGACCGCGTGCCGTCTCCGGTCTGCTCGGTCACGGCGAAGATGTGCTGGATGTTCTCGGCCACGACGTTGGCCGAGACGGCTTCCTCGGAGGCCTGCTGCGAGATGCGGCCGATCAGCTCGGACAGCTCGCGTGTGACGCGGTCGATGTCGCCCAGCGCGGCGCCTGCGGCGTCGGACAGCCGCGCGCCCTCCACCACACCCTGCGTCGAACGCTCCATGGCGGCCACGGCGTCCTGGGTGTCGGTCTGAATGGTGCGCACGATGGCCGCGATCTGCCGCGTGGCGTCGCCGGAACGTTCGGCCAGCCGCTGCACTTCCTCGGCGACGACCGAGAAGCCCCGGCCCGCCTCGCCGGCAGAGGCGGCCTGGATGGCGGCGTTCAGAGCCAGCACGTTGGTCTGCTCGGTGATGTCGGAGATCAGTTCGGTGATCTCGCCGATCTCCTGCGAGGACTCGCCCAGCCGCTTGATGCGCTTGGAAGTCTCCTGGATCTGGTCGCGGATGGCGTTCATGCCGCCGATGGAGTTCTGCACCGCCTGCAGGCCGGTCTCGGCCGCCTGCAGGGATTGGCGCGCCACCTGCGCGGTTTCCTGGGCCTGCGACGAGACGTCGTTGATCCGGCCGGCCATCTGCAGCACGGATTCGCCGGTCTCCCGGATCTCGCGCAGCTGCTCGGTGGACGCGGCCAGCAGTTCGGTGGAGGTCTGCTCGACCTGCTGCGTGGTGTCGGTCACGCGCGCCACCGTGGTCTGGACCTGCTCCACCAGGCTGCGCAGTTCCTCGACCGTGTAGTTCACCGAGTCGGCGATGGCGCCGGTGATGTCCTCGGTCACGGTGGCCTGCTGCGTGAGGTCGCCCTCGGCGACCGTCTGCAGTTCGTTCATCAGCCTCAGGATGGCCGCCTGGTTGGCGTCGTTGACGCGCTTGGCTTCCTGCTCCTGGCGCTCGGCCTCGAGGCGCTGCGACTCGGCGGCACGCGCACGCGCCGTCTGGTCGAGCACGAACAGGCGCAGCAGGCCCGCACCGCCCGCCAGCAGCAGGCCCAGGCCGAGCACGCCGCCGACCAGGTACAGCGGCGACAGGCCGCCCGAGCCGGCAAGCTGCTGCTGCAGGGTGTCGAGGCCGCGGCGCAGCGGCTCGGAGTCGTTGACGATGGCGTTCTGCGCCTCGCGCGCGGACACCAGGCCCTGCAGGTTGCCCAGAATGGCGCTGGCCTGCGTGCGAGTCTGCTCGTACTGCTTGATCAGCTCCTGCAGCGTCTGCCGCGTCTGCGGGTCCTTGGTGCCGGGCAGTCGCAGTTCGGGGTTGCCCGCATCCAGGCCGTCGGCGATCTCGCGGAAGCTGTTCAGGTCCTTGCCGAGCAGGAACACGGCTTCAGGGCTCACGCCTTCCATGGTCAGGAATTCGTTGGCGCTCTTGCCGATGCGCTGCGTCAGCATCACGAGCTGGCCCACGGCCGACAGTTCGGCCGCCGAGGCGCCCTGCTGCAGCTTCAGCGACGACAGCGTCTCGGCAATCTCCAGCAGGTCGGACGACTGGCGGTTGATGGCACGCAGCGCCTGGCCCACCTGGGTCAGCGTCTTTTCCTGCGCCAGAACGGCCTGCGCGTTCTTCTCGGCTCGGTCCACAAGCGGCATCAGCGGGGCGACGAGCTCCTGCAGGCCCGACGACACGGCCGACGCTTCGGCGCCGCCGTCCTTCAGGGAACGCACGCTGCTGGCCAGGATGGCGGCGCTTTCCTTCACCTCGGGGAAGGCAGTCGCGGAGCCCACCAGGGCCTGGGACACCGACTTGGCGAGCCGCTGCGACTGCGTCTGCGCGCGGCCGCTGGCGTCCACCTGCGCGGCGCTACGGTTGGTCGCGTTCAGCGCAAGCAGGGCCACCACCACCATCAGCAGCAGGCCGCCGCCGAAGGCGCCGAAGAGCACGCGCTGCTGCTGCTCGGCGGGCAACTGCCCGATGAACGGCAAGGCCGCGCCCGGCGTGGGCGCGGTGTCGCCCTCGTGCATGCGGGACTCGCTGAACTCGGGCGCGAGTTCGGAAGGCGCAGCCTCGGAGATGATGGACGAATCGTCCATGCGATGGCGCGGCGCGTTGGGGTCGAGCGTCACACCGCCCGGGCCCAGGCGCACGGTCTGCTCCATCGGATTGTCGGGCGGAGACAGTTCGTCGAACGGCACCGGCGGCACCGAATCGGGGCTCTCGGCGGGGCGGGACTTGCCTTTGATCCTGTCCAGGAAGCTCATGGAGGTCCTCGTGGGGGCGTCTACAGTGAAATGCCGAGAAACAGCGGGTGCGCGGCGAGTGCCGCCAGATCGATTTCCTGCCAGTCGCGGCCGCCGGCATCACGCCAGACCGCACCGGCGAAGGCAGGGCGCGGCCCGTCCGGCGCGGGGCCCGGGCTGAGCTGCGTGGGGTTGCGCAAGCCGGCCAGACGGTCGACGAGCAGGGCGCTGTGGCTGCCCAGCGCAGGGTTGAGCGCCAGCACGCGGGACTGCTCGCGCCAGGGTTCGCCGACCGGGTGCGGCCCGCGCAGGCCCAGGAAGGCGGCGAGATCCACGACGCCGTGCAGGCCGCCGCGCAGGTTGGCAACGCCGACGAACCAGGGCCGCGTGTGCGGAACCGGCAGCAGCACGGGCACCGAGAAGATCTCGCCGGCCGAGGCCAGGGGGAACAGCAGGCCGTGCCCCTCGCACTCGACGGCCAGCCAGGCCGAGCGTTGCGTGGTCGACTGCGCGGCTTGCAGCCGCTCGGCCAGCCGGGTCTGGAGCTCTCTCAGCGCGTCGCGTTTGGCCATCGTGCGTTCAGGAGGCTTCGAACGCCTTGATCTTGGCGTACAGCTCTTCGGCGTTGACGGGCTTGACGATGTAGTCGCGCGCGCCCTGCCGCATACCCCAGACCTTGTCGGTTTCCTGGTTCTTGCTGGTGCACATGATCACGGGCACGTCGGCCCAGCGCGGGTCGCGCGTGATCGTGCGGGTCAGCTGGAAGCCGTTCTGGCCGGGCATGACCACGTCCATCAGGATCAGGTCGGGCTTGTCCTCGCCCAGACGGCGCAGGGCTTCCTCGCCGTTCTCGGCCGTGCGCACCACGTAGCCGCGCTTGCCGAGCAGGTCCGACAGGTGATACAGCTCGGTTTTCGAATCGTCGACGACCAGGATCTTCTGGATGGGCATGGCTCTCGTCCTCAGTTCTGTACGGCGGCGGCGCGCATCCCGACGCCCCGGCGCCGCGTGCTCAGGCCGGAGACCGGCGGAAGGTCTCGACTGCCTTGAGCAACTGTTCCTTCGTGAAGGGCTTGGTCAGGTATTCCTCGGAGCCGACCATGCGCCCGCGCGCCTTGTCGAACAGCCCGTCCTTGGAGGACAGCATGATGACCGGCACATGAGCGAATCGCGGGTTGCGCTTGATGATCGCGCAGGTCTGGTAGCCGTCGAGGCGCGGCATCAGGATGTCGCAGAAGATCAGCTCGGGGTCGTGGTCGTTGACCTTGGCCAGCGCGTCGAAGCCGTCTTCGGCCAGGACCACCTGGTGGCCCCCCTGGCGCAGGAAGATCTCGGCGCTGCGCCGGATGGTGTTGCTGTCGTCGACGACGAGCACCCGGGCACCTGCGGGGGCGACGGTTTCACCCGTTCCGGACACGGCAGTGATCTCCACGCAGTCGTTCCTCCTGCAAGGGGCGGCGAGTCTCGCCGACCATCCGCATCAGATCTGGACCATCTCGAAATCTTCCTTGCGGGCGCCACACTCGGGGCAGGTCCAGTTCATGGGCACGTCGGCCCATGCAGTACCCGCCGCGATGCCATGATCGGCGTCTCCCGCGGCCTCGTCGTAGATCCAGCCGCAGATCAGGCACATCCAGGTACGAGGTTCGTTCACTTGACTCACGATTTGACGGTCTGATCACTACAATGGAGGTCGATTGTAGCGACGGCCCTAGTCGAAAAATCGAGGAATTGTCAGCACATACGCAACATTGCTCGAGTTCCGCTAGAAGTCCACACATTGCCGAACGCCGGTCCGGCCTGCTCCAGGACAACGCCATGAATCCCGATCCCCAACCGGCCACCGAACCTACCGATCCGCCCCTCGACGCACCCGCTCCGGCGTGCGTGATGTGCTTCAACGCCAGCGACCCCAGCGGCGCCGGCGGCCTTGCCGGCGACGTCGCCACGGTGGCCGCGATGGGCGCGCACACGCTTCCCGTCGTCACCACCATCGTGATGCGCGACACCGCCGAAGTCTTCGACCAGCACGTGCTCGACCCGGACATCGTCGCGGAACAGGCACGCACCATCCTCGAGGACGTCACCGTCAGCGGTTTCAAGGTCGGTTTTCTCGGCAGCGCCGAGACCGTCAGCGTGGTGGCCGAGGTGCTGTCCGACTACTCCGAGGTGCCGCTGGTGGCCTACCTGCCGGGGCTGTCGTGGCTGGACGAAGACCAGCAGCAGCCCTACCTCGAAGCCTTCCGCGAGCTGATCCTGCCCGCCACCGAAGTGCTGGTCGGCAGCCACAAGACGCTGATGGATTTCCTGCTGCCCGACTGGGACAGCGAGCGTCCGGCCTCACCGCGCGAACTCGCCGTGGCCGCCGGCGAGCACGGCACACGCTACGTGCTCGTCACGGGCGTCATGCTGGCGAGCAAGGGCACCGAGCAGTTCATCGACAACGTGCTGGCCTCGCCGCAAGGCGCGCTGACCGGCGAGAAGTTCGAGCGTTTCGACGCCACCTTCGTCGGCAGCGGCGACACGCTGGCCGCTGCGCTGGCCTCGCTGCTGGCCGCCGGCAGCGAGTTGCAGGCCGCCGTGGGCGAGGCGCTCGCCTTCCTGGACCAGAGCCTGGATGCCGGGTTCCGCCCCGGCATGGGCAACATCGTGCCGGACCGCTTCTTCTGGGCCATGCCGCCCGGAGAAGAGGAAGGCGCCGACGAGACAGCGACGGACGACATCCCGGCCGTCGAAGACGATCCGAAGAGCAAGGGAGCCCCCCGTCGTGTCCACTGATATCAGCAACGCCGCCGCCTTCGCGCGCGCCCAACGCGTCATCCCCGGCGGCGTCAATTCGCCGGTGCGCGCCTTCCGCGCCGTCGGCGGTACGCCGCGTTTCATCCGCCGCGCACAGGGCGCGTACATGTGGGACGTGGAGGGCAGCCGCTACATCGACTTCATCGGCTCCTGGGGCCCGATGATCCTCGGCCACGGCCACCCGGCCGTGCTGGAAGCCGTGACCCGCGCCGCGATGGACGGCCTGAGCTTCGGCGCGCCCACCGAGGCCGAGGCCGAACTCGCCGAGGCCATCATCGCGCAGGTGCCCAGCGTCGAGCAGGTGCGCCTGGTCTCCAGCGGCACCGAGGCCGGCATGAGCGCCCTGCGCCTGGCGCGCGGCGCCACGGGCCGCTCGGCCATCATCAAGTTCGAGGGCTGCTACCACGGCCACGCCGACGCCCTGCTGGTCAAGGCCGGCTCGGGCCTGGCCACGTTCGGCCACCCCACCAGCGCCGGCGTGCCGCCCGAAGTCGTGCAGCACACGCTGGTGCTGGAGTTCAACAACGTCGCGCAACTTGAGCAGACCTTCGCCGAGAAGGGCGCCGAGATCGCCTGCGTGATGATCGAGCCCATCGCCGGCAACATGAACTTCGTGCGCGCGAGCGTGCCGTTCATGACCCGCCTGCGCGAGCTGTGCACGCAGTACGGCACGCTGCTGGTCTTCGACGAAGTCATGACGGGCTTTCGCGTGGCGCTCGGCAGCGCGCAGAGCGTCTACGCCAAGCTGATCCCGGGCTTCAAGCCGGACGTCAGCGTGTTCGGCAAGGTCATCGGCGGCGGCATGCCGCTGGCGGCTTTCGGCGGCACGCGCGAGGTGATGAGCCAGCTCGCGCCGCTGGGCCCGGTCTATCAGGCCGGCACGCTGAGCGGCAACCCGGTGGCCACGGCCTGCGGGCTGGCCACGCTGAAGGAAATCTCGAAGCCGGGATTCTTCGATGCGCTGTCGGCGCGCACGCGCTCGCTGGTGGACGGCCTGGCCACCGTGGCCCGCGACGCCGGCGTGCCGCTGGCCGTGGACAGCGAAGGCGGCATGTTCGGCTTCTTCTTCCACGACAGCCTGCCGCAGAACTACGGCACCGTCATGGGCACCGACAAGGAGCGCTTCAACCGCTTCTTCCACGGCATGCTCGACCGCGGCGTGTACCTGGCGCCGGCGCTGTACGAGGCCGGCTTCGTGAGCGCGGCGCACACGTCAGAGGACATCGCGGCCACGCTGCAGGCGGCCTCGGAAGCCTTCCGGCTGTGATCAGGCGGGCGAGGACCGCAGGCCGGCCACCTTGCCCCCCGACCACAGGTATTCCACCCGCAGGATCGCTTCGCCCTTCTCCTCGGCGAAGGTGAAGCCGAGCAGGCCCACGGTGTCGCCGGGCTTGATCTCGGCCACCTGCCAGGCGTTCATCCGGGTCAGCGGTGCCAGCTCGACCGCCCAGCGGCGGTCGCGGCGTTTCGGCAGCGTGGCGGCCTTCAGCAGCGCGGGCCCGTCCACCGGCGCAGTCTGGGCCGGCAGCGCACGCGTGGCCAGGTCGGGCGGCAGCTTCGGCTCGGCAGGCAGCTCCAGCACGAGTTCGGCGTGCGGGTTGCGCCAGGCCACGCTGACCGCCCTGCCCTCCAGGTAGATCGGCCGCGCCAGGTCGAAGCTGCTCCAGCCGTGGTGGGCGAAGGCCGGTGGCAGCGCGATCAGCGCGCCGCCGGCCGCCAGAAACCGGCGTCTTTGCATGGGGTGATCTCCTTCAGAGGTAGGCAATGAACCGCCCGCAGATGATGACCGTCAGCCAAAGCCCCAGCGACAGCGCGGTCTGGGCCTTGGCGATGGCATCCAGGCGGTCGAGCCCGCCGCGGGCGTGGAACATCGCGGCGTTGAGGCCGGCCAGGCCGACCAGACCCATCTTGACCACGAAGACCCGGTTGGCGAGCAGTTCGCCCGGGTTGGCGGCGAACATCGTCAGCCCGCTCATGGCGATGAGCAAGAAGCCGGCCACCGACAGGCCGAGGGCCAGGCGCGCCAGCGCGCGCAGCGGCAGGGTGGAACCCAGGCCCCAGACGCGCAACTCCAGCAACACGAGGTTGCCCAGCAGCAGCGCGATGCCGACGATGTGCGCCACCTCCAGCGCGGGGTACGCCCACGGATGCGCCGCGATGGCGGGAATGCCGACGATGCCCTGCACGGGCGGCAAGCTCTACAGGCCCTGCCAGGCCTGGGGCGCGGCGCCGTCGGTGCCGACCAGCGCGAGCACGCGTTCCACCGTGTCGGCCACCATGTCGTCGATGCTCTTGGGCCGGTTGTAGAAGGCCGGCAGCGGTGGAAAGATGATGCCGCCCATCTCGGTGACGGCCGTCATGTTGCGCAGATGGGCCAGGTTCAGCGGCGTCTCGCGCACGAGAAGCACGAGACGGCGGCGCTCCTTGAGAGTGACATCGGCTGCCCGCGTGAGCAGGTTGTCGGAGAAGCCGTGCGCCACGGCGGCCAGGGTCTTCATGGAGCACGGCGCGATGACCATCGCCGCGGTGTCGAAGCTGCCGCTGGCCACGCAGGCCCCGACATCGCCAGGGGCATGGGACTCGTCGGCCTCGGCCTCGAGCGACTTCCGGTCCAGGCCGAGCTCGTGGTGGGCGTTCAGGACGCCGGCCGGCGTGACGACCAGGTGCGTGCGCAGGCCCAGCGCGCGGGCGCGCCGGAGCAGTTGCAGGCCGTAGACGGCGCCGGTGGCGCCGGTGATGCCGACGACGAGCCGGCGCGTCGCCACGTCAGTTCTTCGTGAGCAGCTGCTGCAGCTCGCCGGACTCGTACATCTCCATCATGATGTCCGAGCCGCCGACGAATTCACCGTTCACGTAGAGCTGGGGAATGGTGGGCCAGTTGGCGTATTCCTTGATGCCCTGGCGCACCGACTCGTCCTCGAGCACGTTGAAGGTGGCGAGGTCGTCTGCGCCGCAGGCCTTCAGGATCTGGATCGCACGGCCGGAGAAGCCGCACATCGGGAACTGGGCGGTGCCCTTCATGAAGAGCATGACCCGATGGCCCTTGACGAGACCGTCGATGCGTTGATGGGAGTCGCTCATGGTCGCTGGTGCTTGCGTGTGGTGTGGACGCATGACTCTACATGGTCTGCCGCGACGCCTTCAATGTGCTGGCCGAAGCCCCTGCTGCGTGCGGCGCAAGGGCGGCAGAACCGGGTCCGCCGGGGCGTCGGCCGCCGCTCAGAACGTGTAGCGCACGCCCAGCTGAAGCATCGGCATCAGATCGACGCGGCGCATCGCGCCTTCCCATCCGCGCACGCCCAGGCCCAGATCGGCCGAGAACCCGAGGTTGCCACGGCCGATCAGACCGCTGTAGCCGAGGCCCACATAAGGCCAGAACTCGGTGTCGCGGACGGCCGTGAAGTCGTCACCGGGCCTGTCCAGCATCAAGCCGCTGGTGGCGCGGAACCCACCCCGCCAGGCGGCCTTCGGGTCGGCGCTGCGGCCGCTCAGGTAGTAGTCGCCGAGCAGCGCGGCCCGGCGCACGTTGCGGGTGCCGCCCAGGGCGGGCGCGTCGACCAGCATCACACGGGTCTGCCAGCTGGGCCAGATGGTGTCGCCGTCGGGGGCGAGCATGCCTTCCGCTGCGGCAGAGCCGCCGGCGCAGGCCAGCACCACGGCGCAGGCCGGCAGGAACGAGCGGGTACGGGACGGCGGGCGCTGCATGGTCGACTCCCTTCGCGAAGGCTTCGCGTTGGGGTCATGGTATTCCCGCCCACCCATTCAGGGGGGTTCAGTTACCGGCACTTTCCGGCGTTGTTTCCGATTTCAGACAGGCTCCGGTGCAGCGTTCCAGGCCGGCAAGGTCGCGCCGGGTGCCGACCGACGCCCACGCCGGATGGCCGAAGAGCGCGCGCACGGCGGCTCCCTGGTCGTACCCGTGCTCCAGCAGCAGCCAGCCGCCGGCCACGAGGTGGGAGGGTGCGCCCTCGACGATGGCGCGCAGGTCGTCGAGCCCGTCGGCGCCGGCGCTCAGGGCCGAGCGTGGCTCGTGGCGCAGCGCCGCGAGGTGGGCGTCGCCTTCGGCGATGTAGGGCGGGTTCGAGACGACGACATCGAACCGCTCGCCCTTCAGCGGCTGCCACCAGTCGCCGGCGCGCCATTGCACGGCGAGCCCCAGCTTCTGCCCGTTGCCGCGGGCGATGGCCAGCGCCGGCGCACTGCGCTCCACCGCTGTCACGTCGGCCTGCGGGCACGCCCGGGCGATGGCCAGCGCGATGGCGCCGCTGCCGGTGCCGAGATCGACCACCCGCGCAGCGGTGCGGCCCTGCAGGCATTCCAGCGCCCAGTCCACCAGGTGCTCGGTCTCGGGCCGGGGCACCAGCACGCCCGGGCCCACGGCCAGCGGCAGGCCGTGGAACTCGCGTTCGCCGGTCAGGTAGGCCAGCGGCACGTCGTCGGCGCGTTCGCGGCACAGCGCGGCGTGGCGCGCCGCCTGCTCGTCGCCCAGGGCTTCGTCGTCGTGCGCCAGCAGCCACGCGCGCGGCTTGCCCAGCACATGGGCGAGCAGCAGCTGCGCGTCCAGCCGGTCCAGGCCCAGCGCACGGGCCGCAGCCAGCGCGGAGCGCACCGTGTTCACGCGCCGCCCGTTTCCAGCTGCGCGAGCTGCTCCTCGGCGCGTGCGGCCTGCAGCGCGTCGACGAGATCGCCGATTTCACCGTCCATGACCATGCCGAGCTTGTAGAGCGTCAGGTTGATGCGGTGGTCGGTCACGCGGCCCTGGGGGAAGTTGTAGGTGCGGATGCGGTCGCTGCGGTCGCCGCT
This sequence comes from uncultured beta proteobacterium, assembly GCA_903938815.1. Classification (GTDB taxonomy): domain Bacteria; phylum Pseudomonadota; class Gammaproteobacteria; order Burkholderiales; family Burkholderiaceae_C; genus Rubrivivax. Next base: position 17,984 of record CAJAES010000068.1, read on the forward strand.
GCCGATCAGGCCCTTGCGCGTGGCGGCTTCCTTGGCGGCGCGTTCGGTGCGCTCCTTGTCGCGCAGCCGGGCCTGCAGCACCGCCATGGCCTTGGCCTTGTTGCGGTGCTGGGAGCGGTCGTCCTGGCACTCCGCCACGAGGCCGGTGGGCAGGTGGGTGATGCGGATGGCGCTGTCGGTCTTGTTGACGTGCTGCCCGCCGGCGCCGCTGGCGCGGAAGGTGTCGATCCGCAGGTCGGCGGGGTTCAGCGTGATCTCGACCGTCTCGTCGGGCTCGGGCATCACGGCCACCGTGCAGGCGCTGGTGTGGATGCGGCCCTGGCTTTCCGTGGCCGGCACGCGCTGCACCCGGTGGCCGCCCGATTCGAAACGCAGCCGGCCGTAGGCGCCGCGGCCTTCGACGCGCAGCACCAGCTCCTTGTAGCCGCCGAGCTCGGAATCGCTCTGGCTGAGCACCTCGGTGCGCCATCCCTGGCGCTCGCACCAGCGCAGGTACATGCGGGCCAGGTCGCCGGCGAACAGCGCGGATTCGTCGCCGCCCGCGCCCGCGCGGATCTCGAGGAAGGCGTTCCGGTCGTCGTCGGGGTCGCGCGGCACCATGGCCAGGCGCAATTCCGCCTGGAGCGACGCCATCTCGTCCTCGGCCTGCTCGATCTCGGCGGCGGCCATCTCGGCGAATTCGGGGTCGGCCTGCATCTCGCGGGCGGTGGCGATGTCTTCCTCACGCTGACGGAACCGGCGCCACAGGCCCACCACGCCGGCCACCTCGGACTGCTCCTGGGAGAGCTGGCGCCAGCGCTGCAGATCGCCCAGCACCTGCGGGTCGGCCAGGTTGGCGTCGAGCTCGGCCAGCCGCATGTCGAGGCGTTCGAACTGGGTGCGCAGGCTGAGGTTCATCGAGTTCACGAGGCGATGCCGGCCCAGGACGGGCCGGCGATGCGGACCAGGCCGCTAGCGGCCTTCCTGGGCGTCGGGCTCGGCGTGGCGGCCGCGCAGGAACAGGCGCGAGACCGTGGCGGAGAGCACTTCGCGGTCACGGCTGTCGGCGCCGCGCAATTCGGCCAGCGTGCCGTGCAACAGCTTCTGCGTCAGGCCGCGCGTGAGCGCTTCCAGGACGGCGTCGACGTTCTCGCCGCGCGCCAGCTGCTTGCGGGCACGTGCGATCTCGACCTCGCGCCATTGGTCGGCCTGCTGGTGCAGCGCCTGGATCAGTGGCACGGCGGCACGCTGGTCGAGCCAGTGCGCGAAGCTCAGCACGCCGGCGTCGATGATGACCTCGGCCTGCTCCACGGCCGCCCTGCGCTTCTCGCCGGCGGTCTGGACCACGGCGGAGAGATCGTCGACGGTGTAGAGGTAGACGTCGGACAGGCGCGAGACCTCGGGCTCGATGTCGCGCGGCACGGCGAGATCGACCATGAACATCGGGCGGTTGCGGCGCGCCTTCAGGGCCCGTTCCACGGCGCCGAGGCCGATGATGGGCAGGGTGCTGGCGGTGCAGGAGATGACGGCGTCGAATTCGTGCAGGCGCAAGGGCAGATCGGCCAGGCGCAGGGCCTGCGCACCGAAGCGGCTGGCGAGAATCTCGCCGCGCTCGAGCGTGCGGTTGGCCACCGCCATGCCCTTCGGGCTGCGCGCCGCGAAGTGCGTGGCCACGAGCTCGATCATCTCGCCGGCGCCGACGAAGAGGATGTTGATCTTGCCCAGATCCTCGAACAGCTGCGACGACAGGCGCACCGCAGCGGCGGCCATGCTGATGGAATGCGAGCCGATCTCGGTGGAGGTCCGCACCTCCTTGGCCACCGAGAACGAGCGCTGGAACAACTGGTGGAGCGTGCTGCCCAGCGTGCCGGCCTGGTCGGCCTGCCGCACGGCTTCCTTCATCTGGCCGAGGATCTGCGGCTCGCCCAGGACCATGGAGTCCAGGCCCGAAGCCACGCGGAAGGCATGGCGCGCGGCTTCGCGGTCTTCGCGGATGTAGGTGTGCGCCGCGAGCTGGCTGCCGCTGACGCCGCCCTGCTCGGCCAGCCAGTCGAGCGCCGGACGCACGATCTCGGTGGCCTGGCGGGGGTCGGCAGCGACGTACAGTTCGGTGCGGTTGCACGTGGAGACCAGCGCCGCCTCGGGCATGGCGCGCTGGAGCCGCTCACGGAAACCGCGCAGCGCGGGCGGCAGCTGATCGGGCGCGAACGCGAACCTGCCGCGCAGATCCAGCGGCGCGGTCGTGTGGTTCAGTCCGAGGGCGATGACGCTCACGTTGTGATTGTAAGATTTACTTGACACCGGCGTATACCGGATTCTTGACACTTAACGGGCCGAGCACGATCGGCAAAGACCCGATGGGACCCTTGGACGCCATTTTCCACCTGTTGAACCTCTTCGCCCCCGCAATCGGTACCGCGCTGCTGGCTGCAGCGGGCATGAAGTGGCTCTGGCGCCGCGAACTTGGCTCGGTCAGTTATCGCTCACTTGCCTTGGCAGCCATGTCCGGCGGCGCCGTGATCACCGTCGCCGGGCTGGTGGCCTTCGGCCGGGACGGCCGGATGACCACCTACGGCGCTATGGTTCTGGCGATTGCGCTCATGCTGTGGTGGCGGGGGTTCTGGCGTCGTCGGTGACCACCACCGTGCCGCGCAGCGAGTGCGGCAGGGCCAGCGTGATGTTCACGTCCAGCATCTGACCGATCAGGCGGTCGCGTTGCGGGCCGCCGTCGAAGTTGACGATGCGGTTGCATTCGGTGCGGCCCATCAGTTCGCGCTCGTCCTTGCGCGACGAACCCTCCACGAGGATGCGCTGCACGGTTCCGAGGCGCGACGCGGAGATGCGCCGCACGTTGGCCTCGATGGTGGCCTGCAGGTGCTGCAAGCGCTGCAGCTTCAGCTCGCGCGGCGTGTCGTCGGGCAGGTTGGCGGCGGGCGTGCCCGGGCGCGGGCTGAAGATGAAGCTGAAGGACGAGTCGAAGCCGACGTCCTCGATGAGCTTCATCATCTTCTGGAAGTCTTCCTCGGTCTCGCCGGGGAAGCCGACGATGAAGTCCGAGGACAGGCTGATGCCGGGGCGCACGGCGCGCAGCTTGCGGATCGTGCTCTTGTATTCCATGGCCGTGTAGCCGCGCTTCATCGCCATCAGGATGCGGTCGCTGCCGTGCTGCACCGGCAGGTGCAGGTGGTTCACCAGCTTCGGGATGCGGCCGTAGGCCTCGATCAGGCGCTGCGTGAACTCGTTGGGGTGGCTCGTGGTGTACCGGATGCGCTCGATGCCCGGGATCTCGGCCACGTACTCCAGCAGCAGCGCGAAATCGGCGATCTCGGCGGTGTCGCCCATCGTGCCGCGATAGGCATTGACGTTCTGGCCGAGCAGCGTCACTTCCTTCACGCCCTGGTCGGCCAGGCCGGCGACTTCGGTCAGCACGTCGTCGAAGGGGCGGCTCACCTCCTCGCCGCGGGTGTAGGGCACCACGCAGTAGGAGCAGTACTTGGAGCAGCCTTCCATGATGGACACGAAGGCTGACGACCCTTCCACGCGCGCCGGCGGCAGGTGATCGAACTTCTCGATCTCGGGAAAGCTGATGTCCACCTGGGGCCTGCGCAGGCGTTGGCGCTCGGCGATCATCTGCGGCAGGCGATGCAGGGTCTGCGGCCCGAAGACGATGTCCACATAGGGCGCGCGCTCGACGATGGCGGCGCCCTCCTGGCTGGCGACGCAGCCGCCCACGCCGATGAGCACGCCCTTCTGCTTGAGATGCTTCACGCGGCCGAGATCGCTGAAGACCTTTTCCTGCGCTTTCTCGCGCACCGAGCAGGTGTTGAAGAGGATCAGGTCGGCCTGTTCGACGTCGTTCGTCGGCTCGTAGCCTTCGGCGGCGCGCAGCACGTCGGCCATCTTGTCCGAGTCGTACTCGTTCATCTGGCAGCCGAAGGTGCGGATGAAGACTTTCTTGCCCATCAGCGGCTCCAGGTCTGTGCGTTGGGGTCGAAGCGCCACGTGGCGGCCTCGGACGGCGTCCTGGGCCACGGCTGCTTCGCGCGCTCGGTGGGCGTCAGCACCCAGACATCGAGCAGCAGGCCGTAGGAGTCGATCGTGTAGTTCACCACCAGCGGCTGGTTCGCGATCGTGCCGGACAGCACCAGGAGATTGTTCTCGCCGCGGATGCGCGCACCAGGGGCCAGGCGGGCCGGCTGGTTGTTGAGCATCACCGCCGGCGGCTGCGTGACGGTGAGTTCGCCGCGCAGCGCGGTCGCGGGGAAGGGGCGCTGCTGCGCGAACGCAGGCAGCATGACGGTGGCCAACAGGGCCACGGTGGCACAGCGAAGCATGGTGTGGATCCAGGGGCTGTGGAATGAGGCGGCCCGAAGGCGGTGCCTGGGCCGGAGGACAGGCTGGATGATAAGTGGTGGCAGGCTCTCAAGCCGCTCGGGCGCGGGTGCGGCGCCCGCCGGGAAAACGCAAACGGCGTGTGAAAGCAGCGCTGTTGTCACGATGCCGTCACGGGGAGCGGCCTAAACTTCGGTCATCGAAGCGCAGAACCGACCGCACGAATGAGCGGCGGGCTCCGCAAGGAGCCCAGGGAACTCGTCACCCAGCGCGTAGATGCCGTCGTCGGTAGCCCCCTGGGGCGCCGGCCCGGAAGGCAGCCCGCCGCCAGCAATGGCCGCGGGCTTTTCTTGTGGTGCGCGCGAGGCGCGGCCTCAACAGGGCGCCATCCCGGCAAGCCAGGGACGAATCAGAGATAGGTCAGATGTCAATGCGTTGATCACAGCTCAGTACCAGTCCTCCATAACGAAGTGCACAGCCTTTGAACCAGCGTCGATCGGCAGGTCGGCCGCTGGTAACCTTTGGCCCCAACAAACAAGATGCCGGAATGGGGAGGACGTCAGATGGCAGACCCGCGCCTTGATCGCCTGGAAGGCCTATTTCTTGGGCTGTTGCCCGTCGACGGCAGCAAGGCTCCCAACGGACAGTTGCGCCCCCGTTGGCTCCAGGCAGCGGCCGACGCAGGGGTGCCATCGACTGACGCGGAATTCGACGTCGTTCGCGCCGGCCTGGTGGCCGTCGGCAAGGTGACCAAGGGGCCGGGCCGAGGCGGATCCACAGGGCTGGCCGCGACCGCTGCGCCGTCTGCAGACGACTTCTCGTTGCAATCTGCAGAGCCGCCGGCATCCGACGCCGCCGACGCCACGCCACGGCAAGCCGGCAAGGCAGAAGCAACACGCAAGACGGTGCGGAACACCCAGGCTGATGAGCCCGCCCAGGTCATCAGCTACCGCCATGCCGACCGCCGAAAGAACAACCCCGAGGTCGGCCTTGTCAGCGAAGCCAGCGACCCGCAGCAGCCGAAGAAGGCCTGGGCCTACAGCCCGCATCTGGACCCGGTGCTGAACTTCGATTCCAGCCGGGCCGAGCTGGAGAACCTGGTGGTCGACGCCTTGAGCAGCGGCCTGGAACACGACACCCAGCAGCAGGGTGAAGTGCTGGCCTGGTTGGACCACGCACTGGCCGGGGGCGATGCCGCCGCCATGCGCGAGGTCATCACCAACCTGCGCGAACGGCTGGTGAAGCAGAAGGCCGAGCGGCCCGAGCGCAAAGCGCTGGAGGAGATCCAGCGCCGGGGCGCGCCCTACCTGCAGTGGGCCGGCAAGGCCGAGCGCACCAGCTTCGCGGTGGACACCGTCAGCCTGCACGTGCACGAGCGCATCGACCCGATGAGCATCCTCTCGGCAGTGCGCAAGGGCGGCCCGGGCGAGAAGAACGCGAAGCCGGCCGATGAAGCCAAGATGCGCCAGGCCAGCCTGTTCGAGGCGCCGTTCGAGAACCTGCCGCTGCGCAACGCGGTGGACTTCTACCGCCACGACAAGGGCTGGGCCAACCGCCTGGTCAGCGGCGACAGCCTGCAGGTGATGAACAGCCTGCTGGTCAAGGAAGGCATGGCCGGGCAGGTGCAGATGGTCTACATCGACCCACCCTACGGCATCAAGTACGGCAGCAACTTCCAGCCCTTCGTGGGCAAGCGCGAGGTGAAGGATAGAAGCGACGCCGATCTGACCCAAGAGCCCGAGATGATTCGCGCGTTTCGTGACACTTGGGAACTGGGAATTCACTCTTACCTGACATACCTCCGCGACCGTCTAAGGCTCGCGCGTGAGCTTCTAAACGCCACTGGAAGTGTGTTCGTTCAGATATCCGACGAGAACCTTCATCACGTGCGAGAGGTGTGCGACGAGATTTTCGGCGCAGGCAACTTTCTGTCGATCATCTCCGTGAAGAAGACCGGGGGAGCAACCAGCGAGACCCTGTCGATGGTGACCGACTACCTGGTTTGGTACGGCGTCGACAAAAAAGTAGTCAAGTACAACGCGCTATACCTGCCCAAGTCTGCTGGAAATGAGGGCGCCGCAGAATACAACCGAATCGAAGACTCCTTGGGCAGACAGCGGAGGATGACAGAGGGTGAACAAACTGGCACGCTGCCGCTCCCTCACAGTGCAAGGATCTTCACGACCGACACGGCCGTATCGGATGGCTTTCGTGAGAACACCACTGGAAAGTTTGAGTGGAACAGCGTTGAGTACGACTCGACGCCCACGCGGAACTGGAAGGCGACGATTCCGGGAATGCTTCGGCTAGCGAAAGCACGCCGCCTGGTTCGCAAGCCAGGCAGAAGAATCTACAAGCGCTACTTTGACGACTTTCAGGTCACCCACATGAACAACGTGTGGTTTGACGTCAGAGGAGCGCTCGACCGCGTTTACGTAGTCCAGACGTCTGATCGAGTACTCGAACGCTGCGTCTTGATGACCACCGATCCAGGCGACTTGATCCTAGATCCGACCTGCGGATCCGGTACGACAGCTGCGGCGGCAGAGAAATGGGGCCGCAGATGGATCACCTGCGACACGTCCCGTGTAGCCGTCACCCTGGCCAAGCAGCGCCTGATGACCGCCAGCTACGATTACTTCGAGCTGGCCTATCCGCACGAAGGCCTGAAGGGCGGCTTCATCTACAAGACGGTGCCGCACATCACGTTGAAGTCGATCGCCAACAACGCTGACATCGACGCGATCTACGAACGGTTGCACCCGACCATCGAAGAAGCCCTGGCGGCGCTGAACGACTCGCTCGTGACGAACCCGCCACTGGATCCGCTGACCGTGACCGAAGGCGTGCGCAAGGGGCAGAAGCTCAAGCTCGGCGCGAAGGGCGTGGCGCTGAACGAATGGGAAGTGCCCTTCCCGGGCGACGACGGCGCGCTGCCGTCGGGGTGGCCGTCCGCGCTGCGCGAGGCCTTCGATGCCTTCCACGCCGCCCGCCAGCGCATGCAAGCGGAGATGGACCGCTCCATCGCCGCCAACGCCGAGAACGAGACGCTGTACGACCAGCCCGCGAAGAGCAAGACGAAGCTGCGCATCACCGGCCCGTTCTCGGTGGAGGCCGTGCCCTTCCCGACGGTGCTGAGCCTGGAGGCCGCCGAAGGTGGCGCATCGGCCACGCCCAGCGAAGATCAGGCCTGGCAGACCAGCATCGCCCGCAGCGGCGAGAGCAACCGCCAGCAGCAGTGGCGCGATGAACTGCTGAAGACCGGCATCCGCGGCAAGGGCGGCCAGAAGCTGGAATTCGCCGAACTGGAGGTGATGGCCGGCACCGCCTGCCTGCACGCCACGGGCACGCTGGCCGAGACCGGCGAGCGGGTGGTGGTGAGCTTCGGCCCCGAACATGGCGCGCTGGAGCAGCGCCAGGTCGAGCACGCGCTGACCGAGGCGGGCGAGCTGTTCCCGCGGCCGAAGATGATCGTGTTCTGCGCCTTCACTTTCGACCCGGAAGCGGCCAAGGACATCGACGCACTGAAGGGCATCACCGCGCTGAAGGCGCAGATGAACACCGACCTGCTGACCGAGGACCTGAAGAAGGCCCGCAGCAGCAACCAGAGCTTCTGGCTGATGGGCCAGCCCGATGTGGCGTTGACGCAGACGGCCGAGGGCCTGTGGCAGGTGGAGGTCAACGGCTTCGATTACTTCGACACCGTCAAGGGCGAGCTGATCTCGGGCGGCAAGGGCAAGATCGCCATGTGGAGCCTGGACACCGACTACGACGGCCGCAGTCTGTTCCCGCATCAGGTGTTCTTCCCCATGGCCGGCAAGGACGAGGGCTGGAAGAAGCTGAAGAAGACCATCCGCGCCGAGCTGGACGAATCGATGCTGGACCAGTTCCACGGCACCGTGTCGCTGCCCTTCGACGCCGGCAAGCACGCCAAGGCGGCGGTGAAGATCGTCGATGACCGTGGCATCGAGTCGCTGAAGATCCTGCCGCTGGTTGGGGCGACGAAGTGATCCAGGTCAGCAAGGAGATGGTGGACCTGGCGACCACCGTCGGCGGGTTCAGCAGCGGTCTCGCGGTGCTTGGCGCGTTGGCGGCCATATGGCAGCTTCAACTTCTGAAGCAGCAGAGCCGCACGGCGTTCGAGGACAACCTGGTGGGCGAGTACCGCCGCATCGTGGCAGACCTGCCGCTGGCTGCGCTTCTGGGCGAAGTCTTGCCGGAGGATCAGGCTGAGAAGGCACTGCCCGTGTTCTACCGGTACTTCGATCTGTGCAACCAGCAGGCGTTTCTGCACCAGGATGGACGCGTGGCCACCGCAACCTGGGAACAGTGGAAAGACGGCATCCAGTCGAACATGCGGCGACCCGCGTTCGCAGATGCCTGGGCCGAGATCGCCGCGCGAGCCAACGGCGACTTCGCCGAGTTGCGGGCGCTGTGCCCACCGCCAGCCTTCGCGCCAAAGCAGCCCGCGCCGCAGGAGGCTGCATGAAGCGCCCCGGCAACGTCATCATCAACTCGCCCTTCGTCGTCCCGCAGCGCCACTGGCAGCAGCAGAACGACGGCACCCTGGCGCTGATCGAGGGCCGCCGGCCGGCCAGCTACGAGATCTACGACGTCCGCAACAACACACGGCGCGTGGAGGTGCTGGAGCAAGTCAACGAGATCCGCAACCGCGTCGACGCGTGGCGCGCCGATGACTACCCCGGCGTGACGGCGGTGACGCGACAGTTGCTTGAACACTGGCGCGACCAGACACCCGGGGTACGGACCAATTCTTTCTACTACTGCCAGCTGGAGGCGGTGGAGACGCAGATCTGGTGGGTAGAGGCGGCGGCCTCTTACCGGCAGGGAGTCTTTCTGCAGGGTGACGGCGGCCCGTTCGAGCGGGTGTGCAACAAGATGGCCACCGGCTCCGGCAAGACCGCGGTGATGGCCATGCTCATCACCTGGCAGGTGCTCAACGCCGTCACTTACCCGAAGCGCCACAAGGACTTCTCGCGCGCTGTGTTCATCGTGGCGCCGGGACTGACCGTCAAGGGCCGGCTGAAGGTTCTGTACCCCGGCGAGCCGGGCAACGCCTACGACGAGTTCGCCACCTGCCCATCGGATGCCCTGCGCAGCAAACTCAACCAGGCCGAGATCCTGGTGGAGAACTGGCACACGCTGATGCCGCTGAAGGAGCCCGACCGCTCGGTGGTGAAGAAGGGCAAGGAGCCCGACGAGGTCTTCACCAAGCGGGTGCTGGGCAAGCTCGCACAGTTCAAGGACATCGTCGTCATCAACGACGAGGCCCACCACGCCTACCGCAAGCCGGCCGACATCAAGATCAGCAAGGCGCAGGCGGCAGAGCTGGGCATCGACCTGGACGAGGCCACACGCTGGATCGAGGGGCTGGACCGCATCCACAAGACGCGCCGCATTCAGCGTTGCTTCGACCTGTCGGCCACGCCCTTTGCACCCACGGGCAGGACAAACACCGAGGAAGGCCTGTTCACCTGGGTGGTGAGCGACTTCGGCCTGAACGACGCCATTGAAGCGGGCCTGGTCAAGACACCGCGGGTGGTGGTGCGCGATGACGCGCTGCCGAATGCGCAGACCTATCGGTCCAAGCTCTACCACCTGTACCGTGAGCCCGAGGTGCAGGAGGACTTGAACCGCCGCGGCGCCGAGCCGCACGAGGCGCTGCCCAAGCTGGTGCAGGACGCTTTCACGCTGCTGGGCGCCGACTGGCGCGCCGCGCTGCTGGAGTGGCGCGCTGCCGGACATGCATCGCCTCCGGTGATGCTGACCGTCTGCAACCGCGTGGAGACGGCTGCGCGAATCGAGCACTACCTCAACCACGGCGACGCGCACTGGGCCGAGCTGAAGGCGCCGGAGCGCACGCTGCGCGTTGATTCCAAGGTGCTGGAGAAGGCCGAGATCGGCGAGAAGGCGACGGGCGAGAGCGTGTTCAAGGCGCGTCTGTCGTCGCTGCTGAAGGTGCTGCAGGTGCCGGATGACGTGGCCGACAAGCTCGATGCCGCGAAGAAGGACGGCGACAAGCTCAAGCTGCTGGCGGGCCACATCAGCCTGAAGCACGAGGCGCGCAAGCGCTTCGACGAGCAGCAGCCCGACGACCAGCTGGTGACCTTGATCCAGGCCGCGCCGATCGACGCCGCGGTGAAGGACTACCTGCTGGGCGCGACCGAGTACGTCAACCGCCTGCGCGAGATCGTCAAAGCAGCGAAGCTGCCCAAGGACCGCGAGGAGCGGCTGCTGGGGCTGGACAAGGAAGACCTGTTGCGCGCCGTTGTGGACAGCGTGGGCAAGCAGGGCCAGGCAGGCCAGGGGCTGCAGAGCGTCATCTCGGTGGCGATGCTGTCCGAGGGCTGGGATGCGAAGAACGTCACCCACATCATGGGTCTGCGCGCCTTCACCAGCCAGCTGCTGTGCGAGCAGGTGATCGGCCGCGGACTGCGCCGCGTGGGCTATGACCGCGACGAGAACGGTCTGTTCGTGCCCGAGTACGTCAACGTCTTCGGCGTGCCGCTGTCGGTGTTCGTCGATGCCGACGACGGCGGGACACCCCCGCCGCCGCCCAAGCCCAGCACGCAGATCGAGTCGTTGCCCTCGCGCAATGAGCTGGAGGTTCGCTGGCCCAACCTGCTGCGGGTGGATGTGGTGGTGAAGCCGACGCTGGCCGTGGCATGGAGCACGGTACCGGCGCTGCGGCTGGACCCGGCGGCCACCCCCATCAGCGCCGAGCTGGCGCCGGCCGTCGGCGGGGCCACCGATCTGGGCAAGACGACGAGCATCGACCTGGAGAAGCTGCCCGAGGACTTCCGCGCGCAGCGCATCATCTTCCAGGCCGCACGCAAGGCCTTCGACCAGATGAGCGGGCGCTTCAAGGGCAACCGCGAGTACCTGGTCTTCCAGCTGATCCGCCTCGTCGAGCAGTTCATCAGCCCGACGGCGAACAAGCTGGACATCCCGAGCCTGTTCCACAGCGACGGCCTGCGCCGCCGCATCCTGATCGCGCTGAACGCCGACCTTGTCGTGCAGCACCTAGTCAAGCACGTGGAGCAGCAGAACGTCGCCAGCATCGAGCCGGTGTTCGACCCCGAGCAGCCGATCGGATCGACCCGCGCCATGCGCACCTGGTACACGACCAAGGGCAACCAGCCGACGAAGCGATCCCAGATCAGCCACGTGGTGGGTGACAGTTCGTGGGAGATCTACGCTGCGAACATCTTCGACAGCAGCGATCTGGTCTCGACCTACGCCAAGAACGACCACCTGGGCTTCCAGATCTTCTACCTGTGGGGCGGGTCACGCCGCCGCTTCCTGCCCGATTTCATCGTGCGCCTGGCCAACGGCAAGACACTGGTTCTGGAGATCAAGGGCGAGGACTCGCCGCAGAACGTGGCCAAGCGCGATGCGCTGAAGCTGTGGGTGGAAGCCGTCAACGCCACGGGGGGGTTCGGGATGTGGTGTTGGGACGTGGCGTTCGAGCCTGCGCAGGTCCAGGACACCCTTCACCGACACTCTGGTGTGACATGAAGGCTTTCGCGATCTTTGAAGGCGGAGGCGCGAAGGGACTGGCGCACGTCGGCGCGCTCCGCGCCTGCGAAGACTACGGTATCGATTTCTGCGGCGTGGCAGGAGCGTCCGCTGGCGCCATCGTGGCCGCGCTCGTGGCAGCAGGCTACAAGTCCGTCGAAATGTTTGACCCGGGTCAGCCAGCGGAGGCAGATACCCTGTTCTCGAAGGACCTGCGTACGCTCATCCAAGGCCGCATCACGTGGACGGAGTTCGAAGCGTTCGTAGCAGACCTCGGTCAGCTCGGCAACGCCAAGTGGCTCAAGGCCAAGCTGGGCTGGTACTGGTGCTGCAAGCACGCCCACATCAGGACCATCGTAGACCAGCACAAGGGCCTATTCGACGCCCAGAGCTTTGCTGCACGGCTGGACGTCATGCTGGAAAACAAGCTCCTGGCGACCTACCCCAACCTGATCGAAGAGCGAAAGTTCGGGCACGAGCGGGCTGCAGGCCAGCGATACCGAGTGATGTTCGAGGACATCCCGGTGCCGCTGAAAATCGTGGCGACCAACTTGTCAGATGGACGGTTGATCGAGTTTTCAGCCGCTCAGACCCGCGAGGTTCCAGTGGCGCTGGCTGTCGCGGCCTCGATCGCCATCCCGTTCGTTTTCGAGCCCGTCAAGATCGCGGGTCCGAATGGGGCTGGAGACTTCGTTGCCGTGGACGGCGGTGTGCTGTCGAACTTTCCGGCTTGGCTGTTCGACGACGAGCGTGCCAGGCTTGGCCCCCACATACCTTCCCTGGGATTCCGCCTCGTGGTGGAAGAGGCTGCCCCGGAGAGGCTAGTGGAAGGCAAGCTGTTTCCCTACATCCGCCGCTTTCTCAAGGTGGCCATCAACGGAGACCCACTGCTGGAGACGCGCCAGATCGACAACATGCGTGAGGTGCCACTGCGCGTGACTGCGTCGACACTGGATTTCGACATGTCGCCTGGCAAGAAGGTGGCGCTTTTTGGCGAAGGCTACCTCTCTGCGCGCACCGTTTTTGGAACGCCCGGGTTCCCGGTGGAGCCGGAGCGAGTGCGGCGACGCCTGGAAGCGATCGTCAACGCGGTGAAGAAGTCGGCCCAGGTTTCGGACGGAACGCTGGTCCGAGCCTGCGTTGTTTGTCCCACGACACGCAAGACGACGCGCGTGACCTACTCGTTTTTGATGGACGGGCCACTGGACACGGACGACCAGCTTGAGTTGGGCGCGACGGTGGGCGCGAGTGGTCAAGCCCTCCAAAGCGGGGAACTCGTCCGGGTTGACATGGAGGAGGCCGCCACCAACTATGCCGAGGTGTGGAGCATGAGCAAGTACCAGCAGGCCCTGGTTCGGAAGGATCTCAAGGCCTTGATCTGTATGCCAATCTCCACAGGCGAGGGGGACATCCTGGGCGTGCTGAGCCTGGATTCGCCGAATGAGGATATGCTGGAGCATTTCCAGAATCCGGAAGTTGACGCCCTTCTCTGGGCTGGCGGGAAGAGTATCGGGGCGATCCTGGAGCGTGGTGCCATGGGCAACAAGGAGAATGCGTGATGTCGACGACAAAGAAGGCTCAGTGGTCTCCGATTCAGGGGCATCGGGGGTTCTTCTCGAAGGCAGCTGAGGCACCCGACATGTTGGACCCCTCGATCAGGCGTGCCGTCGAGGATCTCAATCGGCAGTTTGCCGCCATCGACGAAGATGTGGACCGCCGAGCGAGCGAAAAGTACACGCTTTACGGCTTCGGTCATAAGCCATGATCTGTGAAGCCGGCCGCCGGCTTGACACACGACGTCTAACCAAGCCCAGCCGAGCAGCTGGGCTTTTTTTCGTGCCTTAACAGCGCGGGCGCGGGACTGGCCCGAGTCGCGACGTGCGCCGCGTCCACATGACACATTGAAAACCTCAACCGATGGCGGACGGGCACTACCCGCATCACCAGCTTTGCGATTCGCTCTGCTGTGCCGTCGGGCATGTCCGAGAACAAGATGCCCGACGACGATGTTCAGCTTCCGGGCAATGTCCCCGCCAATGCCCCACCGGGCAGAGCCGAAAACGAAACAGCCACCAACGATTTCTCGTGGGTGGCTGTCATGTACAGCTTAACTTTGGTGGCGCTTCAGGGAGTCACCTCCCAACCCAGCATTTCGTCTAGAAAAGGCTTGTCGAGTCAACCACTTAGCAATCTCAGGCCTTGGTGGCGGGTGAGTTAAAAGTGGACACCATAAGTGTACACCTGACCGGCCTGGTGTTGGGGTGAGCTGCAAGCCAGGGCGAGCAAGGGATCGGCTGGTGGCTGTTTTTGTCAACCGACTCAGACTGTGCCGTTTGTGGGTTGACCCCAACCAATCACTATCTTGTGGCTATTCGGCTTTTTGTGTGGGGCGACGACTGCGCCCCGCCTTCAGCACATCGGTGTCGAACTCAGATCGGCAGGTCCCGCAGACCATGGTTTGAATGGCGGGCTCCCCAGCGACCATCGGTGGCATAGCCACTTCGCACATTTCGGATGCCGAAAATTGTTCGTGGCAGTAGCCGCAAAAGTTCCCTTCAGGCAGCAGAAGTTGCCCGAGCTTCAGTTGTTTCCTGGGTTCCAAGGCATGTTTTGCCAAGATGCGCGCCCGCACAACATCGAACTTGTACCCATTTCCGCTCCGCACAATGGTCTGGATGGCGCCATTGATCGACTCGGTATACGCGTTGGTCTTGGGGTGGTCGAGGATGGCCAGCATCTCCGACCGCCACACCCTCATCTTGGCCAGCAGCTGCCTGAAGTCTTTGCGAACAGCCTTGGGCACCGTTTCCCGGAAGTGGTCGAAGGTCTGGATCGCCTGATCCCTTGGCAGGTCAAAGATGGCGTAGAACGCCTCTTTGACCTTGTAAGCGGCCGCAATTTCTTCGTCCTCGCGCAGCCATTGCTTGAGATCCTGCTCCTGCGTTTCAGTGAGCTTCGCCGGGCGCTTGAGCAGCGTGAACTTTGATCGCTTGAACGGATGCGGGGCGCTCCTGTCTGGCTTGGCGATCTTGCGACGCGCATAGACCTTGACCAGTGCGTCGCTTGCCAGCCGCAATACATGGAACTTGTCTGCGACCACGGTGGCATTCGGGAGTTCGGCCTGGATGGCGGTGCAGTAGGGGCGCCAGAGGTCAATCACCACAACGTCTACGGTGCTGGTCCCCGCTCGGCTTGCGAGCCAGTTGCGCAGGGTGGCTGGCTGCCTGTCAGTCAGCACGTCCACCAAGCGGTTTCGATCCAGATCTGCCAGCACCAGGCGGAGCTTGCCGCCAACCCTGGTCTCGTCTATGCCGAGCACCCTCGGCATTGATCCGTGCTGGTGCGAAGCCAAGGTCGCCACGCCCTTGGAAGCCACTCGCCTGACGGTTTTCTCGTCCAGGCCAACCTCTCGGGCTACGGCTGCGTTCGTTGTGGTCAAGGCGCGCTTGGCGATGAAGGCCTCGCAGCGTTCAGTCATCATCAGGGTGGGATGCACGCCGCCCAACGGTTGCAGGAAAGTCGCGCTGCAACTTTGACATTGGTAGCGCCGAACTGTGGCTTCCAACTTCGCCGGCGCACCACGAATCGGAATGTCCGCGTAAATCACCGTTTTGGTGCCGTGGCGGTGAAACACTCGCGGCGCGTCACATTCTGGGCGTGGACATGCAACGGGTTCATGCTGGTACTCAGCCTGCAGAACCTCGGTCCTGCCGGTGGTACGCCGGCCCGTGAGAGTCCATCCCGGCAGATCCAAGAGATCAGTCATTTGCGGATTTTCGTGTTGGCTTTTGTGCCTCGGGATCGTGACCTGGCTTGACGTCTGAGCACTCGTTCACCGCGCCGCACTTCTGCATGAAGATTCAGAGCCCACACAAAAAGCCGGAAGGCGCCCATTGAACGGATAGCTGCCGACGTCGGGGCGTAAGTCCGCGGTTCCAGACGCCAACCAAGAACGACCGCCTTCGGTCGTCCTTCGTCGCCATGACTACCTGAAGCCAATCCGGCTGCGTAGCCCAGGCTTCGAACGCGCTGCAAATTGTCCAAGATCCTGTACGGCGACTTCGAAGCTGAACCGCGAAACCGCGCTGGCAATCGCGCAATCAAGCGCAAGAGTCGTTTCGCGCGGCGAGAGTGCACTCACCCGGTCTAGCACCGAAGGGGGTAGTTCGTCAGCCAGCGGCAGGTGGTACCTCGCCAAAAGACCCTGGTAGATTCTTTGCGCAATTGCCCGCTGTTGATCGACTGTGGGCATGGCGATTTCGAATGCACACATCCGTGACCGAATGGGATCCGGTATGGCTGAAATATCGTTTGCCGTCGCGATCCATCGCACTGTGGATGCGTCGATGTACATGTCCGGCAGTGCCTGGTCTTGAAAGTCCCTGGCGGTGTCTGCTTCCAGCAGTGAGTACAAAGCGCCGAGCGGGTCGTAGTTCGAGTTCCGGCTCGGTTTGTCGATCTCGTCGAGCAAGACCACCGGATTCGCGGCCATGAGTCCGGTACCAGTTCCCCAGGCGATGCACTCGAACAGCAGACCTGGCGAGGAGTTCGACCAGAACGCGCTGCTACCCGAAAGTGCTGAGCCATTCGTCTCGGCAGCCATTTGAATATGCAGTGGTCGGGGCATCCCCAGGATCTGCGCCAACTGGCGTGCGAAATGCGTTTTGCCCGACCCTGGGTCTCCAAGCAGCAACAGGGGCGGCATCCTGTGATCAACGCCTGCTGCGACCAGTTGCGCGTGTGGGCGCACGACGGTCTGAATGACTGCCGAGAAGTTTGGCATCGCTTGCTCAAGCTCGTTGAGCATGACGCGCCAAAGGACATCTGGTTCAACACAGGTGCGCTCGAAGCCGGTCTCCCGCAGTGACTGCCGAATTTCCGCTACGCGGCTGGTGGTCTCAGAGTTCCTGCCCCGTGCCAGCACGCCCACATCGGTACCCCCGACTTGGCGGAATACTCGTTTCCTCTTGGCGCCAATCTGTTGACCTGACGCTGCTGGGTGGGTGAACAGGTCGCGCTGATTGGCGCCTTCGTGAATATCACTTTGCGCCATTGAGCAACTCCAGCTTGTTCCAGGTCGTCTCGACGTACCAGGCCAGGCGGCCAACGGTGAACTCGACGTCAGTTCCCCGCAGATCGTTCGAAACGAGCGCGCGGATGCAGAGACGCTTGTTGACGATCTTGAAGCGCAGCAGCACCTCTCCGCTATCGCTTGGCCTGGCCAGGTCACTGACCATCATGATGAGGTCTTCGACACCTTGTCGGTAGCTGCCGTAGGCATAGGGACCGATGCTGAACCGGATCCACGGCCGACTGATGAACCTCAAGTAGTCGTCGCCCTTCGGGTGACTTGGCAAAACCAACATGTATGACCCTCCAACAACGCGTGACTGCTGCGTCCGAAGGCGGACACAGGGAGCTGGTGCTCAATGCGTTGTGAAAATGCGCCAGAACTCAGGCGCTGTGCCGAACGAGTCATCTCGTCAGAAGGGGGGTCAATGCAGCTATTGTTTCAAGCGTTGATCAGTTCGTGGTGCGCGAATTGGCTTGCTGTTGTGTCTTTGCTACTCGATCAAACTGACATGCGAATTAGCACCACCAGCCCGGCAGGTCCACGCCGTGCCCGGTACTCATTCGGACCTCAACGCTGATGGCGCCAAGGGTCGCAACCCAGAGCGCCACCAACATGGCGACCACGAGTATGCGAATCATGTGCGCGACGAAGTGCATGGTTGTCTCTCGTGGTTGCACAGGCTCGGAATGATGCCCATCCGAGCCAATGCCGTGGGTGTCCTCTCGGCCAAGTAGCGATCGCGCAACAAGAGTCCTTCGAGCTGGTTCGGCCTGGCGGGGCTCGCCGTTCGCGATGCTTCCTCTAGAACGTGTGCCCGCCTGCTAACGCTGCGCCTGGGGAGGGCTGAATCTCCCCATCCTTCGCGTAATATGTAACCCAACGTGGTGACGTGATGACAGGTCATCAAATCACCACGGTGGCACGTCTACAAGATGAATAAACGGCCTTTGCGACATCGAATCAGGGAGATTCAGCCGGTCCATGTCTATGGACAGGCTTGCGGAGCATTGGGCCCCTAACCTTTTCTGGGGCAGCAGTGCTCGATGAACTTCTCAAGCTGATCAAGGACGCAGGTTCACTGCACGGCCGTTTGGTGCTGGTCGTGGGCCAAGACGCGCGCAGCCGCAGCCAAGCCTTGGTCAGTGCATCAGCCCAGCTGGACGTTACGGTGCTGCCGCTCGGCATCCAGCTCGCTCATCGTGCGGCTGCCTTGGCCCGGCGACAGCGACCACTCCAGGCCAGTAGCCTGTTGCGAGACGTTGTTGATGCTGCCTTTCCAGGCTCACCGGTCGCGGTGCTGGATCGCACCGAGGTCCTCTTCGACCGCTCCCTGAAGCTCGACGCCCTGGATGCCCTCAAGCGGCTGGCCCACGCCCGGACAGTCGTGGCGGCTTGGCCGGGCGAACTGCGGAACGCTCGTTTGCTCTATGCACCAGCTGGTCATCCCGAGCACTGCGATCATGCAGCGACCGGTTTCCTCGTCCACCACCTTTCCTGAGTCTTCCCCATGCGTTACGGCGACCTGATCCAGTTCGAACCCATCGAGTCCGTCATCCAGCTGCTGGATGCCAACCGTGCCGACGAGGCGAAGCGCCTGGTCTCCACTTACGTCATCTCCGACGAGATGGCGAGTCGCATCAACGACCGCATCATTCCGCAGCTGTCCTTCGATGAGTCCGTCGACCACAAGGGCCTGTTAGTGGTCGGCAACTACGGTACCGGTAAGTCGCACCTGATGTCCGTGCTGTCCTTGGTCGCTGAAGACGCCAGCTACCTGGAGCTGGTCCGCAGCCCGGTGGTCGCCAAGGCCGCAGAAGCCATCGCTGGGAAATTCAAGGTGCACCGCATCGAGATCTCCAGCCAGATGTCGCTGCGGGATATCGTCACCCAGCAGCTCGAAGCATTCCTGGAAGCGCACGGTGTGGCCTACAGCTTCCCGCCGGCCGACAAGGTGGTGAACAACAAGGCCTCCTTCGAGGCCATGATGGCCGCCTTCCACGAGAAGTTCCCCAACCAGGGCGTGCTGCTGGTCGTCGACGAGTTCCTGGAGTACCTGCGCTCGCGCAACGACCACGCCCTGGTGCTGGACCTGTCCTTCCTGCGCGAGATCGGCGAGGTGACCAAGCACCTGCGCTTCCGCTTCATGGCCGGTGTGCAGGAAGCCATCTTCGACAGCGCCCGCTTCCAGCACGTCTCAGACAGCCTGCGCCGGGTGAAGGACCGCTTTGCCCAGGTGCTGCTGGCCCGCGACGACGTGAGCTTCGTCGTGGCCGAGCGCCTGTTGAAGAAGACGGCCGACCAGCAGCAGCGCATCCGCGAGTACCTGACGCCCTTCGCCAAGTTCTTCGGGCCGATGAATGATCGCATGGACCAGTACGTCCGCTTGTTCCCGGTCCACCCCGAGTACATCGCCACCTTCGAGCGGCTGGTCTTTACCGAGAAGCGCGGTGCGCTGGTCACTCTGCGCGACCAGATCCAGGCCATCCTGCAGACCGAGGTGCCTGTCGACCGGCCTGGCTTGCTAAGCTACGACAGCTTCTGGGACACGGTCACCGCGAACTCCGTGCTGCGTGCCGACCGAGACATCGGCCCGGTGCTGAAGGTGTCTGAGGTGCTGGCCTCGCGGGTGCAGCAGGCTTACACCCGCCCTGCGTACAAGTCGCTGGCCCAGCGCGTCGTCAAGGGCTTGTCGGTGCACCGGCTGACCACGGGCGGTGACATCTATGTGCCGCTGGGCGCAACGGCCATGGAGCTGCGCGACACCTTGACCCTGTTCCAGCCCGGCATCGGCGACATGGGCGGCGAGCCCGCCGAGGATCTGCTGTCCCTGGTGCAGACCGTGCTGCGCGAGATATTGAAGACGGTCAACGGCCAGTTCATCAGCCGCACCGCGGACACCGAGCAGTACTACCTCGATCTGAA
Source organism: uncultured beta proteobacterium (assembly GCA_903938815.1). GTDB lineage: Bacteria > Pseudomonadota > Gammaproteobacteria > Burkholderiales > Burkholderiaceae_C > Rubrivivax. The sequence goes on from CAJAES010000068.1 coordinate 37,830, forward strand.
GAAGGACATCGACTACGACGCGCAGATCGACAAGCGCGCCGACAGCCTGTCCGCGGACGTGCTGGACCGCGCCTACTTCAGCGCCGTCAAGGCGTTGATGGAGCGCACCGACGAGACGGCCTACGTCACCGGCCACCTGATCTGGCAGTACCCCATCGAGTGGCAAGAGCGCCGCGTCGAACGCAACGGCTACCTGTTTTTCGGCGCACCAAACGAGCGGCCCACAGCCCAGCCGGAGCGCGAGTTCTACATCTACTTCGTCCACCCCTTCGACCCGCCCAAGTTCAAGGACGAGCACAAGTCCGATGAAGTTTTCATCCGCCTGAAGGGGCTGGATGACGACATCCGCAAGCACCTGGCCACCTATGCCGCGGCGCTGGACCTCGGGTCGACGGCAAGCGGTGGCGCCAAGGTGGTCTACCAGGACAAGGCCAAGGACGCCCTGCGCCTGATGAGCAAGTGGCTGCAGGAAAAGCAGCTCAAGGCGCTGGAGATGACCTACCAGGGCAAGAGCAAGCCGCTGGAAGACTGGGTCAAGGGCATCTCGCTGCGCGAGAAGGCCCGCCTTGGTGCGGACGACCGCATCAACTTCCGGGACGTGGTCAACGTCATCTCCGGCCTGGCCCTGGCTTCGCGCTTCGCGGAGGTGGCGCCGGAGTACCCGACCTTCTCGTCCCTGGTCACCGAGCAAAACCGCAGGCAGCTCATCACGAACGCGATGAAGATGTTGGCCGGCGGCACCAAGACCAAAGACGGCACCGTCATCCTGGACGCGCTCGACATGCTCGACGGCGACAAGCCCCAGCCCAGCCAGAGCAAGTACGCCAAGGCGGTGATCGCGCAGTTGCTCGCCAAGGGCAGCGGGCAGGTGCTCAACCGCAGCGAGCTCGTGGTGGGCGGCAACGAGATCGAATTCTTCGCACCCGAGAAGTACCGGCTCGAACCCGACCTGCTCGTCGTCGTGCTGGGCGGCCTCGTCTACTCGGGCGACGCCGTGCTGGCGATCGTGGGCGACAAGATCGACTCGAGCAAGACGGCGCTGCTGGTCGAGCGCAGTGTTGAAGAGCTCAAGCAGTTCAAGCACCTGGAAACGCCCAAGGAAATCAGCACCAGCGTGTTGCGGGCCCTGTTCGAGCTGCTGGGCCGCTCGCCGGGCCTGGCCCAGATGGCCGCTGCCGGCGCCGAAGAGCCGGTGAAGGAACTTCAGGACGCGGTCAGCGACCTGGTCACCCGCGTGCTGACCGCCAGCACCGACATGGCCAACCGCTTGGCCTTCTGGGGCACGCCCCTGCTGCGCGATGATGAGCTGGGCGACTGGCGCAAGCGCCTGGAGGCCTTGAAGGGCTTCGCCGAGCGTCTGGCGCCGTTCAACACCGTGGGCAAGCTGAAGAACCTGAAGCTCACCGAAGACGAGGTGGCGGCGCAGAAGCCCAACCTGCTCACACTCCAGCAGTCCGAGAAGCTGCAGGCCTTCGTGGCCGACCTGGGCGGCATCGCCGGGTACTTGTCGCAGGCCGAACTGGTGCTGCCGGCCGAGCACGAGTGGACCCAGGCGGCGCAATCCGCCCGCAAGGCGCTGCTCGACAAGCTTGCCAATGACCGAACGGCCCAGCACGCCGCCGAGTACCGCCAGACTCTGACGAAGCTGAAACAGGACTACGTCAACGCCTACATCGCCCTGCACAGCAAGGCGCGCCTGGGCGTGAACGACGAGAAGAAGCAGACAGCGCTGCGCAAGGACGCCCGCCTGAGCACCATGCGTGCGCTGGCCGGTATCTCGTTGATGCCCACTTCGCAGCTCAATGACTACGAAGGCAAGCTCGGCAAGCTGAGGAGCTGTGCTTCCCTCATCGAAAACGATCTGGGCGCGTCGCCGTTCTGCCCGCATTGCAGCTTCAAGCCGGCTAACGAACAGGGCGACCTGGCACCGGCCGGCAATGTGCTGAAGCAGCTGGACGACGAGCTGGACCAATTGCTGGATGCCTGGACTCTGACGCTGCTGGACAACCTGGAAGACCCCACCATCCAGGAGAACTTCGAGCTGCTGGGGCCGGCTGCACGAAAGCTGGTGCAGGAGTTCGTGGGCAAGAAGGCACTACCCGACCCGCTGTTGCCCGAGTTCGTTTCGGCGGTGCAGGACGCCCTGTCTGCCCTGCAGAAGATCCCCGTCACCGCGGCCGAACTGAAGCAGGCGCTGCTGGAAGGCGGCTCCCCAGCCACGCCCGATGACCTGCTGAAGCGCTTCGAGGCCTTCATCGCCGAGCGCTGCAAGGGCCGCGACCGCTCCAAGGTGCGCGTGGTCGTGGAGTAAACCGGGTGGCAGGGCAGAGGCAAACCCAACGGCTCGCACAGTGGCAGCCCATCCGCGTGGAGCAGGTGGGCGCGCCCGACTGCTTTGCCATCGATGTGGCGGCTGGCGACCGTGACGTCGGGCCTTTCATCGCTTCGGGGTACGCCGACGTTCAGAGGGCGCATACGCACCCGAAGGCGCACAAGATTGCCAAGGCCTTCGAGCTGTTCGGAGCCGGCGGCCTGGGTTGGCTGCTGGGCGGCATGCTTCGCGCCATGGGCGTTTTCAAGGCCCATCCTGCCGAAGATGCACTGCGGGTGTACTGCCGCCAAGCGGTTGCCTTGCAAGGCGGTCAGCGCATTGGCTTGTTGTGCTCGTTGGTGCCAGCGCCGGACGGCGCGCAACCCTTGCCGGCGGACTCGATGGCCGCGGTTCAGCAAGCCGTGGCGCTCCATCAGGCTGCCGAGGCCGAGCACGCCATCAAAGCTGTGCGGCGTAAGGCGGCAGAGGACCAGCGACTGGCCCAACTTCCGCAGGATCAGCGCGCCGCGCTGGAAGACTTGCACTCCAAGTTCCCGTCGTCTGAGCCATGGCCACCCGTGCTGGATCTGACGCATCTGGTGGCCGACTTCCCGCCCGGGCTGCTGTTGAAGGTGTCCAGCGACGACCCTGATGTCGTGGAACGTGCGGCCCAGCGCGCCATCCAGCAGACGCCTGACGAGCGCAACCCGCCGCCCAGGGAAGGCTGGTACCAGGCCGCCCTGGCCACAGGCAATCCGAAGCGGCTGGTGGCGCTCATCACCTGGTTGCCGCACCGTGGGCTGCCTCCGTACCCGGAGGTGCGCGCCGCTGCTGAACGTCGGCTGCAGCGTGCCTTCCTCAAGCCGCGCCAGTCAGGCGCTCAGCCGCCTGACATCGACGGGGCCTTCTTAGGATCCGGTGCAGGCGATGTGTCTGCTGTGCTGTTTGACCCTACCGACCTTAGCGGCCTGGACGAGGACGACTTCAGCTTCGGGTTCGACTCCCCGCGCGATGTGGCCCAGCAAGCCAAGGGACGGCTCCGCGAACACGGCTTCGAGGCCATCGGCTGGTACCAGCCGCACCATGCCCACACCGAAGCGAGCTGGGGCATCTACCTCGACGCCCGCAAGCTGGACGAACTGGCCTGCAGCATCGCCGAAGACCTGCGCGCTAACGGCCTGCACCGGGGCCGAAATGCGCTGGCCGCCAAGCTCGCCCTGATGCTGGTCTACCGGCACGAGCTCTTCCACGCCAAGGTCGAGGCCGCGCTGACCTGGCTAGAGCTTCAGGCGCTGCAGCCCAAGTTCCGGCCCTACCAGGCCAAGGTGTACAGCGCCCTGAAGGGCACCGACGGCCACCTGGAAGAGGCGCTTGCCAACTGGGCCGCCTGGGTGTGGATCAGCCTGGACAGCGTGGTGCAGCAACTGGCCGGGCATCGCACGCCCGATGAGCGGCAGGCGGTGGAGCGCACGGTCAAGACCCACCTGGATCTCTCACCCCCCGGCTACCGGCGTTGGGCCGAAGGGCGGCAGACCGAAACTTGGCGCGTCCTGGCCACCCAGATGGCCCAAGGGCGGCCGCAGCTGGCCAGCCCGGGCATCGGCTTGCCGATCGAACCCCTGCTGCGCGAGATCCTGCCGTTCGACTTCAACGAACGCCTGGATGTACCCTGCCGTTTCTTCGGCCAGGGGCGCATCGCGGCTAGTGTGCTGTCAACGCCGGCCAACCTGAACGTGCCGCGGTGGCAGGAGCTGCGGCGTGTTCTCCAACGGCACTTCGGCTACGAGTTGATCCGTGGCGAGGGCAAAGGCAGCCACGAGAAGTTCAGGCATCCAGACGGGCGCATGTTTCCGCTGCCAAAGCGAGACCCGATCAGCCTAACGGTGTTCAAGAGTTTCCTGAGCCACTTTGGCTTGACCAAATCCGACTACGACCAGATCCGCCAGACGGTGTGATCTCAACCAAGACGAACAAGATGAGCGATCTGATCAAGGGCCACAAGGCCGACGCGGGACCGGTGGAGTGCCTGGGGCAGAAATTTCCCAGCAACCAAGCGCGGCGCGAGCACTATCTGAAGCTGCTGGCCGATAAGTTGCAGGAGGTTGATGTCCCAGGAAGTGGTGTAGGTCCACAGGTGCGCGGCAAGACGCGGAGGGTGGAGCCCGTAGGGCGAAACCCGTAGCGGCTTGCCGCGCGGCGACGGCGATCCCGGTAGGGGTGGTCATCGTGATCCCGGATAGGGTTGAGGTGCGAAACACAACCTTGATCCTTGAAGGAAATCACGATGACCATTCCAACTATCGCACTGGCTGAGCTCGCCGAGAAGGGCGCTGACATCGACGTGCTGCGCCAGATGGTGCAGTTCATGGCCCAGCGCCTGATGGAGATCGATGTCGATGGGCGCTGCGGTGCCGGGTATGACGAGAAGACTCCCGAGCGGTTGAACAGCCGCAACGGTTACCGCGACCGCACCTGGGACACGCGCGCCGGCAGCGTCGAGCTGAAGATCCCCAAGCTGCGTCAGGGCAGCTACTTCCCCGAATTCCTGGAGCCCCGGCGCACGGCCGAGAAGGCGCTGACGGCGGTCATCCAGGAGGCCTACATCCAGGGTGTCTCGACCCGCTCGGTGGACGAGTTGGTCAAGGCCCTCGGGATGAGTGGCGTGTCCAAGAGCCAGGTCAGCCGGCTGTGCGGCGAGCTCGACGAGCGTGTTGGCGCCTTCCTGAACCGCCAGATCGAGGGCGACTGGCCGTACCTGTGGATCGACGCCACGTACGTCAAGACGCGCGAGGCCGGGCGCATCGTGAGCGTGGCCGTAATAGTGGCGGTAGGCGTCAATACCGATGGCCAGCGCGAAGTGCTGGGCCTGAAGGTCGGCGCCTCGGAGGCTGAACCCTTCTGGACGGAGTTCCTGCGCAGCCTGAACCGGCGCGGGCTGCGTGGCGTGAAGCTCGTCATCAGCGACAGCCACGAGGGCATCAAGGCGGCAGCGTCGAAGGTCTTGAAGGCTACCTGGCAGCGTTGCCGCGTGCACTTCATGCGCAACGCGCTGGCGCACGCCGGCAAGACGCAGCGGCGCATGGTCAGCGCAGCCATCGGTACCGTGTTCGTTCAGGAGACGGCCGACACGGCACGCGCGCAGTGGCGCTCGGTAGCCGATCAGCTGCGCGGCAAGTTCCCCAAGCTCGGGGCGTTGATGGACGAGGCCGAGAACGACGTGCTGGCGTTCATGACCTTCCCCAGAGCACACTGGACCCAGATCTACTCGACCAATCCTCTGGAACGCCTGAACGCGGAGATCAAGCGACGCACCCGAGTCGTGGGCATCTTCCCCAACGACGCCTCGATCACGCGGCTGGTCGGCGCCATGATGCTCGAGCAGAACGACGAGTGGAGCCTGAACCGGCGCTACATGCA
>CAJAES010000069.1 GCA_903938815.1 uncultured beta proteobacterium
CGATCAACGTGCTGTCCACCGCCACCATCGGCCGCATCCTGCAGGGCGGCAACGATGTCTGCCGTGCGGCCGGCATTCCCATCGCGGGCGGGCACACCATCGATTCCGTCGAGGCCATCTACGGACTGGTCGCGCTGGGTCTGGTGCACCCGAAGCGCGTGAAGCGCAACGCCGATGCCCGCCCCGGCGACGTGCTGATCCTGGGCAAGCCGCTGGGCGTGGGCGTGCTCAGCGCCGCACTCAAGAAGGAGCAGCTCAGCCCCGCCGGCTATGAGCAGATGATTGCCAGCACCACGCGCCTGAACACCCCGGGCCCCGACCTGGCGGCCCTGGACGGCGTGCACGCGCTGACCGACATCACCGGTTTCGGCCTCGCCGGCCACACGCTGGAACTGGCGCGCGGCGCCCGGGCGACCGCTGTCGTCGACTGGGCGCGGGTGCCGCTGCTGCCCGGCGTGCGCGAGCTTGCGGGGCAGGGTTTCGTGACCGGCGCTTCCGGCCGCAACTGGGGCGGCTATGGTGCCGACGTCAGCGTGCCGGCCAACTTCGCGGCCGAAGACCAGGCGCTGCTGACGGACCCGCAGACCAGCGGCGGGTTGCTCGTGTCCTGCGACCCGGCGAGCGTCGGTGCGGTGATGGACATCTTCCGCCGCCACGGCTTCGCGACCGCCGCCGAGATCGGCACGGTGCAGGCCGGTGAGCCGCGCCTGGTGGTGCGCTGAGTCGGGGCCCGCACGACGCGTCGTCGGCCCCCCGGCGACGCCCTCGTCACTTTCCTCGACGCCACCCTGCAGGAGCCGGCGATGGCCCCGTGGCGTTCAGCCGCGCGGCTGCCGCCCCGTGATGGGATACATCGGGTCGGTGTAGCCGTGCGTCGATGCATGGCCCGGCGTGACGAGTGAATCCACCAGCGATTCATCCTCCGGGCCGACGGTGACCGCCAGCGCGGCCACGTAGTCCTGCCACTGCGCGAGCGTGCGCGGCCCGGCGATGACGCCGTCGACGAGCCGGTTGTGCAGCACCCACGCCACGGCCAGCTGGCTCGGGGCCAGCCCGCGCGAGGCCGCATGCACCGCGAAGCGCTGCGCCAGCGCCAGGGATTCCGGCCGCCACTCGGTCTGCATCAGCCGGCGGTCGTTGCGCGCCGCGCGGCTGCCCTCCGGGGGCGCAGCGCCTGGTGCGTACTTGCCCGACAGCACGCCGCGCGCCAGCGGGCTGTAGCTGACCACGCCCACGCCGTAGTGCGCGCAGCAGGGCAGCAGTTCGTCCTCGATGCCGCGTGTCATCACGCTGTAGGGTGGCTGGCAGGCGATGGGCGGCGGCACGCCCATGCGCCGGGCGGTCTCCACCATGCGCGCCACGCGCCACGCGCGGAAGTTCGAGACCCCGTAGTAGCGGATGCGGCCGTCCTCGATCAGCCGCGCCATCGTCGACAGGGTCTCCTCGATGGGCGTGGTCTCGTCGTCCCGGTGCATCCAGTAGAGATCGATCCAGTCGGTGTCCAGGCGCTTCAGGCTGCGGTCCACCGCCATCCGGATCCAGCGGCGCCCGAGGCCGCGGTCGTTGGGCAGGTCGCCGGCCGGGTTGGCGAACTTGGTGGCGAGCACCCAGCGTTCGCGGTCGGCAGCGATGAGCGGCGCCAGCATGCGTTCCGAGGCGCCCTGGCCGTAACTGTCGGCGGTGTCGAGCGCGAACAGGCCCTGCTCGCGCGCGGCGTCGACGATGCGCGCCGCCTCGGTCGCGTCGGTCTGATCGCCGAACATCATCGTGCCCAGCCACAGGGCGGGCGTCTTGAGGCCGCTGGCGCCCAGCGGGCGGACGGGGTGCAGATTCTTCATGCGGGCTCCGGCGTGTTGGTCGGGACCGACGATACTCGCGCCCGTGCAGATCCACGACCTTCGACAGCAACTGCGCCAGCTCGGCGCCGGGCCCGGCCACGAGGCCCGCGTCCTGCGCCACTGGGTGCAGGCCAGGCCGCAGGAGGGTGGCCGGCGGGACATCGCCAACTTCCTGCCGAAGGCGCTGCGCGCCGAGTTGCCGGCGCTGACGGCCTCGCTCGCGGGCCTGGCCACGCTGCGATCCGAGCATCCTGGCGAGGACGGCTCGGCCCGCCTGCTGGTGGACCTGGCCGACGGGCAGACAGTCGAGTCGGTGCTGCTGCCGCGCGGCGGGCTCTGTGTTTCCACCCAGGTCGGCTGCGCGGTGGGCTGCACCTTCTGCATGACAGGGCAGGGCGGCCTGCTGCGCCAGCTGGGCAGCGCCGAGATCGTGGCCCAGGTGGCCCTGGCGCGCACGCTGCGGCCGGTGAAGAAGGTCGTCTTCATGGGCATGGGCGAGCCCGCGCACAACCTCGACGCCGTGCTGGAGGCCATCGAACTGCTGGGGCAGGAGGGCGGCATCGGCCACAAGCAGCTGGTTTTCTCCACCGTCGGCGACCGGCGCGCCTTCGAGCGCCTGCCGCAGGGCCGCGTGAAGCCGGCGCTGGCGGTTTCGTTGCACACCACGCAGGCCGCCAAGCGCGCCGCGCTGCTGCCGCGCGCACCGCGCTTCGAGCCCGCGGAACTGGTGGATCTGGCCGAGGGCTACGCGCGCAGCAGCGGCTACCCGGTTCAGTACCAGTGGACGTTGATGGCGGGCGTCAACGACGGCGATGACGAACTCGATGCGCTGGTGCCGCTTCTGCGCGGCAAGTACGCCATCCTGAACATGATCCCGTACAACGCCGTCGACGGCCTCCACTACGACAGGCCCAGCACCGAGCGTGCGACCGAGATCTTCCGCCGGCTCAACCAGCAGGGCGTGCTGACGCGGCTGCGGCAGTCGGCGGGGCAGGACGTGGAAGGCGGCTGCGGCCAGCTGCGCGCGCGAAGCATCCCGATCCACCCTGTGGCGTGATCAGGCCGCGCCGCCCGGACCGCCTTGCCCGCTCGGGCCGCGGAGCGAGGTTCGTCGCGGCCTGATCAGGGCGCTGCGGCCTCCAGCCCGTTCTCGAAGTGGGCTCGCATCAGGGCCGTGGCGCGCGCCGGGTCCCGGGCCGCGATGGCGGCCATCAGCGCCCGGTGCTCGCCCAGCGAATCGGCCAGCCGGCCCTGCTTGAAGAGCGAGTGGTGGCGGTTGAGCTTCATCACCTTGCGCAGGTCGGCCACCATCTGCAGCGCCCAGCGGTTGCCGGCCATCTGCAGCAAGGCCATGTGGAACTGCTCGTTGGCGGCGAAGAAGGCGTCGCGCTGCCGCACGTTCTTCTCCAGCCGATCGTGCAGGGCCACCAGCTCGGCGCGCTGGCTCTCGGTGGCGTTTGCGGCCACGTGGCCGGCGGCATCGCTCTCCAGCAGCGCGAGCAGGTGGTAGACCTGTGCGACGTCGTCGCGCGACATCTCGGTGACGTAGGCGCCGCGCCGCACCTTCATCGTCACCAGGCCCTCGACGGCCAGCACCTTCAGGGCCTCGCGCAGCGGCGTGCGGCTGATGCCGTACTCGGCGCAGAGCTTCATCTCGTCGATCCAGCTGCCGGGCTCGAGCCGGCGGCTGAAGATCTGCTCGCGCAGGCGCTCGGCCACGTCCTGGTACAGGGCGCGGCGCGACAGTTGCGGGGCGGGATGCGTCTCGACGGCGTCCACGGAAGGTTGCGAAGGTGTCAGCTGCGTGTAGCTTGTGAATTTATAATTATGCATAATGATGGCCGGTCGGCAAGGGCCGATGGAGAACACCGATGAGCGCCAAGGACAACTTCAACCCCGCCACGCTGCCCCAGTGGCAGGCCGCCGCCGCGAAGTCGGCGCCGGGGGGCGACGTGCAGGCGCTGAGCTGGGTCACGCCCGAGGGCCTGACCGTCAAGCCGCTTTACACCGCCGAAGACCTGCAGGGCCTGCCGCACACCAACACGCTGCCGGGTTTCGAGCCGTTCATCCGCGGCCCGCAGGCCACGATGTACGCGGTGCGGCCCTGGACCATCCGCCAGTACGCCGGCTTCTCCACCGCCGAGGAGTCCAACGCCTTCTACCGCCGCGCGCTGGCGGCGGGTGGTCAGGGCGTGAGCGTGGCCTTCGACCTGGCCACGCACCGCGGCTACGACAGCGATCACCCGCGTGTCACGGGCGACGTCGGCAAGGCGGGCGTGGCCATCGACAGCGTCGAGGACATGAAGATCCTGTTCGACGGCATTCCGCTGGACAAGGTGAGCGTGAGCATGACGATGAACGGCGCCGTGCTGCCGGTGCTGGCCGGCTACATCGTCGCGGCAGAGGAGCAGGGTGTCTCGAAGGACCAGCTGAGCGGGACCATCCAGAACGACATCCTCAAGGAGTTCATGGTCCGCAACACGTACATCTACCCGCCGGCGCCCAGCATGCGCATCATCGGGGACATCATCGAGTACACGGCGCAGCAGATGCCGAAGTTCAACTCGATCAGCATCTCCGGCTATCACATGCAGGAAGCCGGGGCGAACCAGGCGCTGGAACTCGCGTTCACGCTGGCCGACGGGCAGGAGTACGTGCGCACGGCCATCGGCAAGGGCCTGGACGTGGACGATTTCGCCGGCCGCCTGAGCTTCTTCTGGGCGATCGGGATGAACTTCTATCTCGAGATCGCGAAGATGCGCGCGGCGCGCCTGCTCTGGACGCGCATCATGAAGGACTTCGGCGCGAAGAAGCCCAAGAGCCTGATGCTGCGCACGCACTGCCAGACCTCCGGCTGGAGCCTGACCGAGCAGGACCCGTACAACAACATCGTGCGCACCACGGTCGAGGCCATGGCCGCCGTCTTCGGCGGCACGCAGAGCCTGCACACCAACAGCTTCGACGAGGCCATCGCGCTGCCCACCGAGTTCAGCAGCAGGATCGCGCGCAACACGCAGCTGATCCTGCAGGAAGAAACCCACATCACGAGCGTCGTCGACCCCTGGGCCGGCAGCTTCATGATGGAGAAGCTCACGCAGGACATGGCCGACGCGGCCTGGGCCATCATCGAGGAAGTCCAGACCATGGGCGGCATGACCCGGGCCGTGGATTCCGGCTGGGCCAAGCTCAAGATCGAGGCCAGCGCCGCCGAGAAGCAGGCGCGCATCGATTCCGGCGCGGACGTGATCGTCGGCGTCAACAAGTACAGGACGAAGACGCAGGATGCAGTGGAGGTCCGGGAGGTAGACAACGTCATGGTGCGCGAAGGGCAGATCGCGCGGCTGGGCGAGATCCGCGCTGCACGAGACACCGCCAAGGTGCAGGCAGCGCTCCAGGCCCTGACCGATGCGGCCAGCAGCGGCCAGGGAAATCTGCTGGCGCTCAGTGTCGACGCCATGCGCGCCCGCGCTACCGTGGGCGAGGTGAGCGATGCGCTGGAGAAGGTCTATGGGCGCCACCGCGCCGACATCCAGAAGGTGACCGGTGTGTACGCTGCCGCCTACGACAGCGCCGAGGGCTGGGACAAGCTGAAGGCCGAGATCGCGGCTTTCGGCGACGCTCAGGGGCGGCGCCCGCGAGTCATGATCGCCAAGCTGGGCCAGGACGGCCACGACCGCGGCGCCAAGGTGGTGGCCACGGCCTTCGCCGACCTGGGCTACGACGTCGACATGGGCCCGCTGTTCCAGACACCCGAGGAATGCGCGCGCCAGGCGATCGAGAACGACGTGCACGCCGTGGGTGTCAGCACGCTGGCCGCAGGCCACAAGACGCTGGTGCCAGCCATCATCGCCGAGCTGAAGAAGCAGGGCGCCGACGACATCGTGGTGTTCGTCGGCGGCGTGATTCCTCAGCAGGACTACGGGTTCCTGTACGACGCCGGCGTGAAAGGCATCTATGGCCCGGGCACGCCGATTCCGGTCAGCGCGAAGGACGTGCTGGAGCAGATCAAGCTGGCGCTGGACGCTGGTTGAGTGAAGCGGTGAGCATTTGCCTTCTCTGTCCGCAAGGAGGGACGGCTTTCGGCTCGTTGCTGAAGGTCGGGTGCATCGATGCATACGCAGGCGTAGGCCCCGCGGGCCGAGGGCGGCGGGTGCCCTTCCCCTCCATGTCCCCCGGACCGGGCTGCGCCCGATCCTCCTCCTTTACTTACGGGGAAGGGCACCCACCACCCTCGGCCGATGACGTGCTTGGCGTTCGCCCGACGAAAGCCACCCATGCCGCTCCGGCCGCCTTGGGGGTGTCCCCGCAGCGCACACCACCACGATGGCAGGCCAAGGGCGGTGGGCCTCCTCCCACGGAAGTCAAGGGGGAGGAGCGGGCGCAGCCCGGTCCGGAGGGCATGGAGTGGGAGGGGGCCCGCCGCCCTTGGCCCGCGCAATCTCGGAGCGCCGAAGGCAATAGGCAGCGGACAGCGAACAACGTCCTCAACGGGTCGAGACCGACCAGTCGGAACCACTGAAATGCAGCCCCTCCCGGATCAGTCCCTCCTGGACGCCGTGTGCGGCCCCCCCGGCCCGGCGCAGCGCCGCGCCGTGGCCAAGACGATCACGCTGCTGGAATCGACGCGGGCCGACCACCGCACGCGCGCCGATGCGCTGCTGAACGCCTTGCTGCCGCATGCCGGGCATTCGCTGCGCCTGGGCATCAGCGGCGTGCCGGGCGTCGGCAAGAGCACCTTCATCGAGGCCCTCGGCCTGGACCTGATCGAGCGTGGGCGCCGCGTGGCGGTGCTGGCCGTCGACCCTTCGTCCAGCGTTTCGGGCGGGTCCATCCTGGGTGACAAGACCCGCATGGAGCGCCTGTCGATGGACGAGCGGGCGTACATCCGCCCCAGCCCTGCCAGCGGGACGCTGGGCGGCGTGGCGGAGAAGACGCGCGAATCGATGCTGGTCTGCGAGGCGGCTGGGTACGACATCGTGATCGTCGAGACCGTGGGCGTGGGCCAGAGCGAGACCGCGGTTTCCGGCATGACCGACATGTTCGTGCTGCTGCAGCTGCCGAACGCGGGCGACGATCTTCAGGCCATCAAGAAGGGCGTGATGGAGCTCGCGGATCTCGTCGTCATCAACAAGGCCGACCTCGACGAAGACGCCGCCACCCGAGCCCGCGCCCAGATCACGAGCGCCCTGCGCCTGCTGGGGGCGCACGCGCACGCTGCCACACGGGTGCTGCAACTCAGCGCTCTCAAGGCCACCGGCCTGGCCGAGTTCTGGCAGGTGGTGACTGACTTTCGCGACGCGCAGCAGGCCAGCGGCCGGCTGGCCGAGCGCCGCCACCGGCAGGACCAGGCCTGGATGTGGGAACGCATCGAGGCCGGCCTGCGCGACCGTTTCCGGCAGCATCCCGCCGTGCGGGCGGCGCTGCCGGAGATCACCAACGACGTCCGGTCTGGCGTGCTGGCGGCATCCGTCGCTGCACGGCGCCTGCTGGACCTGATGAATCGAAGAGAGGACTGACCATGCACGACATCATCGAACAGCTCGAGCACAAGCGCGCCGCGGCACGCCTGGGCGGCGGCGAGAAACGCATCGCCGCGCAACACGCCAAGGGCAAGCTCAGCGCCCGCGAGCGGCTGGAACTGCTGCTCGACGAAGGCAGCTTCGAAGAGTGGGACATGTTCGTCGAGCACCGCTGCTCCGACTTCGGCATGGCCGACAACAAGATCCCCGGCGACGGCGTCGTCACCGGCTACGGCATGATCAACGGGCGGCTGGTGTTCGTCTACAGCCAGGACTTCACCGTCTTCGGCGGCGCGCTCAGCGAGGCCCATGCCGAGAAGATCTGCAAGGTCATGGACCAGGCCATGAAGGTCGGCGCGCCCGTGATCGGGCTCAACGATTCCGGCGGCGCGCGCATCCAGGAAGGCGTGGCCTCGCTCGGCGGCTATGCCGAAGTCTTCCAGCGCAACGTGATGGCCTCGGGCGTGGTGCCGCAGATCAGCATGATCATGGGCCCCTGCGCCGGCGGCGCGGTGTACTCGCCCGCGATGACCGACTTCATCTTCATGGTGAAGGACAGCAGCTACATGTTCGTCACCGGCCCCGAGGTGGTGAAGACCGTCACCCACGAGAGCGTGACGGCCGAGGAACTGGGCGGCGCAGGCACCCACACCGGCAAGAGCGGCGTGGCCGACCTCGCGTTCGAGAACGACGTCGAGGCGATCCTGATGCTGCGGCGCTTCTTCAACTACCTGCCGCTGAACAACCGCGAGAAGGCGCCGCTGCGGCCCAGCCCCGACCCGGCCGACCGCATCGACCTGTCGCTGGACACGCTGGTGCCGGACAACCCGAACAAGCCCTACGACATGAAGGAGCTGATCACGAAGACGGTCGACGACGGCGACTTCTTCGAACTTCAGCCCGACTACGCGCAGAACATCGTCATCGGCTTCGGCAGGCTGCAGGGCGCGCCGGTGGGCATCGTCGCGAACAACCCGATGGTGCTGGCCGGCTGCCTGGACATCAGGAGCAGCATCAAGGCCGCGCGCTTCGTGCGCTTCTGCGACGCCTTCAACATCCCGGTGGTGACCTTCGTCGACGTGCCGGGCTTCATGCCGGGCACCAGCCAGGAGTACGGCGGCATCATCAAGCACGGCGCCAAGCTGCTCTACGCCTACGCCGAGTGCACGGTGCCGAAGGTGACCGTCATCACGCGCAAGGCCTACGGCGGCGCGTACGACGTGATGAGTTCCAAGCACCTGCGCGGCGACGTCAACTTCGCGTGGCCGAACGCCGAGATCGCGGTGATGGGCGCCAAGGGCGCGGTGGAGATCATCTTCCGCGAGGACAAGGGCGACCCCGCCAAGCTGGCAGCGCGCGAGGCCGAGTACAAGGCCCGCTTCGCCAACCCCTTCGTGGCCGGCGCGCGTGGCTACATCGACGACGTGATCCAGCCGCACGAGACGCGCAAGCGCCTGTGCCGCTCGCTCGCGATGCTCAAGGACAAGAAGCTCGAGAACCCGTGGCGCAAGCACGGCAACATCCCGCTGTGAGGGCACGATGATGTTCAAGAAGATATTGATTGCCAATCGCGGCGAGATTGCTTGCCGTGTGATCAAGACGGCCCGCCGGATGGGTATCCGCACCGTGGCCGTGTACTCCGAGGCCGACCGCGACGCGCGCCATGTCGGGCTCGCGGACGAGTCGGTCTACATCGGCGCCGCGCCCAGCCGCGAGAGCTATCTCGTGGCCGACAAGATCATCGCGGCCTGCAAGGCCACGGGGGCCGAGGCGGTGCACCCGGGCTACGGCTTCCTGTCCGAGAACGAGGCCTTCGCACGTCGCGTGGAGGAAGAAGGCATCGTCTTCATCGGCCCGAAGCACCACAGCATCGCGGCCATGGGCGACAAGATCGCGTCCAAGAAGCTGGCCGAGGCGGCGAAGGTCAACACCATCCCCGGCTGGAATGCGCCCATCGAGGCGGCCGAGGACGCCGTGAAGATCGCGCAGGGTATCGGCTACCCGGTGATGATCAAGGCCAGCGCCGGCGGCGGCGGCAAGGGCCTGCGCGTGGCCTACGACGACAAGGAGGCCTTCGAGGGCTTCACGGCCTGTCGCAACGAGGCGCGCAACAGCTTCGGCGACGACCGCGTCTTCATCGAGAAGTTCGTCGTCAGCCCGCGTCACATCGAGATCCAGGTGCTCGGCGACGCCCACGGCAATGTCGTGTTCCTGCACGAGCGCGAGTGCTCCATCCAGCGCCGGCACCAGAAGGTGATCGAGGAGGCGCCGTCGCCCTTCATCACCGAAGCCACCCGTGCGGCGATGGGCGCGCAGGCCGTGGCGCTGGCGCGGGCCGTGCAGTACCAGAGCGCCGGCACGGTGGAGTTCGTGGTCGGCCGCGACCAGAGCTTCTATTTCCTGGAGATGAACACCCGGCTGCAGGTGGAGCACCCGGTGACGGAAAGCATCACGGGCATCGACCTCGTGGAGCAGATGATCCGCGTGGCGGCCGGCGAGAAGCTGCCCTTCACCCAGGAGCAGATTCCCCGCCGAGGCTGGGCCATCGAGTGCCGCATCAACGCCGAGGACCCGTTCCGCAACTTCCTGCCGTCCACGGGGCGCCTGGTGCGATACGCGCCGCCGCCCACGACGATGGAAGCCGCGATGCCCATGCCCGAAGGTGGTGGCGTGCGCGTGGACACCGGCGTCTACGAGGGTGGCGAGATCCCGATGTACTACGACTCGATGATCGCCAAGCTCATCGTGCACGGTATGGACCGCGACGACGCCATCGCGAAGATGCGCGAAGCGCTCAACGGGTTCGTGATCCGGGGCGTCTCCAGCAACATCCCGTTCCAGGCGGCCCTGCTGGCGCACCCGAAATTCGTCAGCGGCGACTTCGATACCGGCTTCATCGCCGAGAACTACAGCCAGGGCTTTCGCGCCGAGGATGTTCCGCACGACGACGCCGACCTGCTGGTGGCACTGGCTGCTGCGGCCTACCGCCGCTACCGCGAGCGCGCCGCCGGCATCGGCGGTCAGCTGGCGGGCCATGGCGTGACGATCGGCGAGGCCTTCACGGTCGTGGTCAAGGGGGAGGGCGGTGCGCATGTCCATCACCCGGTGACGGTGGTGAACGACGGCATCATCCGCGTGGTGGTCGCGGGCAAGGCCTACGCCATCGAGAGCGACTGGCGCTTCGGCGGCATCCGCGCCGCCGGCCACTGCAACGGCCGGCCCTTCACCGCGCAGGTGGAGCGCCGCGGCCTGTGGACGCTGGTGCAGCACAACGGCCGCCGCATCGAGGCCATGGTGATGAGCGCCCGCGCCGCCGAGCTGCTGCGCGTGATGCCTTTCAAGGCGCCGGCCGACATGAGCAAGTTCCTGCTGTCGCCGATGCCGGGCCTGCTGGTGCAGGTGGCCGTGCAGCCCGGGCAGGTGGTGCAGGCCGGCGAGCGCCTGGCCGTCATCGAGGCGATGAAGATGGAGAACATCCTCGTCGCTTCGCAGGACGTGACCGTCAAGGCCGTGCTGGCCACGCAAGGCGAGAGCCTCGCCGTCGATCAACCCATCCTGAGCTTCGAATGAGCAAGCCCTTCAAGATCCTCGGCCTGCAGCAGATCGCCATCGGCGGGCCGGACAAGCAGCGCCTGAAGTCGCTCTGGGTCGACGTGCTGGGCCTGTCGGTCAAGAGCACGTTCGTGTCCGAGCGCGAGAACGTCGACGAAGACATCTGCGAGCTGGGCCATGGCCCGACCGCCGTCGAGGTCGACCTGATGCAGCCGCTGGACCCGGACCGCAAGCCGGCCGTTCACGCCACGCCGCTGAACCACGTGGGCCTGTGGGTGGATGACCTGGCCCGGGCGGTGGAATGGATGGCGGCCCACGGCGTGCGGTTCGCGCCGGGCGGCATCCGCAAGGGCGCGGCCGGCCACGACATCTGTTTCATCCACCCCAAGGGCAACGAGGAGTTCCCGATGGGCGGTGAAGGGGTGCTGATCGAGCTGGTCCAGGCGCCTCCCGAGGTGATCGCGGCGCTGACCTGAGGAACTAACGGCCCGCGGCGGGGTCTGCGCAGGCTCGAGGAGAAACCTGATGAGCATGCAATCCCTGCTGGACCAGTTGTTGAAGTCCGCCGTCGGCGGTGGTGGTGGTGGCCTGGGTAGCCTGGGTAGCGCAGGTGGCGCAGGTGGCGCAGGTGGCGCAGGTAGCGCCGGCCGCGGCCGCGGCGGCGAGAGCCACGTCGGCAAGTACGCCACCGGCGCCGTCGCGGGCGGCGCCCTGGCGCTGCTGCTGGGCGGCAAGCGTGGCGGCGCCGTACTGCGCTACGGCAGCGCGGCGGCCGTGGGCGCACTGGCCTTCAGTGCCTACCGCGAGTGGCAGGCGCGCCAGGCCGCGCAGGCGGCGCCAACCGCCGGGCAGGCATCGCCCGGCGGCTACGTCCCGCCGGCAGCAGCGCCTGCCTGGAACCCGGCCCCCGCCACCTTCGCACAGTTGCCGGCGCCGCAGCAGGAAGACCACAGCTGGGCCATGCTGCGCGCGATGCTTGCCGCGGCCAGGGCCGACGGCCACATGGACGACCGGGAGCGCGGCCTGGTCGAGGCCGAACTGCACCGCCTGGAAGCCGACCCGGCGCTGCGCGCGCGGGTGGACGCGGAACTGCGCCGCCCGGTCGAGCCCGCCGAGGTGGCCGCCGGCATCGACAGCCCGGAAAAGGCGGCCGAGGTGTACCTGGCGAGCCTGCTGGTGGTCGACCAGACCACCACGATGGAGCGCGCCTACCTCGACGAGCTGGCGCGGCAGCTGAACCTGCCGCAGTCGCTCAAGGCCGAACTCGAGGCGCGCGCCGCGGCGGGTTGAAACCCCGGTGTCAGGGTCTGGGCCACAATCATGGGTTCGAGGAGTCGCGACCCATGACAGCACGGACCCTGTACGACAAGCTCTGGGACGACCACGTCGTCCACACCGAAGAGGACGGCACCGCCGTTCTCTACATCGACCGCCATCTGGTGCATGAAGTCACCAGCCCGCAGGCCTTCGAGGGTCTGCGCATCGCCGGCCGCAAGGTGTGGCGGGTGAGTTCCATCGTCGCCACGGCCGACCACAACACGCCCACCACGGGCTGGGAACTCGGCTACGACGGCATCGCCGACCCGATCAGCAAGCAGCAGATCGTCACGCTGGACGCCAACATCAAGGCCTTCGGTGCGGCCGCCTACTTCCCCTTCCTGGACCAGCGCCAGGGCATCGTGCACGTGATCGGGCCCGAGAGTGGCGCCACCCTGCCCGGCATGACGGTGGTGTGCGGCGACAGCCACACCAGCACGCACGGGGCGTTCGGCGCACTGGCGCACGGCATCGGCACGAGCGAGGTCGAGCACGTGATGGCCACGCAGACGCTGCTGGCCAAGAAGGCGAAGAACCTGCTCGTCAAGGTCGAGGGCACGCTGCCCCGCGGCTGCGGCGCGAAGGACATCGTCCTGGCCATCATCGGCCGCATCGGCACCGCCGGCGGCACGGGCTTCACCATCGAGTTCGGCGGCAGCGCCATCCGCGCGCTCAGCATGGAAGGCCGCATGACGGTCTGCAACATGGCCATCGAGGCCGGCGCCCGCGCGGGGCTGGTGGCGGTGGACGAAACCACCATCGCGTATGTCAAGGGCCGCGATTTCGCACCCAAGGGCGTGGAGTGGGACCACGCCGTGGCGCAGTGGCGCACGCTGCAGTCGGATCCCGGCGCCAAGTGGGATGCCATCGTCGAACTGGACGCGGCGCAGATCAAGCCGCAGGTGACATGGGGCACCAGCCCCGAGATGGTGCTGTCGATCGACGACCGCGTGCCCGACCCCGACAAGGAGAAGGACCCCATCAAGCGCGGCGCCATCGAGCGCGCGCTGGCCTACATGGGCCTGGAGCCCAACAAGGCCATCAACGACATCCGCATCGACAAGGTCTTCATCGGCTCGTGCACGAACAGCCGCATCGAGGACCTGCGCGAAGCCGCCGCCGTCGTCAGGCGTGCGGGTGGCCGCGTGGCTGCCAACGTCAAGGTGGCGATGGTGGTGCCGGGTTCGGGCCGCGTGAAGGCGCAGGCCGAGCGCGAGGGCCTGCACGAGGTCTTCAAGGCGGCCGGCTTCGAGTGGCGCGAGCCGGGCTGCAGCATGTGCCTGGCCATGAACGCCGACCGGCTGGAGCCGGGCGAACGCTGCGCCTCCACCAGCAACCGCAATTTCGAAGGTCGCCAGGGCGCGGGCGGCCGGACCCACCTCGTCAGCCCGGCGATGGCTGCCGCCGCCGCGCTGGCGGGGCATTTCGTCGACGTGCGCCGCATCGCCTGAAGGAGAACCGAACATGACCCGACTGCTGATCACGCTGGCCGTTCTCGCCTCGGTGCTGGGCCTGTCCGCCTGCAACACCATCGAAGGCATGGGCAAGGACATCGCCAAGGCCGGCGACAAGATCGAAGAGACCGCGAAGAAGAGCAAGTAGATGCAAGCCTTCACCGTTCACCAGGGCCTCGTGGCGCCCATGGACCGGGAGAACGTCGACACCGACGCCATCATCCCGAAGCAGTTCCTGAAGTCCATCGCGCGCACGGGCTTCGGCCCGAACCTGTTCGATGAGTGGCGCTACCTCGACAAGGGCGAGCCCGGGCAGACGCATGTGCTGCGCAAGCCGAACCCCGATTTCGTGCTGAACCAGCCGCGCTACGCGGGTGCGTCGATCCTGCTGACGCGCCGCAACTTCGGCTGCGGCTCGAGCCGCGAGCACGCGCCCTGGGCGCTGGAGCAGTACGGCTTTCGCGCGCTGATCTCGCCCAGCTACGCCGACATCTTCTTCAACAACTGCTTCAAGAACGGCATCCTGCCGATCGTGCTGACCGAGTCCCAGGTGGAACGCCTGTTCGACGAGGTGCGCGGCTTCGTCGGCTACAGCCTGACCGTGGACCTGCCGCGGCAGGTGGTCGTCAAGCCCGACGGCACCGAGCTGCCGTTCGACGTGCAGCCCTTCCGCAAGTACTGCCTGGTGAACGGCTTCGACGACATCGGGCTCACGCTGCGCCACGCCGACAAGATCCGCGCATTCGAGGCCGAGCGCCTCGCGCGCCAACCGTGGCTGGCCCACAGGAACATCGCATGAAGATCGCCATCCTGCCGGGCGACGGCATCGGCACCGAGATCGTGGCCGAGGCCGTGCGGGTGCTGGACGCGCTCGAACTGCCCTTCGAGACCGAGACCGCGCTGGTCGGCGGCGCCGCGTACGAGGCGCATGGCCACCCGCTGCCGGACAGCACGCTGAACCTGGCCAAGGCCGCGGACGCCATCCTCTTCGGCGCCGTGGGCGACTGGAAATACGACAAGCTCGAGCGCCAGTTCCGGCCCGAGCAGGCCATCCTGGGCCTGCGCAAGCACCTGGGGCTGTTCGCCAACTTCCGCCCGGCGCTGTGCTACGAGCAGCTCACGCACGCTTCGTCGCTGAAGCCCGAACTGGTGGCGGGGCTGGACATCCTCATCATCCGTGAGCTCACGGGCGACATCTACTTCGGCCAGCCGCGCGGCCGCCGCACTGCGGTCGACGGCCACTTCCCCGGCGCCGAGGAAGCCTTCGACACCATGCGCTACAGCCGCCCGGAGATCGAGCGCATCGCGCACGTCGCCTTCCAGGCCGCCCGCAAGCGCAGCAAGAAGGTCACGAGCGTCGACAAGGCCAACGTGCTGGAGACCTTCCAGTTCTGGAAGGACGTGGTCACGGAAGTCCACGCGCAGTACCCGGACGTCGAACTGCAGCACATGTACGTGGACAACGCCGCGATGCAGCTCGTGAAGGCGCCCAAGGCCTTCGACGTGGTGGTCACGGGCAACATGTTCGGCGACATCCTGTCGGACGAGGCCGCCATGCTGACCGGCTCGATCGGCATGCTGCCGTCGGCGTCGTTGGATGAAAACAACAAGGGCCTGTACGAACCCAGCCACGGCAGCGCGCCGGACATCGCGGGCAAGGGCGTGGCCAATCCCTTGGCTACAATTCTTTCCGCCGCCATGATGCTCCGTTTCTCCCTCCAGCAAGCCGAAGCCGCCGATCGAATCGAGCGGGCGGTGCAGGCCGTGCTGTCGGCAGGCCTGCGCACGGGCGACATCTGGAGCGAGGGCACGACTCGGGTCGGCACGCGCGAGATGGGTGATGCGGTCGTCGCCGCCATCACCGGCAAAACGATTACCACCAAGAGCTAGCGCTCTCGGATCGTCTCGCCCCTTCCCAGGACCCCGGCGACACGAGTCGGGAGCACCCAGGGGTCCGGACAACGGAAAGGCGAAACTGAAATGGCACTCGTAGGACTGGTCGGCTGGCGCGGCATGGTGGGCTCCGTGCTGATGGAACGCATGCAGGCCGAAGGCGACTTCGACCACATCGAACCCCTTTTCTTCTCCACCTCCAACGCCGGCGGCCGTGCCCCGGCGATGGCGAAGAACGAGACCGCGCTGCAGGATGCGCATGACATCGCTCAGTTGAAGCGCTGCGACATCGTCATCACCTGTCAGGGCGGCGACTACACCAGCGCGGTGTTCCCGAAGCTGCGCGCGGCGGGCTGGAACGGCCACTGGATCGACGCGGCGTCCACGCTGCGCATGGCCGACGACGCCGTCATCATCCTCGACCCCGTGAACCTTCCGGTGATCCAGGACTCGCTCGCCAAGGGTGGCCGCAACTGGATCGGCGGCAACTGCACCGTCAGTTGCATGCTGATGGGCGTGGGCGCACTGTACAAGGCCGGGCTCGTGGAGTGGATGAGCACCATGACCTACCAGGCCGCCAGTGGCGGCGGCGCGCAGCACATGCGCGAACTGCTCACGCAGTACGGCACGCTGAACGCCTCGGTGCGCGCCCTGCTCGACGACCCGAAGAGCGCGATCCTCGAGATCGACCGCCAGGTGATCGCGAAGCAGCGCGGCCTGTCCGCCGAGGAGACGGCCAACTTCGGCGTGCCGCTCGGTGGCTCGCTGATCCCCTGGATCGACAAGGATCTGGGCGATGGCATGTCCAAGGAAGAGTGGAAGGGCATGGCCGAGACGAACAAGATCCTCGGCCACCCCGGCGCGATCCCGGTCGACGGGTTCTGCGTGCGCGTGGGCGCGATGCGCTGCCACAGCCAGGCGCTGACGTTCAAGCTGAAGAAGGACGTGCCCGTGGCAGACGTCGAGGCCATGATCGCGGCCGACAACCCCTGGGCCAAGGTGGTGCCGAACACCCGTGAAGCGACGCTTGCGCACCTGACGCCGGTGGCCGTGACCGGCACGATGGACATCCCCGTGGGCCGCATCCGCAAGCTGGCCATGGGCCCTCAGTACCTGGGCGCCTTCACCATCGGCGACCAGTTGCTGTGGGGTGCGGCCGAGCCGCTGCGGCGCATGCTGCGCATTCTGGTCGAGGCCTGACCGGCGTTGCCGAGCGGCAACATCGGGGCCAATTCACAGAAACAAAGCATTTCCGCCCCGATCATCAAGGCTTAGGTGAGTTTGTCAGCCTATATGCTTGATGTTATTGTGATTTCACCCGCGTCCGGACATCTTGCCCAAGGGGCAAGCCGGTAGCGGGGCGGTTTCGCGGCCTGGGCCGCGATGCCGGACACAGTGCATTGGGAGATGCCTTGAAACACCGCACGATGAACGTTGGTCGGTTCGCGCTGACCGGGGTGGCCCTGGCCACCGCCTGCCTGCTGTCGGGCCAGGCCTGGGCTCTGGGCCTCGGGCGCCTGTCGGTCCAGTCTGCACTCGGCGAGCAGCTTCGTGCCGAGATCGACGTCACGAGCATCACGCCCGAGGAAGCCTCCACCCTGCAGTTGCGCGTGGCCAGCCCCGAGGTCTACCGCGCTGCCGGCATCGACTACAACTCGGTGCTGCCGGCCACGCAGGTGACCGTGCAGCGCCGCGCCGATGGCCGGACCGTGCTGCGCGTGTCCAGCGACCGCGCGGTGGTCGAGCCCTTCCTCGACGTCATCCTCGAAGTGAACTGGGCGTCCGGCCGTCTCGTGCGCGCCTACACGCTGCTGCTCGACCCGCCCGCGACCCGCACCGCGCCGCCGGCCATGGCTGCCGCACCCACGGCGCCGGTCATGACGCCCAGCCCTGCGCCTTCGCAGGCCAGGCCGCCCGCCGCCGCACCCGCGCCGACACCGGGTGCCGCACCTGCACCCGCACCTGGCGCCGCGCCGGCCCCGCAACGCGCTGCGGCTCCCGCCCCTGCGCAGGCATCGGCCAAGGCGCCTGCCGCCGCCGCCGACCGTGTCCGCGTCCAGCCTGGCGATTCGCTCAGCCGGATTGCCTCTCGCGTCCGGCCCGAGAGCGTCTCGCTCGAGCAGATGCTCGTGTCGCTGTACCGCGCCAACCCCGACGCCTTCGTCGGCGAGAACATGAACCGGCTGCGCGCCGGCAGCGTGCTCGATGTTCCGGCCGCCGATGCCAGCCGCCAGATCGAGCCGGCGGAAGCACGCCGGGTCATTCAGGCCCAGAGCGCGGATTTCTCCGCCTTCCGCCAGCGCCTGGCTGGCAACGTGGCGTCCGCACCGGCTGCCGACGCTCCCGCCAGGCAGGCCACCGGCACCGTCCAGGCGCAGGTCGAGGACCGCAAGCAGACCGCGCCCGCACCCGATCAGCTCAAGCTCAGCCAGGGCGGCCTGAAGGCGTCCGCGCCCGAAGCCGCCGTGTCCAAGCAGACGCAGCAGCGCGATGCCGCGGCGCGCGTGGCCGAACTGGCCCGCAATGTCGAGGAACTGAAGAAGCTCCAAAGCACGACCGCCTCCGCGACTGCGGCCAAGCCTGCCGCGGCTGCCGCGCCCGCCCCTGCTCCCACGCCTGCTCCCACGCCCGCCCCGGCGCCGTCCGCCGCGCCCGTGGTTGCCGCCGCCCCGCCCGTGACGGCCCCGCCCGCCGAGGCTGCGGCTGCATCGGCCGCCGCTTCGGCCCCCAAGCCCAGGCCGGCGCCCCGCCCGATGCCCACCCCGGTGCCGGAGCCTGGTTTCCTGGATTCCATGCTCGCCAACCCGCTCGTCCTGCCGGGCGCGGGCTTGCTGGTCGCCGGCCTGCTGGGCTTCGGCCTGTATCGCATGCGTGGCCGCTTCCGCAAGCCGGGCGGCGAGACCTCGTTCCTCGAAAGCCGCCTGCAGCCGGATTCGTTCTTCGGCAACAGTGGTGGCCAGCGCATCGACACGCGTGAAGCGCCGCCCAGCACCAGCTCGTCCTCGATGAGCTATTCGCTGAGCCAGCTCGACGCCATCGGCGATGTCGATCCGGTCGCCGAGGCCGACGTCTACCTGGCCTACGGCCGCGACCTGCAGGCCGAGGAGATCCTGAAGGAGGCGATGCGCGCCACGCCGGATCGCCAGGCCATCCGCCTGAAGCTGCTCGAGGTCTACGCCAAGCGCCGCGACACCAAGGGCCTCGAACTGCTCGCCACCCAGGTCTTCTCGATGACCCGGGGCGAGGGCGACGACTGGGCCAAGGCCCAGGAGCTCGGCCGCTCCATCGACCCCGAGAACCCGCTCTACCAGCCGGGCGGCCAGCCCGACGCCGTGATGATGAGCGGCGGCGAGATGGTGGAGCCGCTGGGCGCCACCACGATGCCGCACACGCAGAAGCCGGCTTCTTCGCTGCCGCCGGAAGTGGCCAACCTGTCGACCGACCTCGACCTCGACCTGGACGTCGATGTCGATCTCGACGCACCCACCCGGGCCGGCGATCCGTCGCCGACCGAGATGACGCAGCCCCTGCTCACCGGCGCGGAAATGACGGCCGATCAGGGCCTCGATTTCGACCTGCCCGAGCAGACGACCGATGGCGAGCTGGATTTCGAGCTGCCCGTCACCACCGAACTCGACGCACCGTCGGCGCCCGGCAACCCGACCGACTTCGACGGCCTGGACTTCGACCTCGAGCCTGCGACCACGGAGCGTGCGCCGGGCACCGATTTCGACGACTTCCAGCTGTCCAAGCCGCCGGAGGATCTTCCCCCGGTGTCGGAATACGGCAGCCTGAGCGACGACCCGCTCGCGCGCAAGCTCGAGCTGGCCGAGGAGTTCCGGCAGATCGGCGACCTGGAAGGCGCGCGCGACCTGCTCGAGGAAGTGATCGCCAAGTCCGACGGCAGCCTGCAGGCCAAGGCCCAGGGCATGCTGGACCGCCTTGCCTGAACCCGGCGCCCGGCGCCTGGCGCTGGGCGTCTCCTACCGCGGCACCGCGTACCACGGCTGGCAATCCCAGCCCGACGGCAAGACCGTTCAGGACAGGCTGGAGCGGGCGCTGTCGAAGTTCGCGGCCGCGCCCGTGGGCACCTTGTGCGCAGGCCGCACCGACGCCGGCGTGCACGGGCTGAACCAGGTGGTGCACCTCGATGCACCGGTGGACCGCGACCCGTTCTCCTGGGTGCGCGGCACCAACCGATACCTCGACG
This sequence comes from uncultured beta proteobacterium, assembly GCA_903938815.1. Lineage (GTDB taxonomy): Bacteria > Pseudomonadota > Gammaproteobacteria > Burkholderiales > Burkholderiaceae_C > Rubrivivax. The sequence goes on from CAJAES010000069.1 coordinate 19,784, forward strand.
CCGACATCGCCCTGCAGTGGTGCCAGTCGGTGCCACCGGGCTTTCATGCCCGCAACAGCGCGCGCGGCCGACGCTACCGCTACCTGCTGCGCGAGTCGCCCGTGCGCCCTGCGCTCGAGACCGGCCTGGTGGGCTGGACCTTCCGACCGCTGGACGGCGATGCGATGCGTGCAGCCGCAGCCCACCTGATCGGCGAACACGATTTCACGTCCTTTCGCGCCGCCGCCTGCCAGGCCTTGTCGCCGGTGAAGACGCTGCGCTCGATCCAGATCCGCCAGCGCGGCGCGGTCTGGGCCTTCGATTTCGACGCCAGCGCCTTCCTGCACCACATGGTCCGCAACCTCATGGGCTGCCTGCTGGTGGTGGGCAGCGGGCGCGAGCCGCCCGGCTGGATGGCCGAGGTGCTGGCCGCATGCAGCCGGGATGCCGCCGCGCCGACCTTCGCCCCCGATGGCCTGTACTTCGTCGGCCCGTACTACGATGCCGTCCTCGGGCTGCCTGAACACACGGCGGCCATGGACTGGCTGCCGTGACCCATCCGACCCCCGACACGACCCTTCACTCGCCCGACTACCCCCCCGACCATCCGCTCGACCACCCGCTGCGGCACCGGACCCGCATCAAGATCTGCGGTCTTACGCGCGAGGCCGATGTCGATGCCGCGGTCGGCGCCGGAGCCGACGCCATCGGTTTCGTGCTCTACGCGCGCAGCCCGCGTGCCGTGAGCGCCGAGCGGGCCGGCGTGCTGGCGCGCCGGCTGCCGCCCTTCGTGATGCCGGTGCTGCTGTTCGTCAATGCCACGCCGGCCGAGGTGGCTGCGGGCGTGGCCGCGGTGCCGAATGCGCTGCTGCAGTTCCACGGCGACGAGTCGCCCGCCGAGTGCGACGCCGCCGCACGCCCCTACCTGAGGGCCGTGCGCATGGCGCCCGGGGTCGATTTGCTAGACTTCGGCCTGCGTTTCCCCCATGCCGCAGGGCTGCTGCTCGACGCGCACGTCGAGGGCTACGGGGGCGGCGGAAAGGTCTTCGATTGGTCACTGATTCCCGACGGCGTGTCCGCTCCGGTCGTTTTGTCTGGTGGGTTGAATCCTGCCAGCGTGACCGATGGCATCGCTCGCGTGCGGCCCTGGGCCGTTGACGTGAGTTCCGGCGTCGAAGTCGGCAAGGGCCTCAAGGATGCCCTGCTGATGCGCCGGTTCTGTGATGCGGTACGCGAGGCCGATGCCCGCCTTCCCGCGCAAGCCGACTGATTTCGAAGAGACACACCATGTTCGAGTACCAGCAACCCGATGCCCGCGGGCACTTCGGGCCCTATGGCGGCACCTTCGTCGCCGAGACCCTGATCCACGCCCTCGATGAACTCAAGGCGGTGTGGGACGAAGCCCGCGCCGACCCGTCCTTCCAGGCCGAGTTCCGCAGCGAGCTGAAGCATTTCGTCGGCCGCCCCAGCCCGATCTACCACGCCGCGCGGCTGAGCCGCGACATGGGCGGCGCGCAGATCTACCTGAAGCGCGAGGACCTCAACCACACCGGCGCGCACAAGATCAACAACACCATCGGGCAGGCCCTGCTGGCCCGGCGTATGGGCAAGCCGCGCGTGATCGCCGAGACGGGCGCCGGACAGCACGGCGTGGCCACGGCCACCATCTGCGCGCGCTACGGCATGGAGTGCGTGGTCTACATGGGCTCCGAGGACGTGAAGCGCCAGAGCCCGAACGTCTACCGCATGAACCTCCTGGGCGCCCGGGTGGTGCCCGTGGAAAGCGGCAGCCGCACGCTGAAGGACGCGCTGAACGAGGCGCTGCGCGACTGGGTCACGAACGTCGAGAACACCTTCTACATCATCGGCACGGTGGCGGGCCCGCACCCGTACCCGACGATGGTGCGCGACTTCCAGAGCGTCATCGGCGAGGAATGCCTGTGGCAGATGCCGGAGATGATCGGGCGCCAGCCCGATGCCGTCATCGCCTGCGTGGGCGGCGGCAGCAACGCGATGGGCATCTTCCACCCCTACATCCCGCACGAGGGCACGCGCCTGATCGGCGTGGAGGCCGCGGGCCTGGGGCTGGATTCCGGCAAGCACTCGGCCTCGCTGTCGGCGGGCACGCCCGGCGTGCTGCACGGCAACCGCACCTACCTGCTGCAGGACGCCGGCGGCCAGATCACCGAGACGCACTCCATCTCGGCCGGCCTCGACTACCCGGGCGTCGGCCCGGAGCATGCCTTCCTGAAGGACATCGGCCGCGCCGAATACGTGGGCATCACCGACGACGAGGCGCTGTCGGCCTTCCACCGGTTGTGCCGCACCGAGGGCATCATCCCGGCGCTGGAATCCAGCCACGCGGTGGCCTATGCGATGAAGATGGCCGCGACGATGCGCCCCGACCAGCATCTGCTCGTGAACCTCTCCGGCCGCGGCGACAAGGACATCGGCACCGTGGCCGACCTGTCGGGCGCCGATTTCTACTGCCGGCCCTCGTGCCGCGGGCAGAGCGTGAAGGGAGGCGTGCAATGAGCCGCATCCAGGCCCGCATGGCCTCGCTGGCCGCCGCACGGCGCACCGCGCTGATCCCCTACGTGACCGCTGGCGATCCCTACGCCGACGCGACACCCGACATCATGCATGCGCTCGCCGCCGGTGGCGCCGATGTCATCGAGCTCGGCGTGCCCTTCAGCGACCCGATGGCCGACGGCCCGGTCATCCAGAAGGCCAGCGAACGCGCGCTGGCGCGTGGCATCACGCTGGCGCATGTGCTCGAGATGGTGCGCCGCTTCCGCCAGGACGACGCCACCACGCCGGTGGTGCTGATGGGCTACGCGAACCCGATCGAGCGCTTCGACCAGACGGCGGGCGAGGGCGGCTTCGTGCGCGCGGCGCGCGAGGCCGGCGTGGACGGCGTGCTGGTCGTCGACTATCCGCCCGAAGAGTGCGAGGTCTTCGCCGCCGATCTCAAGGCCGTCGGCCTCGACCCCATCTTCCTGCTGGCGCCCACCTCCACCGAGAAGCGCATGGCCCAGGTCGGGCGCATCGCCAGCGGGTATGTGTACTATGTGTCGCTGAAGGGCGTGACGGGCGCCGGCCATCTGGACACGGAAGCCGTGGCGGCGATGCTGCCCCGCATCCGGGCCCACGTGCCGCTGCCCCTGGGCGTCGGCTTCGGCATCCGCGACGCCGCGACCGCACAGGCCGTGGCGCGGGTGGCCGATGCTGTTGTCATCGGGTCGCGCCTGGTGCAGATTCTGGAAACCGAGCCGCGCGAAGGCGTGGCGGCTGCGGCGCAGGGCTTCATGGCGGAAATCCGCCAGGCCCTGGACGCCCTCGACAAGGAGTGACCGCATGAGCTGGCTCGAGAAACTGCTGCCCCCCAAGATGCAGCAGACGGACCCCACCGAGCGCCGCACGGTGCCCGAGGGGCTGTGGATCAAGTGCCCGTCCTGCGAGACGGTGCTCTACAAGACCGATCTCGAGGGCAACGTGAATGTCTGCCCGAAGTGCAGCCATCACCACCGCATCGGCGCCCGCGCCCGGCTCGATGCCTTCCTCGACGCCGAGGGGCGCTACGAGATCGGCCAGGAGGTCATCCCGGTCGACGCGCTGAAGTTCAAGGACAGCAAGAAGTACCCCGAGCGGCTGAAGGCCGCCCTCGAGAGCACCGGCGAGACCGATGCGCTGGTGGTGGTGGGCGGCGCGGTGATGAGCGTGCCGCTCGTCGCGGCCTGCTTCGAATTCGACTTCATGGGCGGCTCGATGGGCGCGGTGGTGGGCGAGCGCTTCGTGCGCGGCGTCGAGACCGCCATCGAGCAGAAGGTGCCGTTCGTCAGCTTCGCCGCCACCGGCGGCGCGCGCATGCAGGAAGGCCTGCTCTCGCTGCTGCAGATGGCCAAGACCAACGCCGCGCTCACACACCTGGCCAAGGCGAAGCTGCCCTACATCAGCGTCCTGACCGACCCGACGATGGGCGGCGTCTCGGCCAGCTTCGCGTTCATGGGCGACGTGGTCATTGCCGAGCCCAAGGCGCTGATCGGGTTCGCCGGCCCGCGCGTGATCGAGAACACCGTGCGCGAGAAGCTGCCCGAAGGCTTCCAGCGTTCCGAGTTCCTGATCGGCAAGGGGGCGCTGGACATGATCGTCGACCGCCGCCAGATGCGCGTCACGGTCGCCCGTGCGTTGGCGATGCTGCAGCGCCAGAGCACCGACGCGGTGGCCTGATCACTTGAATCTCGCCGACTGGCTGGCGCACTGCGAGCGCCTGCATCCCAAGACGATCGAGATGGGCCTGGAGCGGGTCAGCGCGGTGCGCGACCGGCTCGGGCTGCGCTTCGACGTGCCCGTCATCACCGTGGCCGGCACCAACGGCAAGGGCTCCACCTGCGCGATGATCGAGAGCATCGCGCGCCAGGCGGGCTACCGCACCGGCCTGTACATCAAGCCGCATCTGGTGCACTTCACCGAGCGCTGCCGCATCGACGGCGAGCCCGTGGAGGCCGACGCCCTGGTGCCGCACTTCGAGGCCGTCGAGGCCGCGCGCGGCGAGCTGTCCCTCAGCTACTTCGAATTCACCACGCTGGCCATCCTGCGCGCGCTGAGCCAGGCGCCCGTGGACCTGGTGATCCTGGAGGTCGGGCTCGGCGGGCGTCTCGATGCCGTCAACGCGATCGACGCCGACTGCGCCGTCATCACGTCCATCGACATCGACCACGTCGAGTACCTCGGCCCCGATCGCGAGAGCATCGGGCGCGAGAAGGCGCACGTCATGCGGCCGGGCCGGCCGGCCATCGTCAGCGACCCCGTGCCCCCCGCCAGCGTGACGGCCCATGCCGAGGCCATCGGCGCCGACCTGTGGCTGGTGGGCCGCGACTTCGTGCACGATGGCGACCGCCAGCAATGGCGCTGGGCTGGCCGCGGGCGCCGCTACCACGCGCTGGCCTACCCGGCGCTGCGCGGCGCCAACCAGCTGCTCAACGCCGCCGGCGCCATCGCCGCGCTGGAATCGCTGCGCGACCGGCTGCCGATCTCGGCCCAGGCGGTCCGGCTCGGGCTGGCCCACGTGGAGCTCCCGGGCCGGTTCCAGATCGTCCCCGGACAACCGACGCTGGTGCTCGACGTGGCGCACAACGCGCAGTCGGTGGCCGCGCTGGCGCAGAACCTCGACGCCATGGGCTTCTACCCGCGCACGCACGCCGTCTTCGGGGCCATGCAGGACAAGGACATCCCGGCCATCCTCGCGCGCATGCAGGTGCTGGCTGACCACTGGTACTTCTGCGACCTGGACACGCCGCGCGCGGCCAAGGCGGTCGATCTCGCCGCCATGCCGCGCCCGGCGACTCCCGGCCGCACCGTCGGCGCCGACACCTTCCCTTCGGCCCCCGAAGCCCTGCGCGCCGCCGTGGCTGCCGCCGACCCGGCTGATAGAATCGTGGTCTTCGGTTCCTTCTACACCGTGGGTGGCGTGCTCGAAGCGGGGCTGCCGAGACTCTCTTCTGCGCATGCCTCTGCCGCCATTCCTCACCCGTCGCAAGAAGACCCCGGTCACGGCCACTCCGGCTGACGCCAAGTCTCCCTCCGTGCCCGAAGCGGCGCGTTCCCGGGCCCGACGCCGACTCATCGGCGCCGTGGTGCTGCTGGGCATCGGCGTGATCGCATTCCCGCTGCTGTTCGAGACCGAGCCGCGGCCGATTCCGGTCGATCTGCCCATCGAGATCCCGAAGAAGGACGGCGCCGCGCCGCTGGCCATGCCTGCGGCGCCGCAGGCTGTTTCGCCTTCCACATCGCCTGCCCTGCGGTCAGCCGCCTCCGCCGTCGCGCGGGCCTCATCAGTGCCTGTGCGGGTGCCATTGCCGCCGCCCCTGCCGGACGAACCTGCGCCGTCGGCCGCACCGTCTTCCCCGCCGGCTCAGTCCCAGTCGCCATCGCCTTCGCGCACGGTCGCTGCGGCAGCACCTGCCGCAGCATCCGCGCCTGCGCCTGCTACAGCGGCTGCGTCCGCATCCCGCCGGGACGACGCCGCTCGCGCGCAGTCGCTCCTGGATGGCAAGCCGGCCTCGGCGCCAGCCGGCGCCGGGCGCTTCGTGCTGCAGATCGGCGCCTTCGCCGAGGACAAGACCGTGCGCGAGGTCCGCGCCAAGGCCGAGAAGGCCGGGCTCGTCACCTACACCCAGGTCGTCACGGTGGAGGGCGCTTCGCGCACGCGCGTGAGGGTCGGCCCCTTCCCGCGGCGCGAAGACGCCGAAGCGGCGGCCGCCAAGGCCAGGAAGGCCGGGCTGCCGGCTGCGGTGCTGAAGCTGTGACCGCCGGGCTGGGCGCGCTCGACGCCTTCATGCTCGCCGTGCTCGTCGTCTCCATCGGCATCGGCCTGTGGCGCGGGCTGCTGCTGGAAGTGGCCATGCTGGTCGGCTGGGTCGTCGCCTATTTCGTGGCGACGTGGTTCGCGGGAGACCTGGCGAAGCACCTGCCCATCGGCGCACCGGGCTCGGGCGTCAACCGTGCCGCCGCGTTCGCCCTTGTGTTCATCGGCGCCGTCATCATCTGGAGTCTGTTGGCCAAGGGCGTTCGCATGGTGATCCGCGCCACACCTCTGTCCTTCATCGATCGCATCGGCGGTGGCGCCTTCGGCGTTCTTCGCGGCGCCGTGATGCTGGTGGCACTGAGCACCGTCGTCGGCTTCACGCCGGCGGCACAATCACAGGCTTGGCAGGCCTCGACCGGCGCGCGCTGGACGACGCAGGCTGTCCAAATCATCAAACCGCTGCTGCCGCCCGACCTGCGGCAGTGGTTGCCGGGGAACTGAACATCATGTGCGGCATCGTCGGCGTCATTTCCAAGCAGCCCGTCAACCAGCTCATCTACGACGCCTTGCTGCTGCTGCAGCACCGCGGGCAGGACGCTGCGGGCATCGTGACCATGCTGGACACGAAGTACCACATGCACAAGGCGCGCGGCATGGTGCGCGACGTCTTCCGCACGCGCAACATGCGCGGCCTGCCCGGTTCCGTTGGCCTGGGCCAGACCCGCTACCCCACCGCCGGCAACGCCTACAGCGAGGAAGAGGCGCAGCCCTTCTACGTCAACGCGCCCTACGGCATCGTGCTCGTGCACAACGGCAACCTCACCAACGCGCAGGCGCTGAAGCAGGAACTGTTCGACATCGACCGCCGCCACATCAACACCGAGAGCGACACCGAGGTGCTGATCAACGTGCTGGCGCACGAACTCGAGCTCTCGGCACGCGACCTCCCGCTGACACCCGAGGCGATCTTCAAGGCCGTCAGCGGCGTGCATCGCCGCATCCGCGGCTCGTACGCCGTCATCACGCTGATCGCGGGGCACGGCCTGCTGGCCTTCCGCGACCCCTACGGCATCCGGCCCCTGAGCATGAGCGAGGTGCAGGGCGCCGACGGCGCGCGCGAGGTCATGGTGGCCAGCGAATCGGTCGCCATCGAGGGCACCGGCCATCGCGTCGCGCGCGATGTCGCGCCGGGCGAGGCGGTGTTCATCGATCTCGACGGCAACGTGCATGCCCAGCAGTGCGCCGCGAACCCGCGTCTGTTCCCCTGCATGTTCGAGTTCGTGTACCTGGCGCGGCCCGACTCCGTGATGGACGGCATCTCCGTCTATCAGGCGCGGCTGAACATGGGCGAGACGCTGGCGCAGCGCCTGATCTCCACCATGCCGCCGTCCGAGATCGACGTCGTCATTCCCATCCCGGAATCCAGCCGCCCCAGCGCCATGCAGCTGGCCCAGAAGATCGGCAAGCCCTACCGAGAGGGCTTCGTGAAGAACCGCTACGTGGGCCGCACCTTCATCATGCCGGGGCAGGAGGTGCGCCAGAAGAGCGTGCGCCAGAAGCTCAACGCCATCGAGCTCGAGTTCAAGGGCCGCAACGTGCTGCTGGTGGACGATTCCATCGTGCGCGGCAACACCAGCCGCGAGATCGTGCAGATGGCGCGCGAGGCGGGCGCGAAGAAGGTCTACCTGGCGTCGGCCGCGCCGCCGGTGCGCTTCCCGAACGTCTACGGCATCGACATGCCCACGCGCGAGGAGCTGGTGGCCTACGGCCGCACCAGCGAGGAAGTGCGGCAGTACATCGGCGCCGACGCGCTGATCTACCAGGACGTGGACGCGATGAAGCGCGTCGTGAAGGCGCTGAACCCGAAGATCGACGGCTTCGAGGCCTCGTGCTTCGACGGCGTCTACATCACCGGCGACATCAGTGCCGCCGATTTCGAGGCGCTCGAGACGCAGCGCCGTGCCCAGCCCGCAGAAGAGGAAGGCCCCGACCGTTCGCGCCTGGCGCTGCAGGGAGCCGAGGACCGCTCATGATCCCGAAAGTCAATCTGCCGGCCGATGCCCGGCTCGACACCCTGGCCGTTCGCGAGGGCCTGCCCGCCACGCCCTGGGGCGAGAACTCCGAAGCCCTGTTCCTGACCAGCTCCTTCGTGCACCCGGACGCCGCCACCGCGGCGCGCCGTTTCGCCAACGAGGAGGAAGCGTTCGTCTACAGCCGCTTCGGCAACCCCACGACGATGATGATGGAGCGGCGCCTGGCCGCGATGGAGGGCACCGAGGCCTGCATCGGCACCTCCAGCGGCATGGCCGCCATCATGATCACGCTGATGGCCCTGCTGAAGTCGGGCGACCACGTCATCTGCTCGCAAAGCGTCTTCGGCTCCACCATCAAGCTCATCCAGAGCGAGTTCGGCAAGTTCGGCGTGCAGAGCAGCTTCGTCTCTCAGACCGACCCCGCCGCCTGGGCTGCGGCGGTGCAGCCCAACACGAAGCTGCTGTTCGCCGAGACGCCGAGCAACCCGCTGACCGAGGTCTGCGACATCGCCGCGCTCGCCGACATCGCGCACCGCGCGGGCGCGCTGCTGGTGGTGGACAACTGCTTCTGCTCGCCCGCGCTGCAGCAGCCGATCAAGTTCGGCGCCGACCTGATCATCCACTCCGGCACCAAGTACCTCGACGGCCAGGGCCGCGTGATCGCCGGTGCGGTGTGCGGCTCCACGGAACTCATCGAGGGCAAGTTCGTGCCCGTGATGCGCAGCGCCGGCATGAGCCTGTCGCCGTTCAATGCCTGGGTCGTGCTGAAGGGCCTGGAGACGTTGGGCATCCGCATGCGGGCGCAGAGCGCGAGCGCGCTGGCGCTGGCGCAGTGGCTCGAGACCGTGCCGGGCATCGATCGCGTCTACCACCCCGGCCTGGCGTCGCACCCGCAGCATGCGCTGGCGATGACGCAGCAATCGGGGCAGGGCGGGGCGGTGGTGTCGTTCATCGTCAAGGGTGGCCGTGAAGGCGCCTGGGCCATGATCGACGGCACGCGCATCTGCTCGATCACCGCCAATCTCGGCGACACCAAGACCACCATCACGCACCCGTCCAGCACCTCGCACGGGCGCCTCACCGAAACCCAGCGGCTCGCCGCCGGCGTGGTGCAGGGCCTCGTGCGCGTGGCCGTCGGCCTCGAAGACCTGGATGACCTGAAGGCCGACCTCGTGCGCGGACTGCAAGCCGAATGAACAAGAAGATCCGCACCCGCATCGCCCCGTCGCCCACCGGCTTCCTGCACCTGGGCACGGCGCGAACCGCGCTGTTCTCGTGGGCCTTCGCGCGCCACTTCGGCGGCGACTTCATCCTGCGCATCGAGGACACCGATGTCGCGCGTTCCTCCCAGGAGGCCGTCGAGCAGATCATCGCCGCCATGCAGTGGCTGGAACTGGGCTACGACGAAGGCCCGTTCTACCAGATGCAGCGGCTCGACCGCTACCGTGCCGTGATCGACACCATGCTCGAAGCCGGCACCGCCTACCGCTGCTGGGCCACGCCCGAAGAGCTGGACGCGATGCGTGAAGCCCAGCGCGCGAACGGCGACAAGCCCCGCTACGACGGCCGCTGGCGGCCGGAGCAGGGCAAGCGCTTGCCGGCGCCCCCGGCACACGCGCCGGTGATCCGGTTCCGCAACCCGCAGGGCGGGGCCGTGCGCTGGGACGACCTCTGCAAGGGGTCGATCACCATCAGCAACGACGAGCTCGACGACCTCATCATCGCGCGCTCCGACGGCACGCCCACCTACAACTTCTGCGTCGTGGTCGACGACCTCGACATGGGCATCACGCACGTGATCCGCGGCGACGACCACGTGAACAATACGCCGCGCCAGATCAACATCCTGCAGGCGCTGGGCGCCGAACTGCCGGTGTACGGCCACGTGCCGATGATCCTGGGGCCCGACGGCGACAAGCTCAGCAAGCGCCATGGCGCCGTCAGCGTGCTGCAGTACCGCGACGACGGCTACCTGCCCGAGGCGATGCTGAACTACCTGGCGCGCCTGGGCTGGAGCCACGGCGACGACGAACTCTTCTCGCGGGAGCATCTGGTCGGCTGGTTCGACGGTACGCACCTGAGCAAGAGCGCCGCGCAATGGGACGCCGCCAAGCTCCACTGGGTCAATTCGCACTACATCAAGCTGGCCGACGACACGCGGCTCGCCGGCCTGCTCGAGCCCATGCTGGCCCAGCGTGGGCAGGTGCTGGACGCCGCGCGCCTGCCAGCCATGTGCGCGCTCTTCAAGGACCGTTGCGCCACGCTGGTGGAGCTGGCCGACTGGCTCGGCATCTACGGCCGCGGCGTGAAGCCGTCCGACGCCGATGTCGCGGCGCACGTGCCCGACAGCGTGCGCCCGGCCCTCGTTTCACTGCGCGACCGCCTGGCCGCCATCGAGTGGGACAAGGCCGCCATCGCCGCCGCGATGAAGGCCGTGCTCGCGGAATTCGGCCTGAAGATGCCGCAACTCGCACCGGCCTTGCGCGTGCTCACGTGCGGTCGTGCGCAGACGCCGTCCATCGATGCGGTGCTCGCACTGTTCGAAAGGGAAACCGTGCTCGAAAGATTGCAGCATCTGTGAAAGTTCTGATATAGTCATGGACTCGCTTGAACGGCGCGGGTGTACTCAAAAAGGGGGTATAGCTCAGCTGGGAGAGCGCTTGCATGGCATGCAAGAGGTCAGCGGTTCGATCCCGCTTACCTCCACCACACAAGCGCCGTTTGGGAGAGAAGAGAAGGTTAGAGTCCCCTTCGTCTAGAGGCCTAGGACACCACCCTTTCACGGTGATTACAGGGGTTCGAATCCCCTAGGGGACGCCAAGTTTGGCGGCACTTGCAGAGAAATCTGTGAAGCCGCTACCGCTGCGGAGCGGTAGTTCAGTTGGTTAGAATACCGGCCTGTCACGCCGGGGGTCGCGGGTTCGAGCCCCGTCCGCTCCGCCAAAAATGCAAGAAGCCCACGCCTCAACCGCGTGGGCTTTCTTCTTTGCGGGTGCCGTTCTGGCCGCGCTGGATACCGAGATCGAGGCCCGCACGGATTGCCCCTGCTGGCTGCCGGCGTCTGCCTCAAGCCGGCGCATCTGTTCCTTGCGTACTCCGGTTGCCTCGGCGTTCAGTGCGGCACAGGCACAGGCGCAGGCGCAGGCGCAGGTATCGTCGCACGCAGCGCAAAGGCCACTCCATGACCCAGACTCTTCTGATCCGCAATGCCCTGGCCATCCTCACGGGCGGCCGCGGCGCGGCGGCCCGTGCCGCAGGCCCCGACATCCGGGTGCGCGACGGCCGCATCGACGCCATCGGCCCGCTGTCCCCGCTGCCCGGCGAACCGACGCTCGACGCGACCGACTGCGTCGTCTACCCGGCCTGGGTGAACACGCACCACCACCTGTTCCAGTCGCTGCTCAAGGGCGACCCCGCGGGCATCGATGCCACGCTGGGCCCCTGGCTCAGCGCCACGCCGCTGCGCCACCGGGCGGCCTTCGATGCGGAACTGTTCCGCCTGGCCGCGCGCGTGGGCCTGGTGGAGCTGGCGCTGTCGGGCTGCGCCACGGTGGCCGATCACCAGTACCTGTACTGGCCCGGCATGCCCTTCGACCCCGCCGCCATCCTGTTCGAGGAGGCCGAGGCGCTGGGCCTGCGCTTCGTGCTGTGCCGTGGCGGCGGCACGCGCACCCGCCTGCCGGAGGGTCGGCCCTTGTCGTCGCTTCCCGCAGCGATGCAGCCCGAGACCCTGCAGGTCTTCCTGGACGACATCGACCGTCTGGCCCGGCTGCACCACGACCCTTCCCCTGCCGCGATGCGCAGGATCGTCGTCGCCCCGACCTCGCCGCCGTGGTCGATGGCGCCGGAAGAGCTGCGCCAGTGCGCCGACTTCGCCCGCGCACGCGGCCTGCGGCTGCATTCCCACCTGTCGGAAACCGTGGCCTACCAGGACACGGTTCTGGCGCAGCACGACACGAGCTCGGTGCGCTTCTGCGAGTCTGTGGGCTGGCTGGGCGCCGACGTCTGGTTCGCGCACCTCGTGAAGCTCGACGCCGACGAGATCGCGCTGCTCGGGGCCACCGGCACCGGCATCGCGCATTGCCCGCAGAGCAACGGGCGCCTGGGCAGCGGCATCTCGCCCGTGCGCGAACTCGAGGCCGCGGGCGTGCCAGTGTCCATCGGCGTCGACGGCGCGGCCTCCAACGAGGCCGCCGACATGGTCTCGGAAACGCACGCCGCGTGGCTGATGCAGCGTGCGCGCGCCGGCGAGGCCGCACGCGCGGTGTCGCGCGGCGGCGTGGGCGAGCACGGCGCCGATGCCGCCACGGTGGAGGACGTCGTGCGCTGGGGCACCGCGGGCGGCGCGGCCGTGCTGGGCCTGCCCGGCGTCGGCACGCTGGCGCCGGGGCAGGCTGCCGACATCGCCATCTACGCGCTCGACCGCGACCCGCGCCACTTCGGCCTGCACGACCCCGCGCTAGCCCCGGTGGTCAGCGGCGGCCGGGCGCACCTGCAAGCGCTGCTGGTCGGCGGCCGCACGGTGGTGCGCGACGGCGCCGTGCCGGGGCTCGACCTGCGTGAGATGGGCCGCCAGTCGCGGGCGGCCGTGGCGACGCTGATCTCCCGCGCGCGCTGACGGGCCGCCACCCGGCGGTCTGCGACACTGCGGGCCTTTTCCGCCGGAGGCGCCATGCCGCGCAACATCGAGATCAAGGCCCGAGTCGATAGCATCGCCGCCATCGAGCCGCTGGCGGCCGCGCTGGCCACCCAAGGCCCGCAGGATCTGCGCCAGGACGACAGCTTCTTCCGCTGCGCGCAGGGCCGGCTCAAGCTGCGCACCTTCGCCGACGGCAGCGGCGAGCTCATCGCCTACCAACGCGCAGACGAAGCCGGCCCCAAGACCTCCACCTACGTCCGCACCCCAGCAGCCGACCCTGCGGGCCTGCGCGACGCGCTGGCGGCCGCCTGCGGCCTGGCGGGCCGGGTGCGCAAGCACCGCCGCCTGTACCTGGCCGGGCGCACGCGCATCCACCTGGACGAGGTGGAGGGCCTGGGCGCCTTCCTGGAGCTCGAGGTGGTGCTGGCCGACGACGAGCCGGTGGAGGCCGGCATGGCCGAGGCGCTGGCCCTGATGGCGCGCCTGGGCGTGGATTCCACCGCCCTGGTCGAAGGTGCCTACCTGGACCTGCTGGCATCAGGGCCGTCCCCGGCCGGCTAGACTCTCGCGCCTGCCTGGAGACACGACCCCTCATGACCGCACCGAACGAAGCCACGCTGCTCGCAGCGCTGAAGACCGTCATCGACCCCAACACCGGCCGCGACCTCGTCAGCGGCAAGCAGGTGCGCAACCTGAGCATCGAGGGTGGCGACATCGCCTTCGACGTCGAGCTGGGCTACCCCGCCAAGAGCCAGATGCCGGCGCTGCGTTCGGCGCTCATCGCGGCCGCGCGCACCGTGCCGGGCGTCGGCAATGTCAGCGTGCACATGAGCAGCCGCGTCGTCGCCCACGCGGCGCAGCGCGGCGTGCAGCTGCTGCCCAAGGTGAAGAACATCGTCGCCGTGGCCTCCGGCAAGGGCGGCGTGGGCAAGAGCACCACCACCGTCAACCTGGCGCTGGCGCTGGCCGCCGAGGGTGCCAGCGTGGGCATCCTCGACGCCGACATCTACGGTCCGAGCCAGCCCATGATGATGGGCATCGAAGGCCGCCCCGAGAGCGCCGACGGCCAGAGCATGGAGCCGATGGAGAACTACGGCGTGCAGGTCATGTCGATCGGTTTCCTGATCGACGCCGACAACCCGATGATCTGGCGCGGCCCGATGGCCACCCAGGCGCTGGAGCAGCTGCTGCGCCAGACGAACTGGCGCGACCTCGACTACCTGCTGGTCGACATGCCCCCGGGCACCGGCGACATCCAGCTCACGCTGAGCCAGAAGGTGCCGCTCACGGGCGCCGTGATCGTCACCACGCCGCAGGACATCGCCCTGCTCGACGCCCGCAAGGGCCTGAAGATGTTCGAGAAGGTGGGCGTGCCCATCCTCGGCATCGTCGAGAACATGGCCGTCTATTGCTGCCCGAACTGCGGCCACACCGAGCACATCTTCGGCGCCGACGGCGGCAAGCGCATGGCCGAGGAGTATTCGGTCGACTACCTCGGCGCCCTGCCGCTGAACCTGTCCATCCGCGAGCAGGCCGACTCCGGCCGCCCGACCGTGGTCGCCGACCCCGATGGCGAGATCGCCGCCATCTACAAGGCGGTCGCGCGGCAGGTGGCGGTGAAGATCGCGGCCAAGGCCAAGGACTACTCCGCCAAGTTCCCGAGCATCTCGATCAGCAAGGGCACCTGACCCCCCGGCGCGGCGGCGCCTGCCGCTGCGCCTTGCACACAGGTCGGCGACGCCTGCAGCCGCGCCTGGCCCTCAGGCCTGCGGCTCGAGCCTCAGGAGCACCGTGAATGCAGCGCCGCCCCCGGTGCGGTTCGCGGCGCGAAGGTCGCCGCCGTAGCGCTGAACCAGCGTGCGGCTGATCCACAGTCCGAGGCCCGTGCCGTCCTTCTTGCGCGTCACGAAGGGCTGGAAGAGCTGGTCCATCAGCTCGGCGTCCAGGCCCGGGCCGGTGTCGGCCACGGTGATCTCGACAGCGTCGTCGCCCACGTCGGCGGTTTGCAGGTCCAGCCGGCCGCCTTCTGGCATGGCATGGATGGCGTTCACCATCAGGTTCACCAGCACCTGCTGCAACTCGTTGGCGTTGATGGCCGGGTGGCGACTCGCGCCGAAATGGCGCTGCACGTCGATGCGCGTGCGCGACAGCAGGTGCCCCACCAGGACCAGGCAATCCTGCACCACGCGCTGGGTGTCCACCGGCGTGATGTAGCCGGCGTATTCGGCTGGCCGAGCGAACTGCAGCAACTGCGTCACGATGAGACGCATGCGCTCGACCTGCGTGTCGATCAGGCGCAGCTCGTCGCGCACCGTCAGTTCGGCTTCGGGCGCCAGCTGGGAGCGAACCAGGTCCAGGTTGCCCTGGATCACCGCGATGGGGTTGTTGATCTCGTGCGCGATGCTGGCCGTCAGCTGCCCGACCGCCGCGAGCTTCTCGCTGCGCAGCAGCTGGCCCTGCGCGGTCTCGAGCTCGCGCGTGCGCTCTTCCACCATGGCGTCGAGCTCGGCGTTCCAGCTCTGAAGCGCACGGGTCTTGTCGTCGATCACGTCCAGCAGGCGGTCCAGGTGCTGCGCCAGGCGGCCGATCTCGTCCTCGCTGTCCACCGGGCCGACGCGCGCATCGAGCTCGCCGCCCTCGACGCACTGCATCGTGGCCTCCATGCGTTCCACCGGCTTGAAGATCGTGCGCGCCCAGCGCAGAGACACCACCGCCGCGACGATCATCACCGCGAAGAACACGACGCCGATGCCCGCCAGCGCTGCGTACTTCAGCAGCGTGAACGGCGCTTCCAGGTAGCCGACATACAGCATGCCCACACGCTTGCCCGCACTGTCGGACAGCGGCTGGTAGGCTGAGACATACCAGTCGTCGACGACGAAGGCGCGGTCCAGCCAGGTCTGGCCGCGGCCCAGCACGGCGTCGCGAACCGACTGCGACACGCGTGTGCCGATGGCGCGTTCGTCCTTGGCGGGGCCGAACAGGCGCACGTTGGTGCTGATGCGCACGTCGTCCAGGAACAGCGTGGCCGTGCCGCGGCTGCCGAAGGGCAGGGAGCCCTCGGGGTAGACGATCTCGTTGATGTGGTCGATGAAGGGCAGGTTGCGGTTGAGCAGCACGCCGGCGCGCACGTGGCCCAGCAGCTGCCCGTCCGGCGCGCGCACCGAACGCGTGGACAGCAGCACCATCGCGCGTTCCTCGTGCACGCGCTCGGTCGGCGCCGCGTTGCGGGTGCTCACCAGTGGCACGGGCACCCGCGCCAGCAGCGGCGAGGTCAGCAGGTCCGGCTGCTGCGGCGGCTCCAGCACCTCGATGCTGGTGCCCTCCTTCGCGGCGGGTTGCGGCGGCAGGAAGAAGATGAAGTCCAGCCCGGCACGGCGCCCGGCCTGCTGCAGCAGCGCCTGCACGTCGCCATTGCCGGCCAGTGCGAGGTGCAGCGAATGCGATTCCGCCACCGCACCCGTGGCGGCCCCCACCTCGCCCAGGACACGCTCGAAGTAGCCCTGCGCCACCGCCAGGTCGGCGCGTATCTTCGTGATCAGCAGGCGGTCGAAGGCCTCGTTGCTCCACCACAGCAGCAGGGCGCCCAGCAGCGGCAGTACGCCGGCCAGTGGCAGCAGCACCATCGCCAGCAGCTTGTTGCGGATCGACAGGGACTTGAAGCGGCTCACGGAGCCGCCCACTCGGCCACGCGCCGCTCCAGCGTGCGGCGCGAGATGCCCAGCAGCACCGCCGCCTGGGTCTTGTCGCCCTGGACCGACTCCAGCACGGCCAGGATGTGCTGCTTCTCCATCGCGTGCAGGTCTGTGGGCCCGCCTGCGGAGGGCGGCGCCACGGCCGTCGGGCTGGGCCGCGGCAGGCTCTGGTACAGCGCCGATACGTTGAGCGCGCCGACGATCAGCGAACGCTCGATCAGGTTGCGCAGCTCACGCACGTTGCCGGGCCAGTCGTACTGCTGCAGGTAGCCCATCTCGTCGGGCGTCACCTCGATGGGCGGCACGCCCAGGCGCGGGGCCAGCGTGTCGATGAAGTGCGCCACCAGGTCGGGGATGTCTTCCTTGTGCGCGCGCAGCGCCGGCAGCCGGATTTCCACCACCTGCAGCCGGTAGTAGAGGTCGGCCCGGAAGCGGCCGCTGGCCACGTCGTTGGACAGCGGCCGGTTGGTGGCGGCGACGATGCGCACGTCCACGGGCATCTCGCGCTCGCTGCCCACGGGCCTCACGCGACGGTCCTCCAGCACGCGCAGCAGCGTGGCCTGCAGCGCAGGCGGCAGCTCGCCCACTTCGTCCAGGAAGAGCGTGCCGCCCTGCGCGTAAAGGAACAGTCCTTCGCCACCATGGTGGCCGAAGAGCTCGGCCTCCAGTTGCGCCGGCGCGGTGGTGGCGCAGTTCACCGGCACGAAGGGCGCGTTCGCATGCGGGCTCAGCCGGTGCAGCGCCATCGCGGCCAGCTCCTTTCCAGTGCCGGATTCGCCGGTCAGCAGCACCGTGGAATCGACCAGGGCCACGCGGTGCAGCGCCGCCTGCAGGCCGCGGATGGCCAGCGAGCTTCCCACCAGGCCGTCGGCCGGCGGCGTGCGTTGCTGCAGCGCCCGGCGCAGCACCCAGTTCTCGCGCCGCAGCTGCGCGCGCTCCAGTCCGTGGCGCACGGCGCCCAGCACCTGCGTCACGCGGAAGGGCTTGAGCAGCATGTCGCCGGCGCCGGCGCGCAGCGCCTCGATGGCGGTCTCCAGGTCGGCGAATGCCGTGATCAGGACCACTTCTGCCGCGACGCCCTGCGCCCTCAGGTCCTTGAGCAGCTGGATGCCGTTCTTGCCTGGCAGCGCGATGTCCAGGATGACCAGATCCACATGGTGCTGGCGCAGCAGCGTCTCCGCGTCCTCGGCGGACCCGGCCGTGAGCACGCGTGCCACGCGCGGCGCCAGCGCCTTTTCCAGGAAGTGCAGCATGCCGGGCTCGTCGTCGACGACGAGCACCACGGCCCTCGGCCAGCGTTCGCCGTCTTCAGCGGTCATGCGGCGGCCGGGGCGCCTGTGCCGGATCTGCCTGATCCGTTTGTCCCACCCGTCCCACCTGACCCACCTGACCGGCCTGCCCAGCCGGCGGCGCCTTCGGTGGCTGCTGCAACTGCTGCAGTTCGGCCATGGTGTTGGCGTTGAAGAAAGCGGCCGCGTCCGGGAACTCGACCACCGCCACGCGGTGGCGCGCCGTCCAGCGGTCGATCTTGCGCTCGCCGGCCTGCAGGTAGGCCACCAGGTCTTCCATCAGCGTGCTGCGCAGCAGGCAGAACACCGGCTGCGTGCGCAGCTCGCCTTCCTCGCGCGTGGCGGCCATCGCGATGTCGGCGTCCTCGGCCTCCAGGGCCTGCGCCAGGCGGCCCACCAGGTCCTCGGGGAAGTCCGGCGTGTCGCACGGCACGGTCACGAGGAACGGTGTCTCGCAGCGTTCCAGCCCCGCCATCAGCCCCGCCAGGGGGCCGGGATAGTCGGGCAGGGCATCGGGCCAGACCGGCGCGCCCAGGGCCTCGTAGGCGCCGAGGTTGCGGTTGGCGTTGATCATCAGTTCGCCCACCTGCGGCTGCAGGCGCAGCAGCGCGTGCAGCGTCAGCGGGATGCCCAGGTGGTTCTGCAGGCCCTTGTCGACGCCGCCCATCCGGCTGCCGCGTCCTCCGGCCAGGATGAGGCCGGTGATCTGTCCGATCGGGATCATCACGCCTCCAGCAGGTCGAAGCCCTGCGTCTCGACCTGGATGAAGGCTCGCGTGAAACCTGCCAGCGCGGCCCACACGACCGCGCGCGGGTGCGCCTGGACGGCATCGCACAGGCCTTCCACCCAGGGCTGCACCTGAGCGCGGAAGAAGCGGCGCTGCTGCTCCAGGTTGCACAGCGAGACGTCGTCGCCGGCGATCAGCCATCGCATGACCTCGAACACGAAAGCCACGTGGTCCTCGGTCTCGAAGCGAGCCTCGTCGCGCGTAAGGCCCAGCGTGTCCAGGTGCGCGCGCAGCACCGCCAGCGGCTTGTCGTTCAGGAAGCCGCTGAGGTAGTAGCTGCCGTAGAGAAAGACCTCCGGCTTGCCCATGCCCATGAAGAGCGCCTCGTACTCGGCGGCCGCCTCGGCCACCGTGACGGCGCGCAGCGCGGCCACGAGATCCTGCCACGGCGCTTCGAGCAGGCCGCCCTCAGGCGACTGCGTTACCGCGACGCGGAACTGCGCCATCAGCGGCTCGTCGGGCGGGGCGATCCAGAGCCGGGACAGCAGCCCGTACAGCTCGGCGCGGGCCAGTTCCTCGCTGTGGTCGGCGCTGGCGAAAGACAGTGCGGTGAGGTCGCTCATGGTCAGAGATCCGTGATCCGGACTTCGTTCGGATTCGTGTGCAGGTCGATCACGCGGCAATCGCCGCACATCTTCAGCCGGTCGGCCGCCGCGCCCTGGAAGGCGGAGTGACCGGCTAGCTTGGTGATCATGTTCTCGATCGCGCGCAGCGTGCCGAATGGCTTGCTGCAGCGGATGCAGGCGTAGGGCGGCATCTCGGCCAGCACGCGCAGGCTCTTGCGCGCCTTGCCGGCGTCGGCCAGCCACAGGCGCGGCTCGAGCGTGATCGCGTCCTCGGGGCAGGTGCTCGCGCACAGGCCGCACTGCACGCAGTTCTTCTCGATGAAGCGCAGCTGCGGCTTCTCGGGGTTGTCCGCCAGCGCCTTCTCGGGGCAGGCGCCCACGCAGGACAGGCACAGCGTGCAGCGGTCGGTGTTCACCTTCAGCGTGCCGAAGGGCGAGCCGCTGGCCGGCAGCGCGATGGCTTCCGGCACGGCCACAGGGGCCTGCGCCAGCAGGTGGTCGAGCGCCAGGTCGAGCGTGGCGCGCTTGTCGGCCTGCACCGCGAACGACGCCGCCCGGGCCGGGCCCTGCGCCGGGGCTGCGGCCAGCTCGGCATCGAGGTGCGCCAGGTCTCGTGCGTCGCGCGCCTCGATCAGGCGGAAGTGGGTGCCGCTGTAGCCGAGGCCGTTGACGATGGCCTGCGCGACCGACATCTGCTCTGCGAGTGCGCTGCGGTACTCGGGCGCCTCTTCGTCGGTGAGCAGCAGCCAGACCTGCGAGGCACCCTGGGCGATGGCCGCCAGCCACAGGTCCAGGCCGACGCTGGCCGTGTGCCACAGCGACACGGGCAGCACCCGCGCCGGCACGCCCCGCACGCTCTTGTCGACGCGCGCCGCGCGGCCGAGTTCCTCGATCAGGCGCGTGCCGGCCTTCTCGCTGTGCAGCAGCAGGGCGGCGTCCTTGCCGCCCGCGGCGGCGTAGGCCGTCAGCATGGTGCGCAGCCGCCGGCCCTGGTCGGCCGGGCCGGGGTATCCGTAGGTGAGGGCGCCGCTCGGGCACACGGTGCTGCAGGCGCCGCAGCCCACGCACAGGTGCGGCTCGACGAAGATGCCGCCGCCCACGGGCCGCGGCTGCGCGGGGGCGCCGGCGATGCGCGGCGCCTTGCCCTGCAGCTTGCCCTTCAGCGACGAGTCGCTGCGGATGGCGCGCGCCGAGCAGACGTCGATGCACGCGGTGCAGCCGATCTGCTCGTTGCGGCTGTGCGCGCACAGGCTCTGCTGGTACTTGAAGAACTTGGGCTTCTCGAACTCGCCCACGGCGTCGCGCAGCTCGATCACGGCCTTCGTGAGCGCCACCGCGTCGGCGGCGTGGAAGTAGCCCTGCGGCGGCTGGTGCATCGTCAGCGATGGCGTGCGCTGCAGGTCGAGCACGAGGTCGAAGGTTTCGGCTGCCGTCTCGGCCGCGCGGCCGAAGTCGATGGCGCCCGGCGCCTCGCACACGCGCACGCAGTCGCGGTGGCTTCGGCACTTCGACAGGTCGACGGCGTAGGAGAAGTCGATGGCGCCTTCCGGGCAGGCGTCGATGCACGCGTTGCAGCGCGTGCACAGGTCCAGCGCGATCGGGTTGTGGCTCTCCCACTCGGCTTCGAAGGCGCCCAGCCAGCCCTTCAGGGCCTTGATGCGGCCGCGGTGCACCACGCGCTCACGCGCCTGCGGCAAGGGGCCGTCGGTGACCAGCAGTGTGAGGTCGAGCTTGTCTGCCAGCAGCGCGGCGGCCTGCTCGGCGGCCGCCGCCGGGCCGACGATCAGGCAGCGGCCGGCCGAGCGGTAGCTCACGGTGGAGACCGGTTCGGGCTGCGGCAGCTGCGCGGCGGCCAGCAGCGCGGCGATCTTGGGCGTGGCGCTGCGCGCGTCCTTCGACCAGCCGCCCGTCTCGCGGATGTTCACGAAGCGGATGGGGCGTTCCTCGAGGCTGGCGGCGCCTTCGGTCTGCGCGTTCAGCTCGACGAACAGGCGCTGCTCCTGCGTGCAGGCCACGAGCAGTGGTTCGGCCGTGGCGGCCGTCGCCTTGGCGGCGCGCTGGAAGGCCGGCGCCTCGCGCCGGCACAGCACGCTCAGCGGCGTGTCGAGGCCGTCAGGGCTGGCGCCCGGCGTCTTCGCCAGGGCCTGGGCCAGGGCCGTCCGGTCCAGCGGCATCGTCCGGTTGCAGTCGCAGATCAGGGTCTTCATCGGGTGCGGGGCGGTCGGTGGTGGCGGAGGTTTCCGCGGGGGCGGCGGCGGGGTCGAGCCCGGACTCCGGCAGTGTCCCGGAGGCGGTCTCGGAAGCGATGTTCGGCGCGGTTTCGGGGGCGGCTTCGCGGGCGGTATCGAGCGCGGGCGAGGGCGCCGGCCCGGGCTCGTCGTCGAACAGGTTCAGCGCCTTGGACTGCGTCATCATGCGCAGCATCGACGGCGTGATGGGTTCGAACTTGTTGTAGTCGTCGATGTAGATGTCCAACCCGTCCATCACGTTGAAGTGCGGGTCGGTGAACAGCGTCTTCAGCGCGGCGTTCTTCACCTCGGACGAGACATCCGGCCGGACGAAGCGGCTGAAGTCGGACTCGGTGGTGAGCGCCTGGGCATCCTCCAGCGTGGGGCCGGGCGGCACAGGCTCGCCGGCCAACGCATGGGGTTCCGCGGCGGGCGCGTCGGTGGCCTGCCGTGATTCGGTCTTTACTGACGCCCCGGCCACCGGGGCTGTCAGCACGGTGGCCTGCCCCCCGGCCGGCAGCGCAACGGCAGGCGACGTCACCGCGGCCATCAGCGCGGGTTCCTCGGCGGCCACGCCCTGACGCGCGAGCGCCTTTCGCCGTGCCCAGCGCGACAGGAAGCCGCTGTCGTCCGCGCTCGCCATGGCCTTCAGCGCTGCTCCGGCGTGCGGAAGGACGCCGGGCGCTGGCGGCGCTTGGGCTCCGGGCGGTAGTGCTCGTCGGCATAGGCTTGCAGGCCCGCCCGCACGTCGTCGGGCAGCGGCAGGTTGTCGACGCGCTCCTGCGCGTCGAGCAGGCGGCCGGCCTCGTTGTAGGACACCGTGACGAGTTCGGGGCGCGGCACCGGCGGTTCGGTCTCGTCGACGCGCCACATCACGAACCACACGGGCTGCCCGGTGCTGAGATTCAGGTAGTAGCCCTCGGCCTCGTCGCGGTACAGCGCCACCTGCAGGCCCGGGTAGAGCCACTGCGCGGTGTCGCCGTCGTCGCGCAGCAGCCGGGGCTCGCTGCCGAAGCCGCCGGCGTCCAGCGTGACCTCGGCGACGCGGAACCGCCAGTCTTCCCACTGGCTGGGTTGGCGCCGGCGCTCCATCAGCACCGCGACGGTCAGGCGGGGTCGTTCGCTCATGAGGTCGGTGCGTGCAGGATGCGAAGGAGGGCGCGATTCTAGGCGCCGGCGGTGCTTCATGCCGCCTGCAAGGGATGATCCCGGCCGCCAACGACGAGTTGTCGCACGCTGCGACAACTTGTCGCAAAAGTCTCCCGACACACCCTATTGAAACCCTGACGTCCCTGAGGGCTAATACGCAGTGAATATGCATGCCCGTGCATGGGCTGCACTGCCGGAGACCGACCATGGACCAGGATTCCTCGAAGCTGCTCTCGCGACGCCGCGTTTTCGCGGGTGCCGGTACGGCGGGCGCGCTGGCGGCTGCCGCCGCCGTGCTGCCGCTGGCCGACACCGCGCCGCCCCAGGTGGCCGATGCCGGCGCCGAGCCGCCGGACGCCGACGGGCGTTACCAGGTCACGCAGCACGTGCTGCGCTACTACCAGACGGCCAAGGTCTGAGAGCCCAGGAGACATCATGCTGTTGACCCGCAAGGCCGGCCCGTCCGGCGCCCCCGTTTCCGGCCTCGTGTCCCATCTGGCGCACGGCCTGTCGCGAGCCGTACCCACGATGGACCGGCGCGCATTCCTGCGCCGCTCCGGCCTGGGCGTCGGTGCCGGCATCGCCGCATCGCAGCTCACGCTGGTGAAGAAGGCGCAGGCCGCCGACGCCCCCAAGGACGGCGGTCGCAAGATCGAAGTCAAGCGCACCGTCTGCGGCCACTGCTCGGTCGGCTGCGCCATCGACGCCGTCGTCGAGAACGGCGTCTGGGTGCGCCAGGAGCCGGTCTTCGACTCGCCCATCAACCTGGGCGCCCACTGCGCCAAGGGCGCTGCCGTGCGCGAGAACGGCCACGGCGAGTACCGCCTCAAGTACCCGATGAAGCTGGTGAACGGCAAGTACCAGCGCATTTCCTGGGATGTGGCGCTCGACGAGATCAGCAAGAAGATGCTGGCCCTGCGCGAGCAGAGCGGCCCGGACTCCGTCTACGTGGTCGGGTCGTCCAAGCACAACAACGAGCAGGCCTACCTGCTGCGCAAGTGGATGAGCTTCTGGGGCAGCAACAACTGCGACCACCAGGCACGCATCTGCCACTCCACCACCGTGGCCGGCGTGGCGAACACGTGGGGGTATGGTGCGATGACCAACTCCTACAACGACATGCAGAACGCCAAGGCGGCGCTCTACATCGGCTCCAACGCCGCCGAGGCGCACCCGGTGTCCATGCTGCACATGCTGCACGCCAAGGAAACCGGCTGCAAGATGATCGTGGTCGACCCCCGCTTCACGCGCACGGCGGCCAAGGCAGACCATTTCGTCCGCATCCGCTCGGGCACCGACATTCCCTTCCTGTTCGGTGTGCTGCACCACATCTTCAAGAACGGCTGGGAAGACAAGAAGTACCTCGAGGACCGTGTCTACGGCATGGAGAAGGTCCGTGAGGACGTGCTGGCCAAGTGGACGCCCGACAAGGTCATGGAGGTCTGCGGCGTCGACGAGGCCACCTGCCTGCTGGTCGCCGAGACCATGGCCAAGAACCGCCCGAGCACCGTCGTGTGGTGCATGGGCCAGACCCAGCACACCATCGGCAACGCGATGGTCCGCGCTTCCTGCATCCTGCAGCTGGCGCTGGGCAACGTCGGCATGAGCGGCGGCGGCACCAACATCTTCCGCGGCCACGACAACGTCCAGGGCGCCACCGACGTCGGCCCGAACCCCGATTCCCTGCCGGGCTACTACGGCCTGGCCGAAGGTTCCTTCAAGCACTTCGCCGCCACCTGGGGCGTGGACTTCGAGTGGATCAAGAAGCGCTACGCGCCGGGCATGATGACCAAGCCCGGCATCACGGTGTCGCGCTGGATCGACGGCGTGACCGAGAAGAACGAGCTCATCGACCAGGACAGCAACCTGCGCGGCGTCTTCTTCTGGGGCCACGCGCCCAACTCGCAGACCCGCGGTCTCGAGATGAAGAAGGCGATGGACAAGCTCGACCTGCTGGTCGTGGTGGACCCGTTCCCGAGCGCCACCGCCGCCATGGCCGCGATGCCCGGCAAGGCCGAGGACATGAACCCGAACCGCGCCGTCTACCTGCTGCCGGCAACGACGCAGTTCGAGACCGCCGGCTCGTGCACGGCTTCCAACCGGTCCATCCAGTGGCGCGAGAAGGTCATGGACCCGCTGTGGGAAAGCCGCACCGACCACATGATCATGTACCAGCTGGCGCAGAAGCTGGGCTTCGACAAGGAGCTGGTCAAGAACTACAAGATGGTCAAGGGCAAGGGCGGCATGGACGAGCCCGAGGCCGAGTCCATCCTGCGCGAGATCAACAAGAGCGTCTGGACCATCGGCTACACGGGCCAGAGCCCCGAGCGCCTGAAGGCCCACATGCGCAACATGCATGTCTTCGACGTGAAGACCCTGCGTGCCAAGGGCGGCATCGACAAGGAAACCGGCTACAAGCTCGACGGCGACTACTTCGGCCTGCCGTGGCCGTGCTACGGCACGCCCGAGCTCAAGCACCCGGGCAGCCCGAACCTGTACGACACCTCCAGGCACGTCATGGACGGTGGCGGCAACTTCCGCGCGAACTTCGGCGTCGAGCGCGAGGGTGAATCCCTGCTGGCCGGCGACGGCTCGCACAGCAAGGGCGCCGACCTCACGATGGGCTACCCGGAATTCGACCACCTGTTGCTGAAGAAGCTCGGCTGGTGGGGCGACCTGACCGAAGCCGAGCAGAAGGCTGCCGAAGGCAAGAACTGGAAGACCGACCCGTCGGGCGGCATCATCCGCGTGGCGATGCAGGTGCACGGCTGCCACCCCTTCGGCAACGCGAAGGCGCGTGCCGTCGTCTGGAACTTCCCCGACCCGATCCCGCAGCACCGTGAGCCGCTGTACAGCACCCGCCCCGAGATGGTGGCCAAGTACCCGACGCACGAGGACAAGAAGGGCTTCTGGCGCATGCCGACGCTCTACAAGTCGGTGCAGGAGAAGAACAAGGACATCGGCAAGACCTTCCCGCTGATCATGACCAGCGGCCGGCTCGTCGAGTACGAGGGCGGTGGCGAGGAAACCCGCTCCAACCCCTGGCTGGCCGAACTGCAGCAGGACATGTTCGTCGAGATCAACCCGAAGGTCGCCAACGACCGGGGCATCCGCAACGGCGAGTACGTCTGGGTCAAGACGCCGACCATGCAGGCCCTGCCCGACTTCAAGGGCATCCGCGTCAAGGCGATGGTCACCGAGCGTGTGGACGCCGAGACCGTCTTCCTGCCGTTCCACTTCTCCGGCCGCTGGGGCGGCATCGACCTGGCCCAGTACTACCCGGAGGGCGCGATGCCCGTGGTGCGCGGGGAGGCGGTCAACACGGCCACAACCTACGGCTACGACAGCGTGACGATGATGCAGGAGACCAAGACCACGGTCTGCCAGATCGAACGAGCCACGGCTTAAGGAACACTCATGGCCCGCATGAAATTCATCTGCGACGCAGAACGCTGCATCGAGTGCAACGGTTGCGTCACGGCCTGCAAGGCCGAACACGACGTGCCCTGGGGCGTGAACCGCCGCCGGGTCGTCACCCTCAACGACGGCCTGCCCGGCGAGAAGAGCATCTCGGTGGCCTGCATGCACTGCAGTGACGCGCCCTGCATGGCCGTTTGCCCGGTCGACTGTTTCTACCGCACCGACGACGGCGTGGTGCTGCACGACAAGGACGTCTGCATCGGCTGCGGCTACTGCAGCTACGCCTGCCCGTTCGGCGCGCCGCAGTTCCCGAGCAACGGCACCTTCGGCCTGCGCGGCAAGATGGACAAGTGCACGTTCTGCGCCGGCGGCCCCGAGGCCAACGGCAGCGAGGCCGAGAACGAGAAGTACGGCCGCAACCGTCTCTCCGAAGGCAAGCTGCCGGCCTGCGCCGAGATGTGCTCGACCAAGGCCCTGCTGGGTGGCGATGGCGACGTCGTTGCCGACATCTTCCGCACCCGGGTGCTCACCCGGGGCAAGGGCAGCGAGGTCTGGGGCTGGGGCACCGCCTACGGCAAGCCGGCCGAAGGGAAGAAGTCATGAGCCGCCTCGCGCTGACGCTGGTGGCCGCGGCGGCCCTGGCGATGCTGGGCGCCTGCGGCGACAAGCCGCAGGAACTCGGCGCCGCGAAGAAGCCTGCCGAGGCCTCTTTCAAGGGCACGGACAACGGCTACTCCGCGCCGGGCTGGAAGCAGGGCGACCAGGGGAGCTGGGAGACGCAGATGAAGACGCGCACCCAGCAGGGCCAGAACGAGTACCAGCGCACCAGCGGTGCGGGCTGAGGAGGCGCCCATGCGCACGCTACAGCAATGGACCCACCGCCTGCTGGCGCTGGCTGCCCTGGCTTGTGCCGGTGCCGTCATGGCCCAGGCGCCTGCCGCGCCGGCAGCACCCGCCGCACCCGCAGGCCCGCCCGCAGGCTTCGTGGCGCCGGCCGAGCCGAAGCCCGATGAGACCAACGCCCAGCGCGGCCAGACGCAGCCGGGCAACAACGCGCCATTCTGGCGCGGCGTGCGCGAATCGAGCACCCAGCAAGGCTATGTCAGCCTGCCGGGCGCCGAGAAGGGCATCCTGATCCAGGGCTTCACGCAGTACCCCGGGTCGCGCTTCACCACCGCGGGCGAGGCCTGGCGGCAGGTTCGCAACAACTGGCTCATCCCCTACGGCGGCGCGCTGCTGCTGATCATGCTGGTGGCCGTGGGTCTGCACTACAAGGTCAAGGGCCCGCTGGAGGTGCATGGCGCCGAGACCGGCCGCAAGATCGAGCGCTTCACGCCGCTGGAGCGTGCGGCTCACTGGTCCAACGCCATCGCGTTCGTGGCGCTGGCGGTGTCAGGCATCGTGATGGCCTTCGGCAAGTTCTTCCTGCTGCCGGTGCTGGGGGGCACGCTGTTCGGCTACCTCACCTACGCGCTGAAGAACCTGCACAACTTCGCCGGCCCGGTGTTCGCGGTCTCGCTGATCATCGTGTTCGTCACGTTCGTGAAGGACAACCTGCCCAGCAAGGACGATCTGGCCTGGCTGGCCAAGGGAGGCGGGCTTTTCAACGGTGAGCACATCCCTTCGCACCGATTCAACGCGGGCGAGAAGGTCCTGTTCTGGGGCGGCGTGTTCCTGCTCGGCGCGTTCACCATCGGCTCCGGGTTCGTGCTGGACGACATCATCCCGGGCATGGCGTTCACGCGCGGCGACATGCAGATCGCCCACATGATCCACGCGACGGCGACCGTGCTCATGATGACGATGTTCATCGGCCACATCTACCTCGGCACCATCGGCGCCAAGGGCGCGTACGCTGCGATGCGCACCGGCTATGTGGACGAATCCTGGGCCCAGGAGCATCACGAGTACTGGTATCGCGACGTCAAGGCCGGCAAGATCCCGGCACAGCGTTCGACCCCGAGCGAGCCCACCGGCACTGCCGCTGGCGCCGGGGTCTGAACCCGCAGGAGCACACAAGCATGAACAAGCAGATCCTCCTGGCCATCGCCCTCGCGGCCTTTGGCGCCAATGCACTCGCCAAGCTGCCGCCGCCCAGCGATGAAGCCAAGGCCAAGGCGGCCGAGGCCGCCGCCAAGACGGCGCACGGCGGCAAGGTCGACGGCTACAAGCTCTGCAAGAGCATGGAGCAGGTGGCCGCGGCCTACTACGCCAACGCCAAGAAGGCCGGCAAGGAAACCAAGCCCGCCACGACCACGCCGCCCTGCGCCGACCCCGGCCCCTTCGTGTACGCGCCGCCTGCCGCCGCATCGGCTCCTGCCGTGACCGCGGCCGCCCCTGCGGCGCCTGCAGCGCCTGCAGCGCCGGCGGCCCCTGCACCGGCGAAGAAGTAAGCCTCGGCCATGTCCGTTCCGGGTGAAGCGCTTCCGCTGCCCCAGCCCACCGCGGCCCCACGGCCCCTGGTGCGGGGCGCGCCGCGCCTGACGCAGGCGCGCGGCGAGTTGCTGCGCGAGATCATCATCCTCGACGAATACGGCGAGCGGCGGCCGATCCACATCCCTGCGGAGCGCCCGCTGACGGTCTTCGTCGACAAGCGCGAACTTGTCACGCTGATGACGCTGGGCGCGATGCCCGAACTGCTGGTGCTCGGCTACCTGCTCAACCAGCGGCTGATCGAGCGCGTGGAGCAGGTCGAGTCGGTCACGGTCGACTGGGACGTCGGCGCCGCCGCCGTCAGGACGCACGCGGGTGTCACCGACATCGAGGCGCGCACGTCCAGGCGCGTGGTCACCACCGGCTGCGGCCAGGGCACGGTCTTCGGCGACCTGCTCACCGAGGTGCACGGCATCCGGCTGCCGAGCGCGGCCGACGCGCGGATCCGGCAGAGCACGCTGCACCGCATGCTCGAGACCATGCGCCAGCAGGACAGCATCCACCGCAAGGCCGGTTCCGTGCACGGCTGTGCTCTGTTCCGTGGCGCGGAGATGCTGATGTTCGTCGAGGACGTGGGGCGCCACAACGCCATCGACAGCATTGCCGGCTGGATGGGCATGCACGGGGTCGATGGCGGCGACAAGGCGTTCTACACGACCGGCCGCCTGACCAGCGAGATGGTCATGAAGGCGGCCCAGCTGGGCGTGCCCATCATCGTCTCGCGCAACGGCGTCACGGCCATGGGCCACGAGATGGCGTCCCGCCTGGGCATGACGCTCTTCGGCCGCGCATCGAACCGGCACTTCCTCTGCTACACGGGCTTCGAGCGTTTCGATTCCGAACCCGAGCCGCAACGGCCTGCCGTGCGCGTCGTCTCGGGCTGAGCTCGGCCTAGACTCCGTCTCCTCGAATCACGAAGGAGACACGCCGCATGAAGCCACCATTCCGCGCCGACCAGGTCGGCAGCCTGCTGCGCCCCGATTGGCTCGCCGCCGCGCGCGCCCGCTGGAAAGCCGGCGAGATCGATGCCGACACCCTGCGCCAGGCCGAGGACCGCGCCGTGCGCGAAGCCGTGCAGCGCCAGCAGGACATCGGCCTGCAGGGCATCACCGACGGCGAGTTCCGCCGCGACTGGTGGCACCTCGATTTCCTGGGCCAGCTCGACGGCGTGCATCTGCAGGACAACTCGGGCCCGAAGTTCAAGATCGCAGGCCAGTCGGAGCAGCCGCCCATCGCCACCGTCACGGGCAAGGTGGCCTGCAGCCGGCCCATCATGGCCGACCACTTCGCGTTCCTGAAGTCCGTGACCACGGCCACGCCGAAGATGACGATCCCGTCACCGTCGATGCTGCACCTGCGCGGCGGCCGGGCAGCGATCTCCAAGGCCATCTACCCCGATCTCGACGCCTTCTGGGACGATGTCGCCGCCGCGTACCGCGAGGCCATCCGCCACCTCGCCGATGCCGGCTGCCGCTACCTGCAGCTCGACGACATCACCTTCGCGTACCTGTGCGACCCGAAGATCCAGGCCACGTGCCGCGCGAATGGCGACGACCCGTCAGCGCTGCCGCGGCGCTACGCCGAAACCATCAATGCCGCCCTGCGTGACCGGCCCGCCGACATGGCGGTGACGATCCACACCTGCCGGGGCAACTTCAAGAGTGCCTGGGTGGCCGAGGGCGGCTACGACCCGGTCGTCGAGGC
Source organism: uncultured beta proteobacterium (assembly GCA_903938815.1). Lineage (GTDB taxonomy): Bacteria > Pseudomonadota > Gammaproteobacteria > Burkholderiales > Burkholderiaceae_C > Rubrivivax. The sequence continues at coordinate 50,013 of CAJAES010000069.1, forward strand.
GATGTTCTCGACCGACGTCGACGGCTGGTTCATGGAGTTCGACAACGAGCGCGCCGGCGGCTTCGAGCCGCTGCGCTCGGTGCCAAAGGGCAAGACCGTGGTGCTCGGACTCGTGACCACCAAGCTCGGCGAGCTGGAGACCAAGGAAGCGCTGATGCGGCGCATCGACGAGGCGTCGAAGGTGGTGCCGCTCGAGCAGCTGGCGCTCAGCCCGCAGTGCGGTTTCTCGAGCACGCACCATGGCAATGCCCTGTCGCAGGACGACCAGTGGCGCAAGCTCGAGCGTGTGGTGGAGGTGGCGGCCGAGGTCTGGCGCTAGCCGGTCGACTGGTTTGCCCGTCGGCCCGTCGGCCCATCAGCCGTCGGCAGTCGGCAGTCGGCGGTCGGCGGTCGGCTGCCGGCTCAGGGCGTGTCCGTGCGCCGAGCCGGCGCCTGCGCCGTGTCGGGCTGCGCGAGCGCCGCCCGCAGCGCCTGTGGCGTGCCGGGCCGCACCGCCCCGGGTGCGAACAGGCCCACCATGCGCCGGTTCAGCGGTGCATCGCGGCCCTGGGACTGCGCCAGCCGCACCACGGCGCCGCACAGCGCGTCGATCTCCACCGGTCGTCCCAGTGCCAGGTCGTCGGCCATGCTGGAGCGCGCGCGGTCGTCCATGCGCAGCATGCGTTTCGCCAGCCGCCTGAACAGCCAGTTCGGCAGGCCCAGCACGCGGGGCAACCAGCGTGGCGCCACGCTGCCCACCCGGGCCGGTTCGATGCCTGCCGCCTTCAGCACAGCCAGTGCCTCGACCTGCAGCGCGGCCAGCACGCGGCGATAGCCAGCGTCCAGCAACTGCGCCCGCAGCGGCAGCCCGGACAGCGCGTTCACCGGGTTGTTGAGGTTCAGCAGCAGCTTGCCCCAGAGCACCGGGCGCATGTCGGTGTGCAACGTCAGAGGCAGCCCGCCGGCGGCAAAGGCGGGCAGCCAGGGGCGCAGCGCGGCGTCGTCCTGCGCCGCCAGCTGCCCTGCAGTACCCCGGTGCACGTGCCCGGGCCCGAGTTCTGCGATGTTGAAGGGCACCATGCCGGGCAGCCAATGCAGGCCCGGCGCGGCGGCGCGGCCTTCATCGGCGTTGGACACGCCGTTCTGCAGGCACAGCACCGGCGTGCCTGCGGGCAAGGCCGCGCCGAGTTCGGCCGCCGCCGCAGCCGTGCCGCCGCTCTTCACGCACAGCAGCACGAGCGCGGGGCGCAGGTCTGGGGGAATGGTCTCGTGCAGAGACAGTGCGCCGGGCTTGATCTGCTGCAGCCGCCCATCGAGGTCGGTCAGCGTGAGGCCCTGGCTGCTCAGCGCCGTGAGCACCCGCGGGCGGCCGACGAAAACCACGTCAGCGCCGGCGGACTGCAGCGCGCCGCCGACGAAGCAGCCCACGGTGCCGGCGCCCATCACGAGCACCGGCCCGGAAGCGTTGCTCATCGCGTGGCGGGGTGGGCCAGGTCGCGCAGGTGCGTGGGACCGGCGTGGCGCTCGATGTCGGCCATCAGCCCCTTGAACAGGCCCAGCGCCGCGAGCATTTCCAGCACCACGAACATCGGCCCGACGAGCAGACCGACGATGTCGTCGGCGAAGGCCGGCTTGCGGCCTTCGTAGTAGTGGCCGACGAACTGGATCAACCAGCCGATGGCGAAGAGGCCCACGCCCCAGCCCAGCCAGCCGGCGGTGCCGTCGGCCGCCAGCGGCTGCCCGGCGGCGAACAGCAGCCCGGTGGCGGCGCTGACCGCGATGCCCAGCGCCAGTTGCCCGCGCGTGAGGTACCAGGCGGTGCCCAGCGCGAAGACGGCCCAGGCCGGCGTGAGGGGCAGACCCGCCACGTCGAACGACGGCCTCGCGAGCAGCACCCCGATCGCGAACACGATCAGGGGCACGCCGACGAGGTGGGTGGAGATGTTGCGCCGGTCGCGGTGGTACTCGGCGTAGAGCTTCAGCAGGTCGTCAGCGGAACGGAATGGGCTGGCCATGGCAGGTCTCCTTGGTGGACACTGTAGCGCAGGCTCCTAGAATCGGCACATGAGCATCAAGAGCGACAAGTGGATCCGCCGCATGGCCGAGCAGCACGGCATGATCGAGCCGTTCGAGCCCGGGCAGGTGCGCGTGTCGCCCGACGGGCAGAAGATCGTCAGCTACGGCACGAGCAGCTACGGGTACGACATCCGCTGCGCGCCGGAGTTCAAGGTCTTCACCAACATCTACAGCACCGTCGTCGACCCGAAGAACTTCGACCCGAAGAGCTTCGTCGACATCGAGAGCGACGTCTGCATCATCCCGCCCAACAGCTTCGCGCTGGCGCGCACGATGGAGTACTTCCGCATCCCGCGCAACGTGCTCACCATCTGCCTGGGCAAGAGCACCTACGCGCGCTGCGGCATCATCGTCAACGTGACGCCCTTCGAGCCCGAGTGGGAAGGCTATGTCACGCTGGAGTTCAGCAACACCACGCCCCTGCCGGCCAAGATCTACGCCGGCGAAGGCTGCGCGCAGGTGCTGTTCTTCGAGAGCGACGAAGTCTGCGAGACCAGCTACAAGGACCGCGGTGGCAAATACCAGGGCCAGCGCGGCGTGACCTTGCCGAAGACATGAGAACCGCCCCATGAAGTGGGAAGGCCACCGCCGCAGCGAGAACGTCGAGGATCGGCGTGGCGACGGCGGGGCAGGCGGGGGCGGACTCCCGCGCATGGGCCCGCGCATCGGCGGGCGCGGCCTCGGCATCGGCAGCATCGCGATCGCGCTGGTCGCGGGCTGGGTCTTCGGCATCAACCCGCTCACCGTTCTCGGCTTGCTGGGCGGCATCGACGCCGGCCCGGCGGCGCAGGCGCCGGCCGCACGCGCGCCCGCGCAGGACCCGCAATCCCTGTTCGTCTCCACCGTGCTGGCCGACACCGAGGACGTCTGGAACGCCATCTTCAAGGCCGGCGGCAGCGCGTATCGCGAACCTACGCTCGTGCTGTTTCGCGGCGCCACGCCCACGGCCTGCGGCACCGGGCAGTCGGCCATGGGACCGTTCTATTGCCCCGGCGACCAGAAGGTCTACATCGACCTCGAGTTCTTCCAGACCCTGTCGAGCCGCATGGGCGCGCCGGGCGACTTCGCGCAGGCCTACGTGGTCGCGCACGAGGTGGGCCACCATGTCCAGGGCCTGCTCGGCGTGACGCAGAAGGTCGAGGCCCTGCGCGGCAAGCTGCCGAAGGCGCAGATGAACGCGATGTCGGTGCGCGTGGAACTGCAGGCCGACTGCCTGGCGGGCGTGTGGACGCACCATTCCCAGAAGGGCAAGGGCTGGCTCGACCAGAGCGACGTGCAGGAGGCGCTCAACGCCGCATCCCGCATCGGTGATGACACCCTTCAGCGCCAGTCCCAGGGCACGGTGGTGCCCGAGAGCTTCACGCACGGCACCAGTGCGCAGCGCATGCGCTGGTTCAGCCGCGGCATGCAGGACGGCAGCGTGGCCGGCTGCAACACCTTCGACACCAAGACACTCTGACAGGAACTGAGGCCGGATGCGGCCTCTGATCCCGCGCTGCCCAGGGGCTTGGCGGGCGCACGATGGCATCAGCCGCCGCGGTGTCGGTGGCACTGGAAGGAGCTGCGATGAAACGCCCGCCCATGCCCGTCAGATTCGAGCCCGCGCCGCCCTGCGTGGTGGTGGCCACCGCGCCCCTCGTGCGCCTGGCGCGCTTCAAGCGGCTGATGGCCGAGGACGGCTGGTCCGTCGACCTGGGCCGCATGTGCCTGGACCGCCGCTACGCGCACGACCTGCTCGTGATGGCGCACCAGAGCGCCAGCGACGCGCTGCGCGAGCTGGCGGTGACGCTCTTCGCGGACTACGAGACCGTGCCGCCGCCGCGCTTCACCCTGCAGTGACTGCCGGAGCGGTCGGGAAGGTGCCGGGCAGCAGGATGCTCCGGTCCACGGTCGACATCTTCGTGTGGCCGCAGAACGCCATCGTGAGATCGAGTTCCTTGTGGATGATCTCCAGCGTCTTCGTGACGCCGGCTTCGCCCATGGCGCCCAGGCCGTACAGGAACGCGCGGCCGATGTAGCAGCCCTTGGCGCCCAGCGCCACGGCCTTCAGCACATCCTGCCCGCTGCGCACGCCGCCGTCCATGTGGACCTCGATCTTCGAGCCCACCTCGGCCACGATGCCGGGCAGCGAGTTGATGCTGGATTCGGCGCCGTCGAGCTGCCGCCCGCCGTGGTTGCTGACGATCAGCGCGTCGGCGCCGGAGGCCACCGCGAGCTTCGCATCCTCGACGTCCTGGATGCCCTTGAGGATGAGCTTGCCGCCCCAGCGCTTCTTGATCCATTCCACGTCTCCCCAGTTCAGCGCGGGGTCGAACTGCTTGGCCGTCCACTCGGACAGGCTGCCCATGTTCTCGACGCCCGAGACATGGCCGACGATGTTGCCGAACTGCCGCCGCTTCGTGCCGGCCATGCCCAGGCACCAGCGCGGCTTGGAGGCCAGGTTGATCAGGTTGGCGATGGTGAGCTTGGGCGGCGCCGAGAGCCCGTTCTTCAGGTCCTTGTGGCGCTGCCCGAGGATCTGCAGATCGAGCGTCAGCACCAGCGCGCCGCACTTCGCGGCCTTGGCGCGGTCGATCAGGCGCTCGATGAAGGCGCGGTCCTTCATGACGTAGAGCTGGAACCAGAACGGCGCCTTGGTGTGGGTGGCGATGTCCTCGATGGAGCAGATGCTCATCGTCGACAGCGTGAAGGGGATCCCGAACTTCTCGGCCGCGCGCGCGGCCAGGATCTCGCCGTCGGCGTGCTGCATGCCGGTGAGGCCGGTGGGCGCGATGGCCACGGGCATGGCCACGTCGACCCCGACCATCTTCGACGCCGTGCTGCGGCCTTCCATGTTGACGGCCACGCGCTGGCGCAGCTTGATCTTCTGGAAATCGCTCTCGTTGGCGCGGTAGGTGCTCTCCGTCCAGCTGCCGCTGTCGGCGTAGTCGTAGAACATGCGCGGCACGCGCTTCTGGGCCAGGCGGCGCAGGTCTTCGATGTTGGTGATGGTGGTCATGCTTGTCTCCTCTGCGGGGATGCTACCGGCCGCCGCGCGCCGCGGCCGGAAACTTTGTCGGGTGCCGCCATCGGCCGGTGGACGCCGCCTTCGGCTGCGGCCGCTGCTGCGGCTAGAGCCCCAGCACCTTCGGCAACCACAACGCCAAGCCGGGGAACGCGCAAAGAATCACAAGGCGCACCAGGTCGACCGCGATGAAGGGCATGGTGCCCCGGTAGATGCGTCCGAGTGGGATGTCGCGCGCGATCGAGTTGATCACGAAGACGTTCATGCCCACCGGCGGGCAGATCATGCCGAAGGTGACCGCCATGACGACAATGACGCCGAACCACACCGGGTCGAAGCCGAGCTGCGTCATGGCCGGGAAGACGATCGGCACCGTCAGCAGGATCATCGCGAGCTCGTCCATCACGGCGCCCAGCACGAAGTAGCCGAGCATCACGATGGCCAGCACGCCGTACGCCCCCACGGGCAGGTTGACGAGCCAGTCGACCGCGTTCTGCGTGAACTGCGTGATGGTGAGGAAGTAGCCGAACAGGAAGGCGCCGACCACGATCATCATGATGGCCGACGACACGCGCAGCGAGTCGATCAGCGCCGCGCGGATCTGCTTCCAGCGCAGCCGGCCCCGCAGCACCCCGATCAGCAGCGTGCCGGTGGCGCCCACGCCCGAGGCTTCCTGCACCGTGAACAGGCCGCCGTAGATGCCGCCGAGCACGAACACGAACAGCAGCACCACGGCCCAGAGATCCTTCAGGCTGCCCAGGCGCTCGGACCAGCTGTAACGGCGGCCGCTGGGCAGGTGCAAGGGATCCCGCATGGCGACCCACTGCACCACCGCCACGTAGAACAGCACTCCGATCAGCCCGGGCACCACGCCGGCTGCGAACAGCTTGGCGATATCGACCTCGGTCATGATGCCGTACAGCACGAAGATCGTCGACGGCGGGATCATGATGCCCAGCGTGCCGCCGGCCGCGATGAGGCCGGCCGAGAAGCCGGGGTCGTAGCCGGCCTTGCGCATCTCCGGCAGCGCCACCTGCGACATCGTCGCGGCCGTGGCCACCGATGAGCCGTTGATGGCCGCGAAGCCGCCGCAGGCCGCGATGCTGGCATAGGCCAGCCCGCCGCGGCGGTGGCCGAACCAGGCGCGGCCGGCATCGAAGAGTTCCCGGCTCATGCCCGAGTGCGACGCGAAGGCGCCCATCAGGATGAACATCGGAATGACGAGCAGGTTGTAGTCGGTCAGCACCGACAACGGCACGTTGCCGAGCAGGTTCAGGGCCGGCTTCAGCCCCGTCAGCGTGCCGAAGCCCACCACGCCCGTGATGCCCATGGCCACGCCGATGGGCACGCGCAGCGCCATCAGCGCGAACATCCCGATGAAGCCCAGCAGGGCGACCATGTCACGATCCATGGGGACCCCCTTCGGCGAGGTCGTCCTGGGTGTCGTGCCCCCGGATCAGTTCGAGAACGCGCGCCAGGGCCAGCACCGCGCCGGCCACCGCCCCGCAGGCGGCGATGGAGGTGAACCACATCAGCGGCAGGCGCAGGTCGGAGGTGGCCTGCGTGCCGCTGGCCAGCACCTTGGAAAACACCATCCAGGCCATCGGCGCCAGGAAGCACAGCGTGACGATGCCCGCGACGATGTCGAGCAGGCGTCGACCGCCCGGCTTGAGATGCTCCCAGACGATGTCGACGGCGATGTGGCCCGCGTGATAGGTGGTCACGGCAATGCCCCAGAAGAGCGCGATCGCCATCAGCATCTTGGTGCCGTCGAACCAGTCGGGAATCTGCACCGAGACCAGGTCGCGCAAGGCGACGTTGGTCGCCGTGAGCAGCGCGATCAGCAGAAGAAAAACGGCCGCCACCGTTTCGGTGGCGGCCAGCAGGCGCTTCATGGCGTGGGTGTCTTCCGGCGTCGGGAGGGGATCAGTACGCGCCGCCGGTCTTGGCCAGCTGCCCGCGCAGGTCGTCGAGCGCCTTCTTGCCGTCGATGCCCGTCTTGGCGGCACCGGCCACCCACTGGTCGTACACCGGCGCGACGGCCTTCTTCCAGTTGTCGATCTGCGCCTTGCTCATCGGCACCATCGTGTGGCCGCCCATGGCGACCAGCTTCTCGCGGCCGGCGTCCTCGGCATCGCCCCAGGCCGCACCGACCTTGGCCGCCCACTCGTTGTTGCAGTGGTTGTCCATGACCTTCTTCTGGTTGGCCGACAGGCCGTCGTACCAGTCCTTGTTCATCGCCCAGACGAACACGGCCGCGTACAGGCGCATGTCGGTGTGGTACTTCGTGACCTTGTCGATGCCGAAGCTGATGATCGAGTTCCAGGGGAAGGTGATGGCATCGGCCACGCCCTTTTCCAGCGCGTCGCGCGATTCCGGCGCCGAGACCTGCACGGCCGTGCCGCCGAGCACGTTGACCATCTGGCTCACGGTGCCGTTCGCCGGGCGGATCTTCATGCCCTTGATCTGCGCCGGGTCGGTCAGTGCGACCTTGGAGTGGAAGGTGCCGACGTGCAGGTGCGACAGGCAGACCTTGACGTCCTTCATCTCCCGCTCGGCGTACTGGCGGTACCAGGCGTCCAGCGCCTGCGAGGCCGGGCCCGGCTTGTCCACCAGGAAGGGCAGTTCACCCGCGGCGATGACGGGGAAGCGGCCCGGCTGGTAGCCCGGGTTCACGTAGGCGACCGTGGCGATGCCGTCACGCGCCATGTCGTAGTGGTCGGCTGCCTTGCCGAGCTGCTGCGCGGGGTAGATGGTGACCTTGATGCTGCCACCCGACGCGGCCTCGATCGACTTGCCCCAGGGGATGAAGCCCGTGGTGGCCAGCAGGTGGTTGCCCGGCACCCAGTGCGCCAGCTTGATCTCGGTGGGCTTGTCCTGGGCGGCGGCCGGCAGGGCGGCGAACGCGACTGCGGCAACGGCGGCGATCGGGAGCAGGCGGGGCAGCTTCATGGTGGGTCTCCGGGGGGACATTTATTGACAAAGTGTAATGATGACGCACTGCGGCATGCCCGGGCGGGGGTGGAATCCCTGAAGCGGCGCAAACCGGCATGCCGGCCCGGAACGCCCTGCGGCGCCATCATCGTTAGCATCGTGCCATGACACGGCCTTTGCAGCGACCCGGCTGGCAGCGTGGCCTGTGGCTTGCCGCGGGCGCGCTGGCGCTGGCGACGGGCATCGTCGGCATCGTGCTCCCCCTGCTGCCGACCACGCCCTTCGTGATCCTGGCCGCGTTCTGCTTCGCGCGGGGCAGCGAGCGCTGGGAGCACTGGCTGCTCTCGCACCGCCGGTTCGGGCCGATGCTTCATTCCTGGCGTGCCCGCCGCGTCATTCCGTGGCGTGCCAAGGTGCTGGCCTGGGTGATGATGGCCGGTGGCGCCGGCTGGGCTGCGTGGACGATGCCCGGCCCCTGGCGTTGGGCGCCCGCGGTGATCTGCCTCGCGGTCGGGGTGTGGATGGCGCGTCTGCCCAGCCGCTGACGAGCGGTCGGCGGCAGGCCTCAGCCGTCAGTCGTATTCGCCCTTGGGCCGTGGCCGGGGGCGACGCTGCGGGTTGAAGCTCAGCGTGGCGCTGGCGCTGGCGGAGCCCTTCAGCTGCAGTGCCTGCGTGGCCTGCCCGGTGAGCTGGTCCGGGTGCCACAGGCGCAGTTCCGCGGCGCCGTCGGGCATGCCGCTGACCGTGGCGCGGCCGAACTCGTCGGTCACGGCCACCCACGGCGTGCCGGAGATGAACAGGTGGCCGCGCATCGAGCCGTGGATGTGGCAGCCGAGCACCACGCTGCCCGGCGCCTCGAAGGTGACGTCCGCGCTGGCCTTGGCCGGCCCCGCCTGCACGCCGGCCAGCCGGAGCTCGAACGACTTGGCGGGCGGCACGGCGCCCATGGGCCCGGTGCCCAGCGAACGCACGTGGTGGTCGTAGCGATCCTGGTTGACGAAGCGCACGGTCGTCCCGGCGGGGATGGCCGTGACGTAGGGTTCGAAGCGGTTGTCGCGTTGAAGGATCGTGACGCTGGCCGTAGCCGGGCTCGCTGCCGGGCTGGCCACCGCCGGGACGACCATCACCACCACATCGGGCGCAGGGCGCCCCGACGCGGTGGTCACGGTCACCTGCAGGTCGGCCGCCGCAGCCAACCCGCAGGCCTGGGTCAGAGCCAAGGCCAAGGCCAGGGCGAGCTTGCCGGGCAGGGCGTTTCGTTTCATGCGGCCATCATAGGCTGGCGCTGGCGTGCCGCACCAGCGCAGCGGCGCGCACCCCCAGAAGCCGCAGCGGGCGTGACAGGTCAACCCGCTTCAGGCACAGGCCCGCCGCATGGCGGATCGTGCCCGCCTCGGCGGTCGGCTGCGGCAGGGTCAGGTCGCGCGTGACGGTGCGGAAGTCGTCGAAGCGCAGCTTGATGCCGATGGTGCGGCCGGCGTAGCCCTTGCGCTGCAGGTCGGCCGCCACCTGCTCGCACAGGCGGGTGAAGATGGCACCCAGTTCGTCGCGGTCGCGCACGGCGTGCAGGTTGTGCTCGAACGTGGTCTCGCGGCTCATCGACACCGGCTCGTGGTGCGTCGCCACCGGCCGGTCGTCCTGGCCGTGGGCGGCTTCGTGCAGCCAGCGGCCGTAGCTGCGGCCGAACTGCTCCACCAGCCAGCCGCGCTCGCAGGCGGCCAGCTGCCCGATGGTGGCGATGCCCAGGCCGGCCAGCCGCGCCCCCGCCTTCGGGCCGATGCCGTTGATGCGGCGCACCGGCAGCGGCCAGATGCGCGTGGGGATCTCGGCCGCCGTCACCACGCTGAGGCCGTCGGGCTTGTCCAGCTCCGACGCCATCTTGGCCAGCAGCTTGTTCGGCGTCACGCCGATGGAGCAGCTCAGGCCGGTGGCCCGCCTCACGTTGTTGCGGATCTCCTGTGCCAGCGCCCGCACGCCGCCAGTGCTGTCGTGGCCCATGCTGTCCTGCGCGCCCGGCACATCGGTCAGGTCGATGTAGATCTCGTCGATGCCGCGGTCCTCGATCAGCGGCGCGACCTCGGCCACCGCGGCCTTGAACAGGCGCGAGTAGTGACGGTAGCGTTCGAAGTCGGTGGGCAGCAGGATGGCGTCGGGGGCGCGCAGCGCGGCCTTCATCAGCCCCATGCCGGAGTGCACGCCGTAGTCGCGGGCGGCATAGGTGGCGGTGGTGGCCACGCCGCGGCCGGCATAGTCGCGCAGGCGGGCGAACACGCGGGCGCCGTCGGGCCCGGCCTGCGGCTGATGGCGCCGGCCGCCCCCGATGACCACGGGCAGGCCCAGCAGTTCGGGGTAACGCAGCAGTTCCACCGACGCGTAGAACGCGTCCATGTCCAGGTGTGCGATCCAGCGCGTGCGGGCTTGCATGGTGATGCCGGCATTGTCGCCATGCGCGCCCGGTTGGACGTACCATGTGCATCAACGCCGAATCAGGACTTGCTGGCCATGACCGAATCCGCCGCGCAGCGCGCGCTCAGCGCCTCCACCCTGTCCCTCGTGGTGTCCTGCGCCAGCATCGTGCCCTTCCTGCCGCCGATGGTGGAAACCACCGTGGCGTCGATCCCCCGCACCGCGCTGCTGGGCATCGCCATCGCGGTGGGCATGCTGCTTCACTGGGTCTTCCTCGGCATCGCCGCACACCGCCTGCAGCGCTCCGTGGTCGGCTGGCTGGCGCTGGCCGTGCTGCTCTTCCCCATCGGCGGCATCGCGGCGCTGATCCTGCTCGGCTTCTTCGGCGATGAATCGGCGGCTCGGCCGCCGGCGGCAGCCCCGGGCGCCTGACGTCGCTGCGGCGTGCCAGTACGCTGGGCCGCCGGGCCGCGGCCCTGGGTTCAGCCGGCCAGCCGCTCCCGGTGGCGCGCCACCTGCGCCAGCACCTGGCTGGGTGCGGTGCCGCCGACCACGTTGCGCGAGCGCATCGAGCCCTGCAGCGTCAGTGCGTCGGCCACGTCCGCCTCGATGGCGGGGTTGAAGCCCTGAAGCTCGGCCAGGGACAGCTCCGCCAGGTCGATGCCGCGCTGCAGCGCCACCTTCACGGCGTGCGCCACGGTCTCGTGGGCGTCGCGGAAGGGCAGGCCCTTCTTGACCAGGTAGTCGGCCAGGTCGGTTGCGGTGGCGTAGCCGCGCAGCGCGGCGCGTTCCATGGCGTCGGCCTTCACGCGGATGCCGCCCACCATCTCGGCCATGATGCGCAGGGTGTCGCGCAGCGTGTCCACGGTGTCGAAGAGCGGCTCCTTGTCTTCCTGGTTGTCCTTGTTGTAGGTCAGCGGCTGGCCCTTCATCAGGGTCAGCAGGCCCATCAGGTGGCCCACCACGCGGCCGGTCTTGCCGCGCGCGAGTTCGGCCACGTCGGGGTTGCGCTTCTGCGGCATGATGGAAGAGCCGGTGCAGTAGCGGTCGGCCAGGTCGATGAAGCCGAAGTTCTGGCTCATCCACAGCACGATCTCCTCGCTCAGGCGCGAGACATGCACCATGCAGATGCTGGCGAAGCCGCTGAACTCGAGCGCGAAGTCGCGGTCGCTCACCGCGTCCAGGCTGTTCTGGCAGATGCCGTCGAAGCCCAGCGTCCGCGCGACGCGCTCGCGGTCCAGCGGGTAGCTGGTGCCTGCCAGTGCTGCGGCGCCCAGCGGCAGCACGTTGACCCGCTTGCGCACGTCGGCCAGGCGGTCTGCGTCACGCGCGAACATCTCCACATAGGCCAGCAGGTGGTGCGCGAAGCTCACGGGCTGGGCCACCTGCATGTGCGTGAAGCCGGGCATCACGGTGTCGGAGTGCTCCGCCGCCAGCTCCACCAGCGCACGCTGCATGGCCACCAGCAGCGGGGCCAGCGTGTCGATTTCCGAGCGCAGCCACAGGCGCACGTCGGTGGCGACCTGGTCGTTGCGGCTGCGTCCGGTGTGCAGGCGCTTGCCCGCCAGCCCGACGAGTTCCGTCAGGCGCGCCTCGATGTTGAGGTGGACGTCCTCGAGCTCGAGCTTCCACTGGAATTCGCCGGATTCGATCTCGGCGACGATGAGCGCCATGCCGCGCTGGATGTCGGCCAGATCCTGGGCGGCGATGATGCCCTGGGCGGCCAGCATGTCGGCGTGCGCGAGGCTGCCGTCGATGTCCGCGCGCCACAGCCGCTGGTCGAAGCCGACGCTGGCCGTGTAGCGCTGCACCAGCTCGCTCATGGGTTCGGAAAACAGGGCGGACCAGGCCTGGGCCTTGTTGGCGAGCGGATTGGTGGACATCTGAAGTGGCGGTGCTTGAGTGACTCCGTATTATCGGTGGCGCCAGATGCCCAACGATCCCGTCTCCGACCACGCACCGTTCGCCGACACGCGCGACAGTTCCGAGACGCGCCCGGCCAGCGTGTGGCCCAGCACCGTGCGCCCGCTCGAGGGCGGCACCAGCACCTTCGCGGCCTCCCGTTTCGACCCTCTGGCCGAGGAGCGTGCGCGCGCCGATGCCCATGCCGCAGCGGCCTTCGATGTCTGCCACCCCGGTCTGGCGCTGCGCGCCGTGCTGGGCGTGCAGGCCGTGCTGCTGGCGGGTGCGCTGCTGGCTTCCGAGGGCGCCTGGGCGCGCACGCTGGGCGGCGTGGCGTTCGCCGGGCTGGCAGGCACCCTGTTCTGGCTGATGACGGTCTGCGCCATGGGGCCGCTGCTGCGCACGCGTGCGGGCGGCACGCGGGCGCTGGTGGCACTGGGCCTGGGGGCCGGCGCGGCCTGGGCCGGCACGGCGCCGCTGTGGGCGCTGGGCCTGGCCAACCTGCCGGGTCCAGCGCGCGGCGCGGGCCTCACGCTGGCGGGCGCGGGCCTGGCCGGCTTGCTGTGGGCGTGGCTGGACCTGCGCGCCCGCATCTGGGCGCCGGTGGATGCGCGCGTCCGTCTGGCCGAACTGCAGTCGCGCATCCGGCCGCACTTTCTCTTCAACGCGCTGAACACCGCACTGGCCCTGGTGCGCGTGGACCCGCCCCGCGCCGAGCAGGTGCTGGAGAACCTGGGCCAGCTCTTCCGCATGGCGCTCACCGATGCCGGCGCTTCCGTGTCGCTAGACGAGGAGCTCGATCTGGCGCGCGCCTATCTCGCGATCGAGCAGGTGCGGTTCGGCCCCCGCTTGCAGCTGCGCTGGGACATCGAAGCCGGTGTCGGCCGTGCACGCGTGCCGCCGCTGATGCTGCAGCCGCTCGTGGAAAACGCCGTGCGCCACGGCGTCGAACCTTGCCCAGGCGGCGCCCGCGTCGCCGTCAGTGCCGCCCTGCGGCGTGGACAGGTCGTGGTGCAGGTCAGCAACACGCTCCCCGACGAACCCTCTGCGCCGGGCCACGGCATGGCGCTGCACAACGTGCGCGAACGCCTGCGCCTGCTGCACGACGTGGCCGCGCAGTTCGAGACGTGGCGCGAGGGCGGCATGCACCACGCACGCATCGTGATCCCCCTGTGATGCTGAAGATCCTGATCGTCGATGACGAAGCGCTCGCGCGAGTTCGGCTTCGAAGCCTGCTGTCCGACATCGCCGACCCACCGCACGAGGTTGCAGGCGAGGCCGAAAACGCTGCTCAGGCGCTGCACATGCTGGCGCAGCAGCCGGCCGATCTGGTGCTGCTGGACATCGGGCTGCCCGGCGAGACCGGCCTTCAACTTGCGTCGCGCTTCGCGGCCGCGCCGGGGTCGCCGGCGGTGGTGTTCGTCACGGCGCACGCCGAGCACGCGCTGGCTGCATTCGATCTCGATGCGGTGGACTACCTCACCAAGCCCGTGCGCCGCGAGCGTCTGCAGGCCGCGCTGCAGCGCGTGGCGCAGCGCCGCGCCGTGCGCGCCAGCCCGCCCGAAGACAGCCCGGTGCTGGTGGTCAGCGACCGCGGCCGCGTGCTGCGCCTGCCGCTGGCCGAGGTGCTGATCCTGAAGGCCGAGCTGAAGTACGTGACCCTGCGCACCGCCTCCCACACCTACGTGCTCGACGACGCGCTGGCCGACCTGGAGCAGCGCCTGGGCGATGCCTTCATCCGCATCCACCGGAACGCGCTCGTGGCCCGCGCGGCCGTGCGCGAACTCGTCAAGCGCTCCGACCCCGACGCCGACGGCGAGGGCTGGGCGGTGCGCGTGGCGCCCGCCGACGAATGGCTGTCGGTGTCGCGCCGCCAGTTGCCCGCCGTGCGACAGGCGCTGGAGGCGCAGGGCACCGGCTGAGGGCCGTCGCCCTCGGCCCTGCCTCAGCCCGTGTTGCGCAGCCCCGCCGCCACCCCGTTGATCGAGATATGGATGCCGCGCTGCAGCCGTTCCTGGCTGGCCAGCGGCTCCCGCTGGCTGCGGTAGCGGCGCAGCAGTTCCACCTGAAGGTGGTTCAGCGGGTCGAGGTACGGAAACCGATGCTCGATCGAGCGTGCCAGCGCCGGGTTGGACTGCAGCCGGTGCGCCTCGCCCGTGATCAGCGTCAGGGCCTCGCCGGCGCGCTCCCATTCCGCCTTGATGGCGTTGAAGATGCGCTTGGCCAGCTTCTTGTCCTCCACCAGTTCCACGTAGCGGGCCGCGATGCGCAGGTCGCTCTTGGCCAGCACCATGTCCAGGTTCGACAGCAGCGTGCGGAAGAACGGCCACTGCCTGTGCATGCGCTGCAGCAGCGCGAGCCGCTCGTCGCGGTCGCCGCCGTCCAGGAACTGCACGATCGCGGAGCCGAAACCGCACCAGCCCGGCAGCGCCACGCGGCACTGGCCCCAGCTGAAGCTCCAGGGGATGGCGCGCAGGTCCTCGATGGCGCGCGTGGCCTTGCGCGAGGCCGGCCGCGAGCCGATGTTCAGCTCGGCGATCTCGCGGATGGGCGTGGCGGCGAAGAAGTAGTCGGTGAAGCCGTCCGTCTCGTACACGAGCTTGCGGTAGGCCGCCATGCTGGCGGCGCTGATCTGGTCGGCAGCGTCCAGGAAGGCCTTGGGCGCGCTCTTCGTGGGGTGCAGCATCGTGGCCTCGATGGTGGCGGCCACCAGCGTCTCGAGGTTGCGGCGGCCGATCTCCGGGTGGGCGTACTTCGCGCCGATGACCTCGCCCTGCTCGGTCAGCCGGATCTGCCCCTTCACGGTGCCCGGGGGCTGCGCCAGGATCGCCTGGTAGCTGGGGCCGCCGCCGCGTCCGACCGTGCCGCCCCGGCCGTGGAAGAGCCGCAGCGTGAGGCCGTGCTCGCGCTCCAGGGGTTCGAACAGCTCCACCAGCGCCACTTCGGCGCGGTAGAGCTCCCAGTTGCTGGTGAAGAAGCCGCCGTCCTTGTTGC
Organism: uncultured beta proteobacterium; assembly: GCA_903938815.1. GTDB lineage: Bacteria > Pseudomonadota > Gammaproteobacteria > Burkholderiales > Burkholderiaceae_C > Rubrivivax. The sequence continues at coordinate 65,308 of CAJAES010000069.1, forward strand.
TGTCGCTGTAGCCGAGCATGATGTCCTGCTCGCTGCCGCTGCGGCGCATCAGGCCCAGCACGCCGGGCAGCGCATAGAACGCCCGCATGATGGGCTCGGCCTGACGCAGATCGGCGATGGTCTCGAACAGCGGCACGACGATGAGGTCGGCCACTGCGTCGTCGTCCAGCGTACCGCGCAGCAGGCCGGCCTCCTTCTGCAGCAGCAGCACTTCCAGCAGGTCGCTCACGTCCTCGGTGTGGCTGATGATGCAGTGCCGGATGGCGCTGCGGCCCAGCGTGGCCAGCGCCGTTCGCGCCGCCTCGAAGATCTCGAGTTCGCCGAGTGTCAGGGCCGAGTACTCGGCGCCGCGCACGCGCAGCGGGCGTGCATCGTTCAGCAGTGCGAGCAGGCGTTCCCGGCGCGCGGACTCGGGCAGCGCGGTGTAGTCGGGCTCGAGCCGCGCCACGCGCAGCAGTTCGGCCACCACCAGCTCGTGCTGGTCTGAGCTCTGCCGCAGGTCCAGCGTGGCGAGGTGGAAGCCGAAGACCTGCGCCGCGCGCTGCAGCGGGGCCAGGCGCGGCGCCACCAGCGCGCCGGCATGGTGCGACCGCAGCGAAGCCTCGATCACGTCGAGATCGGCCGCGAACTCCGCGGCGCTCGCGTAGGGGTCCTGAGGGGCGACGGCGTGGCGCAGCGCCTCGGTGCCGGTCAGCAGTTCCAGCGTGGCGGCCAGGCGGGCGTAGACGCCGATCAATGCGCGGCGGTAGGGCTCGTCCTCCCGGTGCGCGCTGTGGTCGGGCGAGCGTGCGGCCAGCGCCAGCATCGCGGGCGTCACGGGCGCCAGCATGTTCGACATCGACAGCTCCGCCCCCAGGTGGTGCACCTCGGTCAGGTAGTGGCGCAGCGCCACCTCGCTCTGGCGCGACAGCGCCACTCGCAGCGTGGCGGCGGTGACGTTGGGGTTGCCGTCGCGGTCGCCGCCGATCCAGTGGCCCATGCGCAGGAAGGGCGCCACCGCATGACCGGGCAGCGCCTGCTCGATCTCGCGGTACAGCCGCGGGATCTCGCGCAGGAAGGTGGTCTGGTAGAACGACAGCGCGTTCTCGATCTCGTCGCTGACGGTCAGCTTCGCGGTGCGCAGCATTCGGGTCTGCCAGAGCTGCGTCACGCGGGCGCGCAGCAGACCCTCGTTTTCGGCGCGGTCGCGGTCGTTGTCCAGGGCGTCGCGTTCTTCCACCAGCCCGGCGATGGCGCGCTCGGCGTCCAGAATGCTCTTGCGCTGCACTTCGGTGGGGTGGGCCGTGAGCACGGGCGAGATGTAGGCGTTCTGCAGCACCTGCGCGATGTCAGCGCCGCGGTGGCCAGCGCGGTGCAGGCGCTCGAAGCTCATCGCGAGCGAGCCTTCCTGCAGATGGCCGGCGCGTTCGTGCACATGGCGGCGCCGCACGTGCTGGCGGTCTTCGGCGATGTTGGCCAGGTGCGAGAAGTAGCTGAACGCGCGGATCACGCTCACCGTCTGGTCCACCGACAGGTTCTTCAGCAGGCGGTCGAGCACCCTTCCGGCGCTGGCGTCGGCCTTCAGCCGGTAGGCCACGGAGAGCTGCCGCACGCGCTCCACGAGCTCGAAGGCATCCTTGCCCTCCTGCTCCCGGATCACGTCCCCGAGGATGCGGCCAAGTAACCGGATATCCTCGACGAGCGGCCGATTCTTCTCGGCAGCCTCACGAGAAGCGGTGTCGGCGGCGTTGTTCTTGCGTGCCATGCGGAGCTCCCGGCGATGTAACTGGGTTACCAATTGTGCATGCAAGCGGCGTGCCCGGAAAGTGTCCGCACGTCGCCATAATGGCGCTCCATGAGTGACACCATCATCGCGACACGCGAGAGCCGGCTGGCCCTGTGGCAAGCCGAACATGTGCGGGACCTGCTGCAACAGCGATTCGGCCGCACCGTGCAACTGCTGGGCATGACGACCCGAGGCGACCAGATCCTGGATCGGGCGCTGTCGAAGGTCGGCGGCAAGGGCCTGTTCGTCAAGGAACTCGAGACCGCGCTCGAGGACGGCCGGGCCCACCTGGCGGTGCACTCCCTGAAGGACGTGCCCATGGACCTCCCGGACGGCTTCGTGCTGGCCGCGGTGCTCGAGCGCGAGGACCCGCGCGACGCCTGGGTCTCGCCCCGCTACGCATCCCTGGCCGAGCTGCCGCAGGGCGCCGTGGTCGGCACCTCCAGCCTGCGCCGCGTCGTGCAGCTGCTGGCGGTGCGGCCCGACATCCAGATCGAGCCCCTGCGCGGCAACCTCGACACGCGGCTGCGCAAGCTCGACGAAGGCGGCTTCGACGCCATCGTGCTGGCGGCGGCCGGGCTGATGCGTCTCGGCCTCGGGGAGCGCATCCGGGCGCGCTTCGAGCCCGAGCTGATGATTCCCGCCGCAGGGCAGGGCGCACTCGGCATCGAGGTGCGGGAGGACGCCCACGAGCTGCGCGCCCACCTGGCCGAGCTGGTGCACATGCCGACGATGCTGGCGGTGGAAGCCGAGCGCGCCGTCTCGCGCGGCCTGGGCGGCAGCTGCAGCATGCCGCTTGCGGCACACGCCGTCTGGGCCGGTGACCAGCTCCAGCTCAGCGCGGCCCTCGGCGACGTGAACACGCTGACGCGCCCGCTGCTGCAGGTGAAGGTAAACGCCGCCGTGACCGACGCCGCATCCGCGCGCGCGCTCGGTGCCCGAGCCGTCGCCGCCCTGCACGAGCAGGGTGCGGCCGGCTATCTGCCGGCGGCCTGAACCGCACCACCGCGATGCGCGTCATCGTCACCCGGCCCGCGGCGCAGGCGGCGGCCTGGGTGGCGAGCTTCCGGGCCTGGGGCATCGATGCCGCAGCGTTGCCGTTGATCGACATCGTGCCGCCGGCTGACACGGCGCCGGTGCAACGGGCCTGGGCCGAGCTGCCGCGTTACGCGTTGCTGTTCTTCGTGAGCGCCAACGCCGTCCGGCACTTCTTCGAATTGCGCCCGCAGGGGCTCGCCTGGCCGCCCGGCACCCGCGCCGCGGCGCCGGGGCCTGGCACGGCGGCGGCTCTCATGGCGCAGGGCCTGCCGGCCGCGCTGGTGGTGGGGCCGGCGCCGGACGCCGGATCCTTCGATTCGGAAGCCATCTGGGAACGCCTGCGCACCGACGACTGGGCCGGCCGCGAGGTGCTGGTGGTTCGCGGCGAGGACGGCCGCGACTGGCTGGCCGAGCAGTTGCGAGGCGCCGGTGCCGCGCTGCACTTCGTGGCCGCCTATGCACGTCGGCCGCCCTCGCTGACACCCGAGGGCCGGCATGTGCTGTCAGAGGCGGCACAGGCCCCGCGGGGCCATCTCTGGCTCTTCAGCAGCAGCGAGGCTGTGCGCCACTTGCAGGCCCTGTGGCCTGAGGGCGTGCCTGCGGGCGCACGCGCGCTGGCCACGCACCCGCGCATTGCGCAGGCGGCGCAGCAGGCCGGTTTCGCCGAGGTGGGGCTGACCGGCCCCGAGGCTGAATCCGTGCGTCTGGCGCTGCAGGGTGCGCCCCTACAATCTGCATCGCCGTGAACCCGATGCCCGAACCGCCCCTGGCGCCCGCCGCCGCTGCGGCGACCCCACCCCCCGCCTCCCCGACCGTGTCGATGTCCGCGGTCTGGCGCCATGCGCCTGTCGTGGTGCTGGGCGTGGTCGCGCTCGTGGCGGCCGGCATCGCCTGGACGGCCCACACGCGCGTGCAGTCGGTCGAGGCCGAACTGGTCAAGCGCCAGCAGGCCAGCAGCGACCAGGCCGCCGAGGCGCGCATCGCTGCCAAGCAGGCTCAGGAGGTGGCGCAGGAATCGGCCGCCAAGCTGGCGCTGCTGGAAGTCCGCGTAGCCGAATCGGCGTTCCAGCGCACCCAGATCGAGGAGCTGATGCAGTCGGTGGCTCGCTCGCGCGACGAGAACGTCTTGTCTGACGTCGACGCTTCGCTGCGCGTGGCCATGCAGCAGACGGCCATCACCGGTAGCGCCGAGCCGCTGATCGCCGCGCTGAAGCAGGCCGAGGAGCGCCTGGCGCGCTACAGCCAGCCGCAGCTGGAGCGCGTGCGCCGCGCCATCGCCGCCGACATCGAGAAGACCCGCGCCGTGGCCGTGACGGACATCGCGGCCCTGACCATCCGGCTCGACGAGGCCATCCGCCTGGTCGACGACCTGCCTCTGCTGGCGCGCCCCGAGCCGCGGCGTGTGCGCCCGGTCGCTGCCGCCGCCTGGGCTGCAGGCGGTGCGGCTTCGGCGCCGGCCGCGCCTGCCGACTGGTCCGCCCGTTGGCGAGACATCGGCGAGCAGGTCTGGTCCGAGGTGCGCTCGCTCGTGCGCCTGACCCCCATCGACCAGCCCGAGGCGATGCTCATCGCACCGGATCAGAGCTTCTTCCTGCGCGAGAACCTCAAGCTCAGGTTGCTGAACGCCCGGCTGGCGCTGCTGTCGCGTCAGTTCGACACCGCGCAGTCCGATCTGCGCGACGCGCGCTCCGCGCTCGACCGCTACTTCGACCGAAATGCGCGCGGCGTGCAATCGGCCACCGAGCTGGTGCGGCAGGTGTCCGGGCAGGCGCGGCTCGTGAGCGTGCCGCGCCCCGACGCCACGCTGGCGGCCATCGCGGCGGCCACGGCCGGCCGCTAGAGAGCCGCGGCAGCCGCCATGCGCAACGTCATCTGGCTCGTGCTGCTGGCCACCGCGGCCGTGGTTGCGGCCGTCACCTTCGGCCGCAACGACGGGCTGGTGAGCATCTTCTGGGGCGGCTGGCGCGCCGACCTCTCGCTGAACCTCGCGGTGCTGGCGCTGCTCGCGTTCGGCGCCATCGCGCTGTTTGCCGCGCAGGCCGTGATCACGCTGGTAACGCTGCCGCAGCGCGCGGGCGAGTGGCGCGCTCTGCGCCGCGAGCGTGCCGCCCAGGGTGCGCTGCGCGAGGCGCTGGCCGAGTTCTTCAGCGCCCGCTACAGCCGCGCGCACAAGGCGGCGCGCCGGGCGCTCGAACTGCACACCGACGGCGCGGGCACCGACCGCGAATTCGCGGTGCTGTCGCACCTGCTGGCCGCCGGCAGCCTGCACCGCCTGTCGGACCGAACCCGCCGCGACGAAGAGCTCGAGCGCCTGAACGCGCTGCTGCGCGATGCCGGCGGCGTGCGCCGCGCCGACGACGGCGCGCGCCTGCTGGCCGCCGAGTGGGCGCTGGAAGACCGTGACGCCGCGCGCGCCAACGCGCTGCTGGCCGAGCTGCCCCCGGGCGTGGCGCGCCGCACGCAGGCGTTGCGCCTGAAGCTGCGCGCTGCGCGCCAGGCCAACGCGCCGCTGGATGCGCTGCACACGGCGCGCCTGCTGGCCAACCACCAGGCCTTCTCGCCCGTGGTGGCCAAGGGCCTGCTGCGCTCACTGGCCGGCGAGGCGCTGCGCGGTGTGCACGACGCCGACCAGTTGCGCAGCCTGTGGCAGCGCCTGGATGTGGCCGACCGGCGCGACCCGCAGGTGGCCGCGCGCGCAGCCGAGCGCGCCGCTGCGCTGGGCGTGGCCGAAGAAGGCCGCAACTGGCTGCTCCCCTTCTGGGACCGCCTGGCCACGCTGGACCCGGATGACCGCGAGCGCGTGGCGCTGGCGCTCACGCGCGCCTGCAGCGGCATCGGCCCGGACTGGCTGGCCCGCCTGGAAGCCGCCACCCAGACCTTCGGCCACGAGCCCGCCGTGCTGGCCGCCGCGGGCACCGTGTACGCCGAGCGGCAGCTCTGGGGCAAGGCGCGTCTGATGCTGGAGCAGGCCGCCCGTGCCAGTGGCCTGCCGTCCGAGGCCCGGCGCCAGGCCTGGCGCCGCCTGGCCGCCCTGGCCCGCGCGGAATCCGACGAAGCCCGCGCCGCCGCGTGTGATCGTGCTGCCGCCGAATTGGGCGCATGAGTAGGCGACTCGCAAAACTTCTGCTATAGTGCGAGGCTTCGCGGCTGTAGCTCAGCTGGATAGAGTACTTGGCTACGAACCAAGGGGTCGTGGGTTCGATTCCTGCCAGCCGCACCAGAACATTGCGTTCTAGAACAACGGGTTAGATGCTTTGGCATCTAGCCCGTTTTTCTTTGTGCGCGACTCGTCCTGACCCGACTCCTGCTTGCCTGGGCGGCGTGATTTTGTCGCCCATCTGAAGCAGCGCCGATGGCTGTGCGTCGTACCGGCAGACACCACGCACCGCAAGCTGCGATGCGCAGAGAACCCCACGCGTGCGCTGAGGTTCTCTGCCACGCGAAACCACGGCGTCGACAGCAGGCCCGCTCGTTGGTCGGGCCTCGGCCGTGACTCAGAAGGATTCCCAGCGGTCGGTGGTCGTTGCCAGCGCCGGCTTTGCTTCCGGCTCAGCACCCCGGCCGGTCTGGGGCAGGGGCTGAGGCTGGTGGGGCTGGTGCAGAGGCGCCTTGCCCGCGGGGGCGCTGTCGGCAGTGGCGGCCGCAGCTGTGGCGCGTGCTGCCTGGCCCCTCGCGCTCACTGCCGGCTGCTGGCGCGGCGGGGGCGTCCAAACCGCCGCCGCCGTGTCGACGAAGGGCTGTTGCGACTCGGCTTCGTCCTGCCGCAGACGGAAGGTCGCGACGGACTGCACCAGCATCTTGGCTTGTTGCTTCAGGCTCTCAGCGGCTGCGGCGTTCTCCTCGACGAGCGCGGCGTTCTGCTGCATCGCCTGGTCCATCTGACCGACGGTCTGGCCGATCTGGGCCACGCCGGCAGCCTGCTCGCTGCTCGCCGCGGTGATCTCGCCGACGATGTCCGTGACACGCCGGATGGAATCGACCACCTCCTTCATCGTGCGGCCAGCCTGGTCGGCCATGGCCGACCCCTGGTCCACGCGTTCGACACTGGTGCCGATCAGCGACTTGATCTCCTTGGCGGCCGCAGCGCTGCGTTGCGCGAGGCTGCGCACCTCACTCGCCACGACGGCAAAGCCCCGGCCCTGCTCGCCGGCACGGGCTGCCTCGACCGCCGCATTCAGGGCGAGGATGTTGGTCTGGAAGGCGATCCCGTCGATCGTGCCGATGATGTCGGCGATGCGCTGAGAGCTTTCATTGATGCTCTTCATCATTGCCACGACCTGCTCGACGACCTCGCCGCCGCGTGCCGCCACTTGCGAGGCGTTCTGGGCGAGCTGGTTCGCCTGGCCGGCGTTGTCCGCGTTGTTGCGCACCGTCGATCCCAGCTCCTCCATCGTCGCGGAGGTCTGCTGCAGTGCGGCAGCCTGCTGCTCGGTACGCGACGACAGATCCATGTTGCCCTGGGCGATCTCGGTGCTCGCGCTGGCGACGCTCTCGGCATTGCCTCGCACGGAGGACACGACCTGCGAGATCTGCTGGCGCATGCGTTCGAGAGATCCTGCGACGCTGTCCGGATACTCCGAGCGGAACGGGTTGCTGAAGTCGCCTTCCGCGGCCTGCTTCGCTGCCGCTGCGATCTGCCCGGGCTCGTCGCCGATGAGGCGCCAGACGGCCTTGCGCACCCACAGGAACAGCGCGGTGGTGATGGTCACGGCAATCAGGAACCCGCCCAGCGAGACCAGGGTCGCGGTCTTGTTCGTCTCGGCCAGCGAACCGACCGACGCGTCGGCGAAGCGCATCGCCGCGCTCACCGATGCATCCACGCCCTCGCGGTGCGTCATGTACAGGGCGTGAACCTCGCCAAGTGCGGCGGTGGCGACCGCCTTGTTGCCGGACTCGATGGCCGGCAGCACGCGGGTCTTGACCGCCTGCAGGAATGCCAGGGCGCTGGTGTGCTGCTGACCGAGCAGTTCCTTCTCCAACCCGTAGGGCGAGTTTTCCTTCCAGTGGTCGGCGCGGGTGAGGTATTCCTTTTCGAGGCGATTCACGGCCTGCGCGGCCTCGCGTGCCGGGAGCGTTCCCTCTAGCGCCTGGGAGACGACCAGACGAAGTTCGACGAGGTACATCGGCGGCGGAAGGATGTCTGCGGTGACGTCCTTCGCCACCAGGGCGCGCTGGGCATCGCTGGACATCCGGCTTTCGGCGTACAGCGCCACAGCCATCAGGAAGGCGCACGAGGCGACCAGGACACCTTGCTGCAGCAGCAGCAGTATTTTCAGTCTACGCATGATTCGGAATCTCCGTTCGTCGGATCGTCAGAACGCGCCGGCTGCGGCGCGGTGTCGGCTTGCCGCGGTCGCTACCACGGCGGTGGTGGGCAAATGCCCGGGGAAGAAGGGTTCGGCTGGGTGGCGCTGCGCCTGCCGAGGGGAATTTGTCTCTCGCCGGACGACGGGGTCGATGCCTCGACTGCACAGCGTCAGGCGGTCGCTCGTCGGGTGCGGCGGCGCGATGGACCCGCTCGGCTGCGGGCAGAGGATGGGGTAGCCGCCTTGATATGGGGCCCGGGGCAAGCGCAGGCCCCGAGGTTTCGTCGGCGGAGTCGATCCGGACGGGTCGCCATGAGGTGGGACCCGGATCGTCACGATGTGGGGGTGGCTGGTCTGTGACGCAGCGGTGCTCGGCGAGGTTGAGTGGTACGGCACGATGGCTTGATCCGCTTGGTTTGATGGATGTCGACCACGAGAGAATAAAATTGAGTGGTAAACATGGTTTAAGCAAAAAAACTGGTTTAAAGATCGCAGTTGTGTTGATGCGATCTTGTGAAAGGTCAGGGTTTTCCCTTGGCCAACCGGCGCGTTCGGTGTCGATCGATGCCATGTGGCCGCCCGTACCCTGGGCAACACCGGGTGCCGGGGTGGCGCGCGCAGTGCCATCGGTGGATGCAGCCGGGGCTGCGATGCTGGCCCGGGGGGGGGCTGGGGTCAGGCGCCCGGGACGGTCCAGGTCCGGCTCGAGTCAATCCAGCGTATGCCCGCTTGCGCCAGCCACCCGGCGTGATCGAGCCGGGTGAACCTAGGACCGTGCAGACGGTGGTGACGGCCATCGAAGGCGAGTTCGACCGGCTCACCCCGAAAGGCGGCGTGCCTGATCGCCAGGCGCAGCGCCGCCGGCCGCACGCCGGGCCGGCGAATTGAGTTTGGATGGCCACCGCTCGGCGGCAGCGCACTGGAGGATGCCGGCCTCCAAGATGAGACACGGCGCAGCCGCAGCCGGGAAACCGGTCGGCATCGGGACCCATCTCGCGACGGTCCGATGGGCGGCCCGGACGTCAACTGGAAGGCAGAGGTCCGCAGCCGGTTTCGCTGCCCCTGAGTAGCCTCTGGCCTGCTGCACGCTACGCGCCGAGGCAGGCCTGGCGCGAGTCGTGGTCATGGTCGGCATCGCGGAGGATTTCCGGACAACGACCGACGCGCTGGAGCGTTACAAGTCAGGTGTACGGCCCGGCCTTGCTGGCCGGCTGCGCGGGCCTGCTTCAAGTGCCGACTGCGCGGGGCTGCAACGCCTGTTGCATCGCCTGGGGCCGGTCGCACGCAGCCGGGACGCCCCCGGGGCCGGCAACGGCGTCGTCAACTCACGATCTGCGCCGCGATCGCCTCGCCGATCCCCGCGGACGCCTGGACGGCGAGACCGCGAGCGACTTCCTGGGTGTCCTCGAACACATCGATCGCATGCACTTTGCCCCAACGCAGGGTGATCACGTGCAAGCCGCGGTTGAAGTACGAGTCGTCGCCGTCGAGCAGCGTCGTCCTGGCGTCCCATTGCACGAAGACTGTGGTGTGCCAGGGCCAGCCACACACCCAGATGCGGTTCAAGTGGAGCCTCAGCTTCGGGTAGACGCGACCCAGTCGAACGAACCAGCGGCGCAGCGTTTCGCGGTCGTGGCGTTCGCCGCCCAGGGCGTGTGCGCCGGCAAAGCGGTGATGGATGTCCGGGACGACGGCTTCCAGCAACTCGTCCCAGCGGTGGTTGTTGACGTGATCGAAGCTCTGGCGAATGAGCTTGCGGACGATGTAGCCGTAGATCATCTGGGTAACTCCTGAATCCGGCCGGTCGGGCCGTTGAAGATGGACCGGTGGACCCGGGTGCGTCCGCCGGTACGACACCGGGCGTGGCACAGCGCCCGGACTCGCCGGTCGCCCGCCCGATCGGGGGTCACCGGGCAGCCTTGATCTCGACGATGACGTCGGCGCTGCCCTCGGGGACCTTGAACAAGGCTTCCTCGAAGCGTGGCGCCCTCAGGGTCGGCCGAACGTTGTTCGACACGCCCCAGGGCTCGTTCGGTCGCCCCAGGAGGTCAACATCCACGCGCTTGTTGCCGTTCAGGTCGTGCCCGACGGAGACGGCGTGGCCGCCCGGGGCGACATCCGGGAACCGGCACACCGCCGTTACCGCGCTGACGGGCTGCCACTGCACGCGGGCATCGGCACTTTCCAGCGGGAAACCCGCAGGGCTCGAGAACAGCCAGCACCCCACCGAGCCCCTCTGCGAAGGGTCGAGGCCTGTCACTCGCACTTCGACGGTCGCTGCGCTGGCGGCAACGGCAAACCATGCGACCGACAGAAGGACAGCCCCCGAAACGAGGGCGCGGACGTGTTGAGGGATCTGGGTCATGTTGCTTCCTTCAGAGGTGTCGGGCCTCGTGATGGCCTACGTGGACGAATAGTTGACAGCGTCAAGTATGGTGATAAAAGTGATGCACACAAGTAAAGCAGTTTTTTCGATCCAGTGCGAAAGCATGATTCCCGTTGATGTGACTGGGTGTGCTGCGCGTTCAGCGAGTCGCCCGCTGCAGCGCTCCGGCCCAACAGCGATGCGACTCCGGCGCAGGGTCGGCGCCGTGACCCCGCCAAGGTAGCGCTGTCGGCCAGCGTGTTCTGGGGCCTGATGGCCATCGCCATCGTGGGCGGGCTGATCGTCGGGACCCTGCTCCGGCTGGCGTTCGTGCCGGCCGTCCGTGCGACGGGGCTCCGGTGTAGCCCCATCGGGCAGCCTTGCGAAGCAGGTTCGCGGGGCCGGGACAAGGAGGTGACTCGGCTAGACTGCCTGGATGGCAGGGTCGCCGAGCACATCACCCCGAAGCAGGGCCGAAACCGGCTTGCGCGGCGAGATCCTCCGGGTCAGCCGTGAACTGCTCGACGAGGGCGGCCCGGCCCTGTTGAGCATGCGTGAGGTGGCCCGTCGGGTCGGGTGCACCCACCAGGCGCCGTACTACTACTTCGAGGATCGCGAGACGATCCTCGCTGTGCTGGTGGTCGAGGGCTTCGTCGAACTCACGGCAAGGCTGCGGTCGGCCAACGCGCTGGCGCCGGCGCACGGCATACGGGCGGCGCTGATCGCGTCGACCCGCAGCTATGTCGATTTCGCGCTCGCTCAGGCCGGGGTGTTCCGCATGATGTTCAGGCCGGACACCTGCAACCCGCAGCGCTTCCCGTCGATCGTGCAGGCCGCCCGGCAGGCTCGCGCCGAGCTGGACGCGCTGAACACGATCCTGCACGGCGCAGGCGCCACAGCAGCTCGTGCGTCGGTCCTCTGGGCTCACGTGCACGGCCTCGCCTGCCTGGAGATCGACGGCCCGCGTGAGGGCGGCGCCGACATGGCATCGAAGCGCAGCCGGGAATTGGAGGACGTGGCCCAGACCTTCGCGGATCTGGTGCTGGGCCAACTCGGGAGCGGCGGTCCCGAGCGAGCCGTTGGATTGAACCCGCACCTCTGATCCTGCGCCTGCGGAGCTCCGCCCGAGCCGCCGGCCTCGGGGCCGGACGCGCGGAGCTCGGCACCTGCTGCAGCACGCGGGTCACCCGAACGCGGTGGGCTTGCAGACTCCGCGACGCGACGGACGGCGCGCCCGCCCGCTCGCTCGCCAGTCCCCGGCTTTCCCGTAGCGGCGGCAGCGCAGGCTGCAGGCAACGCTGTGTCGGGCCGGACGGCTCAGCGCGCCGCCCGCAGCCCCTCGCTGATCCCCCGCATCACCTTCGGCGCCGCTGCGTTGTCCATCCAGCGCAGCACGGTGACGGCGTCACGCTCGGGGTCGATCCACACGGTGTGCCCGCCCGCGCCCAGCATGAACCAGCTGGATTCCGAGGCGCCGGGGAAGGCCATGCCGAAGGGGTTCAGCCACACCAGGCGGCCGTAGAACGGCGCGATGGGGCAACACACCAAGCGCCAGGATTTTTTGCTGAGCAGGTCCGTGATCAGGCTGTATGACCCATGACCTGGCTCAGGGCGATGGAATTGATGCAGACGTGGGCCAGCAATCCCGGCACGATCGAGCCGGACAACTGATAGGTCGCACCGAGCGTGACCCCGGCCGCGAAGGCAAACAGCATATGTTCAGCCGAAGAAGCATGGACGAACGCAAAGGGAATGGCAGCCAGGAGAACGGCGACCCATCCGCGGCAAAAAGACGAGAGCCACACGATGGCGATGCAACGGAAGATCACCTCTTCGACGATGGGGCCTAGCAGGGCTACCGCCAAGATGCCAAGCCAACTCCCGACGAACGGGTGGAGGATCTGTTGCGCGGACGAAAAGTCGACCTGCAGCAACGCATTCGCAGCAAGAGCCGCACCGAGGATGGTCAAGACTGCGGCGAATGCGAGGACGAGTGTCTTTCGAAAGCTGCACGAGCGACCCAATGCAGCCATCGCGGGCCCGGGAAGACTCGTCCTGAATGCCCAGATCGCCCCAAGCTGCGCGCAGCAGCCGATCAACAAAGCTGGGCCTGCCAGATCGCCCAGTTCGGCTCCTTGCCCGAGGATCTGTCCCTGGGCAAGGAAGAGTAGAACGAGGATCAAGGTCAGCGCCATCGAGAGCCGGAAATTGCGTGCAGATCCGGCCAATCGATGGACGCCTTCATCACGGGCAAGCCCAGGAACTCATGTCGCTGTTGCCGCCAGTCGAATTCTTGGCGACGGTGTGTATGCCGAGAACGGCCGGAATTGCCATCCCCCCAGCAATCAAGGGTAGGTCAGCGGTGGCCAATTCCTGCAGACTGTCGTGACGGTCAACAGGCATCAATTCAGCAACTTCTGGATTCATCTCTTGCTCCGTAATGGTGTCGGTCGATCTGCCGAACGAGGATCCAGCAGAGACTTGACTCTATTCATCACGAAATACTTTTTAAATTGTAAAAAGTTACAGATATCAAAACATAGCTAATGTTCTCGGTTTTCGCATATTGAACGTTTATTGTTTTGTTGTTGTGTACGGGTTTGCTGGGTAGTCAATGCCATTGGGAACCTGCTTCAAGGTCAACCTGGCAAGTCGCGTTTCGCCTCCTTGCGACCTGGTCAACGCGGCGCCCGCAGCCCCTCGCTGATCCCCCGCATCACCTTCGGCGCCGCCGCGTTGTCCATCCAGCGCAGCACGGTGACGGCGTCGCGCTCGGGGTCGATCCACACCGTGTGCCCGCCCGCGCCCAGCATGAACCAGCTGGATTCCGAGGCCCCGGGGAAGGCCATGCCGAAGGGGTTCAGCCAGACCAGGCGGCCGTAGAACGGCGCGATGGGGCAGGGCTGTACCAGGCGGTTGATCCAGTCGCGCGGCAGCAGCTCACGGCCGCCTTCCAGCAGCATCTGCGCGATGCGGGCCTGGTCGCGCGCGCTGATGGACACGCCCGCGCCCCAGTGCGTGCCGCCCGGCACCGATTGCACGCGGCGGCCGTCGCGCAGCGAAGTCCAGGCATCGTCGTAGCCACGCCATGCAAAGTCGGCGCCGCCGCCGAGCGGGCGCAGCAGTCGCTCCAGGAAGACCTCGGGTAGCGGCCGCTGGAACAGGTGGAGCAGCGCCAGCGCGAGCTGGTTGATGCGCACGTCGTTGTATTCCCAGTAGCTGCCGGGCGGCTGCAGCGGGCGCTCGCCGCCCTTGGGCCCGCCGGCCGGGCGCGGGTCGTTGGCCACCTTGCGCCAGCGGTCCACGGTGTCGGGCAGGCCGAAGCAGCTGCCTTCCCACTCGCTGGTCTGCGTGAGCAACTGCGCCCAGGTGATGGGGCGGTTGTGTTCGCTCTCGAAGCCGATGCCCGGCACGCGCGTGGCCACGGGCTCGTGCTCGTCGGGCAGCAGGCCGTCGCGCTGCGCCACGCCGGCCAGCAGCGCGAGGTAGGTCTTGGCCACGCTGAAGGTCAGGTCGGCCCGGTCAGGCTCGCCCCAGGCGGCCAGCTCGCGGCCGTGCTGCCAGATCACGCCCGATTGCGGCCCGCGCGCATGCACCGGGCCGCGCAGGCGGTTCCAGGGCGGCGGGTCCTCCTGGTGCACGCCCCAGGGCGCCTGGCCCGGCGCGGGCTCGGCGGCCGGGTCTCGCGGCCAGAGGGTCTCGTTGGACTGTGCCATCGCGATGGCTTCGGTCAGGAGGGGGTTCAGCGTATCGGTCATGACCCGATTGAACAACATCCCGGCCTCGGTACAGTGCTGCCGCATGGAAACCCCGACGCACGACCCCGACCCGCAGGAGAGCGCCGAGTGGCGCGAGGCCCTGCAGACCCTGCTGGCCGAAGCCGGCCCCGCCCGCGTGCAGCAGATCATGGACCTGCTCTGTGCCGTGGCGCGCGACCCCGTCGTGGGCTGGCAGCCCGTGCGCGGCACGCCCTATGTCAACACCATCCCGGCGGATCGGCAGCCACCGTTTCCCGGCGACCTGGCGATCGAGGAGCGCCTGGCTTCGCTGATGCGCTGGAACGCGCTGGCCATGGTGGTGCGTGCCAACGCGGCCCACGGCGACCTGGGCGGCCATATCGCCAGCTACGCCAGCGCGGCCGATCTGTTCGAGGTGGGCTTCAACCACTTCTTCCACGCCCGCGACCTGATCTTCTACCAGCCGCATTCCGCGCCCGGCGTGTACGCGCGCGCCTTCCTCGAAGGGCGCCTGGGGGAAGCCGATCTCGCGCACTACCGCCAGGAAATCGGCGCCCGGCAGGCCGGCGCGCAGGGCCTGTCGAGCTACCCGCACCCGTGGCTGATGCCGGCGTTCTGGCAGTTTCCCACCGGCTCGATGGGCATCGGCCCCATCAGCTCCATCTACCAGGCGCGCTTCATGCGCTACCTGCAGCACCGTGGCCTGCAGGACACCGCCGGCCGCACGGTGTGGGGCGTGTTCGGCGACGGCGAGATGGACGAGCCCGAGAGCATGTCGGCACTGACCCTGGCCGCGCGCGAGGGCCTGGACAACCTGGTCTGGGTTATCAACTGCAACCTGCAGCGGCTGGACGGGCCGGTGCGCGGCAACGGCCGCATCGTCGACGAGCTCGAGGCGCTCTTCGCCGGCGCGGGCTGGCACGTGATCAAGCTGGTCTGGGGCTCCGACTGGGACGGCCTGTTCGCACGCGACCACGACGGCGCATTGCAGCGCGCCTTCGCGCAGACGGTCGACGGCCAGTTCCAGACCTTCGCCGCGAAGGACGGCCGCTACAACCGCGAGCACTTCTTCGGCCAGAACGCCGAGCTGGCCGCGCTGGCGCAGGGCCTGACGGACGAGCAGATCGACCGCCTCAAGCGCGGTGGGCACGACCTGGTGAAGATCCACGCCGCCTATGCCGCGGCGAAGGCGCATCGCGGCCAGCCGGTGGTGGTGCTCGCGCAGACGAAGAAGGGCTACGGCATGGGCCATGCAGGCCAGGGCCGCATGACCACGCACCAGCAGAAGAAGCTCGACCGCGACGACCTGCTGGCCTTTCGCAACCGCTTCGGCCTGCCGCTGGACGACGCGCAGACCGAGTCGCTCGCGTTCTACCGGCCGCCCGAAGGCAGCCCCGAGCTGCGCTACCTGCACGAGCGCCGCGCCGCGCTGGGCGGCGCGATCCCCGCGCGCCACGCCGAGGCGCCGGTGCTGCCCGTGCCGCCGCTGGCCGACATCGCCGGTTTCGCGCTGCAGGCCGCGGGCAAGGAGATGTCCACCACCATGGCCTTCGTGCGCCTGCTCGGTGCGCTGCTGAAGGATGGCGTGCTGGGCCCGCGCGTGGTGCCCATCGTGGCCGACGAGGCCCGCACCTTCGGCATGGCCAACCTGTTCAAGCAGGTGGGCATCTATGCCAGCGCCGGCCAGCAGTACGAGCCCGAGGACATCGGCTCGGTGCTCAGCTACCGGGAGGCGCTGGACGGCCAGATCCTGGAAGAAGGCATCAGCGAAGCCGGCGCGCTGGCCAGCTGGACGGCCGCCGCCACCAGCTACAGCGTGCACGGCCAGCCGATGCTGCCTTTCTACATCTACTACTCGATGTTCGGCTTCCAGCGCGTGGGCGACCAGATCTGGGCCGCCGCCGACCAGCGCGCCCGCGGCTTCCTGCTGGGCGCCACCGCCGGCCGCACCACGCTGGGCGGCGAGGGCCTGCAGCACCAGGACGGCCACAGCCTGCTGGTGGCCGCGCAGGTGCCCAACTGCCGGGCCTACGAGCCCGCCACGGCGGCCGAGATGGCCGTCATCGTGCATCACGGCCTGCAGGAGATGCTGGTGCGCCAGCAGGACGTCTTCTACTACGTGACGCTGCAGAACGAGAACCAGCCGCAGCCCTCGATGGCGCCGGGCTCCGAGGATCACATCGTGCGCGGCCTGGTGCGCGTGGCGGGGCAGGGCGGCGCGCCGGTGCGCCTGCTCGGCTCCGGCACGTTGCTGGCCGAGGTGCTGGCTGCGGCGCAGCTGCTGCAGGACGACTGGGGCGTGGCCAGCGAGGTCTTCAGCGCCACGAGCTACAGCGAACTGGCGCGCGACGCCCGCGAGGCCGAGCGACACAACCGCCTGCACCCGCTGGACGCCCCGCGCGGCTGCCACCTGACCGACCTGCTGCCCGGCGCCGCCCCCGTGGTGGCGGCCAGCGACTGGGTGCGCGCCTGGCCGGGCCTGGTGGCCCCGCACCTGGATGCGCGCATGACGCTGCTGGGCACCGACGGCTTCGGCCGCAGCGACACGCGGGCGGCGCTGCGCGGCTTCTTCGAGGTCAACCGGCACCATGTGGTGCTGGCGGCCCTGAACGCGCTGGACCGTCAGCTCGCCGCGCAGGCCATCGCCCGCTACGGGCTGGACGGGGACATCACGCCCCCCTGGTGTCGCTGATCAGCTCGCCCAGGCGCGACAGCACCCAGCCACGCTCGGCCTCGCCCATGGGCAGGTCCATCGTGGCCAGGCCCTGCGCGATGCGCTGCAGCACGTCCTCGGTGGTGATGCCCAGGCTCCAGCGCTGGGTCTCGGCGGTGTCGACCAGGCCCTGGGCCAGGTCCTCGCAGAGCTCGTAGCGCTCGGCGATGACCTCGCGCGTCTCGGTCGGCTTGACGCGGCCGGGCGGCACGAAGAGGTCGATGAACGACCGGGGAATCTGGATCTGGCTCTCGTCGGACATGGCCGCATTGTGGACGCGGCCGCCCCGGACGCTCCGGCCGCCCGGGCCGGCCTGGTGGTTCAGCCCAGCGCGTCGAGCAGAGACCCCGCCATGGCGTCGCTCGCGCGGAAGACCGCCAGGTTGGCCAGGAAGGCGTTCTTCGCCTGCAGTTGCCCGACCACGTCGGTCTCGATGGCCGGGCCGGGGGCCGTGGCCTGGCCGCTGCCGGTGCTGCGACGGAAACCCTCGGTGCCCAGGTTCGCCAGGTTGTGGGCGTGCCGCTGCAGCGAATCCTGCGAACGGTTCATGCCGGACAGGGCCTGGGAGGTTGCGATCATCATGCTGGCCGAAGCTTAGCGCACGGGCGCGCGCGCCGGGTGCCGAGGAATTCACACCGGACCGAACACCGGACCGAACACCGGGCCGAATACCGGAACGCTCGGGGCCCGGCCTGAGTCGTATTCCCCGATCGCCTTGTCACGCCACCCGGCCCAGGGCCCGCAGCACCTTCTCGGGCGTGATCGGCTGGCTCCAGACCTGCGCGCCCAGCGGCGCCAGCGCGTCGTTGATGGCGTTCATCACCGCAGCCGGGGCGCCGGCGGTGCCGGCCTCGCCCGCGCCCTTGGCGCCGAGCTGGCTGCTGCGGGTGGGTGTCTGCACGTGCGCCACGTGGATGTCCGGCATCTCGCCGGCCATCGGCACCAGATAGTCGGCCATGTTGGCATTGCGCATCAGGCCGTCCTCGTCGTACAGGCACTCCTCGAAGAGGGCGCCGCCGATGCCCTGCACGATGGCGCCGCGGATCTGCTCGTCCACCAGCTTCGGGTTGATGACGCGGCCGCAGTCCTCCACGGCCCAGTGCTGCAGCAGCTTCACGAAGCCCGTGTCCGGGTCGAGCTCGACATAGCTGGCCTGCACGCCGTTGGTGAAGATGAAGGGGTAGTCGCGCTGCGCGTAGTGGCGCGTCACCATCAGCTCCGGCGTGAAGTCGGCCGGCAGGGTGTCGCTGCGGAAGTACGCGATGCGGCCCATCTCGGCCAGATCCAGCACGGGCTCGCCGCTGTGCACGTCCACCACCTGGCCGCGGCGCACCTGCAGGCCGGCGGCGTCGCGTTTCAGGATGACGGCCGCCGTCTTCAGGATGTTGGCGCGCAGGGCCTGCCCGGCCAGCAGCACGGCCTCGCCGCCCACGCCCGCGCCGCGCGATGCCCAGGTGCCGCCGCCGTACGGCGTGACGTCGGTGTCGCTCATGATCAGGCGCACGCGGTCCAGGTCGACGCCCACCGCATCCGCGGCAATCTGGCGGTAGATGCCGTCGTTGCCCTGCCCCTGTTCACCCACGCTGACGCTGACTGCGACGCCGCCTTGCGGGTCCAGGCGCATCGTGCAGCCGTCCTGCGACGCGATGCGTGCGCCGCCCACGCCGTAGAACGCCGCGCTGGGGTTGGTCAGCTCGATCAGTGCGGCGAAGCCGATGCCGCGGTAGATGCCCTGCTCGCGCAGGGCCGCGACCTCGGCCTTGAGCTTCGGGTAGTCCATCAGCTGCTCGATCTTCGCCAGGCAGGCCTCGTGCGACAGCACCTCCAGCTTGATGCCGCTGGCTCCCGTGGCGGGGTAGGCGTCGTCCGGAATGACGTTTCTCTTGCGGAATTCCAGCGGGTCCATGCCGATGGCGCGCGCGGCACCGTCCACCAGGCCTTCGGTCACCGCGCAGGCGATAGGGTGGCCCACGCCGCGGTACTGGCAGGTGGGCGTCTTGTTCTGGAACACCACGTTCAGCAGCGCGCGGTAGTGCTTGTGCTTGTAGGGCCCCCCGACGAGGTTGACGACCTGGTTGCCCTCGATGGCGCTGGTGCGCGGGAACATCGAG
The DNA here is from genome assembly GCA_903938815.1 of uncultured beta proteobacterium. Classification (GTDB taxonomy): domain Bacteria; phylum Pseudomonadota; class Gammaproteobacteria; order Burkholderiales; family Burkholderiaceae_C; genus Rubrivivax. The sequence goes on from CAJAES010000069.1 coordinate 84,343, forward strand.
TACGGGCCGATGCCGGTGAGGTCGTCCATCTCGAAGGCCAGGATCTCGCCGGCCTTGCTGGCGGCGATGCGCGCCCGCACGCGGTGGTGGCGCGCGTGGATGTCGCTGGTGAAGCTCTCGATGCGGTCGGCGACGAACTTCACCGGCCGGCGGCACAGCATCGACAGCGCCACGGTGGCGAAGTCGTCGGGGTAGGCGTGCACCTTGATACCGAAGCTGCCGCCGACGTCCTTGCACACCACGCGCACCGCGTGTTCGGGCAGGTCGAACTGGCGCGCGTACAGGTCCTGCATCATGTGCGGCGCCTGGAAGGAGTGCCACACGGTGAGCTTGCCCTCGGCGCTGCTCCAGTCGGCGATCTGCGAGCGCGGCTCCAGCGTCACGCCGGTGTGGCGCCCGAACTCGAACACCGTCTCGACGACCGCGTCAGCACCGGCGAAGGCCTCGTCCACCGCGCCCACGTTCAGGCTGCGCGTGAAGCACAGGTTGTCGCCCAGTTCGGGGTGGATCAGCGGGGTGCCGGCGTCGAGCGCTGTCTCGATGTCGACCACGGCGGGCAGCGGCTCCAGTTCCACCTCGACGAGCTGCAGCGCGTCCTCGGCCTGCTCGCGCGTCTCGGCCACCACGGCCACCACAGGCTCGCCCTGCCAGCAGGCGAGGTCCAGCGCCAGCGGGTATTGCGGCGCGCTCTTCATGCCGGCCAGGTGTGCCAGAGTGGCCACCCAGGGCTTGCAGATGCGCGCGATGTCCGCGCCCGTGGCCACCATCACCACGCCCGGCGCCTTGGCTGCGGCGTCGGTGGCGATGCGGCCGATGCGGGCGTGCGCGAGCGGGCTGCGCCAGTACACGACATGCGCCATGCGCGGCAGTTCCAGGTCGTCGATGTACTGGCCTTGCCCCTGCACCAGCCGGCGCGCGCTCGGGCGCTCGGCGCTGGTGCCGATGTAGCGCGGGTCGTCGGTCACCGGCGGCAGCGGTTCTTCGTGCGTGACGGCGGGGCGCTCTTCGACTTCGGTGCCGGAACGGGTGAGGGCGCCCAGTTCGGCGGATGTGATCGTGTTCATCGGGATCTTCCCTCGGGCCTCAGGCGGCCGCCTTGGCGGCGCGTTCGGCCAGCGTTTCGCAGATGGCGTCGACGATGGCGTGGTAGCCGGTGCAGCGGCAGTAGTTGCCGCTGATCCATTCGCGCACCTCGGTGCGCGTGGCCTGCGGACGGGTGGTCAGCAGTTCCTTCGCCGCCATCACCATGCCGGACGTGCAGAAGCCGCACTGCAGCGCGTTGTTGCGGATGAAGGCCTGCTGCAGGTCGGCCACGTCGCCGTCGGCGCTCAGGCCTTCGATGGTGCGTACGCTGCAGCCCTGCGCCTGCACGGCCAGCGTCAGGCAGCCGCGCACGATCTTGCCGTCCACCTCGACGGTGCAGGCGCCGCACACGCCGTGCTCGCAGCCCAGGTGCGAGCCCTTCAGGCCCAGTTCGTTGCGCACGAAATCCACCAGGTGCGTGCGCGGCTGCACGGTGCGCTGGCATTCGACGCCGTTGACGGTGAGATGCAGGGGTTGTTGCGGTGCCATGGTCGGTGTGCCTTTCAAGTCGGGTGCTCAGGCCGCCAATGCGCTGCGGCCCACCAGGGCTGCCGTCAGCAGGCGGCGCATCAGCACGGTGGCCAGGTGGCGCTTGGTCTCGCCGCTGTGGGTGAGGTCGGCCACGGGGTCGAGCTCGGCCTTCAGTGCGGTGGCTGCGATCTCGATGGCCGCGGCGTCCAGCACCTTGCCGTTCAGCAGGGCTTCGGTGCGGCGCGCACGAACCGGTGTCGCGCCCACGCCCAGGAACCCGAGTTGCACCCGCTGCGCCACCGGGCCGTCGAAGCGCGCGGCCACGGCCAGGCCTGCCACCGCGTAGTCGCCGTGGCGGCGCGACAGCTCGTCGAAGCCGTACCAGTCGCCGCGCGCGGCGACGGGCACATCGGCGCCGATGATGAGCTCGTCGGGCTGCAGGGCCGTGGTGTACAGGTCCTGGAAGAAGTCGGTGGCGGCAATGCGCCGCACGCCGCCGGGCCCCTGGACGGTGACGACGCCGTCGAGCGCGACCAGGCAGCACGGCCACTCGGCCGCCGGGTCGCCGTAGGCGATGGAGCCGCCCCAGGTTCCGCTGTTGCGGATGGCGCGGTGCGCGATGTGCGGCACGGCCATCGCCAGCAGCGGCGCCTGCTCGGCCACCAGGGCCGAGGCCTCGATGGCGGTGTGCGTGACCAGGGCGCCGATGTGCAGCCGACCGTCGCGCACCGCGATGTCCGACAGGCCCGGCAGGCCGGTGATGTCCACCAGCAGCCTGGGCTCGGACAGGCGCATGTTCAGCGTTGCCAGCAGGGTCTGCCCGCCGGCCAGCAGGCGGGCGTCGTCGCCGTGCGCCTGCAGCAGTTCGAACACTTCGGAGAGCTTGCTCGGCTTGACGTAATCGAAGGCGGGTGCTTTCAAGGGTGGCTCCTTTCAGCTGAAAAGGGTGCGGGCGAGCCAGACGCCGAAACCGGTGGACAGGGAACCGAGAACGAACCAAAGCACGCGCTGGCCTTCGCCGGTGGGTACGGATGCAGGTGCGGGCGCGGGCCGCGGCACTGGCAGACGCGGCTGCTGCGCTGGCAGCGCATTGGCGGGGGCGCCGGCGGGTGGAGCGGTTCCGGCAGCGGCGGTGACGGCGGCGCCTGCAGGCACGCCCTGGGGCTGCGCGGCCGCAAGCTCAGGCGCCGGTTCGGAAGTCTGTGCCGGAAGTGTTCCTTCGACGCTCTCCGGCGCAGCTTCCTGCCCGGCTTCTGCCACCGCCGCAGCGGCCGGCGCCACCTCGGCCTGGAAGGTGGCAAAGAACTGGTCGGCCATCTGGCGCGCGCCCGCGTCGATCATGCGACCGCCCACCTGGCCCAGCTTGCCAGCCACCGACGCCTGGGTCTGGTAGCGCAGCCGCGTGCCGCCGTCCTCGTCACTGAGTTCGACGCGGCTGGAACCCCGCGCCATGCCGGCAGCGCCGCCCTGGCCTTCGAACTGCAGCGTGCAACCCTCGCCGTGCCGGATATCTTCCATGCGCACGCGCCCATTGAAGCGCGCGCGCACCGGACCGATCTTGACGGCGACGGTGGCCGTCTTCTCGTGCTCGCCGGTGGCGGCCATGGCCTCGCAGCCGGGAATGCAGCGGCGCAGCACCTCGGTGTCGTTCAGCGCTTCCCACACGCGGTCACGCGGCGCACCGACGAGGACCTCGCCGTTCAATTCCATTGCAGCGCTTCCATCGCATCTTGCAGCGAGTGCTCGGGGTCTCGGGTTTTCACGGGTGCTCTTGTTAACCAGACGGTCAACAATTTTGGGAGTCATTGACCTGTCGGTAAATAGCGTGAACCTCAAGACAAACCCTGAGCGCGGCCCTGATGCCGAGGCCCAAGCCGACGGTGCTGCCGTCGGCCCGGCCCCAGCGCGCCGCCGCATGGGTGTGGCAGAGCGCGAGCGCCAGATCCTCGACGGGGCGGTGCGCTTCTTCGCCGACCAGGGTTTCGCTGGCCAGCTGCGCGACCTGGCCAGGAGCGTGGGTGTCACGCACGCCCTGCTGTACCACTACTTCCCCACCAAGCAGGCGCTGATCGACCGCGTCTACGAAGAGCTCTTCGAGGCCTGCTGGCGCGAAGGCTGGGATGCGCTGCTTGACGATCGAGGCACCGCAGTCGAGGACAAGCTCACTGCGTTCTACGACGATTACGTCAACCAGACGCTGTCGCGCGAGTTCACGCGCATCTTCGTGTTCTCGGGCCTGACCGACCACACCATCACCGACCGCTTCTTCGCGATGCTGCGCGCAAGGCTGTTCCCGCGGCTGATCCGCGAGACGCGCCGCCACCGCGGCAGTACGAGCCGGGCCAAGGCCAGCGCACGCGAACAGGAATTGCTGGCCGGCCTGCACGGCGGTTTCTTCTACATCGCGATGCGGCGCTGGATCTACGGCCAGGCCATCACCAGCGAGGCCGTGCCCGACCGCTACGACGAGGCGCTGGTGCGCGACCGGGTGCGCGGCTACCTGGCGGCCAGCGTCGAGCTGTTCGGCGATTCGCCGCCCGGCACTGCACCATCCGCACGACCCGCACGACCCGCACGACCCGCACCACGGGCGCCACCCACGCGGCCCGCCGGCCGCGCCCGCCGCTGAAGCCCGCCCGGTTCCTGAGCCCCCTCCCGTACCCACAACCACAACCCGGCCGCGCGACGGCCCCACTCCCGGAGACACCATGAAACGCAAGCACTTCGTCATCGCCGGCCTGCTGGCCGGTGCCGGCCTGGCCGCCGCGCCAGCCTTCGCGCAGCAGTCGATCAACGTCAACATCGGCTCCAGCCACCCCACGACCAACATCTGGGCCTTCGCTATGAAGCAGGTGTTCCAGCCCGAGGTGGACCGCATCCTGAAGGCCGGCGGCGGCAAGTACGAAGTGCGCTGGCGCGAGAACTACGGCGGCACGCTGTACAAGTTCACCGACACCCGCGCTGCCGTGCGCGACGGCATCGTCGATGTGGGCATGGTCGGCACGGTGTGGGAAAACTCCGCGATGCCGCTGCAGAACGTCACTTACTTCACGCCGTTCGCGACCACCAACCACGAGATGCTGATCGAGATCTTCGACAAGCTCAACGCCACGCTGCCCGCGCTGCGCGACAGCTGGGCGGCGCAGAACATGGTGCCGCTGTCGAGCCTGATCACCGACAGCTACGACCTGTACACGAACTTCCCGATCCCCAACTACGCGGCGCTGCAGAACAAGAAGATCAACGCGCCGGGCACGTCGGCGAACTGGCTGCGCCAGACGGGCGCGACCCCGGTGGACGGCGCGCTGACCACGTACTACACGAACATCCAGACCGGCGTGACGCAGGGCGCGCTGTCGTTCGCCAGCGGCATCGGTCCGGCGCGCGTGTATGAAGTGGCCAAGTACCTGACCAACGTGGACATCGGCTCCATGTACTTCGGCAGCGTGGCCGTGAACAAGCGCTTCTTCGACGGCCTGCCCAAGGAAGTGCAGGACGCCTTCCTGCAGGCAGGCAAGGCCACGTCGAAGGCCCACGGCGCCCACGTCACCAAGACGGCCGCCGCCGCCATGGACACCATGAAGGCCGCCGGCCTGGTGGTGTCCGACCTGCCGGCTGCCGACAAGGAGCGCTGGGTCAACGGCCTGCCCGACATCGTCTCGCCCTGGCTGCAGTCCACCGGCGACGCCGGCAAGGCGGTGCTGCGAGCCTACTTCGACGAACTTCGCGCCCGCGGCGTGAAGCCCCTGCGCGACTGGGACAAGGCCGCGCGCTGAGGCGCGCACCGGGCCGCGCCATGAGTGTCGATATTGACTTGCTGCAGGAGGGCGGGCCCGTCACGGCGCCGCCCCATCCAATGGCGCGCGTTGCCGAGGTGCTGGCCGCGATCGGCACCTTGTGGATCTTCGCCTTGATGATGCTCGTGGTGGCCGACGTGGTCGGCCGCAACTTCCTGGACGCGCCCATCACGGGCGTGGCCGAGTTCGCTTCGCGCTCGGTGGCGTCGATCGTGTTCCTGACGCTGGCCTCGGCCATCTGCGGCGGGCGCATGACGCGCAGCGACTTCGTGCCGCGGCTGCTGGGCACGCGCGCACCGGGCCTGGTGCGCGCGCTGGAGGTTGCCAACGCGCTGCTGGGCATGCTGCTGTTCGCGGCGCTGGCCGTCATCGGCTGGCCCGAGCTGGTGAGCAGCTGGCAGGGCAACGAGTACTTCGGCGTGCAGGGCGTCGCCACGATGGCGGCCTGGCCGTTCCGTGGCCTGCTGGTGGGCGGCGCGTTGGTGGCCGCGCTGGCCTACCTGCTGGCCATACCGCCGATATGGCGCGCGCCCCAACCCGGGAGCGCTGGTTGAGCGCGCCGGTACGTTACCGGGCGCGCTTTCCTGAGCCTTTTGCGCGGAGTTTCCCCCCATGAGCGATCTGGCACTCGGCGGCCTCCTCATCGGCGCCCTGGTGGTGCTGGTGCTGCTGGGCACGCACATCGCCATCGCGCTGATCGCGGTGGCATTCGGCGGTATCTGGCTGATCCGCCAGGACGTGGAAATGGCGATGCGCCTTTTTTACATGGCGTCGTACAACGGTGTGGCGGACTACATCTTCGCCACCATCCCTCTGTTCGTGCTGATGGGCCTGCTGGTCAGCGTGGGCAACGTCGGCAAGGACACCTTCGAGGTCGCCGAGGCCCTGCTGCGGCGCGTTCGCGGCGGCCTGGGCGTGGCCACGGTGGCGGCCAACACGGTGTTCGCGGCGGTCACTGGCGTGTCCATCGCATCGGCCGCGGTGTTCACGCGTGTGGCGGTGCCGGAGATGGTGCGCCACGGCTACCGCACGACATTCGCCACCGGCACCGTGGCGGGCAGTTCGGTGCTCGGCATGATGATCCCGCCGAGCCTGCTGATGATCATCTACGGCGTGCTGGCCGAACAGTCCATCGGCAAGCTCTTCATTGCCGGTGTCATTCCGGGCTTTCTGCTCGCGGCGGCCTTCGTCGTGATGATCGTGCTGATGGCCACGTTCATGCCCGCGAAGGTTTTTGACCTGGACCGGCTCGAAGCCGTGCGTCACGCCCAGGGCACGCTCCCCCGCATGGGGGCGGTGGCCATGGCAGGCAAGCTGGTGCCCATCGCGCTGCTGGTCCTGCTGGTGCTTGGTGGCCTGTACAGCGGCCTGTTCACGCCGACGGAGGCCGGCGGCATCGGCGCGTTCGGCGCGCTGCTGATTGCGGCGGCGCGGCGCCGCCTGGGCGCCGGCAACCTGTGGAAGGTGCTGCACGAGACCGGCAGCGTGTCGGTGGGCATCCTGGTGCTGCTGGTGGCGGCCAGCTTCTACAGCCGGATGCTATCGGTGGCTGGTGTGCCGGTTGCCATTGCCGAACTCGTGCGCGATGCCGGCCTCGGGCCCTATGGCTTCCTGCTGGTCTATGTGGGCATCGTGCTGTTTCTCGGCATGATCCTGGACAGCAGTTCGATCCTGCTGATCATGACCCCCATAGCCGCGCCCATCGCCACGCAGATGGGTTTCGACCTGATCCACTTCGGCGTCATCACCGTGCTGGCGGTCGAGATCGGCCTGCTCACGCCGCCCTTCGGCATCTCGATCTTCACGGTGAAGTCGACGCTGAACGACCCCACGGTTTCCGTGGAGTCGATCTTCGCCGGGGCCATGCCCTTCGTCGGCGTGATGCTCATCGTGCTGCTGCTGGTGGCGCTGGTGCCGCAGTTGTCGCTGGCGCTGGTGCGCTAGCTCGAATCGGATCGCCGCGGGCGACTGAGCAGACCGCGAAGTCCGCAGCCCCGTAGCCGATCCCACTGGCCGCGGAATCCGGGCCGGGAACCGCCCTGACTCAGGGTCGGCAGCTTTGCGCCGCCTGTCGCGTGATCGCCAGGCGAGGGCGGTCCATGGGCCTGACGGCTCCGGCGGTGTCGAGTTGCTGCCAGGCCTGCAGCGACGTCTCCAGGTTCTGGCAGGCGCGCCTGTCGGCCGTGTCACCGCTTGCGCGCGACAGACCGCGCCATGCAGTGCCAAGCTGTTGGCCGACCATGGCCACGGCGCGCCGCCCGTCGATGGCGCCGCTGGCCGCAAGGCCCTGGGCGACACGCGTCGCCCGCTCGGAGTGGCGTGTCAACGCGTCGGCCTGGCCCAGCGCGCCCTGCGCTTCGGCCAGCGTCGCGTGTGCCAGCGCCAGACCGGCTGCCACGCGGCGGTCGGCGGCATCGCGCTGCGCGAGGGCTTCGAATCCCTCCACCGACGCCTGCAGCGGTGCCAGTGCGGCGGCTGCAGAGCCCAGCTTCAGGTGCGCCCATCCGACGTCGGTCTGCAGCTTGGCCACGTCCCGGCGCGCCGTCGCGTTGGCGGGGGCCTTGTCCGATACCGCCTGCATCCGGCGCAGCGCATCCGACGATGCTGCCAGCGCCTCTGTGTACCTTCCCAGCTGGCCGAGGGCAATGCCTTGGCTGAGCTTGTTGACTGCGGCGTCGCGGGCATGCAGGGCGTTGTCGGGGGCGCCGGCTACCAGCCGATCGAACACCGGGTCGAGCGAGCGCAGCAAGGTCAGGCCTTCCTCGAAACGCGCGTCGCGAGCCGCTCCCAGGTAACGGGTGTTCTGCGTCGTTGCGAACAGGGCCAGCACATCGGCGTCGGCGGGCATGTCGCGCAGCAGGGGTGCCAGCAGGTCGGCGGCGCGTTGCAGTTCGGCGTCCGCTTTCGCTGGGCTGCTGCCGAGCGCGTCGCGCAGCCGCAGGCGTGAGCGCACCTGTTCGACACGGTATGGCTTGGAAGATGGCGTTTCAGCGACCAGTCCGTCGAACAGCGCGGCCGAGGGCTCGAGTTGAGCCAGGGCTGCGGGAATGTCGGCAAGCTCCTGCAGCGTGGCCCCCTGCGCGGCTTGTGCCAGGGCCAGCTGGTAGCGTGTCTCGGCCGATGCCGGGGCCAATGATCGTGCCTGGGTCAGCAGTGACGTGGCCTCGCGCAGCAGGGCCAGGCTGGCCTGGACGTCGCCCAGCGCAGGCCGGCCCTGGGAGTGGTGCAACTCGCCCAGGCGCCGAAACGATACGCCCAGCTCGCGCAGAAGCGTGGCGTCGGCCGGGGTGCTTTCGCGCAGGCTGCTCAGGTAGCTCCGTGCATCGGCCAGCAGGCGCGCAACGACCGGGGTGGCACCGGGCAGCAGCAGCAGCTCGTCGTGGTACTCGAACAGCAACCGGTTGGCCTGAGCCCGCACCTGTGCCGCGCGCTGGCGTTCGGCCAGCCGGGCCTGCTCCGCCTGGCGCCACTGCCAGGTGGTGCTGGCCAGGCCAGCCAGCAACGCCAGCACCAGGCCGCAGGCCAGCGCGGTGCTCGCACGGTGGCGCCGCACGAACTTGCCCAGCAGATAGGTGGGGCTGGGCGCATGTGCGCTGACGGGGCGGCCGTCCAGATGCGCGCGTATGTCGCGCGCCAGAGCTTCGACGCTCGGGTAGCGCTGGTCGATGTCCTTCTCCAGCGCCTTCAGCAGGATGTTGTCGAGATCGCCTTCCAGCTTGCGGCGGGTCTGCAGCCAGTCCGGGTCGGGCGTGTCCGTGGCAGACAGCCGGCTGGGGGGGGTCGGCGTGTCTTCGAGCACGCTGCGCGCGGCCTGCGCCGGGGTCTCGGCCTGGCGGCCGGTGGGCCGTGTGCCGGTCAGCATCTGGTACAGCAGCACCCCCAGGCTGTAGAGGTCGGTGGCGGTGCTGACCGGGTCCCCTCGCACCTGCTCGGGGCTGGCGTAGTTCGGCGTGTAGGGCCTGCCCCCGGCATGTGTGACTTCGCCGCGCTGGGCGCCGCCCTCATCGTCGGGGTCGAGCGCCTTGGCGATTCCGAAATCGAGCAGCTTGACCTGCCCGTCGCTGTCCACCAGCACATTGCCGGGCTTCAGGTCGCGGTGGACCAGCAGGTGGCGGTGTGCATGCGCCACCGCGTCTGCCAGTTGCAGGAAGAGGCTCAGCCGCTCGCGCAGCGGCAGGTCACGGGCGGCGTCGTCGAGGTGGCGGCCGTCCACGTGCTCCATCACGAAGTAGGGCAGGCCCTGCGCATCGGCCCCGGCGTCCAGCAGGCGTGCGATGTTCGGGTGACTGAGTCGCGCCAGCGCCTGTCGCTCATGCTCGAAGCGGCGCAGCACGGCGGCGCTGTCCATGCCGCGCTTCAAGCGCTTGATGGCGGCGCGGCCGTCGTACTGGCCGTCCGCCCTTCGAGCTTCGTATACCTCGCCCATGCCGCCGCTGCCGAGTGGCCGCACGATGGCCCAGGCGCCCAGTCGGTAGCCTGGGGGCAGGGTCTCGGGGCCCAGCAGCCGGGTTGCAGCCACACCGGCAAGGGGGTCGGGCGCCGCGGGGTCGCGGGTCAGGTGGTCGAGCAGCGATCGCAGTTCCGCCACCTCGGCGCCTGTCAGGCCCGAGGCCGCGATCCGCGCCTCCCATTCTGCCGGAGGACATTCCGCGCAGGCATCGAAGAGGGCCCTGATTTCAGGCCAGCGCAGGGGTTCGGACGTCATGCGGGCGTGATGGATGTGAGCCCGCAGTATGGCTCTTAGCCGCAGGCTGCCCGGTTCTCGGGCGCCACGTTGGTGGGGTACTCCATCGACCCGTTCAGCGTGACCGTGGTGTTGGTGCTGCTGAGCGTGAAGGACGTGAACACGATCCGTCGGTTGGCGATGTCCACCGTGATTCCGGTCGTCGGCGCCGCCACCCGGGCCTGGGTGACCAGGCCGCTGTCGAGCCCGAAGTTCACCAGTCCGACCTGGCGGTCGGTCTTGCGAAACGATAGTTCGATGAAGTAGTTGATGCCGTCGCCGCTGTTGCGCAGCGTGTAGCCGGCGACACGGCAGTGATCGTCGGTACTTGCGAACGTGCCCATCACGTCATTGCTGCTGCCGCTTTCGTACAGGCCGGCAGCCTTGTCCAGCGTGCCGTTGAGCGTGCTGGGGGTGGCCGCGCTGATGACGAGCGGCGCGTCGCTCGTGCCGGTGCCGCCGCCTGTACCGCCGCCCGTACCACCGCCTGTCCCGCCGCCCCCAGCCGGCGGTGCAGGAGTCGTGTTGTCGCCGTCCCCCCCGCCTCCGCAGGCGGCCAGAGTGAGCAACAGGGTGGCCAGCATCAGCGGGCGGGAGAAGCGCAGAGTGTTCATGGACAGCATCCGGGTGGTGTGAGCACCCGGGAAATGCCGGGTCTTCATGGACTAGCGCACGGCCAGCGCTCCAAACGGCTCAGCCTCGCCCATTCGAGCCGGTCCAGAATCGACGCCCATGGCGTTCACCCCTCCCGACACCCGTGATATCACCGGCTGGCTCCAGCAGATCGATCAGGGCGACCCAGGCGCCGTGGACGGACTCTTCTGCGCCCTCTATGCCGAACTGAAACGCGGCGCCAGTGCGCTGATGTGGCAGGAGTCGGCGGGTCACACGCTCAGTGCGACAGCACTCACCCATGAAGCCTGGTTCCGCTTGACCGAACAGAACCGCACGCAGTGGGCGAGCCGCTCACACTTCCTGGCCATGGCCTCGGTGATGATGCGCCGCATCCTGGTGAACCATGCGATTGCCCGGCGCACGCTCAAGCGCGGCGTGCACCTGGTGTCGCTGACGCTCACCGAGGCGCAGGCCGTGGCTGGCGACCCCGGCGCCGAGGTGGTGCGTGTGCACGAGGCGCTGCTGGCCTTCGAGCAGGTGGATCTTCGCGCCGCCAAGGGCGTGGAACTGCGATTCTTCGGCGGCCTGGAGAACGACGAGATCGCCGAGGTGCTTGGCATCTCCCTGGCGACCGTGAAGCGCGACTGGACCCTGGCCCGTGCCTGGCTGCATCGGGCGCTGGCCTGAGCCTGATGCGCCTTGACGCATCGCGAAGCCCGCCGGCTTTGCCCCGATGGAGGCCGTTCGCGGGCGCCGGAACGGCTTGCGTATTCACTAGCCGGCCTGGGCATTGACGTGCCCTGACCTGCGAACAGTGGCTACAGCTTCCGCTTCTTCGTACCCTGGACAGCCAAGGCCAGCGCCAACGCCGCCAGTGCCAACGAGCCGGGCTCGGGCACCGTGCCGCCGGTTGGCACCTGTTCCACCGATGTATAGATGTTGCTGAAGTACTGGTCGTAGATGCTGGTGGCGCCGATCTCGCGCACCTCGATGCGGTGGAAGTCACTGTCGGCATTGAGCGTCAGCCACAGACGCTGAGCCGAGCCCGGAGCCAGCGAGACCGTGGCGGTACCCACCTCGACATTCGCGGCATTCAAGGCTCGAAACGTGAACTGCGCGCCGGTCAGGTCGAACTCCGTGGGCAGATTCCCGGTGCCGCTGGCAATGGCCAGGCCGATCGAGCGGTGGCCGATTCCGAAGACCAGGTCGAACGCTTCGACGCCATTGATGGCCAGGTCGGCCGCAGCGCCGGTTGCCGAGTCGAACACGTCGCCATCGATCCAGTTGCCCATGGCCAGCGGTGCGCCGTTGTCGTTGGCGCCGATGACCGTGTTCACCGTCGCGTCAGGCAAGGGCGGCGTGGTGTAGCTGACGCGGTTCTGGACCGGCCCCAGGAGTCCGGGCGTGAATGTGCCGGGGGCGAAAGCTGCATTCCAGTCGAACAGGGTCTGCGTCGTGCCGGCCGCCACGAAGGCATTGCGGCCTGCCAGGGTGTCGGCGTTGGTGGCAATCGTGAGGCCTGCGTGCGCTGGCAGTACGCCGCCCAGGGACAGAGCCACCAGGACGGGCAGCCAGGACCGTTTGGATGCTGAAGTTTTCATCGGGTTGCCGTGCCAGTTGCGGTGCGGAGTGCACTCTCTTCCGGTTCGCAGTCCCGGCGCGACAAAGGGCTCAGCTCGATTGATCACCCCCCCGGATCGAGGGCTCGGGTGGTGATCGTGCTGTCGATCTGTATCTGGTCGTCGAGCATCGCTCCGGCGGCCGGCAGTGATCCCGCGGGACTACTCCAGGTTCTGCACCTGCTCGCGCATCTGCTCGATCGCCACCTTCATCTCGAGCGACACGTTCGTCAGTTCCAGCGCGGCTGACTTGGAGCCCAGCGTGTTGGCCTCGCGGTGCAGTTCCTGGATCAGGAAGTCCAGGCGCTTGCCGAGTTCGCCGCCGCGCTTGAGCAGGCGTTCGATCTCGTCGAGGTGCGCCGACAGGCGTGCCACTTCCTCGGCCACGTCGATGCGGATGGCGAAGGCCGCAGCCTCGTTCAGCGCGCGTTCCTGCAGGACTTCGGCGCTGACGGTGTTGGCGCCGCCTGCGGTGACCAGCGCTTCGTTCCAGCGTTCCAGGAAACGCTGCTGCTGGCGCTGCACCACGGCCGGCACCAGGGGCACGGCCTGCGCGACGAGCGTGCGCAGATGTCCCACGCGTTCCATCAGGATGCCGGCCAGCCGGGCGCCTTCGCGGGCGCGGGCTTCGGTCAGCGCCGCGATGGCCGCCTGTGCCGCGGCCAGGGCGACGTCGTCCAGCTTCTCGGCCGGGCCGCCGCCGCGGCACCATTGCAGCGCCTCGTGCACCGACAGCGGGGCGGCCTTGGGCAGCCAGCTGTGCACGGTGTGCTCCAGGCGCGACAGTCGGTTGAGCTGCTCGTGCGCGGGCTGCGGCCAGGCGCCGTCGGATTCGCGCTGGGGCGTCAGGCGCAGTTCGATCTTGCCGCGCCGGAAGGCGGCGCCGATGAGCTCGCGCAGGGCGGGCTCCAGGCCGCGAAGGTCGTCGGGCAGGCGTAGGGACAGGTCGAGGAACCGGCCGTTCACCGAGCGGATGTCGACTGTCACGGTGCCGCCCGAGGCGGGCGCGGCCCCTGCAGTTTCCGCCCCGGCGGCGGCACCCTGGCTGGCGCTGCCGTATCCGGTCATGCTGTAGACTGCCATTTAACTCCCGGCGAAATTTCGATTATGTCAAAGGCCAAACCCGCACCATTGCCTTCGGGCACCGTGGTCGGGGGCTATCAGGTCGTCAAGAAGCTGGCTGCCGGCGGCTTCGGCGTGGTCTACCTCGCCGAAGACGAGCAGCGTCACCTCGTCGCGATCAAGGAGTATCTGCCTTCTTCGCTGGCCGACCGTTCCCCGGGCGAACTGACGCCCCGCATCAAGCCCGACAAGCAGCCGCTGTATCGCCTTGGCTTGAAGAGTTTCTTCGAGGAAGGCCGGTCGCTCGCGCAGATCAGCCACCCGAGCGTGGTCTCGGTGCTGAACTTCTTCCGCGAGAACGAAACCGTCTACATGGTGATGAACTACCTCCAGGGCGACACCCTGCAGGACTTCATCGTCACCGCGCGCGACCTGAAACGCGACAAGGTCTTCCGCGAGAGCACCATCCGCAGCCTGTTCGACGAGATCCTGCGCGGCTTGCGCATCGTGCACCAGCACAAGATGCTGCACCTCGACATCAAGCCCGCCAACATCTTCGTCACGAACGACAACAAGGCCGTGCTGCTGGATTTCGGCGCCGCGCGCGAGGTGCTGAGCAAGGAAGGCAACTTCATCCGCCCGATGTACACGCCCGGCTTCGCCGCGCCCGAGATGTACCGGCGCGACGGCGCCCTCGGCCCCTGGACCGACATCTACGCCATCGGCGCGTGCATCTACGCCTGCATGCAGGGCTACCCGCCGAACGACGCGCCGCAGCGGCTCGAGAAGGACCGCCTGGCGCTCAGCCTGTCTCGCCTGCGCAATGTGTACTCCGACAACCTCATCGAGGTCACCGAATGGTGCATGTCGCTCGACCCGCTGAGCCGGCCGCAGAGCGTGTTCGCGCTGCAGAAGGAGCTCTCGCGGGAGACCGAGCGCCGCTACACCAAGCTGAGTTTCAGCGAACGTCTGAAGCTTCAGATCGAGACCCTGAAGACCGGGCAGAAGGCCTGAGGCGCCGATGAGGTTCTCCGTGTACCAGGTCTCCCGCAAGGGCGGCCGCGAGAAGAACGAAGACCGCATGGGCTATTGCTACACGCGGGATTCGGGCCTGTTCGCCCTGGCCGACGGCATGGGCGGCCACCCCGAAGGCGAGGTGGCGTCGCAGCTCGCGCTGCAGACGCTGGCAGCGATGTTCCAGCGCGAGGCCAAACCCGTGCTCGCCGACCCGCTGCGCTTCCTTCAGGAATCCATCGTCGCCGGCCACCACCAGCTGCTGCGCTACGCCACCGAACGTGCCCTGATGGACACGCCGCGCACGACCGTCGTGGCCTGCGTGCTGCAGGGCAAGTCGGCCTACTGGGCGCATTGCGGTGATTCGCGCCTGTACCTGGTGCGCGGCGACAAGCTCATCGCCCGCACGCGCGACCACTCCTACTCCGAGCTGCAGGAAACGCTGTCGCACGTGGTGCCCATGGGCGAGCGCTTCAACCGCAACGTGCTCTTCACCTGCCTGGGCAGCCCCGGCAAGCCCGTGGTCGACACCACCGGCCCGCTGCTGATGCAGCCCGGCGACCGTGTCCTGCTGTGCTCCGACGGGCTGTGGGGCGCCCTGACGGACGCCGAGATCACCGAGCAGCTCGCCACGCGGCCCATCTCCGACGCCGTGCCCGAACTCGTGGAGCGCGCGCTGCGCACCGCGGGTGCCAAGAGCGACAACGTCACCATCATCGCCGTCGAGTGGGAATCCGCCGAAGAGCGCGAGGCCACGCCCAACGTGTCCACGCAATCCCTGGGCGACGAGGTCTTCGCGTCCACCATCCAGGCCAGCCTGCTCGGCGACGCCGCCCCCGACGAACTCGACGAAGCCGAGATCGAACGCTCGATCCGCGAGATCAACGAAGCCATCCAGCGCTCCTCCCAGAAGCGCAAGTAGGAACTCCATGACCTTTGAAAGAACCGCGGGCCGCGCAGCCGATGCGCTGCGCCCGTTGCAGATCATTCGCCGCTACACCATCCATGCCGAGGGCTCGGTGCTCATCGCCTTCGGCGACACCCGCGTGCTGTGCACGGCCTCGGTGGAAGAGAAGGTGCCGCCGCACAAGCGCGGCAGCGGCGAGGGCTGGGTCACGGCCGAGTACGGCATGCTGCCGCGCAGCACCCACACGCGCAGCGACCGCGAGGCCGCCCGCGGCAAGCAGAGCGGCCGCACACAGGAGATCCAGCGCCTGATCGGCCGCTCGCTGCGCAGCGTGTTCGACCTCTCCGCGCTGGGCGAGCGCACCATCCATCTCGATTGCGACGTGCTGCAGGCCGACGGCGGCACGCGCACGGCGGCCATCACCGGCGCCTACGTGGCGGCTGCCGACGCCGTGCGCTGGCTGCTCGATCAGGGCCGCATCGAGGCTTCGCCGATCCGCGATTCGGTGGCTGCCATCTCGGTGGGCATGGTGCAGGGCACGCCGCTGCTCGACCTGGAATACACCGAGGACTCCGGCTGCGACACCGACATGAACGTCGTCATGACCGGCAGCGGCGGCTTCGTCGAGGTGCAAGGCACGGCCGAAGGGCAGCCCTTCTCGCGCGCCGAGATGGATGCGCTGCTCGCGCTGGCCGGCAAGGGCATTTCCGAACTCGTGGCCGCGCAGAAGGCCGCGCTCGCGGCGTGATGCGGCTGATCCTGGCGTCCAACAACGCCAAGAAGCTCTCGGAGCTGCGTGCGCTGTTCGACGGCCTGCCGCTGGATCTGCAGCCGCAAGGGGCCTTTGGCATTCCCGAGGCCGAAGAGCCGCATCTCACGTTCGTCGAGAACGCGCTCGCCAAGGCCCGCCATGCCGCGCGGGCCGTGGGCGGCGCCGCGATCGCCGACGACTCCGGCCTGTGCGTGGCTGCGCTGGGCGGCGCGCCGGGCGTGATTTCCGCGCACGCCGGCGGCCTGGTGCCGGCCTTGCCGGACCGCGAACTCACCCGTCAGGCGCAGGACGCCATCAACAACGCCTGGCTGCTCGAGCGCCTGCGCGGCGTGGGCGACCGCAGCGCGCGGTTCGTCAGCACCCTGGTGGCGGTGCGTTCCGCCGAGGACCCCGAGCCGCTCATCGCCCTGGGCCGCTGGGAAGGCCGCATCCTGGAATCCCCGCAGGGCGCGAACGGTTTCGGCTACGACCCGCTGATGTTCATCCCGGCGCTGGGCTGCACCGTGGCCGAGCTGGCGGCCGAGGTCAAGAACGCGCACAGCCACCGCGCGATCGCCGCCGCACAGATGCGTGCCCTGATGCGCGACGCGTGGGCGCTGAAGTGATCCCGATCCACCCGGCCGCGGCGGTCCACGTCGACCGCTACCTGCGCCCCGGCACGCTGCAGCTGGGCGCGCTGCCGCCACTCGCGCTGTATGTGCACCTGCCGTGGTGCCTGAAGAAGTGCCCCTACTGCGACTTCAACTCGCACGAGGCACAGGGCGGCCCGCCGGAGGCGCGCTACCTCGACGCGCTGCGGGCCGATCTGGAATCGGCGCTGCCGCTGGTCTGGGGCCGGCGCATCCACAGCGTGTTCATCGGCGGCGGGACGCCCAGCCTGTTCTCGCCGGAGTCCATCGACCGCCTGCTGGCCGACATCCGCGCCCGGCTGGTGCTGGAGCCCGGCTGCGAGATCACGCTCGAGGCCAACCCCGGTACCTTCGAGCGCGAGCGCTTCCGGGCCTTCCGCGCAGCGGGCGTCACACGGCTGTCGATCGGCGTGCAGAGCTTCGACGACGCCGCGCTGAAGCGCATCGGCCGCGTGCACGACGGCGCGCAGGCGCGGGCGGCGGTGGAAGAGGCTGCCGATGCCTTCGACACCTTCAACCTCGACCTCATGTACGCCCTGCCCGGCCAGGACCTGGCCGCGCTCGACCGCGACCTCGACACCGCGCTCGGCTTCAAGCCGCCGCATCTGTCCGTCTACCACCTGACGCTGGAGCCGAACACGATGTTCGCGGCGCGGCCGCCGGAACTGCCCGACGACGACACCGCCAGCGACATGCTCGACCGCATCATCGAGCGCACGGGCGAGTCCGGCCTGCAGCGCTACGAGGTCTCGGCCTTCGCGCGCCACGGCCACCGCTGCGCCCACAACCTCAACTACTGGGCCTTCGGCGACTACCTCGGCATCGGCGCCGGCGCGCACGGCAAGCTGAGCTTCCCGCACCGCGTGCTGCGGCAGGTGCGCTGGCGCGAGCCCGCGCGCTACATGGAAGAAGCCCTGGCGGGCCGCGCGATGTCCAACGAGGAAGAGATCGCACGCAGCGCGCTCCCCTTCGAGTTCATGCTCAACTCGCTGCGCCTGCGCGAAGGTTTCGAGCTTCAGCTGTACCGCGAGCGCACGGGGCTGCCGGTGTCGAGCATCGAGCCCGCGCTGGCGGAAGCCGAACGCCGCGGCCTCATCGAACGCGATTTCGTGCGTGTCACGCCCACCGTTCGCGGCTTCGATTTCCTGACGGACCTGCAGGCGCTGTTCCTGCCGAAAGCGGGTTGAGCTCACGGGTCGGCGCAAGCGTGCGCCTTGCCGGGCGCCGTCGTGCGCCGTCTTGTGCAGATCGTCCTTACCGCCGCATGGCGGGTGTTCCGCCGGTGCGGCGGGCGTTGCCCTAGACCCGGCTGGTGTGCATGCCGGCCGTGCTGCGCAGGCGGTCGATCAGGGCCTGGGCGATGCGCGACAGCGGCATCACCTCGTGGGCGGCACCGTGCGCGATGGCTTCGCGCGGCATGCCGAAGACGACGCAGCTGGCCTCGTCCTGGCACACGTTCCAGGAGCCGGCGTCGCGCATTTCCTTCATGGCCTTGGCGCCGTCGGCGCCCATGCCGGTGAGCATCACGCCCAGTGCGTTCTGCCCCACCACCTGCGCGGCGGATCGGAACAGCACTTCCACCGAAGGCTTGTGGCGGTTCACGGGCTCGCCATCGCGCACCCGCGCCACGTAGTTCGCGCCAGAGCGTTCCACCGACAGGTGGAGCCCACCCGGTGCGATGTAGGCATGGCCAGGCAGCACACGCTCGCCGTCGGTCGCTTCCTTCACGCGGATGCGCGAGAGGCCGTCGAGCCGCGCTGCATAGCTGCGCGTGAACCCGGGCGGCATGTGCTGGGTGATCATCACCGCAGGTGCGTCGGCCGGCAGGTTGACGAGCACTTCGCGTGTGGCTTCGGTGCCGCCCGTGGAGGCGCCGATGAAGATGATCTTTTCGGTGGAGAGCCTGCCGAGCGAGCCGATGACCGGGCGCGCCTGGGCAAGGCCGGTGTCGCCGGCCGGGGCGGGCGGCGGCGTGGTGAGACGGCGCACATGGGCCTTGGCTGCAGTGCGGATCTTGTCGGTGATGTCCTCGCCGAGTTGGCGCAGGCCGTCGGCCACGCCGATCTTGGGCTTGGCGACGAAGTCGACTGCGCCCAGCTCCAGCGCGCGCAGCGTGACATCGGCGCCGCGTTCGGTGAGCGTGGACACCATCACCACCGGCATCGGCCGCAGGCGCATCAGCCGCTGCAGGAAATCGATGCCGTCCATGCGCGGCATCTCGATGTCGAGCGTGATGACGTCGGGATCCAGGTTACGGATCATCTCGCGCGCCACCAGCGGGTCGCTCGCGGCGCCGACGCACTGCATGTCGGGCTGACGGTTGATGATCTCGGACAGCAGCCCTCGCACGAGGGCCGAGTCGTCGACGACGATGACGCGGGTCTTGCCTGCCATGTTCCGCCTCAGAACAGATCGATCGAGCCGCCCGCCGCTGCGGCGGGAACGGCTCTCTGGGCCGCCACGCGCTCCTGCGCGAGCAGCGTGTCGGTGTTGGTGGAGGCCAGCCGCTTCACCATCGCCTTGCCGCTGTGCGGCAGAAAGCAGACCTTGCGCGGGTAGACGTCCATCACGTCCTTCGAGACCACGGCGATACGCTCGGTGGCCAGGTAGTCGAGCACGAACTTCGTGTTGCGCTCGCCCACGTTGATGCTGTTCATGCCGCTGATGACGGCCCCGCCGCCGAAGATCTTGGCTTCCATCGTCGAGCGCGTGGCGCCGCGCTTGATGAGCTCGTTGATCAGCAGTTCCATCGCGTAGCTGCCGTAGCGGCCCGCGTCGGCGCCGCCGGCGGTGCCCTCCGGCAGCATGAAGTGGTTCATGCCGCCGATCTTCTGGTTGCGGTCCCAGAGGCAGGCGGCGATGCAGGAGCCGAGCGTCGTCATGATGAGGATGTCCTCGTCATCGACGAAGTACTCGCCTGGCAGAACCTTGACCGCTTCGTTCTTGAAGTGCGCGTCGTAGAAGAAGAACGAGGCCTCGCCGGTGCGGCGCGGAGCGGACTTCAATCGCTGAAGTCGCGGCGTGCTGCCCAGGGGAGGGCGGGGCACGGCGGCAGGTGTGGCCACGGAGATCATGTCTGGATTTCGGCTGGGCGCCCGGTGACTTGAGCGCTCGTGCGCCCGGAACTCACACCCGTTCGTAGATCGTCTTGCCGCGCAGGCGGAAGAGATCGCGGGATTCGGTGAAATTCTCCGAGTGGCCCACGTAGAGCAGCCCGCCCGGCTTCATGGCCGCGTGGGTGCGCTCCAGGACCTTGCGCTGGGTGGGGTTGTCGAAGTAGATCATCACGTTGCGGCAGAAGACGATGTCGAACGCATCGCCCAGCGCGCTCCAGCTCGGGCTCATCAGGTTGAAGGGCTTGAACTCCAGCAGGCGCGAAAGCTCGGGCTTGGCGCGGATGAAACCCGCGTTGTTGCCCGTTCCCCGCATGAAATGGCGCTTCAGGCGCTCCGGGTCGAGCCCGCGGCTCTCAGCCGCGTAGACGCCCTTGCGCGCGGTCTCGAGCACCTTGGTGTCGATGTCGCTGCACACGATGTGCGCGGCAGCGGAAGGCCCCAGCGCCTCGATGACCGTCATGGCCAGCGAATAGGGCTCTTCCCCGGTGGACGCGGCGTTGCACCAGATGCGCACCGGCTTGCCCTGGCGGGCGCGCAGGTCGGTCACCAGTGCATGGAAGTGGTGTTCTTCCCTGAAGAAGGCCGTCAGGTTCGTCGTCAGGCAGTTCACGAATTCCTGCCATTCCGAGTCGGCCTGCGCCCCGGTGGCGCGTTCGAGCCACTGGAGATACTCGCCGAAGCTCCGGTGCCCGGTCTCGCGCAGGCGGCGCGACAGGCGGCTGTACACCATGGCCTGCTTGCCGGCGTGCAGGCTGATGCCGGCTCGCTGGTAGATGAGCTGCCGCACGCGCTCGAAATCAGCGCCGGAAAAGCTGAACTCGGCGTCTTGGTTGATGGGCGGTGCGGGTAGAGTGCTCATGGAGGGTCCGGGCAGGATTCCGGCTCGGGTGCAGTGTCGCGCGGCGATCCGCCAGGGGAGTCCTGGAGATGACTGGTTGCTACCCATCATTTTTGGCCGGTGGGGGTGACAAGCCACTGCTAGACTGCTGTTACAAACTCACGAAACAACTCGTTTGGACCGCCTCCACCCTCCTTCGGACCTCCAACTGGACGTCGCCCTGCAGCTGTTGCGGCAGGCCGGCGTCGCGGAGCCCAAGGGCGTGCCCGGCACCAACGACTGGATGCAGGGTCTCGTCGATGCGCTGGTGGATCTCTCCAGCCGCGATGCCCTGACGGGTCTGGCCAACCGGCGCAGCTTCGAAGTCGCCCTGGCGCGCGAGATCGACCGTGTCGCGCGCAGCGGCGAGCCGGCGCTGCTGCTGGTGCTGGACATCGACCACTTCAAGCGCGTGAACGACACCTGGGGCCACGGTGCAGGGGACTCCGTCATCAAGGCCGTGGCGGGCGCCCTGCTCGAGTGCGTGCGGCCGATGGATCTGGTGGCGCGCACGGGTGGCGAGGAATTCGCGATCGTGCTGCCCAACTGCGGCCCGGCCTTCGGCGAGACCGTGGCCGAGCGCATGCGCCGTCGGGTCGAATCCATGCCCATCGTCGTCGGCCCGAAACAGCGCGTGGAGGTGACCGTCAGTGTGGGCGGGGCATTCGCTCCACAATGGGTGCGTTCCACCAACCACCTCTGGATCGAGCGCGCCGACCAGCAGCTTTACCTCGCCAAGGGCCAGGGCCGCAATCGCGTCTGCCTTGAGCCGTCGGCCGTTTCCATCGTCAGTTCCGAAGAGAAGCGAATGCTCTTCGAGACCTCGCAGTTCATGGACCTCGAATGAGCAACGGCGCGCCGCACATCACCGCCATCACCAGCGGCAAGGGTGGGGTCGGCAAGACCTTCATCGCTGCCAACCTGGCCGCCGCCCTGGCACGCCAGGGCCAGCGCGTGCTGGTGCTGGACGCCGACCTCGGCCTGGCCAACCTCGACGTCGTCCTGAACCTGTTCCCGAAGATCACCCTGCACGACGTCTTCAGCGGCAAGGCCGCCCTGGACGACGCCATCCTGCCCGCCCCCGGCGGTTTTTCGGTGCTGCTGGCTGGGTCCGGGATGGTCGAGTATTCCCGCATGACCCCCGAGGTGCGCGAGCAGTTGCAGAAGGTCATCGACCAGGTCGCGCCGCGCTTCGACCACGTGCTGCTGGACACCGGCGCCGGCATCTCCGACGTGGTGCTCTACACCGTGTCGCTGGCCCGTGAGGTCCTGATCGTCGCCACGCCCGAGCCCACCTCGCTCACCGATGCCTATGCCACCGTGAAGGTGCTGGCCACCACTCAGGGCCGCCGTGTCGTGAAGCTGGTCGTGAACCAGGTGCGCCATGCCGGCGAAGGGCGCACAGTGCGCCAGCAGTTGCAGCAGGTGCTGGACCGCTACGTGAGCCCCGCGCTCGACGTGCCGATTCGCCTGGACCTGATGGGCGAGATTCCGTTGGATTCCGCCGTGCGGGATTCCGTCCTCCGGCGGCAACTGATGCTGGAGCACCTGCCCGGCGCGCCCGCGGCCATTGCCATGGTGGCGCTGGCCACCAAGATAATCGGCTGATGACACCGTACGAGATGCTGGGCGGCGAACAGGCCGTCCGCGGTCTGGTCGACCGCTTCTACGACCTGATGGACCTGGAGCCCGGCTACGCCGGAATCCGGCTGCTGCACCCGGCCGACACGAGTGGCTCGCGGGACAAGCTCTTCTGGTTCCTCAGCGGCTGGCTGGGTGGGCCCGACCTGTACCAGAGCCGCTTCGGACACCCGCGCCTGCGTGCGCGGCACCTGCCCTACGCCATCGGTATCGCCGAGCGCGACCAATGGCTGCAGTGCATGCAGCAGTCCATGACCGAGCAGGCCGTGGACCCCGGCATGGCGCAGCGCCTGGCGGAATCCTTCTTCGGCACGGCCGACTGGATGCGCAACAAGGGCGGCTGAAGACGCTGGGTGCGGCGGCGAGCCCCGCGCCGCCTGGCCGTCGTCCCGCGTCAGGCCCGGTCAACTGCGGGAGTTCAGCAGCACGATCAGCGCCCCGGCGCCGCCGTCCGGCCCGCTGGCCTGCGAGAACGCCACCACCTCGGCGCACTGCGCCAGCCACTTCTGCACCTTGGCCTTCAGCACGGGTTGCCGGCCCGGCGAGCCGTGCCCCTTGCCGTGAACCACCCGCAGGCAGCGGTGCGCCCGCTGGTGCGAGCTGCGCACGAAGGCGGCCAGCGCCGTGCGGGCTTCCTCCCGTGTCAGGCCGTGCAGGTCGAGCTCGGCCTGGATCGACCACTGCCCGCGACGCAGCCGCGTGACGACGTCCGCCGCGATGCCCGGCCGCCGGAAGCTCAGGCCGTCGTCGGTGAGCAGCAGCGATTCGATGTCGACCTCGTCGGACAGCGCTTCCTGTAGCGCGGCGCGCTCGTCGGCGATGCGCTGCAAGGGTTCGGCCGACGGCCGTTTGCGGGCGATCCGGGCCAGGCCGGGGTCGGGCACCGAGGTGACCGGGCCCACGGCGATCGCGAAGGCTTGGCGCTCGGCCTCGGCGGCGCGCTGGCGTTCGCGTTCCAGTGCGGCGGCGACGGCGGCCTCGGCTTCGCGGCGGCGCATGGCGTCGCGCAGCGCCGCCAGTTCCTGCAGGCTGGTGAGCTTCACAGCAGCCCCCGTTCGGCCAGCGACACCACCTGCCCGCGCCCCACCACCAGGTGATCCAGCACGCGCACGTCCACCATCGCCAGCGCGGTCTTCAGCGTGGCGGTGAGGTATTCGTCGGCCCGCGAAGGCTCGGCCACGCCCGAGGGGTGGTTGTGGGCCAGGATCACGGCGCCCGCGTTGTGGGCCAATGCGGCCTTGACGACTTCACGCGGGTAGACGCTGGTCTGCGTGAGGGTGCCGTGGAACATCTCCTGCAGCACGATGAGCCGGTGCTGCCCGTCGAGGAACAGCACGGCGAAGACTTCCTGCGTCCGCCCGCCCAGTTGCAGCGCCAGGTAGTCCTTGACCTTGCCCGGAGCGTCGAACACCGGCGCGATGCGGATCTGCTGCGCCAGCGCGCGGCGCGCCATCTCCATCACGGCGGCGATCTCGGCCCGCTTGGCGGGGCCCAGGCCCTTCACGCGCTTCAGGGCCTCGGGCCCGGTGTGCAGCAGGCCGTGAAAGCCGTCGAAATCGTCCAGGACCTGCTGCGACAGCGCAAACACGTCATGCCCCGCGATGCCGGTGCGCAGGAGCAGGGCCAGCAGTTCGGTGTCCGCCAAGGCGGCCGCACCGCGGGCGAGCAACTTCTCGCGCGGGCGCTGGTCGACGGGCAACTGCTTGAGACCCATGGTCTTGGCGGGGGCAGGGCAAGGGGTTTCGTAGAATGACGGTCCAGTCTAGCCGCGAGCGAGCAACCTTCGTGAACACCGTCCAGCCGGGGTCATTCCTGACCCTGCACTATCGCTTGACCGGGCCCGATGGCGCCGACGTGATCTCCACATTCGAGGAGAAGCCCGCCACGCTGTCGCTCGGGGCGGGCCAGTTGGCCCCCGCCATCGAGGCTATGCTGATGGGTCTCCCCGAAGGCGCACACGAAACCTTCGAGCTGCCGGCGGGCGCCGCCTACGGCGACCGCAACCCGGAACTGCTGCAACGCGTGAAGCTCAGCCTGATGCACGACCTCGGTGACCCCGACGCCGAATACAACGTCGGCGACGTCGTCAGCTTTCCCACGCCCGACGGGCAGGGCGCCTACGCGGGCGTCGTGCGCGAGCTGGGCACCGACTGGCTGCTGTTCGACTTCAACCACCCTCTCGCCGGCCAGCCCGTGCGCTTCGAGGTGAAACTTCTCGGAGTCATGGAATGAGCCATCAGGACATCGAGGAAGTCGTCCTCGCCGAGCCGCGCGGTTTCTGCGCCGGCGTCGACCGCGCCATCGAGATCGTGGAGCGCGCCCTCACGCGCTTCGGCGCGCCCATCTACGTGCGCCACGAGATCGTCCACAACACCTATGTGGTGAACGACCTGCGCGCGAAGGGCGCCATCTTCATCGAGGAGCTCTCCGACGTGCCGCCCGGCGCCACGCTGGTCTTCAGCGCGCACGGCGTGAGCCAGGCCGTGCGCCAGGAGGCCGCCCGGCGCGGGTTCCAGATCTTCGACGCCACCTGCCCGCTGGTGACCAAGGTGCACGTCGAAGTGGCCAAGCTCTCGAAGGAAGGCTTCGAGTTCATCATGATCGGCCACAAGGGGCACCCCGAAGTGGAAGGCACGATGGGCCAGCTGAGCGAAGGCATCTACCTGGTCGAGGACGTGTCCGACGTCGCCAAGGTCCAGCCGCGCGCCGACAAGCTGGCCGTGGTGACCCAGACCACGCTGAGCGTGGACGACGCCGCCGAGATCCTGGCTGAGGTGAAGCGCTGCTTCCCCCACGTGCGCGAGCCCAAGAAGCAGGACATCTGCTACGCCACCCAGAACCGCCAGGACGCCGTGAAGGTACTGGCCCCGGCGGTGGACATCGTGATCGTGGTGGGCAGCCCCACCAGCAGCAACAGCAACCGCCTGCGCGAGCTGGCCGAGCGCCTGGGCACGCCCGCCTACATGGTGGATGCCGCCAGTGATCTCGACCCCGCGTGGTTCGAGGGCCGCCGCAAGGTGGGCCTGACGGCCGGCGCCTCCGCGCCCGACCTGCTGGTGCAGCAGGTCATCGTGCGCCTGCGCGAACTCGGCGCCACCGCCATCCGCAAGATGGACGGCGTGCAGGAATCGGTGCACTTCCCGCTGCCGCGCGGCCTGGGCGACCGCAGCATGGCCGAGGCCGCCGCTTCCCGATCCTGACGGTCTTCGGCCCCTGAAACCCGCCGCGGCGCCCGAGGGCGCCGCCGTCGCACCCGATTCCCGGAGATTTCCATGCTCGACATCACCCAGCTGCGCCGCGACCTCGACGGCGTGGTCGCCCAGCTTCAGCGCCGCAAGAACCCGCAGGCCTTCCTCGACGTACCGCGCTTCACCACGCTGGAAGCTGAACGCAAGCAGATCCAGACCGCCACCGAACAGCTCCAGGCGCGCCGCAACGCCCTCAGCAAGCAGATCGGCATGGCCAAGGGCAAGGGCGAGGACACCACCGCGCTGATGGCCGAGACCGGCGGCATCGGCGAGCAGTTGCAGGCCGGCGCCACCCGGCTGGAGCAGATCCAGGCGGAACTTCAGCTGATGCTGATGAGCCTGCCCAACCTGCCGCAGGCGAGCGTGCCCGACGGCACGGACGAGACCGGCAACGTCGAGGCCCGCCGCTGGGGCCAGCCCCGCAGCTTCGATTTCACCCCGCGCGACCACGTCGACCTGGGCGGCCCGCTGGGCCTGGATTTCGACACCGGCGTCAAGCTCTCGGGCGCGCGCTTCACCTTCCTGCGCGGCACGGCGGCGCGGCTGCACCGCGCACTGGCGCAGTTCATGCTGGACGTGCAGACGCTGGAGCACGGCTACACCGAGTGCTACACGCCCTACATCGTCAACCGCGAGATCCTGGAAGGCACGGGGCAGCTGCCGAAGTTCAAGGAAGACATGTTCTGGGTGCTGCGCGGCGGCGACGAAAGCCAGCCCGAGCAGTACCTGATCTCGACCAGCGAGATCTCGCTGACCAACAGCGTGCGCGAGCAGATCCTGGACGCGGCGCAGCTGCCCATCAAGCTCACCGCGCACAGCCCGTGCTTTCGCAGCGAGGCCGGCAGCGCCGGGCGCGACACGCGCGGCATGATCCGCCAGCACCAGTTCGACAAGGTCGAGATGGTGCAGATCACGCGCCCCGAGGACAGCGACGCCGCGCTCGAGGCCATGGTGGGCCACGCTGAAGCCATCCTCCAGAAGCTCGAGCTGCCCTACCGCGTCGTGACGCTGTGCAGCGGCGACATGGGCTTCGGCGCCGCCCGTACTTACGACCTCGAGGTCTGGCTGCCCGCGCAGGACACCTACCGCGAGATCAGCTCGTGCAGCAACTGCGAGGCCTTCCAGGCCCGCCGCATGCAGACGCGCTACCGCAACCCCCAGGGCAAGCCGGAACTGGTGCACACGCTCAACGGCTCGGGCTTGGCCGTGGGCCGCGCGCTGGTGGCCGTGCTCGAGAACCACCAGCAGGCCGACGGCAGCATCCGCGTGCCGGCCGCGCTGCGCCCGTACCTGGGCGGGGCCGAGTTCCTGAAGCCATGAGCCCGCCGGGCCGCCCCAAGGGCGAATACCGGAGTGCGCAGCACGAAGGTACACCAGTGAGCCCGCCGGGCCGCCCCAAGGGCGAATACCGGAGTGCGCAGCACGAAGGTACACCAGTGAACTCGCACGGCGGCACGCGGGCGAGCGCGGAAACGGGCCACGGCTGCGCGGCGCGATGAGCATCGCCGCGCCGGACGCCGACGCCCTCGCGGCAGAGTTCCTGGCGGCGCGGGAGCAGGCCCGGCTGCTGCCCCTGCCGCAGGGCCTGGACCTGCCCACCGCCTACCGCGTGGCGGCCCGGATCGACGCCGCGCGCATCGATGCCGGCGAACAGCCACGCGGCTGGAAGATCGGCTTCACCAACCGCAGCATCTGGCCGCGCTACGGCGTGCACCAGCCCATCTGGGCGCGCGTCTGGGACACCACGCTGACCTTGCTGGAAGGCGCCGAGGCGGACGTATCTCTGGCGGGCCTGGTGCAGCCCCGCATCGAGCCCGAGATCGTCTTCGGCATCGCCCGCACGCCGCAGGCCGGCATGGACGAGACAGCGCTTCTGGCTTGCCTGGCCTGGGTGGCGCACGGCGTGGAGATCGTCCACACGCACTTCGATGGCTGGAAGTTCCAGGCCGCTGCCGACCCGGTGGCCGACTTCGGCCTGCACGGCAGGCTGCTGGTGGGCCCGCGCCGCCCGGTGGCCGACTGGCCCGCGCTGGGCGCCGACCTGGCCGCGATGACGCTGGCACTGAAGCAGGGCGGCGTGCTGCGCGACCAGGGCCAGGGCGCCCTGGTGCTGGACGGGCCGCTGTCGGCTCTGCGCCATTGGCTGGCCGCGATGGCGGAGCTGACGCCCGGGGTGCAGTTGCAGCCAGGAGACGTGGTGACCACCGGCACGCTTACCGATGCCTGGCCCGTGGCCCCCGGCGAGACATGGTCCACGCACCCGGGCGATGTTCGCTTGCCGAGCCTGTGCCTGCGCTTCACAGCCTGAGCTACAATTTCAGGCTTCGCTGAACGCGAGACCACGCAGCGCCAACACGCTGCAGCAACACACACCAGGAAAGGTGGCAGAGTGGTCGAATGCACCGGATTCGAAATCCGGCGTACAGGTTCTCCTGTACCGAGGGTTCGAATCCCTCCCTTTCCGCCAGTTGAATCCCCCCTCAACCGCTCCTCGCCCAAGGCGGGTTTGCAAGTGGTTGATCCGGTTGAGTTTTTCGGCCGCATGCGAGTGCGCGGGATTCAAGTGGGCTTGGCAATGCCGTACCGACTCCGACTTGAGACTGAGATCGTCTCAGCTGCTCCTGACAGAGACTGGTTCGAACTGGAGCCGTACCGTGAACGTTCGCAAGCCCGTCGCTCTGCGGATCTCACTCTAGGCGCCCGAAGTGGGTGGTGTTGACCTCCCCGCTTGACAAGCCCCAGCTGACACCCAGGAGGGAGGGCCTAGCCTTCCGGATCGAGGCATCGGGCAGCGGTTGCTTCGAGTCGCTCACACCAGGCTGAAACCACCTGTTCGCCTGGACGCAGGTTCGTCGTTTCTCCCCCGCCAAGTCACACCGCAGGCAACCCCAGCCACCGCCGCAGCGGCTTGACCGGCTCGCAAATGCGGACGATTGCCCAGGCGCTCGCCAGCGTGCCACCGAGCAACAGTGGCCCTTCGGCAATTGGGTGCAGCGCCAGGGGTCTCAGGGCCACGGCAAGGAGGATGATCAGCGTCTGGTGCAGCACGTACACCGCGAAGATTCGGTGCACGAGTTGGCGTTGCCACGCTGTGGGCTGGCGCAGGTGGACCCAGCCGAAACCCAGCGCCGCCATGACGCCAGCCCACTGCTGCGCGGCATAGGCCGTGCGCAGCAGCGCGATGGGCGCGTCCGGTAGCGACAACAGCAGGAGCCATGCCGTGAGCATGACCAGGAGCGCAGGCAGCCTGAGTCGCGCCACGGCCGGCCATGCACCAGGCGTGCGCGCAAGAATGGCGCCGGCCACGAAGGCTGGCAGGTACTGCGCGTGCGCCAGGGGGTCGTCGACGAGGGCGTGGGTGACCTCGAACCAGGGCCTCAGGCCCAAGCGCCCCGCGGCGAGTATGAGCCAGGGCACCGCCAGCAGGGTCAGCAGCGACAGCCGATGCGAGAGCCGGTTGCCTGCGCGGTCCAGCCAGTTCGGTGCGGCACGCACGCTAGCCCACAGCAGGAGCGTGTAGGCCATCAGGTAAGGCAGGAACCACAGGTGGTTCCAGGTGGGGAGGATCAGGCACGACCCCGCAGCCGAGCAGAAGCCCCCGTGGCCGCCGAGGTACAGCGGCAGGAATTCCAGGTAACTGCCCCGATATCCCATCTGCTCGACGACCTGCCAGTAGGACTGCGGTGGCACGATCACCAGCACTCCTGCGACCAGCGGCAAGCCCAGTCGCGACAGCCTGCTGCCGAGCCACCCCCGGGACCTGTTGCCCAGCGCAATCGCTGTCACGGCGCCGGAGATCAGGAACAGCAGGCTCATGCGCCAAGGGTTGACGAGCCGCATCCAGGGCTCGAGAGCGGCGCTCGCCGAGGGGCTCTTGAGGTGCCAGTCCCAGCTCACGTAGTACATGCCCACGTGATAAGCGATGAGAAGCCCCAGGGCGAGAAGCCGCAGGGAGTCCAGGAACGGGAGGCGCGCGTCGGTCCCAAGCGGCGCGTGTGTGGCGGTAGCGCCGGGGGGTGGTGTCACCTCACCCTGCCCCGCGACGGTTCAGCAGCGCCATCAGCCGCAAGGCCTCGTCGATCAAGGGCCGCGGCACGCGTTCGACACGACGGGCCTTGCGCGTCACGAGGTCGAGCATCCTGAGCATGGCCTGACCGGCGGCCAGGCCCCAACTGCGTATCCCTCGGCCGAGCGGGCTCACGCCGTCTGCAGTTCGAAGTGCACCTCGCGGCCCATCGCCGTGGCGATGTTGACCAGCGCGTCCAGCGAAAAGCGCGACACGCGGCCCCGAAGCAGGTCGTTCATGCGCGGCTGGGTCACTCCGCAGCGCTGGGCGGCTTCGGTCTGCGTCCAGTTGCTCTCCTTGACGATGGCGGTGATCTGGCGCATCAACTCCGAACGGGCGCGCAGGTTGGCCGCCTGTTCGGGCGTGTCGGCGATGGCGTCCCAGACGCTGGCGAAGGATTCCACCTGCTGCACAGGCTTCTTGCTCGTGGCGTTCTTTGCGGTCTTCATCTAACGCTCCTTGGACAATGCGAGCCATCGCGTTCGGGCCAATTCAACATCCCGTGGACTCGTCGCCTGGGTCTTCTTCTCGAACGCGTGCAAGACAGCCACATAGTCCTTCAGGCGCGCGGTGTAGATCACACGGTACGTCCCCGACTCGTCCCAGATTCGAAGGTCCTCCACGCCCTTGCCGATGGCTGGCACGGGCTTGAAGTCGGCAGGCTGCTCGCCGCGCTGGACCTTCTCCAGTTGAGCCGGCGTCCTGTCGCACGTCTTCCGGGAACTCCCGAAGACGCTTGAGCGAGTCGCCGAGGAACCGCACGGACTTCATGAACTGGATATATCCGAGTGGATATAACCGCGCAAACGATTGCTAGGTTGCTTGGTGCTTGGCTACATCAACCTCTCCGGCAGTGGCAGCCGTACCAAGATGACTGACCCGATGCAGCAGACGGGCCGCGTGCTGCGAGCACGGGGTTCAGGGAAGGGTTCGCAGTCGCCCCATCAAGTTCGAATCCCCCTCCCGACCCGTTTAGAAACCCTCCTGACCTTTGAGGGGTCGGTACGCGCGGGATCGCTAGCGGTCAGGCGATCCGCCCGAACATCCCGCCCAGGTATTTGTCGCGCCCGTCCTCCATGAACAGTACGCGCCAGTCCTCTATTCGCGTCAGAGGTGACCTGGCCGCGCCCGATCCTGCGCACGAGGACTTCAAGCCCTGTGCGCGCACCGGCTTCCCGATGCGCTTGGTAGCGGACAGCCG
>CAJAES010000070.1 GCA_903938815.1 uncultured beta proteobacterium
CAGCTGTGGCGGTCAGCCCTGCGGGCTGACTACCCTGCGCTGCTCGCCTCGAGGGGGCGCCGCAAAACTCGCTACGCGGGCTGCGCCCGCTGCGCTCGGACAGCTGCGGCGAGCTAGTTTACGAAGCGCGCTGTGCGCGCCCCCCTCGAGGCTGCGCTGCTCGGCGCCCCACATGGCGCCCGCCCCGCGCACCGCCTGCCGCTCAAGGCTGCGTTGTGGTGTTCGGTCCGATTGGCCGCCCGCACATCCCTTTGCTGACGCGATGGCTGGAGCCTGAAGTGAACGGGTGGCAGGGCTTCGACAGGGTCAGCCTGGACGGCTTCGGGTGCGCCTCCTGCAAGGAACGGTGGCGCTGCAATCGCCTGGCCCTTGCCGGCGCTTCGGCGCTTCGGTGCCGGAGCGGCCCTTTCGCCCCATGACGATGGTCAGGGTTTGGCGGCACGGCGCACGCGCCCTAGACTCCGCACATGCGCTGCCTGCTGCAGATTTCTTCGACCTTGCTGGCCCTGTTGCTCGCCGCCTGTGGTGGTGGCGGTGGCGGCGGGGACGCGCCTCCCGGCCCGGTGGGCGGCCTCGACGACCCCTCGGCCTACTCCTCGCAGCCCACGGCCTCGCTGCCCGGCGCCGTGGAAGCCGCCGCCGTCACGGCGCAGCGCATCACACTCGGCGGCCGCGAGATCGCCTACACGGCCACTGCGGGCCACCTGATCGCGCGCGATCCCGTGGCGGGCGCGGCGCAGGCCAGCATCTTCTACGTGGCCTACACGGCCGATGCAACTGCCGCCGATCCGGCCAGGCGCCCAGTCACCTTCTTCTACAACGGCGGCCCGGGCTCGGCCAGCGTCTGGCTGCACCTGGGCTCCTTCGGCCCGAAAAGGCTCGTCACGGGCGTGCCGGCCACCACCGCCGCCCGCCCGTTCCCGCTGGTCGACAACGCCGACAGCCTGCTCGACACCACGGACCTCGTCTTCGTCAACGCTGTCGGCAGCGGCCGTTCGCAGGCCATCGCGCCCTACCGCAACCAGGATTTCTGGGGCGTGGATGCCGATGCCGCGCTGTTCCGCGACGCCATCCGCCGCTGGCTGGCGCTGAACGGCCGCGAGGCCTCGCCGTTCTTCCTGTACGGCGAGAGCTACGGCGGCCCGCGCACGGCGGTGCTGGCGCGCCGGCTGCAGGAAGCCGGCCTGAAACCCGCCGGGCTGGTGCTGCAGTCGCCGGCGCTGGACTACAACAGCAACTGCGGCGTTTCGAGCGCCAACAGCATCGCCTGCACCGGCTACCTGCCGAGCTACGCCGCAGCCGGCGCCTGGCACCGCCTGACGAAGCCGGTGCTCGCCGACACCGCCAGCGATGCCGAGACCGACGCCTGGGTCGCTGGCGCGCGCGACTACGCGGCCACCACCTACGCGCCCGCCGTTCAGGCCTGGCTGTCGGGCAAGGTTCCCGCGCCCCAGCTGTGGCAGCCTCTGGCCGACCTGACCGGCCTGCCCGCCGCGCAGTGGCAGGCCAGCTTCAACCTGGGACCGCAGATCTACCGCGAGCGCCTGATCGAAGGGCAGCTCATCGGCCGCTACGACGCGCGCATGCGGGCCCCCGTGGGCAGCGCGCTCGCGGCCGAGGGCGACCCGTCCAGCACCTGGATCACATCGTCGTTCGGCAGCGCCATCGACGCCTACCTGCGCGACACGCTGGGCTACCGCAACGCATCCACCTACGTGCTGCTCAGCAATGCGATCCAGACCTGGGATTTCAGCCATGACGGCCGTGCGCTGCCCGACACCGTGCCCGACCTTGCCGCCGCGCTGGCGGCCGACCCGGCGCTGCGCGTGCTGGCAGTCAGCGGCCTGCACGACCTGGCCACGCCCTTCAACGTGACGGAGACCGACCTCGCGCGGCTGGGCTCCGACCGGGTCAGCGTGCGCAACTACCCGGGCGGGCACATGAGCTTCCTGGATGACGGCACGCGGCCGCGCCAGAAGGCGGATCTCGTGGCCTTCATGACCGCCGCGCTGGCCGCGGCGCCCGTGCGGCGCGCGCCTCTGGCCGCCCGCCCGCTGCCC
>CAJAES010000071.1 GCA_903938815.1 uncultured beta proteobacterium
CAGGACGAGTGCGAGCTGCTGCGCCGCGAGTTGCTGATCCCCGTGACCGGCTTCTTCCGCGACCCCGCCGCCTTCGCGGCGCTGGGCGAGGTGATCCAGTCGCACCTGCGCAACCAGCCGGCGCATCAGCCGCTGCGCATCTGGTGCGCCGGTTGCGCCACGGGCGAAGAGGCCTACTCGCTCGCGATCCTCGCGCTCGAGGCCTGCCACGCGCAGCAGCGATGGCCGGGCGTGAAGGTCTTCGCCACCGACGTCGACGCGCGCTTCCTGGCCATCGGCGGCGCCGGCAGCTACCCGGCGGGCGCGGCTGACCCCATCGCCCCGGAGCGTCTGGCCCAGTTCTTCAACCGCCAGGACGAACGCCTGCTGGTCAAGCCCGAGCTGCGGCAGATGGTGCTCTTCGCGCGCCACAACCTGCTGGAAGACGCGCCGTTCACGAAGATGGACCTCGTCGTCTGCCGAAACACGCTGATCTATTTCCAGGCCGACGCTCAGGAGCGAGTCATGCGCCGCCTGCAGTACGCACTGACGGCCGGTGGCACCCTGTTCCTGGGTGGCAGCGAGTCGCTGGGCGCACTGCAGCCCGATTTCCAGGTGCTGGACGGCGCCAACAAGATCTACCGCCTGACCCGGCCCGTGCTGACCGCGCTGGCCGTGCGCGACGGTTTCGGGCGGTCCACGCTCAGCCTGCGCGGCCGCGGCGCCGCGCGCAGCCTGCCGGTGGCACAGCTGCCATCCTCGGTGGAAGCCGGCCAGCGAGAGCTGGTGCAGGCCTATGTGCCGTTGTCGCTGCTGGTCACGGGCCAGCGCCAGCTGCTGCACGCCTGGGGGCCCACCGAGCGATACCTGCGCCTGCCGCAGGGCCAGCCCAACCTCGACGTGCTGCGGCTGCTGCCGCAGCGCCTGGGCGCCGTGGCAGGCCATGCGCTGCATTGCGCGCTGCGCGACCGCGGCGAGCATCCCCAGCCGCCCATCGTGCTGGAGATCGACGGCGCCACGGTGCAGGTGCGCGTGGTGGCCCGCGCCATGGCGGCCGAGGGCAGCGAAGCGGCCTGCGTCCTGCTGAGCTTCGAGGAAGCCCCGGTCACGGACCCGGCACGGCAGGCCCCGGTGTTCGACGAATCCCAGCTCGACCGCATCAGCGCGCTGGAGCGCGAACTCGCCGAGACGCGCCTGACCCTGCAGACGAGCATCGAGGAGCTCGAAGCCACGAACGAGGAACTGCAGGCGGCGAACGAGGAGCTGATGTCCTCGAACGAGGAACTGCAGAGCACGAACGAGGAACTCCAGTCCGTCAACGAAGAGCTGTACACGGTGAATGCCGAATACAACGCCAAGCTCGATCTCGTCAGCGCGCTGAACGCCGATCTCGACGGCATGTCGCAGGCCACGGGCATCGCCACGCTCTTCGTCGATGCCACGCTGGCCCTGGTGCGCTTCACGCCCGAGGCCATGCTGCTGTTCCGCCTGCGGACCGACGACGTGGGGCGCGCCATCTCCGACTTCAACAGCCGACTCGACTACCCGTCGCTGGCCGACGACCTGCGCAGCACGCTCTCCGGCGTGCCGGTGGTCGAACGCGAAGTGCCAGGGCCCGGGCAGACGCGTTATCTGGCCCGCGTCATCGGCTACGGCAGCGTGGCCGCGGGTACGCGCCGCGCAGTCCTGAGCCTGATCGACATCTCGCGCCTGCACGACGCCGAACGCCTGCAGCGGCTGATCGATTCGCTGCCGGAGCACGTGGCCCTGCTCGACCGCAACGGAACCATCCGCCAGGTCAACCGCCCCTGGACCGACTTCGCCGAACGCAACGGCGGCGATGCATCGCGCACCGGCGTGGGCTCGAACTATCTGGGCGCACTCGCCCACTCCGACGCACCCGGCGCGGGCGAGCTGCTGCTGGGCGTCCAGCAGGTGCTTGCCGGCACGCGGCAGACCTTGTGCCAGACCTACCCGTGCCACGCTCCCGACGAAGAGCGCTGGTTCGTGCTGCACGTCTCCCGGCTTGCCGGCGAGACCGACGACCGGGAGCGCGGCGCCGTCGTCACGCACCTCGAAGTGACGCCATGGATGCAGGGACGCACCGTGGCGATAGAAGATGTCCAGGAGGATCCCCATGCATGAGCAACGGCCCGACAGCCGCCGCATCGAGCGGCCCGACGCCAGCCTGACGATGGAGAACCTGGTGCGCACGCGCGCGCTGGACGCGATCAAGTCGGGCGACATCGAATCCGCACAGGCGCTGGTGGAGGCCGACCACGGCCGCACCCTGACGCTGGGGCAGGTCTTCCGGCTGTACCAGAGCGAACTCGAGACACAGGCCGTGCAACTGCGCGAGAGCCAGTTGCGCACCGAGAACACGCTCGACTGGTTCGCCAACCTGTTCCGCTCGCTGCCGGTGGCGGCCATCCTGGTGGACGCGCAGGGCATGGTGCTGGATGCCAACGACCACGCGCTGGAAGAACTCGGCATGCGCCGTGCGCTGCGCTCGCTGCCGGTGCCGCTGCGGCGCCTGATGGCCACGGCCGACGGCGAGATGCGCCTGAGCGCCATGATGGCGCGCGCTGCGGCCGGCGGCACCGAGGCCATGGACGACGCGGCGATGCGCACGCTGGACGGCGTGGCCCGCTGGGCCGACCTGCGTCTGACGCGGCTGCCCGACGCAGGCGGTCAGCCCGGCGCGGGCGCGCAAGCCCAGCAGCCTTCGGCACGCTTCCTGTGTGTCTTCAACGACCGGACGGCTCGCGTCGAGGCCCAACGGGCGCGTGAGAAGGCGCTGGCTGCCGAACACCAGCGCGACCTGGCGCTGTCGGCCAGCCAGGCCAAGACCCAGCTGCTCTCGCGCGTGAGCCACGAACTGCGCACGCCGCTGAACGCCGTCCTCGGCTTCTCGCAGCTGCTGCTGACCCGGCCCGACAGCATGGACGAAGCCAGCCGCGTGCAGGTGGGCCACATCCGCCGCGCCGGCGAGCATCTGCTGTCGCTGGTGGACGAGGTGCTGCAGATCAACCTCGCGGAGAGCGGCTTCCTGTCGCTGGCGCTGCATCCGGTCGCGCTGGACGCGGTGGCCCAGGAGGTCCTGGCGCTGCAGCAACCCAGCGCCGCGCCACTGGCCCTGTCGCTGCGCCTCGACACCACGACGGGCGCCGAGCCGAGCGTGCAGGCCTTGGGCGATGCGCGCCGCGTGCGCGAGGTGCTGGTGAACCTGGTCAGCAACGCCATCAAGTACAACGTGCCGGGCGGCTGGGTGCGCGTGCGCGTGGGCTCCGACGCGGAACGCGCCTGGGTCGAGGTGAGCGACGGCGGCATCGGCATGAACCCCGAACAGCTAGAGCACCTCTTCGAACCCTTCAACCGCCTGGGCGCCGAGCGCCTGTCCGTCCAGGGCCACGGCCTGGGCATGAGCATCGCGCGGGCGCTGGTGCAGGCCATGGGCGGCACGCTGACGGTGCTGTCGCAGCAGGGGTCCGGCACGCGCTGCACGGTCAGCATGCCGCGCGCCGCGGCAGGCGCCATCGAGGCCTGACCCGTTGCCCGGCATCGACGCCTGACCGCGCTTCACTGCATCTGGCCAGGGCAGCCGGCGCTCAGTCGTCCCGCTTGGGCAGCGCGTGCGCGATGCCCTGATGGCAATCGATGCAGGTCTTGCCTTCCTTCTGGGCCGTTTCCATCTTCTCGCGGGCGCGCGGCGTCTGTTTGTGGAAGTCCATCGCGTCCCAGCTGTGGCAGTTGCGGCACTCGCGCGAGTCGTTGGCCTTCATCGTGGCCCAGACGTGTTCGGCCAGTTCGGCGCGCTTGGCCTCGAACTTCTCGGGCGTGTCGATCGTGCCGCGGAAGTGATGGAACAACTCGTTCGTCGCCTGGATCTTCCGCCAGACCTTCGGGCCCCACTCCCGGGGCACATGGCAATCCGAGCAGATCGCCCGGACCCCCGAGGCATTGCGGTAATGCGGGCTGGCCTTGTACTCCTGGTACACGGTGTGATTCATCTCGTGGCACGACACGCAGAATCCCAAGGTGTTGGTGGCCTCCATCACGGTGTTGAAGCCGCCCCAGAAGATCACGCCCGCGACGCCGCCGATCAACAGCAGCAGCGCCGCGACGCCTCGCTTGAGGCCCCTCACTTGGCCGGCAACTTGACCAGGTGCACGGCGATGTCGGCCGCCGTCTGGTGATCGAGCGCCCGCAGCGCGGGCATGGCCTCGCCGGGCTGGCCGTTGAGCAGCTTGTGCATCATCTCGGCGCCGTTGTCAGCCACGGACCCGAGCGGCGGGCCGTCCTTGACCTTCTTGCCGTCCTGGCCGTGACAACCGGCGCACAGGGTGTTGAAGTAGGCCTCGCCGCGCGCGCCGTCGCCCTTGACCTTGTTGTCGGCGGCCAGGTACTTCGCGAGCTGCCCCTGGCCGCGCGAGACGAACAAGGCCAGATCCGACGCATCTGCGGCGCTGAGCTGGGTTTCGGTGTAGCCGTGCGATTTGTCGCGCAAGACGGCCGCGATGGCTGCGGGGTCCTTGCCGGCAGCGCCCTGGATGCCCTTGATGCCCGAGGCGTGCGCGCCCTTGGCGTAGGCGCCGTCCTTGCCCTTGTAGTCCCAGCCGTGGCACTCCTTGCAGCGCCAGGAGGCGTCGCCGCCGTACTTGCCGCCCTTGACGGGGTACGCCGGGTGATCGCCGGTCGGCTTGGCGGCCTTGTTCTCGGCCCACCACTTGTCGTAGAGCCGTGCGCCCCGCGCCATCGAGGATTCAGTCTCCGCGGCGGCCGCCGGCGCGAGCGCTGCCAAGGCCAGCGCCATGCCGGCGCAAGCCCCGATGACGAGACTCTTCAGTGTTCGCATGCCCATCTCCTGATGTGTATTTCGGGTGGACGGGCAAGGCTGCGCGTCTAGGCCGATCCTGGGCGCAGCACAGGACGGCACCTTGCGACAGATCAATCGCTGGCGGCAGGCCAGGGGAGGGTTAACGCCAACGCGTCGGGCCGCGCATCAGCGGCATCAACTCCGACGGCGGCGTGACCTGGGCGTCGAACGGGTGTTCCCGACGGCCGCCGAGTTGCGCGATGATCTTGCGCACATACAGCCGCGTCTCGGCGTACGGCGGCACCCCGCGGTAGCGCTCGACGGCGCGTTCGCCGGCGTTGTAGGCGGCTGCAGCCAGGGCCACGTCGCCCTCGAAGAACGCCAGAAGCCAGCGCAGGTAGGCCATGCCGCCGCGGATGTTCTGCGCCGGGTCCATGCTGTTGCGCACGCCGAAGCGGCGCGCCGTGTCGGGGATCAACTGCATCAGGCCCTGCGCGTTCTTCGGCGACACGGCAGAGGCATCGAAGTTCGACTCGGTGGCGATGATGGCCAGCACCAGGGCGGGTGCCAGCTGGTATTCGGGCGCGACGAGATTGACGAAGTTGACGATGGGCGACGGCGCGCGCTCGGGCGGCGCCGGCCAGGGTATCGGCGCCGGTCTGGCGGCAGCCTGTGCCGGCGAGGCAGGCGCGGGCGCAGTCTGGGCCGCGGACTGGGTCGGAGACGGGGGCGCATCGGCCTCAGGCGGCCGCAGGCAGGGCGGCGGCGCGCCGCGCGGCGTGCCCATCGCGCGCAGCATGTTCTGCGCCTGCGCCAGGCCCTGCTCGGCCGCCGCGGCGAAGAGGTGGGCGGCCTGCGCGTCGTCGCGCTGGATGCCGCGCGAGTTGGTGAGCATCCAGGCCAGGCTGAACTGGGCCTCGGCGTCGCCATAACGCGCGGCGCGGCAATACAGTTCGGCCGCGCGCACGGGGTCGCGCTCGGTGCCGTCGCCGTGCTCCAGCGCGGTGGCCTCCTGGCGCCAGCGCAAGACCTGCTCCGGAACGACCGGGCCACGCTCGGGCGGAGGCGTCGTCGGGCGCGGGAGATCCTCGAGCGAGAGCGTCTGCGCAGCCGCGTGCAGGCCAGAGGCGCCCAGCAGGATGGCGAGCACGGACAGGCGCAGACGGAGCAGACGGGGGAGCAGACGCGAGATCAGACGCGGTAGCAGAGGCAGCAGGCAGGGCAAGCGCATTGCCGGACAGTCTAGCGAGGCCTTCACCGGCGCGGGGGGCCGGGGTGATAGCCTCGTACCTCACAGGGCGGCGCCAACCGCGCGCCCTCAGCAGGATTTCCGATGCCAAGAATGCAGTTTCACCGGGCGGCCACGCTGCCCGCCGCCTTGGCGCTCGCCGGCCTGGCAGGCCTGACCGTCACCGGCTGCGGCGACGCCCCCCCGAGCGATACGCACCCCCAGCAACTGGTGACGAAGCGCCAGGCGGTGTTCAAGGACTTCGCGCGCACGCTGGAGCCGCTGGGGCTGGTCGCCCGCGACCGCAAGCCCTACAACCCGAGCGAGTTCATGGCCGGCACACTGGAGCTTCAGCGCCTGTCCACGCTGCCGTGGGCCTTCTTCACGGCCGACGGCAACTACCCGCCCACCCGCGCGAGGCCCGAGGTCTGGCAGACGCCGGCCGATTTCCGGCAGGCCCAGGAAGACTTCGCCGTCCGCGTGGGCGAGCTGGTGCAGGCCGCGCAGGGCGGGCAGCTGGAAGCCGTGCGCCCGGCGGTCGTGGCCGTGCAGGACAGCTGCAAGGCCTGCCACGACCGCTTCCGCACCACCCTGCCGGGCCGCTGAACGCGGAGCCCGGGGACACCCGGGAACACCCGGGAACGCCGGGAACTCGCCAGAACGCAATCGGGCGCGCCCAGAGGCACACGACCCGGTTCGATCCGCCTCAGTACCGGATGCGCGCGAAGTAGGTCTTCTGGGCCGCTGCCCTGGCCTGCCCCAGCGTGTGGATGCCCTGGTCGGCCAGCAGCGGAAGCAGTTTCAGGAAGACCTCGGCCGTGACCATGGCGTCGCCGAGCGCCGTATGGCGCCCCACCACGGTGATGCCGAATCGCTCGGCGATGGCCTCGAGCTTGTGGCTCTCCTGGTTCGGGTGGGCCACTGCCGAAAGCAGCAGGGTGTCGAGCACAGGCTGCTCGAAGCGCACGCCGGTGGCTGCCTCCTTCAGCTGCAGGAAACGCATGTCGAAGGCGGCGTTGTGCGCCACCAGCACGGTGTCCTGCGCATACGCGTGAAACGCCGGCAGGACGTCTCCGATGACGGGCTGCCCCACCACCATCTCGGGCCGGATGCCGTGGATCGGGATGCCGGCCTCGGGGATGCTGCGCTGCGGGTCCACCAGCTGTTCGAACGACTCCTGCCGCAGCAGCTTGCCGTTGACGATGCGCGCCGCGCCGATCTGGATGATCTCGTCGCCCTCGCTGGGCTGCAGGCCGGTGGTCTCGGTGTCGAAGACGGTGTAGGCCAGGTCGACGAGGCGCCGGTCGTCGAGCGCATGGCTGCTCTCGGTCTGCGCGAAGAGGTCGAAGTCGTAGTACTCAGGGCGGCTGTCCGCGTGCAGGCCGGTGTCGGCCTCCACCGCCATGTCGGCCTGCGGAAGCAGGAATCGGAAGAAGGCCTGGTGCGCTGCGCGGTCGCGCTCGAACCAGAACTCGCCGCCATGGCGCTGCAGGACGTCGCGCACGGACAGGGCGCTGGATTCACCGGCGAAGCGCATGGCCTCGCTTTCCCATGTCATCACGGTCTCGGTGCTCATGGCCTGGCCCGTCCAGACCAGGTCGAGCTGGGCGCGGCCGTTCGCATCCTGCAGGCGAAGCATGAGTGCCTTGACCTCGAACTCCTCGACCAGCCGGTGCGCCAGATAGGCGAGCGCCTGCATCAGCGCGAAGCTGTCCACCTTGAGCCACAGCGAGGGCGCGACATCGAGCGTGCCCGTGCGCGCGCCCGCAGCCTGGATGCGCCGCAGCGCGGCGGCCACGAACTCGGAGCCGAGCATTTCCTCCAGCGGCCAGCGGGTCTTCAGGCCCTCGGTGCTGCGCGCGGCCAGGTCCTGCAGCCGCCGCGTCATGGCGCCGGCCTCCTCGCGCACGATGCGCAGGAAGCGGTCCCGCTGCGCGGCGTCGAGCCCGGGGTCGTCCAGCAGTTCCACCGCCGCCTGCAGGTTGCCCAGGGAGGCGCGCTGCCCTTCGGTCAGGCCCAGCAGCAGGGTGTCCTGCGCGGCGTCGCGTTCGTACTCGCGGGTGATGTTGTCGAGCAGCAGCACGAAGCCCGACAGCGTACCGGCTTCGTCGCGCACGGCGGCCATCTGCGCGCGAAGCAGCTGCCCGCTCTTCGTGACGGTGACGAACTGCGCCGACGGCGAGGCCGCGCCGCGCTCCAGGCGGCGCGTGATGTTGTCCAGCGCGTGCCCCACGAGCTGGCGGTCGATGACGGCGTAGATGCTGCGGCCGAGGCCGATGAGTTCGGCCCCCCCGGCCAGCTGCGGTGCGTCGGACAGGGCCTTGAACTGCAGGCGCGCGCGGTTGTTGTAGAGCAGCACGCGGCCGTCGAGGTTGCACACCACCACGCTCTGCGTCAGCTCGGACATCAGCGCCGCGAGCCGCGCGCGCTCCTGCTCGACGCGCCGGCTGCCCTCGGCCACCTGGACGGCGACGTCGTCGCGCAGGCGCATGCGGTTCTGCAGCAGCGCGTCGATCAGGATGGCCAGGCCGCGAAGCGAGGCGTCGCCGCCCGTGGGCAGCAGCGGCGCGGGCTTGTCCAGCGTGAGCTGGGCGCGGGCCTGCTCCAGCAGTTGCAGCGGCGCGTCCACCCAGCGCCGCCAGGCGATGCCGACCACGACCGCGCCGGCCCCGGCGAGGGCCATCACGCACAGGACGACGATGGGCAGGCGCGGGCCGAGCCAATCGGCCATCTGCGCGCGCTGGTCGAAATCGAACTCCGAGGCCACCAGTGCCGCAGCCACCCAGACCCACAGGCCCAGCACGGCCGCCAGGCCGACCGCGACGGCAGCCAGCACCAGCATCCGGCGCTGGTCGCGATTCATGCGGCGGACTCCAGCAGTTCGCGCACCTTCTGGACGAGTTCACGCGTGGAGAAGGGCTTGGTCATATAGGCGTTGGCACCCAGCGCCAGACCCTTGACGACATCGGTCTCGCGGCCCTTGGCCGTGAGCATCAGCACCAGGGTGTCCTTCAGGGCTTCGTCCTGCCGCAGTTCCTGGCAGACCTCGAAGCCGGTCTTCCTCGGCATCATCACGTCCAGCAGAACCAGACGGGGACGCTCGCGCCGCAGCACATCCAGCGCCTCCTGGCCGTCCCGCGCGAGCAGCACCGTGAAGCCTTCGCGCTTCATCAGGAACTCCAGCGAGATCAGGATGTTCGGTTCGTCGTCGGCGATCAGGATGGGGATGCTCATCGCTTGTCTCCGGAGATATTGTTCTGGGGGCCGGACGCGCGCCACGGTAGCCGAACCTCGAAGCAGGCGCCTTGACCGGCGTCATCCAGCAGGGCGATGCGGCCGCCGAAGTGCTCGACGATCTGGCGGCTGATGGGCAGGCCGAGCCCCGTGCCGGCAGGCCGGTTGGACGCGTCGCCGCCCTGGTGGAACTTGTCGAAGATGCGCGCGCGCTGCGCGGGCGGCACGCCGGGCCCGTTGTCCTGCACGCGCAGCTGGATCCCGGCGGCATCGTGCGCGAGCGACAGGACGATCCGCCCGCCCGGCCGCGGCACGAACTTGGCCGCGTTGCCGAGCAGGTTCAGCAGCACCTGGGTCAGCCGGTCGGCGTCGGCGCGCAGGGTCGGCACGGGATCGGCCAGCGACAGGCTGAGAGTCGTACCCTGTTCTCGCAGCAGCTCGGCCATCGAACCGGCCGCCCTGCGCACCAGCGCGGCCATGTCCACGTCCTCGTTGTGCCACTCGGCGTGGCCCGATTCGATCTTGGCCAGGTCGAGCACCTGGTTCACCAGGCGCGACAGGCGCTCGGTCTCGGCCACCACGATGCCGAGGAACTGCTGGCGCTGCGCGAGCTCCATGGCAGGGTCGTCGGCCATCATCTCGGCGAGCGCGCGGATCGAGGTCAGCGGCGTGCGCAGCTCGTGCGTGACGCTGGACATGAAGTCGTCCTTGAGCCGGTCCAGGCTCTTCAGCTGTGCATTGGCGGCACGCAGCTGCGAGGCCTCGTCGAGGATGCGGATCACGTCGTCCAGGCCCAGCGGTTCTTCCTGCACGCTCGAGGCCACCACGGCGCGCGCCGAGGCGCTGCCGATGGCCCCGGCCAGCTGCGCCTCGACGAACTGCACGAAGGCGGCGTCGGGCCGGATGGCGTCGATGCCGGGCGCGCCGGTGCGGCGCGCCCAGTCGGCGAACAGGGTCCGCGCGCGGGCCTCGCCGAGGAAGCGCCCGGCCAGCGGCAGCAGGTCGGCCACCGCCGCCTGACCGCGCCAGAACGCCGGGCCGTCGTGCGGCGAGAGATCGGCATCGACGAAGAGCGCCGCCTGGCTGGCCTCGCGCGCCGAGGGCTCGCGCCACAGCGAGACACCCACATAGGCGCCCACGTTGGCCAGCAGGCTCCAGAACAGCGAGTGCGTGAGGCCGTCCATGCCGCGCAGGCCGAACAGGGCTTCGGGCTTGAGCAGCTCGATGCCCCAGGGGCCGTGCATCAGGAAGGCGTCGGGCCACCAGCCCGACTTCGCGATGGACGGCAGCATCAGCGTGTAGATCCACAACCCGAAGCCCGCCAGCAGGCCGGCCAGGGCGCCGCGCTGCGTGCCGCCCTTCCAGTACATGCCGCCCAGGGTCGCGGGCGCGAACTGCGCCACCGCCGCGAAGCTGATCAGGCCGATGCTGACCAGCGCGTATGCCTCGCCCGCCAGGTGGAAGTAGGCGTAGCCCAGCAGCAGCACCAGCAGGATGGCGCCGCGGCGCACCAGCAGCAGCAGCCGGGTGAGGTCGCCGCCGTGGCGCGAGCGAAACCGCTCGCGCTTGAGCAGCACCGGCATGACGAGGTCGTTGCAGACCATGGTCGACACCGCGATGGCCTCCACCACCACCATGCCGGTGGCCGCGGACAGCCCGCCGATGAAGGCCGCCAGGGCCAGCCACAGCACGCCCTGCGACAGCGGCAGCAGCAGCACGAAGGCGTCGGCGTTCGCGGCCGAGCCGAAGTGCAGCAGGCCGCCGAACGCGATGGGCAGGACGAAGAGGTTGATCAGCCACAGGTAGGCCGGAAAGACCCAGGCGGCACGCTTGAGATGCTGCTCGTCGACGTTCTCGACCACCATCACCTGGAACTGCCGCGGCAGGAAGATCACCGACAGCATCGACAGCAGCGTCAGCGCGAACCACTGGCCGTACCCGAAGGCGCCGGCATCGCCCAGCGTCAGCAGTTTCGCGATGTCGGGATTCGCCGTCACACGCGCGAAAAGGTCGCCGGGCCCGCCGAACAGCCCCCAGGTGACGAAG
This sequence comes from uncultured beta proteobacterium, assembly GCA_903938815.1. Taxonomy (GTDB): domain Bacteria; phylum Pseudomonadota; class Gammaproteobacteria; order Burkholderiales; family Burkholderiaceae_C; genus Rubrivivax. The sequence continues at coordinate 11,304 of CAJAES010000071.1, forward strand.
ATGCCGACCGCCAGGAACGCGAGCAGCTTCACCACCGATTCGAACGCGATGGCGGCGACCATGCCCTCGTGGCGTTCGGTGCCGTCGAGGTGGCGCGTGCCGAACATCATCGTGAAGCCGGCCAGCAGCAGCGCGGCATAGAAGGTGCCGTCCTGCCACCACGGCCCGGGCAGCGCGGGTGTCGCGGTGATGACGGTGTAGCCGGTGGCGATGGCCTTCAGCTGCAGCGCGATGTAGGGCACGATGCCCACCACCGTGATCAGCGTGACCAGGCCCGCCAGCAGCGGGCTCTTGCCGTAGCGCGCAGCGACGAAGTCGGCGATGGACGTGATGCGCCCGCGCCGCGCGATGCGGATCATCTTGCGCAGCACCATCCAGGCCAGCACCATCGCGAGCGTCGGGCCCAGGTAGATGGGCAGGAACCACACGCCCGTGGCGGCGGCTCGCCCCACGCTGCCGTAGTACGTCCACGCGGTGCAGTAGACCGCCATCGACAGTGCGTAGGCCCAGGCGTTGCCCACCACCGAGCGGCCCTGCTGCGCGCGGCGGTCGCCCCAGGCGGCCACGCCGAAGAGCAGCAGCAGGTACGCCAGCGAGGCGCCGATGACGAGCGCGGGGCTCAGCATGGATGCACGGGCATCAATCGGACTGCCGCTCGGCCAGCAGGCCCAGCGCCACGATCAGCAGGGCCCAGACGATGAAGAGCGCCGCCGGAAAAAGCGGCACGCCGGCGAGGCTGGCCTCGCGGTCCCACAGCGCGAGCAGCGGGAAGTTGAGGCCGGCCAGGCCGGCGGCGAACAGGGCCAGCAGACGCTGGCGGCCCAGGCGCGGGGTCATGGCGGGCAGGCTCGGCATGTCATGCACCGATTCTGCCGCCCTGCTCCCGCGCGGGCGTCGGGGATTTCAGTGCCCGGAAGCCCCGGAGGCACCGAGACCCGTCTCGGAGCGCACCTGCTGCGCCAGGAAACCGGCGCGGTCGGCCTTGGCCTGCGCGCTCTTGTCCAGGATCGAGAACAGCCAGATGCCGACAAAGGCAATGGTCATCGAGAACAGCGCGGGCGAGGTGTACGGGAACAGCGCCGAACCCTTGGGGTTGCCCAGCGTGGCTTCCCACACCGAAGGCGACACCACGGTGAGCGCCACCGACGAGAACAGGCCCATGAAGCCACCGATGACGGCGCCGCGCGTGGTGCAGTCCTTCCAGAGCACCGACATGAACAGCACCGGGAAGTTCGCCGAAGCAGCGATCGCGAAGGCCAGCGAGACCATGAACGCGATGTTCTGCTTCTCGAACGCGATGCCCAGCACGACAGCCACCACGCCGAGCGCGATGGTCGTCAGGCGCGAGACACGCAGTTCGGAGGCGCTGTCGGCCTTGCCCTTCTTGAACACCGTGGCGTACAGGTCGTGCGACACCGCCGAGGCGCCCGACAGCGTGAGGCCTGCCACCACCGCGAGGATGGTCGCGAACGCCACCGCCGAGATGAAGCCGAGGAACACGTTGCCGCCCACGGCGTTGGCCAGGTGGATGGCCGCCATGTTGCTGCCGCCGATCAGGCCGCCCTTGGCATCCAGGAAGTTCGGGTTGGTCAGCACGAACGTGATGGCGCCGAAGCCGATGATGAAGGTCAGGATGTAGAAGTAGCCGATCCAGGTGGTGGCCCACAGCACCGACTTGCGTGCTTCCTTGGCGTTGGGCACCGTGAAGAAGCGCATCAGGATGTGGGGCAGACCCGCGGTACCGAACATCAGCGCCATGCCGAAGCTGATGGCGGAGATCGGGTCCTTCACGAAGCCGCCTGGCCCCATGATGGAGGATCCTATGGCCGCCGCCTCCTCGGGTGTCTTGCCTCCCTTGGCAGCGATGTCGCTCTTGATGCGAACCGCCTCGGCGAACATCGCCTCCGGGCTGAAGCCGAAGTGCCACAGCACCGCGAGCGCCATGAAGGTGGCGCCGCACAGCAGCATGATGGCCTTGATGATCTGCACCCAGGTGGTGGCCGTCATGCCGCCGAACAGCACGTAGACCATCATCAGCGCGCCGACGATGACCACGGCGATCCAGTACTCCAGGCCGAACAGCAGCTTGATGAGCTGGCCCGCGCCGACCATCTGCGCGATCAGGTAGAAGGCCACGACCACCAGCGTGCCCGAAGCCGCGAAGCTGCGCACGGGCGTCTGCTTGAAGCGGAACGCCGCCACGTCGGCGAAGGTGAACTTCCCGAGGTTGCGCAGCCGCTCGGCCATCAGGAAGGTCACGACCGGCCAGCCGACCAGGAAGCCGATGGAGTAGATCAGGCCGTCGAAGCCGCTGGCCATCACGGCCGCGGAGATGCCCAGGAACGAGGCCGCCGACATGTAGTCGCCAGCGATCGCGAGGCCGTTCTGGAAGCCGGTGATGCCACCGCCCGCCGTGTAGAAGTCGGACGCGCTCTTGGTCTTCGCGGCCGCCCACTTGGTGATGAAGAGCGTGAACACCACGAACACGCCGAACATGCCGATGGCCGTCCAGTTGGTGGCCTGCTTCTGCGCCTGGCCGAGGTCGGCGCCGGCGGCATAGACGGCCGCGCCGGTCAGGGCCAGCGCGGCGGCGGTGAGAACTTGTCGAAGGAGATTGCGGTTCACTTCAGTTCCCCCCGCTGGATGCGTGCGGACAGTTCGTCGAACTCGCCGTTGGCGCGCTTCACGTAGATCGCTGTGATCACGATCGTGAAGACAATGACACCCAGGCCGATGGGCATGCCCAGCGTCATGACGCCTTCGCCCAGGCGCTGCGAGAGCAGGTCCTTCTTGAAGGCGACGAGCAGGATGAAGCCGTAGTAGACGACCATCATCATGAGCGTCAGCGTCCAGCCGAAGCGGCTGCGACGCGATTTCAGCGCCTGGTAGTTCGGGCTTGCCGCGATGCGGTGCGCGAGGTCGATGTCCATCGTTGTCTCCTCTGGTGTGAGGGGTGGATCATTCGCCTGCGCTCTGACCATGCACTGACGCGGCACTGACGCCGGTCTTACGGCCCTGCGGTGCTCATCCGCCGAACAGGATGTCTCCCGTGGTGGTGTTTCCCGTGCCCGCCAGGGTCGCCAGCAGCGTGAGTTCTCCCGCCTCGACCAGTGCATCGGTGTCCAGCGAGCTGAACAGGTACAGCGCCGAGTCGGTGCCGTTGTCCACCATGAAGAGCGTCTCCTGCCCGACCGCGTAGGCGCTGGTGGCGCTGCCGATGGCTGCCGCCGCGCTGGCCGTGGTGAGTGCTCCGGCGATGTTGCCCGTGACGACCACCAGTTCCGCCGAGGCAGCGAACCCGCCCGGGCCGGCGATGCTGACAGCGCCTTCGACCAGCGTGTCCCCGTCGCCCACCGCGATGCCGCTCTGGCTGATCTGCAGCTTGTCGGCACCACTCACAAAGTCGGTGATCGTGTCCGATCCCACCAGGCTGTTCAGCACGATCGTGTCGTTGCCCGAACCGCCGATCAGCGTGTCGTTGCCCGCGCCGCCCACCAGGGTGTCGTTGCCGCCGGCGCCGTTCAGCCCGTTGTTGCCCGTGTTGCCGGTCAACACGTTGTCGCCGCCGTTGCCGTTGCCCGAAAGGTTCCCGGTGCCCAGCAGGCGCAGGTTCTCGATGTTCAGCGCCAGGCCGGCGTTGCCGCTGGTCTGCACTTCGTCGGTGCCTTCGCTGGCGTTCTCCACGATCACGTCCGCGCCCTGCAGCACGTACACGTCGTCGCCCGTGCCGCCGGCCAGGGTGTCGTTGCCGCCGCCGCCGATCAGCGTGTCGTTGCCCGCGTCCCCGGTCAGGCTGTCGTTGCCGCCCGCGCCGTCCAGCACGTTGTTGCCGCCGTTGCCGCCCAGCACGTCGTCGTAGCCCGTGCCGCCCAGGTTCTCGAAGTTCGTCAGCGTGTCCGTGCCCGAACCGCCCGTGACCTGCGCGCCGACGGTGGCCAGGCTCACCGTCACGCCGCTGCTCGACAGCGCGTACGACGCCGTGTCCACGCCGCTGCCGCCGTTCAGGCTGTTGTTGCCCACGTTGGCGTAGATGAGGTTGTCCAGGCTGTTGCCCGAGCCGTTCGTGTTGCTCGTGCCCGTCAGGCGCAGGTTCTCGATGTTGGCTGCCAGGCCCACGCTGCCCTTGGTCTGCACCTCGTCGATGCCGCCGCCGACGTCCTCGATCAGGGTGTCGGCCGCCTGCAGCACGTACACGTCGTCACCCGCACCGCC
>CAJAES010000072.1 GCA_903938815.1 uncultured beta proteobacterium
CCCTACGACACCTTCAGCCCCCACCAGGACCTGATCTCGGAGCGCCTGGCCACGCTGTGGCGGGTGCTGCAGGGTGAGGTCGACGTGGTTCTGCTGCCGGCCAGCACGGCGCTGGTGCGCCTGGCGCCACCCAGCTTCCTGGCTGGCACGACCTTCCACTTCAAGCAGAAGTCACGGCTCGACGAAAGCCGGCTGAAGGGCCAGCTCGTGATGGCGGGCTACCAGCACGTGAGCCAGGTGGTGTCGCCGGGCGAGTACGCCGTGCGCGGCGGCCTGATCGACCTGTTCCCGATGGGCTCCCAGGTGCCCTACCGGGTGGACCTCTTCGGCGACGAGGTCGATTCGATCCGCACCTTCGACCCCGACACCCAGCGCAGCCTGTACCCGGTGCCCGAAGTCAGGCTGCTGCCCGGCCGCGAGTTTCCGCTGGATGAAGCCGCACGCACGGCCTTCCGCGCCCGTTGGCGCGAGAAGCTCGATGGCGACCCCACCCGCGCCCGCCTCTACAAGGACATGGGCCAGGGCATCGCTGGCGGGGGCATCGAGTACTACCTGCCCCTGTTCTTCGACGAGACGGCCACTGTCTTCGACTACTTCGGCGAAAACGCCGCGCTGGCGCTGCACGGCGAGGTCGACGCGGCGCTCGAGCGCTTCTGGATCGACACCCGCGAGCGCCACCGCTTCCTTCAGCACGACCCGGAGCGGCCACTGCTGCCGCCCGAGGCGCTCTTCCTGCGGTCGGAGCAGTTCTTCGCCCTGACGCAGCCCCACGCCACGCTTGCATTGCGCGGCACGGAGCCGGTGGACTGGGCTCGCCCGCTGCCTGATGTCGCCGTGGACCGCAACGCCACCGAGCCGCTGGCGGCACTGGAGCGCCACCTGGACGCCACGCCGCACCGCGTGCTGATCGTGGCGGAAAGCGAAGGCCGGCGCGAGAGCATCCTCGACCTGCTGCGCGACCACAAGATCAGCGTGCCCAGCGTGGCCACGCTGGTCGAGTTCATGGAAGGCGAGGCCCGGGGCGAGAAGGTGGCGATCGCCGCCGCTCCGCTGGCTGCAGGCTTCCACTGGCACGAACCCGCCGACGGTGTCAGCGTCCAGTTCGTCACCGAGACCGAGCTCTTCGCCAGCGCGCCGCAGACGCGGCGCCGGCGCAAGCAGGAGCAGGTGTCGAGCGTCGATTCGCTGATCAAGGACCTGTCGGAGCTGAAGGTGGGCGACCCTGTCGTTCACCTGAACCACGGGATCGGCCGCTACCAGGGCCTGGTGCACATCGACCTGGGCGAGGGGCCCAGTGAATTCCTGCACCTCGAGTACGCCGACAAGGCCACGCTGTACGTGCCCGTGGCGCAACTGCACCTGATCGGCCGCTACACAGGCGTGGCGGCCGACGAGGCGCCGCTGCACAGGCTCGGCTCCGGCCAATGGGACAAGGCGCGCCGCAAGGCGGCCGAGCAGGTGCGCGACACCGCCGCGGAACTGCTGAACCTGTATGCGCGCCGAGCCGCGCGCGAGGGCTTCTCGCATCGCTTCAGCCCGCACGACTACGAAGCCTTCGCCACGTCGTTCGGCTTCGAGGAAACGCCCGACCAGCGCGCCGCCATCCACGCCGTGATCCAGGACATGGTCAGCCCGAGGCCGTTGGACCGGCTGGTCTGCGGCGACGTCGGTTTCGGCAAGACCGAGGTGGCGCTGCGCGCGGCCTTCGTGGCCGTGCACGGCGGCAAGCAGGTGGCGCTGCTGGCGCCCACCACGCTGCTGGCCGAGCAGCACTACCAGACGCTCGTGGACCGCTTCAGCCCCTGGCCAGTGAAGGTGGCCGAGCTCTCCCGGTTCCGCAGCCCCAAGGAAGTGAAGGCCGCGCTGGAGGGCCTGGAAAACGGCACGATCGACATCGTCGTCGGCACGCACAAGCTGATCAGCCCCGACGTGAAGTTCAAGCGCCTGGGCCTGCTCGTCATCGACGAGGAACACCGCTTCGGTGTGCGCCACAAGGAAGCCATCAAGGCCATGCGCGCCGAGGTGGACGTGCTGACCCTGACCGCCACGCCGATTCCCCGCACGCTCGGCATGGCGCTGGAGGGCCTGCGCGACCTGAGCGTGATCGCCACCGCGCCGCAGCGGCGCCTGGCGATCAAGACCTTCGTGCGCAGCGAGAGCAGCGGCACCATCCGCGAGGCCGTGCTGCGCGAGCTCAAGCGCGGCGGGCAGGTCTACTTCCTGCACAACGAGGTCGAGACCATCCAGAACCGCGCCAACAAGCTGGCCGAACTGCTGCCCGAGGCACGAATCGCCATCGCGCACGGCCAGATGCCCGAGCGCGAACTCGAACGCGTGATGCGCGACTTCGTCGCCCAGCGCCACAACCTGCTGCTGTGCTCGACCATCATCGAGACCGGCATCGACGTGCCCACGGCCAACACCATCGTGATGAGCCGCGCCGACAAGTTCGGCCTGGCGCAGCTGCACCAGCTGCGCGGGCGCGTGGGCCGCAGCCACCACCAGGCCTACGCCTACCTGCTGGTGCCCGACGTCGAGGGCCTGACCAAGCAGGCCGCGCAGCGCCTGCAGGCCATCCAGGACATGGAAGAACTGGGCTCGGGCTTCTATCTGGCCATGCACGACCTGGAGATCCGCGGCGCCGGCGAGGTACTGGGCGAGAACCAGAGCGGCAACATGATGGAAGTGGGTTTCCAGCTTTACAACGACATGCTGTCGGAAGCCGTGAGCTCGCTGCGGGCCGGCCGCGAACCGGACCTGCTGAACCCGCTGAACGCAACGACCGAGATCAACCTGCACTCCCCTGCCCTGCTGACCGACGCCTACTGCGGCGACGTGCACGTGCGGCTGAACCTCTACAAGCGGCTGGCCAGCGCGGAGAAGGCAGAGCAGATCGACCTGCTGCTCGAAGAGATCACCGACCGTTTCGGCAAGCTGCCGCCGCAGGGCCAGGTGCTGTTCGACACGCACCGCCTGCGCGTGCTGGCCAAGCCCTACGGCGTGCTGAAGATCGACGCCGGGCCGAAGCTCATCAACGTGATCTTCCGGCCCAACCCGCCCATCGATGCGATGAAGATCATCGCGCTGGTGCAGAAGAACCGCGCCGTCAAGCTGGCGGGCAACGACAAGCTGCGCATCGACCGCGAGATCGCCGCAGCACCCGACCGCGCGCAGTACGTGCGCGACATCCTTCGCGCGCTCGGCCCGCCCGTCGCCACCACCCCCTGACCATGGCCATCGAACACGCTCCCGGTCTCTTCGTCCGCGGCTTCACGCCGCCGTTGCGCCTGGCGGATTTCCGCCTGGTCGCGTTCGACATGGACTCCACGCTGATCAACATCGAATGCGTGGACGAGATCGCCGCCGCCGCCGGTCGCCGCGACGAGGTGGCCGCCATCACCGAAGCGGCCATGCGCGGAGAGATCGCCGACTACAAGGACAGCCTGCGACGCCGCGTGGCGCTGCTGGCGGGCGTGCCGGTCTCGGCGCTGGAGCAGGTCTGGGAACAGCGGCTGCGACTGAACCCGGGCGTCGAGGCATTCGTCGCCGCCTGCCAGGCTGCGGGCCTGAAGACTCTGCTGGTCTCGGGCGGCTTCACGTTCTTCAGCGACCGCATCCGTGACCGCCTGAAGCTCGACTTCGCGCGCGCCAACACGCTGGGTGTTTCCAACGGACATCTCACCGGCACCCTGTTCGACCGCCCCTGGGGGGATATCGTCGACGGCGCCGAGAAGAAGCGCGTGGTGCTGGAAGTCTGCGAACTCATGGGCATCGAGACCCGTCAGGCCATCGCCGTGGGCGACGGCGCGAACGATCTCCCCATGATGTCGGTGGCGGGCCTGTCGATCGCCTTCCACCCGAAACCGGCGGTTCAGGAGCAGGCCATGATCTCCATCATGTCGGGCGGCATGGAGCGCGCGCTCGAGTTGCTGAACGGCTGACCCCCGGCCCTGGCCCGGGGCATCGGAGCGAACCGGCTCCGGAGCGCCACGGGAAACCGACGCATCAGGCCGTGATCTGAGCCCAGGCCTTGTCCAGGCGCTTCGCGCTCACCGGCTGCGGCGTGCGCAGTTCCTGCGCGAACAGGCTCACGCGCAGTTCCTCGAGCAGCCAGCGGTACTCGTCCAGCCGCGCATCGGGCGTGCCCTTGCGCTCGGCCAGGCGCCGCACCCAGCGCTGCTCCAGCGGACGCAGTTCGGCCAGCCGTGTGGCGTCGCGGGCGGGGTCGGCGCGCCACTTGTCCAGCCGCAGCGTGACGCCCTTCAGGTAGCGCGGCAGGTGCTGCAGTGCGGCCCAGGGCGTGGTGGCCAGGAAGCGCTTGCCGACCAGCCGCTGCAGCTGCGCCGTCACGTCGTCGGCCACCTCCTTCGCGGCCCGGCTGTCCTTGAGCTTGCGCTGCGCGGCCTGGTACTCGGCCAGCACCACGCCGGCCTGGCGCGCCACCTCGTGTGCGATCAGCACCAGGCGCGGGCGGCCGTCTTCCAGCCGCGCCTTGAACGACGCCTCGTCGGCGGGCAAGGGCTCGCCGCCAAAGGCGCGGTCCAGCGCCAGGTCGATGATCTGCTGGCGAAGCTCCTCGGCGGTGCCGAGCGACATGTAGGCCGAGGCCATCTTCGTGAGCTCGGGGATGTTCTTCTCCAGGTGCTTCAGCGGCTCCTTGAGCTGCAAGGCGACGAGGCGACGCAGCCCCGCCCGGTGCCGTGCCGCAGCCACGTCGGGCTCGTCGAAGACCTCGATCTCCACGTGCGTTCCGTGGTCCATCAGTGCCGGGAAGCCCACCAGAACCTGCCCGCCCTGCTTGAGCTCCATCAGTTCGGGCAGGGCCCCGAAGGTCCACGCCGTGTAGCGCTGCGCAGCGGCGATGGGCGGCGGGCCCGCGGGCGCCGCGATCCTGGCGCTGACGCCGCCCCCCGCGCGCACCGGCGCGGCTTCGGCGGGCGGCGCAGGCACAGCGGCCATGGCCGTCACCTTCAGTGCGGCCAGGGCCTGGAACGCGCTGCGCGCCTGGCCGCCGAACTCGGCCTTCAGCGCCGCGAGGTGGCGCCCCATGCCCAGTTGCCGCCCATGCTCGTCGACGATGCGGAAGTTCATGAACAGGTGCGGCGCCAGCGTCTCCTGCTTGAAGTCGTTGCGCTGCACCGGCAGCTGCGTGGTGTCGCGCACCGCCTTGAGCAGCACGTCCATCAGCGCGCCGTCGCCGAAGGGCTTGTTCTCGCAGAACCCGGCCGTCCAGTCGGGCAGCGGCACCAGGCGTGAGCGCGGGCGCTGCGGCAGGCTCTTCACCAGCGCCAGGACCTTGTCCTTGAGCATGCCCGGCACCAGCCACTCGCAGCGGTCCTCCGTGACCTGGTTCAGCGCATACAACGGCACGGTGACGGTGACGCCGTCGCGTGCATCACCGGGCTGGTGCAGGTACTCGGCGGCGCAGTCGATGCCGCCCAGGCGCAGCACCTTCGGAAACGAGCTGCTCGTGATGCCCGCGGCTTCGTGGCGCATCAACTCCTCGCGCGTGAGCTGCAGCAGCGTGGGCTGGCGTCTCACCTCGTCGCGGAACCAGCGCTCGAGCTGAGGGCCGGAACAGATCTCGGCGGGGATCAGGCGGTCGTAGAAGCCCTGGATGAGCTCGTCGTCCACCAGCACGTCCTGGCGTCGTGCCTTGTGCTCGAGCTCTTCCACCTGACGGATCAGCTTGCGGTTGTGCGCCAGGAAGGGCAGCTTCGTTTCCCAGTCGCCCTGGACCAGCGCTTCGCGGATGAAGATCTCGCGCGCGCCCGCAGGGTCCAGCGTGCCGAAATTCACCCGCCGGTTGTTGTAGATGACGATGCCGTACAGCGTGGCGCGTTCCAGGGCCACCACCTCGCCGACCTTCTTCTCCCAGTGCGGCTCGAGCAGCTGCGTCTTCAGCAGGTGCCCGGCAATGGGCGGAATCCACTGCGGCTCGATCGCGGCCAGCCCGCGGCCGAAGAGGCGCGTGGTCTCGACCAGTTCAGCCGCCACCAGCCAGCGGCCCGGCTTCTTGCTGAGGTGCGCGCCGGGATGGCGCCAGAACTTGATGCCGCGCGCGCCGAGGTACCAGTCGTCGTCGTCCGCCTTGCAGCCGAGGTTGCCCAGCAAGCCGGCGAGCATCGACTGGTGCACCTGCTCATAGGTGGCCGGGCTGCCGTTCAGGCGCCAGCCGTGCTCGGCCACCACGGTGTGCAGCTGCGCGTGGATGTCGCGCCACTCGCGCACGCGGCGCGGGTTCACGAAGCTCTCGCGCAGGCGCTGCTCCTGCTGCCGGTTGCTGAGCTTGTGGGCCTGGTGCGCCTCGCCGTGGCCGCGGCCTTCCTCGATCCAGTTCCAGAGCTTCAGGTAGCCGTTGAACTCGGAACGTTCGTCGTCGAACTTCCTGTGCTTCTCGTCGGCGGCCGCCTGCTGCTCGAGCGGGCGGTCGCGCACGTCCTGTACCGACAGCGCCGAAGCGATGACGAGCACCTCGTTCAGCGCCTCGCGTTCCCGGGCTTCGAGGATCATGCGGCCGATGCGCGGGTCCAGCGGCAGGCGGGCGAGCTCGCGTCCGATGGGGGTCAGGTCGTTGCGCTCGTCGACGGCGTTCAGCTCGGCCAGCAGCGCATAGCCGTCGGCAATGGCCTTCTTCGGCGGCGCCTCGAGGAACGGGAAGTCCTCGACGTTGCCGAGACCCAGCGACTTCATCCGCAGGATCACCCCTGCCAGCGAGGAGCGCAGGATCTCGGGGTCCGTGAACTTCGGGCGGCCCGCGAACCCCTGTTCGTCGTAGAGCCGGATGCAGATGCCGTCCGCCACCCGGCCGCAGCGGCCGGCGCGCTGGTTGGCCGCCGCCTGGCTGATGGGCTCGACCTGCAGCTGCTCGACCTTGGTGCGGTAGCTGTAGCGCTTCACGCGCGCCAGGCCGGCGTCGATGACGTAGCGGATGCCGGGCACCGTGAGCGAGGTCTCCGCCACGTTGGTGGCCAGCACGATGCGCCGGCCGTTGCCGGCGCTGAAGACGCGGTCCTGCTCGGCCTGGGACAGCCGCGCGAACAGCGGCAGGATCTCCGCCGGCGGGCCACCGCGGTGCTGCTGCGCCAGATGCTTGTGAAGATGGTCCGCGGCTTCGCGGATCTCGCGCTCGCCGGGCAGGAAGACAAGAATGTCGCCGGGCTTGCCGCGCCAGAGCTCGTCCACGGCGTCGGCGATGGCGTCGTTGAGATCGCTCTCGCGCCGGGGCCCGCCGGGCCGCCCCGAAGGTGCGGCGCCGCCCTGGGCTGCCGCGGGCGCAGCCGCCTTCGGGGCGCCCTCCCAGTCGAACGGACGCCAGCGCTGCTCAACCGGGAACAAACGCCCGGAGACCTGGATCACCGGGGCCGGGCCGCGCGCGGACGCGAAGTGGTTGGCGAAGCGGTCGGCGTCGATCGTGGCCGAGGTCACGATGATCTTCAGGTCCGGGCGGCGCGGCAGCAGCTGTCGAAGGTACCCGAGCAGGAAGTCGATGTTGAGGCTGCGCTCGTGCGCCTCGTCGATGATGAGCGTGTCGTAGGCGCGCAGCAGCGGGTCGGTCTGCGACTCGGCCAGCAGGATGCCGTCCGTCATCAGCTTGACGCTGGCGCCGCGCTGCAGCCGGTCCTGGAACCGGATCTTGTAGCCCACCACCTCACCGAGCGGGGTATCGAGCTCCTCCGCAATCCGCTTGGCGACGCTGCTGGCCGCGATGCGCCGCGGCTGCGTGTGCCCGATCATTCCGCGGCCGCCTGCCCCCCAGCCGCGCCCGAGCTCGAGCGCGATCTTGGGCAACTGCGTGGTCTTGCCCGAACCTGTCTCGCCGCAGACGATGACGACCGGGTGTTCGCGGATGGCGCGCGCGATCTCGTCCCGTCGCCCTGAGACGGGCAACGATTCGGGATAGGTGATGGGCGGCAGAGCGCGCGCAGGAACGGAGGACACGGGCCGCGGATTATCGGCCACGGATCCGGGCCCGACGGCTCGCTGCGGCACAATCCGCGATTCGATGAGCCTCGTCTTCCCCCACACCTTCGTCCCCTGGTTCCGTTCGGTCGCGCCGCACATCCACGCGTACCGCGGAAAGACCTTTGTCGTGGCACTCGCCGGTGAAGCCATCGCTGCCGGCAAGCTCAACACATTCGTGCAGGATCTCGCCATCCTGCACGCCATGGGCATCAAGCTCGTGCTGGTGCATGGCTTCAGGCCGCAGGTGACCGAGCAACTGGCGGCCAAGGGTCAGGTCTCGCGCTTCAGTCACGGGGTGCGCATCACGGACGCCGTGGCGCTCGACTGCGCACAGGAGGCCGCGGGACAGTTGCGCTTCGAGATCGAGGCTGCCTTTTCGCAGGGGCTGCCCAACACGCCGATGGCCAACGCCACCGTGCGTGTGGTTTCAGGCAACTTCCTGACGGCGCGCCCGGTCGGCATCGTCGACGGCGTCGATTTCATGCACAGCGGCGTGGTCCGCCGTGTCGATGGGGCCGCCATCCGTCGCGCCATCGACATCGGTGCGCTGGTGCTGCTGTCACCCTTCGGTTTTTCGCCGACGGGCGAGGCCTTCAACCTGACCATGGAAGACGTGGCCACAGCCACGGCCGTGGCATTGCAGGCCGACAAGCTGCTCTTCATGACCGAGATCCCCGGCATCCGCGAGGACGCCAGCGATCCCGACAGCAACATCGACACCGAGCTCGCGCTCGCGGACGCACGCCGCCTGCTCACGCAGATGCCCGCGCCTCAGCAGCCGACCGATCCCGCGTTCTACCTGCAGCACTGCGTGAAGGCGTGCGCGGGCGGCGTGGAACGCTCCCACATCCTGCCGTTCGGCGTGGACGGCGCCTTGCTGATGGAAGTGTTCACGCACGACGGCATCGGCACGATGGTGGTCGACGAGAAGCTGGAAAGCCTGCGCGAGGCCACGCCGGACGATGTCGGCGGCATCCTGCAATTGATCGAGCCCTTCGAACGCGACGGCACGCTGGTGCGCCGCGAACGCACGGAGATCGAGCGCGACGTGGCCAACTACACTGTCATCGAGCACGACGGCATCATCTTCGGCTGCGCCGCGCTGTACCCGTACCCGGAGTCGCGCACCGGCGAGATGGCCGCGTTGACGGTTTCGCCGATGTCGCAGAGTCAGGGCGACGGCGAGCGCATCCTCAAACGCGTGGAGCAGCGTGCAAAGGCCATGGGTCTGGACAGCATATTCGTCCTCACGACCCGCACGATGCACTGGTTCATCAAGCGCGGTTTTGCGCAGGTCGACCCCGACTGGCTGCCCGAGGCGCGAAAGCGCAAATACAACTGGGACCGGCGCTCGCAAGTGCTGGTCAAGAAACTGCCCTGATCAGGAGAAATCGATGACCCGTATGGTTCAGTGCGTGTACCTCAAGAAGGAAGCCGAAGGCCTTTCGTTCTCACCCTACCCGGGCGAACTCGGCAAGCGCATCTATCAGAACGTCAGCAAGGAAGCGTTCGAGGCCTGGAAGAAGCACCAGACGATGCTCGTGAACGAGAACCGGCTCAACCTCGCCGATGCGCGGGCCCGTCAGTACCTGGCGCGCCAGATGGAGAGCTTCTTCTTCGGCGAAGGGGCCGACAAGCCGGCCGGCTACGTTCCTCCGTCACCTTGAGAAATATCAAACGATAATTATTCGCGTTTGCATTACACTCTCGATCACTGACTGAACGAGAGCGAACATGACCCGTCGACCCCTGCTCCAGACCCTTGCCGCGCTGAGCCTCGCCACCTTGTCCATGGCGGCAACAGCGCAGCAACAGGTGTTGAACCTGTACTCGGCCCGCCACTACCAGACGGACGAAGCCCTGTACGAGGACTTCACGAAGTCCACCGGCATCAGGATCAACCGCATCGACGGTGACGATGCCGGCATCTATTCCCGCCTGAAGAGCGAGGGTGCGGCCAGCCCGGCCGACGTGGTGCTCATGGTCGATGCCGCCAGGCTGTGGCGCGCCGAAATCGACGGCCTTTTCCAGCCCGTCAGGAGCCCGGTTCTCGAAGCCCGGATTCCGGCCAACCTGCGTGGCAAGGACGACGGGCAGGGTTCCCAGTGGTTCGGCTTCTCCACACGCGCACGGATCGTGGTCTACGACAAGGCGCGCATCCCGCGCGCCGAGGTGGATACCTACGAGAAACTCGCCTCGGCGGCCAACAAGGGCCGTCTGTGCACGCGCTCGGGTTCGCATCCGTACAACCTGTCGCTCTTCGGGTCGATGCTCGAGCACCTGGGCCCGCAGAAGACCGAGACCTGGCTCAAGGGCCTGGTGGATAACATGGCGCGCGCGCCCAAGGGTGGCGACACCGACCAGATCAAGGGTGTCGCCAGCGGCGAGTGCGGCGTTGCGATCACCAATTCGTACTATCTGGCCCGAATGATGCGCTCGGACAAACCCGAGGACCGCGCAACGATCGAAAAGGTCGGCGTGGTGTTTCCGAATCAGGGTGACCACGGCACGCACATCAATATTGCCGGTGGGGCGGTCGCCAAGTACGCGAAGAACCGCGCTGCGGCTGTGCGCTTCCTTGAATACCTTGCCAGCGATTCCGCGCAGAACTACTTCGCCAATGGCAACAACGAGTGGCCGGCCGTGGCCAAGTTGCGTGCTCAAAACCCTGCCCTGCAGGCTCTTGGCGATTTCAAGGCCGAATCGGTGCCCATTTCCGTGATCGGGATGAACCAGGTGAAGGTCCAGCAGATGCTGGACCGTGTCGGATACCGCTGACCACCCGATTCCGGGGTTTTCATCTGTCATTTTCGAAGGGTTGGACTGATATATTCCGCACATCCCGTTTGCATGGAGATGCGCATATGTCGAACCTGACCGAACTGCTGGCCCAGAAGGCCGCCCTCGAACAACAGATCATGGACGCCCAGCGCGAGCAACGCGCGCAGGCGATCGCACAGGTTCGCACGCTGATGTCCGAATACGGCCTGACGCTGGCCGACCTGGGCAGCCGCGCCGCCGCCGCACCGCGCAAGGCGGGCGGAACCGGCGGCAAGGTCGCCGCGAAGTACCGGAACGCCACGACCGGCGACACCTGGTCGGGCCGCGGTCTGCAGCCCAACTGGCTGAAGGCCGCACTCGCGGGCGGTGCCAGCCTCGAGGACTTCAAGATCTGAACACGCTTCCGTCCCTCGACGCCAGGCGGCCCAGCCACCCGGACCCGGTTCTGCACCGGGGCTGGCTGGTCGTTGCCGCGCTCTGCCTTTTCGGAGTGGCGTTGCTGGACGCACAGATGTCCTTGCCGGCCCTGGCCCAGTTGCCGTGGCTGGCCTCGGGCATCGGCTTGGCCCTGGCCTTGCGCACGGGCCGGCTGGCATGGCCCGTCCTGGGTGCCGCCTGGCTCGGGTCTTCGCTCGCACTGGACGGCCCGCTGGCCGCCGCACTGTTGCAGGCAGCGGGCACCACGCTTGCCGTCATGGCGTGCGCCATGGTCCTGCGCCGGACGGGCGCCCGCGCGGACCTGGAACGGTCCCGGGACGGCCTGCTGCTGGCCATGGCCGTGGTGCTGGTCGGCGGGCCGCTTCTCGCGCTGGTCCAGGTCGGCGTCTCGAGCCTGCAGTCCCCGGATGCACGCCTGGCCCTGGCGCCAGCGCTTCTGGCCTGGCCGTGGCACGCCCTCGGTCTGCTGCTCGGGGCACTGCCGGCCATCGCCCTGACGCGCGCCACTCGCTGGTCGGTTCTTACCGGCGCGTACCGCGCGGTGGGCCTGGGCCTCGCGCTGTCCGCCGTCGCGGCCTCGGGGTTGTGGTTCGCGGGCCAGGACATCGGCGTCGCGGGAAGCGCCGCTGTCGCCTGGTGGCCGCACGTGCTGCTGGTGGCCCTGCTGCTGCGCGGCAGCCTGACCCTGCCCGCCGTGGCCATGTTCTTCATAGGCGCCATCGCCGCCCTCGGGACATCCCGCGGCCTCGGCCCGTTTGGTGCGCTGGCGCCTGCGCCGGCACTGGCCGCACTGTGCGGTTACCTGGGCTCTCTGCTGGCGCTGCTGCTGATTGCGCGCGCCGCCAGCCAGGAACTCCGCCTCAAGGAACGCCGTTCCAGCACGGCGCTCGGAGCCGCGCGGCTGGCGGTTGCCGAATGGCATGCGCGCCGTCAGGGCGAAGTGCACCTGTCGCGCGATTGGCGCGCCCTCACCCGTCAACCCGAGATCGCCGACTGGACGCCCGAAGTCTGGCTCGCCGATGTCCACCCCGACGAACGACCGCGCCTGCAGGAGGCCCTGCACGAGGTGACATCGGGTGAGCGCGAGCAGTTGCAGCAGGAACTCCGTATCCAGAGCAAGGACGGTTGGCACTGGGTCGAGGTGAACGTGCAGGCGGGCGAGCACGATCAGGCGGGCAGGCCCTTGCGTCTGGTCGCCACCATGGCCGATGTCAGCGAACGCCACGAAGCGCAGGAGCGCCAGCGGCTGTCCGCCAGCCTCTTCGAGCACCTTCATGAAGGCCTGCTGATCGCCGACGCCGACCTGCGCGTACTGGACGCCAACGCCGCGTACACCAGCATCCTCGGCGTCCCGCTGGCCGACCTCCTCGGCGCCGTGCCATCACTGCTTCGCCCGACACCCAACGACCCGCTCGCACGCCAGCAGCGCGCCGCGATGTGGACCGGCCTGCGCAGTCAGGGCCGCTGGCGCGGTGAACTCATCGAGCGTCGCCGCGACGGCGAGATCTGCACGCTGCAAGCCACGATCTCGCAGGTGCACGGGCCCGAGGGCGACCTTCGCTACCACGTGCTCGCCATCTCCGACATCACCGAAGCCCGGATGCAGCGCGAGAAGCTGGAGCGGCAGGCGCACTTCGACGAACTGACACGCCTGCCCAACCGCGCCCGGCTGACCCAGTTGCTCGCCGACGCGATGCGGGCCGCCGACCGCGACGGTTACCTGCTGGCCGTCTGCTACCTCGACCTCGACCGCTTCAAACCCGTGAACGACCGCTACGGCCACGATGGCGGAGACCGGTTGCTGGTCGAACTCGCCGGCCGCCTGCGCGGCGCATTGCGCAGCCGGGACCTGTGGGCCGACGCAGCCGCACGGCTGGGTGGCGACGAATTCGTGCTGCTGCTGCGTGCCGGTACGCTGGAAGAAGCCCGGCTGGCGGTGGAGCGGGTGCTCAGGGTCGTGGCACAGCCGTACGTCATCGACACCGCGCATGAACCCGTGCAGATCACCGCCAGTGTGGGCGCGACGGTCTACCCGATCGACCGCAGCGACGCCGACACATTGCTGCGCCACGCCGACCATGCCATGTACGGCGCCAAGCAGTCGGGCCGAAACGGCTACCTGTTCTTCGACCCCGAACTGCGGCGCCGCACCGAAGAGCGCGTCATGGCGATCGGGCGGGTGCAGGAAGCGCTCGATCGCGACGAATTCATCCTCTTCTATCAACCCATCGTCGACATGCGCAGCGGCCGCGTTCTCGGCATGGAGGCGCTGCTGCGCTGGGAGCACCCGCAGCAGGGCATGATCGCGCCGCTGCAGTTCCTGCCGCTGATCGAGCACACCGGCCTGTCGGCCCGGATCGGCGACTGGGTCATCGGGCAGGCCCTCGACCACCTGTCCCAATGGCGGCGCAGCGGGCTCGACATCACCGTCAACGTGAATGTCTCGGCGCGCCACCTCCAGGAGCCCGACTTCGTCCAGCGGCTGTCGGAACTGCTGGCGCGCCACGCCGAGTCGCTGGCCGAATCGATCAAGCTCGAGGTCGTGGAATCGGCTGCGCACGCCGACCTGGAAGCGACCTCGGCCCTGCTGGCCCGCTGCCGCGCCCTGGGCGTGCGGTCGGCGCTCGACGACTTCGGCACCGGCTACTCCACATTGACCCACCTGCAGCGCCTGCCGGTGGACGTGCTGAAGATCGACCGCAGCTTCGTCAATCACATGCTCGACGACCCGCAGGACCGCGCGCTCGTCGAAGGGGTGATCGGCCTGGCGCGCACCTTCGGCTGCTCGGTCGTGGCCGAGGGCGTCGAGACACCCGCACAGGCGCGAATGCTCCTGGACCTGGGCTGTGACATCGGCCAGGGCACCGGCATCGGCTCGCCGATGCCGGCCAGCCTGGTGTCCGACTGGGTGCGGGGCTACGCGGGCATGTTCGCGCTGGCGCCGGCCAACCCGCCACGGGCCGCACAGGATACGGGCAGCTAGACTCGG
This sequence comes from uncultured beta proteobacterium, assembly GCA_903938815.1. Taxonomy (GTDB): domain Bacteria; phylum Pseudomonadota; class Gammaproteobacteria; order Burkholderiales; family Burkholderiaceae_C; genus Rubrivivax. Next base: position 14,174 of record CAJAES010000072.1, read on the forward strand.
CAGGGTGATACCCGCCGGCTTCGTCCAGGACCTCCTCACCCGCGTCGACATCGTCGAGGTGGTGGGCCGCCACGTGGAGCTGAAGAAGGCCGGCATCAACCACAAGGGGTTGTGCCCCTTTCACGGCGAGAAGTCCCCCAGCTTCATCGTCAGCCCCTCGCGGCAGACGTACCACTGCTTCGGCTGCGGCGCGCACGGCGACGCGATCCGGTTCCTGGTCGAGCAAGGCGGGCTCACATTCCCGGATGCGGTTCGGGAACTGGCGCAGCAGGTGGGCCTGCAGGTGCCCGAGGACGACATCGACCCCGCCGAGCGTGAACGCGCTGCGCAGGCCAAGGCGCGACAGATGTCGCTGACCGATGTTCTCGAGAAGGCTTCGACCCACTACCGCACCCACCTCAAGGGCAACCCGCGGGCCATCGACTACCTGAAGAAGCGCGGCCTGACCGGGCAGATCGCCGCCCGCTTCGGCCTGGGCTACGCCCCCGAGGGCTGGCGCAGCCTGGCCAGCGCGTTTGCGCGCTACGACGATCCGTTGCTGGCCGAGGCCGGCCTCGTCATCACACAGGGCGACGAGGGGCCCGACCAGAAGCGCTATGACCGGTTCCGCGACCGCATCATGTTCCCGATCCGCTCCGTGAAGGGCGAGGTCATCGGCTTCGGCGGGCGCGTGCTGGACACCGGCGAGCCCAAGTACCTGAACTCGCCCGAGACCCCGGTCTTCAGCAAGGGCCGTGAGCTCTACGGCCTGTTCGAGGCACGCCAAGCCCTGCGCGAAAAGGGCTATGTGCTCGTGGTCGAAGGCTACATGGACGTGGTGGCGCTGGCGCAGTCCGGCCTCGCCAACGCGGTGGCCACGCTCGGAACCGCCTGCACTGCGGATCATGTGCAGAAGCTCTTCCGGTTCACCGACTCGGTCGTTTTCAGTTTCGACGGCGATGCCGCGGGCCGCCGCGCCGCCGGACGGGCACTGGAGGCCGCACTGCCCCACGCGACCGACCTGCGCACCGTCCGCTTCCTGTTCCTGCCGCCCGAGCACGACCCCGACTCCTTCGTGCGTGAACGCGGTGTGGCCGCCTTCGAGCAATGTGTCGCCGAGGCCGTGCCGCTGTCGCGGCAACTTATCGAGCACGCGGCAGAAGGGCTGGACATGAGCACCGCCGAAGGCCGGGCCAAGATGCTGGCGCTGGCCAAGCCCTGGTGGGAAGCCCTGCCCCAGGGTGCGCTGCGCGACCAGGTTCTGGTCGACCTGTCCGAGCGGGGGCGCATGGCCGGCGACGACCTCGCCACGCGATGGGGCCTGCGGCCGGCGGCCGGCGCGTCGGCGCCACGCCGAACGCGTGGCGCGCCGCCGCCGGCACGCAGAGCGTCGCGCCTGACGGCGGCCAAACCCTGGGATCAGGTCGCCCGCATCGTGCTCCAGCACTGCGAGCTCTGGCTTGGCCTCGACGCGGACCTGCACCACCGCCTGGCGGAGCTGCCGGGCTGGCACGGCGAACTCTTCGGCTGGATCGACCGACAGCTGATGGAGCACGGCCCGCTGCCCTGGCCGGGCCTGCGGGATGCGCTCGCGGGCGAGGCATGGGGCGAGACGGTCAGGCAGCTGATGGACGATGCCATCGTGCTGCCCGACGCAACGCCCGAGGACCTTCAGGCCGCCATTTCGCAAGGCGATGCGGCCCAAAGACGCCATGAAGCGGATGCGGTCTTGGGTAGGCTTTGACGAACCCGCTTGTTTCACCGACAATTGAGGGTTTGTTGCAGCGGCAAGAGTGACAGCAGCACCTCCGGTCCAGGCCACCCGCGACACGGGTCCCATACAGGCCATACCCCACCGCAAGGGCTGCACTTCCAGACGTCCACGCGAGCTTGCCCGCCCGACAGCGTCGCCCCACGCCGGAGCCCCTGAGCCCGGCGACCCGGCGGCGTGCCCGGGCGCTTCGTCCCCCATCATCGAGGAACCGCATGACCGCGAAGAAAACCGCAGCCGCATCCGTCAAGGACAGCAAGGACGTCAAGGACGCCAAGAAGAAGCCCGACGCCGCCGTCGAGGTGAAGAAGCCGGCCGCCAAGGCCGCTGACAAGTCCGCCGACAAGACATCCGACAAGGCCCCGGCCAAGGCTGCGAAGGCGCCTGCCGGCAAGGCGGCCGCCAAGACGCCGGCCGCGAAGGCGGGAAAGCCAGGCAAGCCGGCCAAGAAGGACGCCGAAGTCGTCGAGGAAGAAGAGATCGACCTCGAGGCCGAGTTCGCCGCCGAGCCTGAACCCGAGACCGAGACCGAGGTCGAAGCCGGCACCGACGACACCGAGAAGACCAAGGCGAAGCCGCTGCGGATGAAGGTGTCGCGCGCCAAGGAGCGCGCGCTGATGCGCGAGTTCGGGCTCGACGAGACGGCGCTGACGGAAGAAGAAGCCGCCAAGCGCCGCCAGGAGCTCAAGACGCTCATCAAGATGGGCAAGACGCGCGGTTTCCTGACGCACCAGGAAATCAACGACCACCTGCCCGAGAAGCTGGTCAACGAGGAAATCCTCGAAGCCATCATCTCGATGCTCAACGACATGGGCATCGCGGTCTACGAGCAGGCTCCCGATGCCGCGACGCTGCTGATCTCTGGCAGCAACACCTCCACCGCCACAGAGGAAGAGGCCGAGGAAGCCGCCGAAGCCGCGCTGTCCACCGTCGACTCCGAGTTCGGCCGCACGACCGACCCCGTCCGCATGTACATGCGCGAGATGGGCACCGTCGAGCTGCTGACGCGGGAAGGCGAGATCGAGATCGCCAAGCGCATCGAAGGCGGCCTGCAGGCCATGATGCTGGCGATCAGCGCGAGCCCGACCACGATCGCCGAGATCCTGTCGATGGCCGACCGCATTGCGGCGGGCACGATGCAGATTTCCGAGGCCGTGGACGGTTTCGTCAGCAGCGACGAGGCCGACGACTACGTCGCCGAGGAAGACTTCGACGAGTTCGACGAAGAAGACGACGACGACGGCCAGGGCGGCAGCAAGGCGCTCACGAAGAAGCTCGAGGAGCTGAAGAACCAGGCACTGGTCCGTTTCGGCGACCTGCGCACGCACTTCGACAAGATGCGCAAGGCCTTCGAGAAGGACGGCTACAAGTCGGCGCCCTACAACAAGGCCCAGAACGGCATCAGCGACACGCTGATGACGATCCGCTTCACCGTCAAGACGATCGAGAAGCTCTGCGACATCCTTCGCTCGCAGGTGGACGACGTCCGTCGCTTCGAGCGCGAGATCCGCAAGATCACGGTGGACCGCTGCGGCATGCCGCAGGAACACTTCATCAAGACCTTCCCGCCGAACGTCCTGAACCTGAAGTGGGCCGAGAAGGAAATCGCCGCCGGCAAGAACTACAGCGACATCCTGTCGCGCAATCTGCCCGCCGTTCAGGAACTGCAGCAGAAGCTGATCGACCTGCAGGCGCGCGCCGTGGTGCCGCTCGAGGACCTGAAGGAAATCAACCGGCAGATGAATGCCGGCGAGAAGGCCAGCCGCGACGCGAAGAAGGAAATGATCGAGGCCAACCTGCGCCTCGTGATCTCCATCGCCAAGAAGTACACCAACCGCGGCCTGCAGTTCCTCGACCTGATCCAGGAAGGGAACATCGGCCTGATGAAGGCGGTGGACAAGTTCGAATACCGGCGCGGCTACAAGTTCTCGACCTACGCCACCTGGTGGATCCGCCAGGCGATCACGCGCTCGATTGCCGACCAGGCGCGCACGATCCGCATCCCGGTTCACATGATCGAGACGATCAACAAGATGAACCGCATCTCGCGCCAGCACCTGCAGGAGTTCGGCTACGAGCCGGACGCCCCGACGCTGGCCGAGAAGATGGAGATCCCCGAAGACAAGATCCGCAAGATCATGAAGATCGCGAAAGAGCCGATCTCCATGGAGACGCCGATCGGGGACGACGACGACAGCCATCTGGGCGACTTCATCGAGGACACGAACAACGTGGCCCCGGTGGACGCCGCCATGCAGGCCGGCCTGCGCGACGTGGTCAAGGACATCCTCGACAGCCTGACGCCCCGCGAAGCCAAGGTGCTGCGCATGCGCTTCGGCATCGAGATGAGCACCGACCACACGCTCGAGGAAGTGGGCAAGCAGTTCGACGTCACCCGCGAGCGGATCCGCCAGATCGAAGCCAAGGCGATCCGCAAACTGAAACACCCCAGCCGCTCGGACAAGCTCCGGACGTATCTGGACAATCTCTGATTGGCCGGATACGGGCTGACGAAGTCAGCCGCAGCCGCAAGGCGGATGCACCGGGCCTGCGCCGTCAGGCACAAGCTCCGGACGTATCTGGACAATCTCTGATTGGCCGGAAGCCGCAAGGCTTGATATTGGCTTGCTGACCCGAAGAAGGCCCGTCGTCGACGGGCCTTCTTGTTTCGGGCGATACACTTTGCAGTTCATGAAAATTCGCACATCCCCGCCGCCTTCCGTGCCCGACGAAACGATGCGTTCGGGTCGGCGCGTGGCGGCGCGGGCTTGACATGACCCAGATTTCGGAACGTACCGTCCTGTTCGCCGATCTGCGAGGCAGCACCTCGTTGTTCGAGACCCTCGGCAACGCCGAAGCGACCTCCGTCGTCACGCATTGCGTCAGCGCGCTCGGACGCGCCGTGACAGGGCATCAGGGCGTCGTCATCAAGACCCTCGGCGACGGGCTGATGGCACTGTTCGATCGTCCGCTGCACGCGGTCCAGGCAGCGTCGCAGATGCATGATCTGCTCGACTCCATGGTGCTGCGGGGCCAGGAGCGCGGCGCGTCCGCCGGCCTGCGCGGGCTCAGGCTGCAGGTGGCCCTGGCGCGCGGTGAAATCGTCGAGATGAGCGGAGACGCCTTCGGAGATGCCGTCAACGTGGCAGCACGCCTGCTGGACCACGCGGGTGACAACGAGACGCTCATCACGGTGGAAGTACTGCTGGGCCTGCCGCTCGACCAACGCACCCGCTACCGCAGCCTCGACCGCCTCGTGCTGCGCGGCCGTGCTGAACCCGTGCAGGTGCACGTGCTCGGCGGCCGCCGCGGCAGCGACCAGGTCGTCACGCAATTCGGCGACATGGCGCCGCCGGTCAACGAGCCGGACGGTCTGCGTCTGGTGTGGCAGGAAAACGAGCGACTCTTCGCCAGCCAGCAATTGCCGCTGGTGGTGGGCCGCAGCCCGCAGGCATCCTTCTGTGTCGACGACACGCGCGTATCGCGCTCGCACTGCCGCCTCGATTGGCATGGCGGCAGCTTCCAGCTGACCGATCTCAGCTACAACGGAAGTTATGTCCGCTTTGCGGACGGCGAGATCGTGAGCCTGCGCCGCGGCAGTTGCACGCTGCATGGCAGCGGCACCATCGGGCTCGGCGGTTCGCCCAACGACCCGGGTTCGGCCTGCGTCAGTTTCGAGGTCCTGCGGTTCGGCCGGGATCTGGTGCCCCCGAACGCCGACTGGCTGCCGACCCAGGCCTGAACGGCAAGCGATGCCATTCCACGTGCTCCATGTCGACGACGATCGCGTCAACACCTTGCTGTTCGAACAAGTCTGCCTGCAGATCGACGGGTTGACCGTAGCATCCGCCGAGACTGGCGCCGAGGCCGAGGCACTGGCTGCGGAGTTCCCGCCCCATCTGCTGGTGATCGACCTGCATCTCCCCGACACCGATGGCTACGCGCTGCTCTCGCGCCTTCGGGCCGCGGCGGGCTCGAACGTGACTGCCGTGCTGTGCACCGCCGAAAACCGGGCTGACGTGGCGGATGCCGCAGCGTCAGCCGGCTACCAGATGATCTGGCCAAAACCCGTGGTGCTGGCCGATGTCCGGTCGGCCCTGCAACAGCTCTCGGCCAACGGGCCGGCCGCCACCCCATGACATTCCGACCCGAACCGCCCTACGTGCATGGCCAGACCGAGCAGGTCGGCATCCTGCTGGTGAATCTGGGCACGCCGGACGCGCCCACGGCGCCGGCGCTGCGCCGCTACCTCGCGGAGTTCCTGAGCGACCCGAGGGTGGTGGAGATCCCGCGCCTGGCATGGCTGCCCATCCTGCACGGCATCATTCTCAACACCCGGCCCGCGAAGTCCGCCGCCAAGTACGCCACGGTGTGGATGCCCGAAGGCTCGCCGCTGGCGGTCTGGACAGCACGACAGGCCGGTGCGCTGCAGGCCGACCTGACGGCACGCGGGCACCGCCTGATCGTGCGCCCGGCCATGCGCTACGGCCAGCCGTCCATTCCCTCGGTCCTCGACGCCATGCGCGCCGAGGGCGTCACTCGCGTGCTGGTGCTGCCGCTGTACCCGCAGTACGCGTCGGCCACCACGGCCAGTGTCGGGGACAAGGTCAACGAATGGGCACGCGATGCGCGCCGGGTTCCGGAACTGCGCTTCGTGGGCGAATACCACGATGATCCAGGCTACATCGGCGCCCTCGCCGCACGCGTGCAGGAACACTGGGCCGCCCACGGCCGGGCCGAGCGTCTGGTGCTGAGCTTCCACGGCGTGCCGCACCGCACGCTGTTGCTGGGCGACCCCTACCACTGCCAGTGCCACAAGACGGCCCGGCTGCTCGGGGAGCGCCTGGGCATGGGCCGGGACGAGCTCATGATCACGTTCCAGAGCCGCTTCGGCAAGGCACGCTGGCTGGAGCCCTACACCGAGCCCACGCTGCGCGAACTGGCCGCCAAGGGCGTCAAGCGGGTGGACGTGATGTGCCCCGGATTCGTCTCTGACTGCCTCGAGACGCTGGAAGAGATCGCCGAGGAAGCCCACGAGGCGTTTCTCGAGGCCGGTGGCGAGGAGTTCCGGTACATCGACTGCCTGAACGCCCGCCCCGACTGGATCTCGGCGCTGGCCGGCGTGGCGGAACGCCACCTTCAGGGCTGGGACACCCACAGTGCGCCCGATGCGGCGGCACTGCAGGCCCAGCGCGAACGGGCAGTGGCTCTAGGCGCGGCGGCGTAGCTTCAGCAGCTGCGGGATCACGAGGACCGCCACCACGATCGCCAGCAGGACGGCCGACATCGGCCGCTCGACGAAAACGCTCCACTTGCCTTCGCCGATGGACAGCGCGTTGCGCATCTGAGCCTCGGCCAGAGGGCCGAGGATCATCCCGACGATCACGGGCGCGGTGGGAAAGTCGTAGCGTCGCATGACCACGCCGACCAGGCCGAACCCGAGCATCAGCACCAGATCGAAGGCGCTCTGGCGCATGCCATACACACCCACGGTGGCGAAGATCAGGATGCCGGCATAGAGCTGCGGCCGGGGGATCTTGAGCAGCTTGACCCACAGCCCCACCAGCGGAAGGTTCAACACCAGCAGCATCACGTTGCCGATGTACAGCGACGCGATCAGCGCCCATACGAGGGTGGAACTGGTCTCGAACAGTTGCGGCCCGGCATTGATGCCGTAGTTCTGCAGCGCGGACAGCAGGATGGCGGCCGTCACGGAGGTGGGAATGCCCAGCGTGAGCAGCGGCACCAGGGTGGCCGTCACGGCGGCGTTGTTGGCAGCCTCCGGGCCGGCGACACCCTCGATGGCGCCCACTGTGCCGAACTCCTCCTTGTGCTTGCTGAGCTTGCGCTCGACGCCGTAGCTGAGGAAGGTCGGGATCTCGGTGCCGCCGGCGGGAATGGTGCCGAAGGGGAAGCCGAGGGCGGTCCCGCGCAGCCAGGCGGGCCAGGAACGTTTCCACTCGGCGCGCGTCATGTGGGCGCGCGTGAGCCGGTTGGCCTCGGGCTTGTTGCGGCCCTCGTAGAGCGCGGTGTAGAGGCACTCGCCGACGGCGAACAGGCCCACCGCCACCAACACGACCTCGATGCCGTCCACCAGTTCCGACACGCCACCGGTGTACCGGGCCTGCCCTGTGATCTGGTCGATGCCGACAAGCCCGATCGCGAGCCCGATGAACAGGGCCGTCAGGCCGCGCACCTTGCTCACGCCGAGCACCGCGCTCACGGTCGTGAACGCGAGCAGCATCAGAAGCGCGTACTCCGGCGGCCCCAGCAGCACGGCGTAGTCGGCGACGATCGGCGCGAACAGCGTGACGAGGATGGTGGCGATGGTGCCCGCGACAAAACTGCCGATGGCCGACGTGGCCAGCGCCGCGCCTGCACGGCCGCTCTTGGCCATCTTGAAGCCCTCGAGCGCGGTCACCATGGTGCCGGTCTCGCCGGGGGTGTTCAGAAGGATCGATGTCGTGGAGCCACCGTACATCGCGCCGTAGTAGATGCCGGCGAAGAAGATCATGCTGGCCGTAGGCTCCACCTGCGAAGTGATGGGCAGCAGCATCGCGACGGTGACGGCCGGGCCCAGGCCGGGCAGCACGCCGATGGCCGTGCCGACGGCGCAGCCGATGAAGGCCCACATCAGGTTGATGGGCGTGCCGGCGGTCGCGAAGCCGCCCAGCAGCAGGTTCCAGGTTTCGAGCATGTCAGATCCAGCCGGTGCCGGTCAGGCCGGGCAGATTGATGCCCAGGACCTTCGTGAACAGCCAGAAGGCCGGGCCGGCAATCAGGAAGCCGGTGACGAAGTCGATCGCGATCTGTCGTGCGCCGCCGGAAGTACCACCTTCCGACTGCCTCAAGCCCCTCACCGCCAGCATGTAGCAGGTGGTGCAGGCCAGGATGAAGCCGAGGGTGGTGATCAGGGCGGCGTTCGCCAGCACGCCGGCAGACACCCATACCAGTGGAGGCCAGTCGCCGCGCTCGGCCCCCGACGGCGCTTCGCGATTGCGAAAGCCGCCGGTGAACACCTCAGCCAGCAGCGCGGCCCCGCACAGCGCGAGTGCCGCCGTCACGACCCAGGGCAGGAAATTGGGCCCGACGCCCGCATACCCCGCATCGCCGGGAATCTGTGACGCGCCGAAGGCCATCACGCCGGCAAGCGCCAGCGCGATGAACCCGATGGCACGCTGCGGACCCAGGCCCGCCGCGAGCGGCTTCATGGTGTCAGACCAGGCCGGACTTGACCATCGTCGCGCGCAGCGATGCGAAGTCGTTGTCCACGAAGTCCTCGAACGCCTTGCCCGCCAGGAAGGCCGGGGTCCAGTTGTTCTTCTCGAGCGCTTCGGCCCAGGCCTTGGTCTTCGTGGCCTTGGTGATCATGTCGACCAGGACCTTCTTCTGCGCGTCGGTGATGCCGGCGGCGCCGTAGACACCGCGCCAGTTGCCGATCTCGACGTTGATGCCCTGCTCCTTCAGCGTGGGGACATCGATGCCCTTCTGGCGCGTGCCGGAGGTCATGGCGATGGCGCGCATCTTGCCGCTCTCGATGTAGGGCTGGAACTCGCTGTAGCCGCTGCCGCCCACGGTGACGTTGCCGCCGATGATGGCGGCGGTGGCCTCACCACCCCCACGGAACGGCACGTAGTTGATCTTGGTCGGGTCGATGCCGGCATCGCGCGCCATCATCGCGATGGCGATGTGCTCGGTGGAGCCAGCGGAACCGCCACCCCACTTGATGCTGCCGGGATCCTTCTTCATCTGTGCGATCACGTCGGCCATCGACTTGTAGGGCGAGTTGGCCGGCAGGACGAAGACGTTGTATTCGGTCGTCAGGCGGGCGAGCGGCGTGACCTGGCTCACCGACACCGGGGGCTTGTTTCGGATGATCGCGCCGAGCATCACGGCGCCCATGACCATCATCGCGTTGCCGTCGCCCTTGCTGCCGCTGAAGAACTGCGCCAGGCCGATGGCGCCACCGGCGCCGCCCTTGTTCTCGAACGTGACCGACGCGGCGACGCCCGCGTCCTGCAGCGCCTTGCCCAGCGCGCGACCGGTACCGTCCCAGCCGCCGCCCGGGTTGGCGGGGATCATCATCTTCAGATTGGCCGAGGCGCGGGCGCTCATCGGCAGCGTGCCGGCGGCGGCCAGTGCGGCCATGGACTTCAGGAAGGTGTCGCGACGCATGTGGTTTGTCTCCTTGTTGGGTCAGGCAGGATGTTGCGCGCGTCGGCTGTCAATCGGCTGTCCGCCGGATCCGTGGAAACCCAGGGGGACGGGATAATCCGAGGTAGATGAAGCTGCTGCTGGTCGAGGACAACGCCGCCATGCAGACCACGCTGCAGCGCAGTTTCGAGCGCCGCGGAATGCAGGTCCTGCTGTGCGGCGACGGAACGCGCGCGCTGGACCGCTGGCGCGCCAGCTTGCCCGATGTGGTTCTGCTGGACCTCAGCCTGCCCGGCCTGGATGGCCTGCAGGTGCTGGCGCAGGCCCGTGCGGAAGGCCTGCGCACGCCGGTGCTGATCCTGACGGCGCGCGGCACGGTCGGCGACCGCATCCTGGGCCTGAACACCGGCGCCGACGACTACCTGGCCAAGCCCTTCGACCTGGACGAACTGGAGGCGCGCGTGCGCGCGCTGGCTCGCCGGGCGGGCGGCGACAGCCCTGCGCCTGCGTTCGGCGGCCTGCAGGTGGATGCCGAATCCGGTGCGGTCCTGCGAGATGGCCAACCGATGGAGCTGACCCAGCGCGAAGCCGCGCTGCTGCGGGCACTGCTGGCCCGGCCGGGCCAGGCGGTGGCCAAGGAGCGCCTGCTGGAACTGGTGTTCCCGGGCGATCTCGACGTGCAGCCCGAAGCGGTGGAAGTCGTGGCCTACAGGCTGCGCAAGAAGCTGTCGCCGAGCCCCGTGCAACTGGTCACGCTGCGTGGTCTGGGCTACCTGCTGAAGGCGTCGGTGTGAGGCGCGGTCCGGCTCCAGGTCAAGCGCCAGGTTCAGCTCCGGCGCCTGACGCCAGGGCCGCCACGGCACCGCCCGAACCCAGGAGGGCATCGCTGCGGCGCCAGTTGCTGCTGGGCATCCTGGCGCCGGTGATCGCCGTGGTGGCGGTGAACACGGTGGTTCTGTACCGTCAGGCGCTGGAGGCCGCCGATACCGCCTACGACCGAACCCTGCTGGCAACAGCCAAGTCCATCGGGGAACTGCTCGAGGTCACGGGCAGCGAATCAGCGGCGCAGGTCCGGGCCACGGTGCCCTATTCGGCGCTCGAGGCCTTCGAGGCCGACAGCCGCAGCCGGATGTACTACCGGGTGCTGGGGTTCCAGGGCGAGAGCGTTTCGGGCTACGACGACCTGCCCACGGCACGGCGCGAGCTGCCCGCGCGCAGCGTATATGCCGCGCTGGTGCACTTCTACGACGACGTCTATCGCGGCAACCCGGTGCGCGTTGCCGTGCTGCTGCAGCCGGTGGCCGGCAACCAGGGCACCGGCATGGCCACCGTGCAGGTGGCCGAAACGCTGGAGCTTCGGCGCACGCTGGCGCAGCAACTGCTGATCGACACCCTGTGGCGGCAGGCGGCGCTGGTGAGCCTGATCGCGATCGTCGTGGTGCTGGTCGTGCAGCGCGCCACGCGCCCGGTGCGCGAGCTGAGCGACGCCATCGTCGCCCGCCCGGCTGGCGACCTGACCCCCATCGCGACCGCCAGCGCACCCCGGGAACTGCTGCCGCTGGTCGACGCCACGAACGAGGTGATGCAGCGGCTTGCCCGCCTGCTGGCGCACCAGAAACGCTTCGTGCGGGACGCCTCGCACCAGCTACGCACACCGCTGGCCGTGCTCAAGACACAGGTGCAGTCCGCCCGACGCGGCGATGTCGAGCCGGCGCTGGCACTGGCGGAGATTGCGCACACGGTGGACCGCGCCACGGAACTGGCCAACCAGATGCTGGCGTTGGCCAAGGTGGAGCAGTTGCGCCAGCAGGGCGACGCACCGGTGACCGACTGGGATGCCGTGGCCCGGGCTGTGGCGCTGGACCTCGCGCCGCTGGTGGCCGAACGCGGCCTGGACTTTTCCGTGGACACCGCGCCGGCTCCTGTGCGGGCGCACGAGTGGGCCCTGCGCGAACTGGTGCGCAACCTGCTGCACAACGCCATCAAGCAGGCGCCCTCGGGGACGCCGCTCGCGTTGCGGCTGGTGAGCGACGGCCGCCACGCCGCGCTGACCGTCGCCGATCACGGCCCCGGCATCGATGCCGCGCAGCGCGAGCGCCTGTTCCAGCCCTTCTCGTCCAGCCCGCCGAGAGCCGACATGCGCGGGGGATCTGGCCTCGGGCTGGCCATCTGCCACGAGATTGTCGATTCCCTCGGCGGCGTGCTGCTGCTCGAGAATCGCGAAGTCCAGGGTCGGGTGGCCGGCCTGGACGCCATCGTCCGCCTGCCCCTGTCACCTGCCGCATGAACACCCTGCCCCTGATCGACCGACTGCGCCTGGACAAGTGGCTCTGGGCCGCACGCTTCTTCAAGACGCGCGGCCTGGCGGCCGACGAGGTGGAGCGCGGCCGGGTTCGGGTGAATGGCCAGCCGGCCAAGCAGGCGCGCGAGCTGAAAGCGGGCGATACCGTCCAGATACGCCAGGATTCGGTCTGGCGCGAGGTGAAGGTGCTGGGGCTGTCGCAGATCCGCGGGCCGGCTGCGATGGCCCAGACGCTCTACGCCGAGACCCCGGAGAGCGTGGCGGCCCGCGTCCAGGCGGCCGAGGCACGCCGGCTGGGCTCGGAGCCGGCCCTGACGATCGAGCAGGGCCGGCCCACCAAGCGCGATCGGCGCGAGTGGCAGCGCTGGAGCGCGTCGATCGACGACGACTGAATTTCAGCAAAGACCCTCTTGAAGCCGCGGGATGCATCCCCATCTCCGCGAGAGTCCCGTCGTCCTGCGAACCCTCATGAACCCGAACGAACAAGACAATTCCCCGGTCGAACCGGCCGCCGACACCCCTGCAGCCGCCCCGGCGTCCGACCTCGCGTCGGAGCTCGCCGCGCTGCAAGCCCGGTTTGCCGAGGTCTCGGACGCCTATCTGCGCGCCAAGGCCGAGGCTGAGAACACCCGGCGCCGCGCCGAGGAAGAGATGTCGAAGGCGCGCAAGTTCGCCGTCGAATCGTTCGCCGAGAGCCTGTTGCCGGTCACTGACAGCCTGGCTGCCGCCATCTCCATCCCGAACGCCACGCCGGAGCAGTTGCTGGAAGGCGTGCATGCCACGCTGCGCCAGCTGACCCAGGCGCTGGAGCGGCACAAGGTCGTGCAGATCTCGCCGCCGGCAGGTACCCGGTTCGACCCTCACCACCATCAGGCCATCAGCGTGGTGCCGGCGGACCAGGAAGCCAACACGGTCGTTGCCGTGCTCCAGAAGGGCTACCTGATCGCCGAGCGCGTGCTGCGGCCGGCGCTCGTCACGGTGGCGGCGCCGAAGTAACGATCAAGCGGAGCGCCAGAAGCCGCACCCCGGCGGGCTTGAAACGGCGCGAGTTATCCACAACTTCAGAACAACCAGATTCCATTCCAGGAGCACCAGAACATGGGCAAGATCATCGGTATCGACCTCGGCACCACCAATTCGTGCGTGGCGGTGATGGAGGGCAACACGACCAAGGTCATCGAGAACTCCGAAGGCGCGCGCACGACGCCGTCGATCATCGCGTACCAGGAGGACGGTGAGATCCTCGTCGGTGCGAGCGCCAAGCGCCAGTCGGTGACGAACCCGCGCAACACGCTGTACGCCGTGAAGCGCCTGATCGGCCGCAAGTTCGCCGAGAAGGAAGTGCAGAAGGACATCGACCTGATGCCCTACACCATCGCTGCCGCCGACAACGGCGACGCCTGGGTCGAAGTGCGCGGCAAGAAGTTCGCGCCGCCCCAGATCAGCGCCGAAGTGCTGCGCAAGATGAAGAAGACCGCCGAGGACTACCTGGGCGAGGAAGTCACCGAGGCTGTGATCACGGTGCCGGCCTACTTCAACGACAGCCAGCGCCAGGCGACCAAGGACGCCGGCCGCATCGCCGGTCTGGACGTCAAGCGCATCATCAACGAGCCTACCGCCGCGGCACTGGCCTTCGGCCTGGACAAGCACGGCAAGGGCGACCGCAAGATCGCCGTGTTCGACCTCGGGGGTGGCACCTTCGACATCTCGATCATCGAGATCGCGGACGTCGATGGCGAGAAGCAGTTCGAAGTGCTGTCGACCAACGGCGACACCTTCCTGGGCGGCGAAGACTTCGACCAGCGCATCATCGACCACATCGTCACGGAGTTCAAGAAGGAACAAGGCGTCGACCTGACCAAGGACGTGCTGGCCCTGCAGCGCCTGAAGGAAGCGGCCGAGAAGGCGAAGATCGAGCTGTCCAACAGCACGCAGACCGACGTGAACCTGCCGTACATCACGGCCGACGCCTCGGGCCCGAAGCACCTGAACATCAAGCTCACCCGCGCCAAGCTCGAAAGCCTGGTCGATGAACTGATCCAGCGCACGATGGAGCCCTGCCGCATCGCGGTCAAGGATGCCGGCGTCAAGCTGAGCGAGATCGACGACGTCATCCTGGTCGGCGGCATGAGCCGCATGCCCAAGGTGCAGGAGAAGGTCAAGGAGTTCTTCGGCAAGGAGCCGCGCAAGGACGTGAACCCGGACGAAGCCGTCGCCGTGGGCGCGGCCATCCAGGGTCAGGTCCTGGGCGGCGAGCGCAAGGACGTGCTGCTGCTGGACGTGACGCCGCTGTCTCTGGGCATCGAGACCCTGGGCGGTGTCATGACCAAGATGATCAAGAAGAACACCACCATCCCGACCAAGTTCAGCCAGGTGTTCAGCACGGCCGACGACAACCAGCCCGCCGTGACGATCAAGGTCTATCAGGGCGAGCGCGAGCTGGCTTCGGGCAACAAGAGCCTGGGCGAGTTCAACCTCGAAGGCATCCCGCCGTCGCCGCGCGGGCTGCCGCAGATCGAGGTCAGTTTCGACATCGACGCGAACGGCATCCTGCACGTGGGCGCCAAGGACAAGGGCACGGGCAAGGAAAACAAGATCACCATCAAGGCGAACTCCGGCCTGTCCGAAGCCGAGATCGAGAAGATGGTGAAGGACGCCGAGATCAACGCGGCCGAAGATGCCAAGAAGCTCGAGCTCGTGCAGGCACGCAACCAGGCCGACTCGATGGCCCACACGGTCAAGAAGAGCCTCGCCGAATTCGGTGACAAGCTCGACGCCGGCGAGAAGGAGAAGATCGAGGCTGCCCTGAAGGACGTCGAGGAAGCGCTCAAGGGTGACGACAAGACCGACATCGAGGCGAAGACCGAGGCGCTGATGACAGCGAGCCAGAAGCTCGGCGAGAAGGCCTACGCCGACTCGCAGGCGGCCCAGGCTGCGGCTGGCGGAGCGGCGCCCGGCGGCGAAGCCCCGCAGGCGTCTGCGCGGCCCGACGACGACAACGTGGTCGACGCCGACTTCAAGGAAGTCAAGAAGTGATGTCACGCCCGGCCCGCGAGGGCCGGTGCGTTGCAGCGCCGCGTTGGACGCCCCAGGCTCGGCCTGGTGGTCCGCGCGGCGTCGGTGTTTGATGCCCCCAGGGATTTTTCATGGCAAAGCGCGACTACTACGACATCCTCGGCGTTCCGAAGAACGCTTCAGATGAAGACATCAAGAAGGCCTACCGCAAGCTGGCCATGAAGCACCACCCCGACCGGAATCAGGGTGACGACGCGAAGAAGGCGGAAGAGCGGTTCAAGGAGGCCAAGGAGGCCTACGAGATGCTCTCCGACGCGCAGAAGCGCGCGGCCTACGACCAGTACGGCCACGCCGGCGTCGACCCGAACATGGCCGGCGGCCGCGGCGGCGCCGGGCCCGAGGGTTTCGGCGGCTTCGCCGAGGCCTTCGGCGACATCTTCGGCGACATCTTCAGCGGCGGCGCCGCTGGAGGCGCCGGGCGCCGGGGCGGTGGTGGCCAGCAGGTCTATCGCGGCAGCGATCTCAGCTACGCGATGGAGATCACGCTCGAAGAGGCTGCGGCAGGCAAGGAAACGCAGATCCGCATCCCGAGCTGGGACACCTGCGAAACCTGTCATGGCAGCGGCGCCAAGCCGGGCACCCAGCCCAAGACCTGCACCACCTGCAACGGTTCGGGCACGGTGCACCTGCGCCAGGGCTTCTTCAGCATCCAGCAGACGTGCCCGCACTGCCACGGCACGGGCAAGATCATTCCCGACCCCTGCACGACCTGCCAGGGTGTCGGCAAGATCAAGCGCCAGAAGACGCTCGAGGTCAAGATACCTGCCGGCATCAACGAAGGCATGCGCATCCGCTCGGCCGGCAACGGCGAGCCGGGCACCAACGGCGGCCCTCCGGGCGATCTTTACATCGAGATCCGCATGAAGCCGCACGAGGTCTTCGAGCGCGACGGCGACGACCTGCATTGCACGGTGCCGGTGGGCCTGACCACGGTGGCCCTGGGCGGCTCGATCGAGGTGCCCACGCTAGGAGGCAAGGCCGAGATCGAGCTCCCCGAAGGCACCCAGCACGGCAAGACCTTCCGCCTGCGCGGCAAGGGCATCAAGGGCATCCGGTCCAGCTACCCAGGCGACCTGTACTGCCACATCACGGCCGAGACGCCCGTGAAGCTGACCGAGCACCAGCGCAAGCTGCTGAAGGAACTCGACGAATCCTTCCGCAGCGCAGGCGAGCGCCACTCCCCGAACGCGAAGAGTTGGACGGATCGGGTCAAGGACCTGTTCAAGTAGCAGCGGCGGCGGCCGATACCCTGGAGGACTGCCACGAACCTCCGCCAACATGCACCGCGCCGCCGCCCACCCCGACCGTGATTCCATCACGGTGGAGCATCCATGGGGGGCGCGCTGATGGATCGGGAGATCCATCTCGCCCGCGCCCTGCTCGTCGAGGGCAACCCCCTGATGCGCAGCGTGGCCGCGGGGCAGTTGCGCAACCTGGGGGTGGGGCATGTGTCCCAGGTCAGCCGCGTGAAGGACGCGCGCCTGCTGATCGAGCGCGAACCTTTCGACATCATCGTGTGCAACCGCGAGTTCGAAGACTCCGACGAGAGCGGCCAGGATCTCCTGGACGAGTTGCGTCGGGAGGGGCAGCTGCCGTACAGCACCGTCTTCCTGATGGTCACGGCGCAGGCCAGCTACCACCAGGTGGTCGAGGCGGCGGAAGCCGCGCTCGACGGGTTCCTGGTGCGGCCCTACACCGGCGCCCTGCTCAGCCAGCGCCTGACCGAAGCCCGCAACCGCAAACGCGAGCTCGACGACATCCTGCGGGCGCTGGACGGGGGCCAGACCGAAGCGGCCCTGGCTCTCGCCCTGAGACGATTCCAGGGCAAGATGCCCTACGCCGCCTGGTGTGGCCGCCTCGTGGCGGAGCTGCTGCTGCGGCTGGATCGGCCGGGCGACTCCCGCCTGGTGTTCGAAAAGCTGGCAAAAGGCGGTGCCACATGGGCACGCCTGGGCGTCGCCCGCGCCATGATGGCGGCCGGGGACAACGGGAACGCCCGCAAGGCCATCCAGGCCGTGCTGACGGATGACGCAGGCTCGGCAGATGCGCACGACCTGATGGGCCGTATCCTCGTGGAGCAATGCGATTTCGACAGCGCCCTGAACGAGTACCGGGAAGCCGCAACGATCACACCGGGTTGCCTGCTGCGCACGCAGCATGCCGGCGCCCTGGCCTTCTACCAGGGCCAGAGTGCCGAGTCCCTGAAGCTTCTGGAGCGCTCGCTGGGCCTCGGTGTGCAGTCCAAGCTGTTCGACGCGTTGTCGCTGCTGATGATCGCCGTGCTCAGGCACGACCTGGGTGACAAGGCCGGCGTGGCATCGATGCGCGAGCATTTGCGCCGCTACCAGGAGAGGTTTCCAGAGTCCCGCAGGCTGGGCCGTTTCTGCCCGGCGGCTGATGTGCTGGCCGCCCTGGGCAGCGACACCGAGCAGGCCATGGAGCCGCTACGCGCCCTGTCGGCGCAGGCAGGCGCCAGCGACTTCGACCTCGAGGCAGCGAACACCGTCCTGCTGCTGTGGGCACGGGTGCCGGCCACCCACCGCCCGGCACTGGAGCACGAGTCGCTGGTCGAGCGCATCGGGATGCGCTTTTGCGTGTCCAAGGCCATCGCGGAAGTGCTGGTGGCGTCGGCGCGCCGAGCCGACCCTGCGCTGAGCATCGTTCGGCGGTGCCAGGCGCGCGTGGCCTCCCTGGCCGAGCAGGCCATGGAACTCTCCCTGAAGGGCAACGCGGCCGCCGCGGCCCAACTTCTGCTGGAAGCCGGTGAAAAAGCATTGAACGCGAAGTTGCTGGAGATGGCGAGCCTGATCGCACGGCGCCATGGTGATACCGTCCCCGACGCCGATGCGCTCGCACAGCGTGCGTCGGCCCTGATGGCCCGCAACTGCCAGGCGGTGAACCACATTGCAGGTATTCAGCGTTCTGGGCGCTCTCCCGGTGGTCTTCAATTGCGCGTGCGCGTCCAGGAACAGCCCGATGTCATTGCAACTGCTTGATCGCGAGGTCATCACCCACAACGCGCTGGTGGTCGACGCCAACCCGATGTCGCACAGCGTTCTGACGCAGAACCTGCGCAGCTTCGGCTTCGCCAACGTGAAGCAGGTCAGCCGCATCATCGATGCACGGGAGATGCTGGAACGCAGACGCTTCGACCTGGTCGTGTGCGACTACAACTTCGACAACAGCCTCGAGTCGGGCCAGGACCTGCTGGAGGAACTGCGGCGGGAGCAGATGCTGCCCTACGCGACCGTGTTCGTGATGGTGACCGGCGAGGCCACGTACGCCAAGGTGGCGGAGGCTGCGGAGTCGGCGCTGGACAGCTACCTTGTGAAGCCGTTCTCGGCCAAGACACTCTTCGAGCACATCAAGGAGGCCCGTCAGCGCAAGCGTGTGCTGAAGGACATCTTCGAGGCCATGGAAAACAAGGACATGGAGCTCGCAGCGGCGCTGTGCATGGAGCGATTCCAGCAGCGCGAACTCTACTGGCTGTACGCCGCCCGCATCGGCGCGGAACTGCTGCTGGGCCTGAAGCGCAATGCCGACGCCAAGCAGCTGTACGACGCCGTGATCGCCGCCAAGACCGTGCCGTGGGCGCGTCTGGGGGTAGCGCGTGCGCAGCTGGCTGAAGGCGAGACCGTGCAGGCGCGCCGGACGCTGGAGGTCCTGCTCGGGGAAATGCCGAGATACGCAGACTCCTACGACGTCATGGGCAAGGTGCAGATGGAGCAGGGAAACCTGAGCGAGGCACTGGAAACTTACCGCACTGCAGCGACACTGACTCCAGGCTGCATCCTGCGGCTGCAGCACTGTGGAACCTTGAGCTTCTACGCCGGCGAGACGAAGACGGCCACCGACATGCTCGAACGGACCTGGCGCATGGGCAGCAAGTCCCGCCTGTTCGACGTGCTGTCGATGATGCTTCTGGCCATGCTGCGCTTCGATGCGCGCGACACGAAGAACCTCGCCGTCGCGCACGATGTGCTGATGCGCTTCGCCACGAACTACCCGCAGTCGGTTCGCCTGCGCCGCATGAGCGTCCTCGGCAATGCCCTGATGTCGATCCAGGAAGGAAAAGGCGCGAGCGGGCTGTCGCAGCTCAGGCAATCCGTCGAGCAGCTCGATCGACCCGACTTCGACATGGAAGCCGCGACCAATGTGCTGTCGATCTGGTCGCGCATGGCCCCGCATGGCATCACGGATGCGGAGTACGAAGAGGTCGTCCGGCGCGTTGCGCGACGGTTCTCGGTGTCCAAGGCAGCGACGGAAGTGATGATTGCCGCCGTGCAGCACCAGCCGAACGCCACGGCCTGGATACGCGAGTCGCACGCCGAGGTGATGCAGCTCGCAGAGCAGGCCATGAACCGTGCGATCCAGGGTCAGGCTCGCAATGCCGTTGAAACCCTGCTCCAGCACGGCCGGACCACCGGCAACGCGAAGCTCATCGAGATGGCGGGCCTGGTTGCCAGGCGCCACCAGGAGCGCATACCGGATGTCGAAACCCTGCTGACCACGGCCGGTACGCTGGCGCACCGCTTCTGCGCACCCACGACCCACATCGCGGGCGTGCGGCGCAGCAACCGCTCGGCAGGCGGTCTGGTGCTTCGACGCTGATCTAGAAGAGCTCGGCCTGCCCAGGCACACGCCCGGGGGGCCGGAACCTGGAGAGATCCAGTTCGATGCGCTGGCGGCTCAGGCCGAGCCTTGCACAGGCCTTCTCGAAACGTTGACGCAGCAGTTGAGCCCAGACGCCCTGCCCTGTCATGCGAACACCGAAGCGGTGTTCGTTGTCCTTGCCGCCCCGCATCTCGCGAACTCGTGCCATGACCCTGTCGGCGCGCTCCGGCACGTGCTGGCGCAGCCATTGCTGGAACAGCGGGTTCACTTCCCAAGGCAGGCGCAGCACGATGCTGAAGGCCGTGGTCGCACCGGCTTCGGCCGCCGCCGCAAGGATCTTCTCGAGTTCCGGCTCGTTCAGGAAAGGAATCACGGGTGAGACGCTGACGCCGACCGGCACGCCGGCGCGCGCCAACGCCTCGATCGTGCGCAGGCGCCTGGCTGGCGAGGCGGCGCGCGGTTCGAGCTTGCGGGCGAGTTCCGGATCGAGCGTGGTGATCGAGACGTATGCGGCGGCCAGTCGGTCGGCCGCCATCGGGGCGATGAGATCGAGGTCTCGCTCGATCATGGCGGACTTGGTGATCACGGAGAACGGATGCCGTGCCTGGGACAGCACCTCGATGACGCCCCGGGTGATGCCGAGCTTTCGCTCGGCGGGTTGATAGGCATCGGTGGCGGAGCCGATGTTCAGCGACAGCGGCGTATAGGAGCGCCCGGACAGAGTTTCACGCAGGCGCTCCGCGGCATTCACCTTGGCGATGATCCGGGTCTCGAAGTCGAGCCCGGGCGACAGGTTGAGGTAGCTGTGGGTCGGCCTGGCGTAGCAGTAGATGCAGCCGTGCTCACAGCCACGGTAGGGGTTGATGGAGAGATCGAATCCGATGTCGGGAGAGTCGTTCCCGGTGAGGATGCTGCGGACCGATTCCTCGATCACCCGGGTGCCGGGCGCGACATGCTCTTCCTGCGCGGCCTGATCGAGGCTGCCCCATCCGTCGTCGAGCGCCTGCGTCTGCATCGAACTGAAGCGGTGCTCGATGGCCCAGACCGTGCCACGGCCCTTGCGGGGTGCAAGTGCAGAGGGCACGAGGGCGGGGGGCGCAGGGGCGCAGGGAGCCGGAGCAGCGGCAGGGTCGGAGTGCATACTGTATTTATATACAGTATCGCTCCGAAGTCAATCAGTACTCGTTGCCGTACTCGGGCGCCAGGTTCTCGAAGCGCGTCATCGGCTTCAGGAATGCGAGCTTGGTGGTGCCGACCGGGCCGTTACGCTGCTTGGCGATGATGATCTCCGTGACACCCGGCTCCTTGCTGTTTTCCTTGTTGTAGTAGTCGTCACGGTAGATGAACATGATGATGTCGGCGTCCTGCTCGATGGCGCCGGACTCACGCAGGTCGCTCATCATCGGGCGCTTGTCGGTGCGTGTCTCGACGCTCCGGTTGAGCTGCGACAGCGCGATCACCGGGCACTGCAGTTCCTTGGCGAGGCCCTTCAGCCCGCGCGAGATCTCGCCCAGAACGGTGGCGCGGTTCTCGTCGCTGCTGCTGCTGCCGCTCATCAGCTGCAGGTAGTCGATGACGATCAGGCCCAGCGTGCCGCCGAACTGGCGTGCCATCCGGCGCGCCCGGGCTCGAAGCTCGGCCGAGGTCAACCCGGGCGTCTCGTCGATGAAGATGTGCGCCTGCTTGAGCTTGTCCACCGCTTCGGCAAGGCGACCCCACTCGTCGTCGCCCAGCTTGCCGGTGCGCAGATGCGTCTGGTCGATGCGGCCCAGCGAACCCACCAGCCGCAATGCCAGCTGGGAAGCGCCCATTTCCATCGAGAACACGAGAACAGGCAAGCCTTCGTTGACTGCCACGTTCTCGGCGATGTTCAGCGCGAACGCGGTCTTTCCCATCGACGGCCGCGCTGCAAGAACGACCAGGTCGCCCTTCTGCAGACCGGCGGTGTTGCGGTCCAGGTCGAAGAAACCGGTTCGCACACCCGTGACGTCTTCAGCCCCGTTCTCGTACAGCTCGGTCACGCGGTCGATCAGCGAGACCACCAGCTTGTCGATGCCCTGGAAGCCTTGCCTCTGGCGCGAACCCTCCTCGCCGATCTTCAGGATCTTGCCTTCGGCCTCGTCCAGGATGGTGGCCACGGCCCGCCCCTGAGGGTTGAAGGCGTTCGTCGCGATCTCGTCGCTGGCGGCAATCAGCTTGCGCAGGATGGCCCGTTCACGAACGATTTCGGCATAGCGGCGCAGGTTGGCCGCGCTCGGAACGCTCTGCGCCAGTGCATTCAGGTAAGCCAGGCCGCCGGAATCGTTGCCCTTGCCGTGCGTCTGGAGTTGTTCGAACACCGTGATCACGTCTGCCGGCTTGCTGTTGGACACCAGCGCCCCGATGGCCGCGTAGATCAGCTTGTGCTCGTGGCGATAGAAGTCATCGTCGCTGAGCAGGTCGGCTGCGCGGTCCCAGGCCAGGTTGTCGAGCAACAGCCCGCCCAGCACGCTCTGCTCGGCCTCGATGGAGTGCGGCGGCACCCGAAGGCGGGCAACTTCGTCGTCGCGTTCGGTGCCCTCGCGGGACTGGAAAGTCATGGACATGTGCACAACCCTGTGGACAGCCGGTGGGTCCGAAGGGGACAACACGGGACCCTGAAACGACGAAGGCCGGCGAGGCCGGCCTTCTTGAAGCACGATTGTGCGACGAAGCGCGTCAGTCGGCCAGAGCCACCACGGTAACGGTGAGTTCCACCACGACGTCGGTGTGCGGCGCCACGGAGACCGAGTGCTCGCCAACGGTCTTGAGGGGGCCGTTCGGCATGCGGACCTGAGACTTGCTCAGTGCGATGCCGATCTTGCCCAGCGCCTCGACGACGTCGGCATTGGTGACGGAGCCGAACAGGCGACCATCGACGCCAGCCTTCTGGGCGATGCGCACGGACTTGCCCGTGAGCGACTCACCCAGCGCTTGCGCGGCGGCCAGCTTGTCGCCAGCGGCCTTTTCGAGTTCGGCACGGCGAACCTCGAACTCCTTGATCGCGGCTTCGGTCGCGCGGCGCGCGAGCTTGCTCGGGATCAGGAAGTTGCGGGCGTAGCCGTCCTTGACCTTGACGACGTCGCCCAGGCTACCGAGCTTGCCGACTTTTTCCAACAGGATCACTTGCATGCTGTTCTCCTTCAGACCTTGTGCTGGTCGCTGTAGGGCAGCATCGCGAGGAAGCGTGCACGCTTGATCGCGGTGGTGAGCTGGCGCTGGTAGAAAGCGCGCGTACCCGTCAGGCGGGCAGGCGTGATCTTGCCGTTCTCGCCGATGAAGTCACGCAGCACGTCGATTTCCTTGTAGTCGATTTGCTCGACACCGGCGACGGTGAAGCGGCAGAACCGCTTGCGACGGAACAGCAGCGACTGCGCGTTGCGCTTGGGGCGCTTGTCTTTGCCAAAACGGCCTTTACCACGGGGTGGGGGCATGATGGACCTCCTGAAGAATGGATCCGGATCGGAAACAGATGAACAGAAAAAACAGGGTCAGGCGACAGGCTCGACCTCGGTCACATGAAACAACCAACCGCGTCCGTTGCGGGCCGAAGCCAGGAAGCCGGCGAACCGCGCTTCGCTGCCCAGCGGCATCGCAGCCAACTTCGCCGTGATGTCCCCAATCGCCAGCGCCTTGATCTCCAGGGAGACCTGTCGGGGCTGACCCGCCTGTTCGACCTCGGACTGGTGTTGAATCACCAGGTCCAGGGCCTGCAGACCGGCAGGGGTGTATCGCGGCGCGTTGCGCTGCAGCAGGGAGCCCGACAGCAATAGCCGGTTCATGCGCAGCAGGCGGCGAACGCCTCAGACACGGAAGGCCTGTCTCAGGCCGCGGCCTCCTGCTGGCTGGCCTTGCGAGCCTCTTCGCGTTCGACAGCCTTCATCATGATCGACGGGGCAGTCTCGGCCTTCGGCTTGGCAACAGTCAGGTGGCGCAGCACGGCGTCGTTGAAGCGGAATCCGGTCTCGAGCTCGGTGAGGGTCTCGATGCCGCACTCGATGTTCAGGCACAGGTAATGTGCCTTGGCGAGCTTCTGGATCATGTAGGCCAGCTGACGCCGACCCCAGTCCTCGACACGGTGCACCTTGCCGCCAGCGACGGTGACCAGGTTCTTGTAACGCTCCAGCATGGCCGGAACCTGTTCGCTTTGATCCGGATGGATCAGCAGAACGATTTCATAGTGACGCATAGAACTCCTTGTGGATTCCATCGGGTGGAAGCCGCCCCGGTGCGTCGAGCGTGGGTGCGGCAAGGGAAAGCCTATGAGTATAGAACGAAAATGGCCTCCCGGTAGAACCGGGAGGCCACTGATTATCCAGCGGCCCTTTCGGGCCGTCGCCGTCAGGCGCGAGTGGTGTTCAGGTTCGGGTAGCGAACATGCTCGACCAGGTCCTGGATGTCCTGCTTCGGAGCCGGCGTGAGCAGACTCACGATGATGATCACCGCGAAGCCGATCGGGACACCGAACACACCGGCAGAGATCGGCAGGATGCCGAACCACAGCTCGATCGGCGACGTGACGCCGAAGATGCCGCGCAGCCAGGGCTGGGTCGTGACCATGTAGAAAAAGGTCGTGCCCAGGCCCGCGATCATGCCGAGCACCGCACCCCACTTGCTGGCCCGCTTCCAGAAGACGCCGAGAACCAGCGCCGGGAAGAACGCAGCCGCAGCGAACGAGAAGGCAGCAGAGACCAGGAACAGGATGTCCGCCGGCTTCTGCGCTGCCACCGCCGCTGCCGCAAGGGCAACGATCAGCAGCAGGGCCTTCGAGATCGCGACACGGCGCGCCGTCGAGGCGTTCGGGTCGATCATCTTGTAGTACAGGTCGTGCGACAGCGCGTTGGCGATGGTCAGCAGCAGGCCGTCCGCAGTGGACAGCGCAGCAGCGAGGCCGCCAGCAGCCACCATGCCCGACACCACGTACGGCAAGCCGCCGATGGCCGGTGTGGCCAGCACGATGATGTCGCCGCCGATCTTCATCTCGGCCAACTGGAAGATGCCGTCCTTGTTCACGTCGACGACCGACAGCAGGGCCGGGTCGACGCGGTTCCAGTCAGAGATCCATTGCGGCAGCTGCGCCCACGGGGTGCCGACCAGCGTCGTGAACACCTCGTACTTCACCAGCACCGCCAGGGCAGGCGCCGTGAAGTACAGCAGGAAGATGAAGAACAGCGACCAGGTCACCGACTCACGAGCTTCCTTCACCGACGGCGTGGTGTAGTAGCGCATCAGGATGTGCGGCAGTGCAGCCGTACCCACCATCAGGCAGAACACCAGCGCCAGGAAGTTGCGCCGCGATTCGTTGAAGGTCTTCTGCGCCGCAGCATCGCCGTCCGGGTTGCCCGCGTACTGCGCGGCATGTCGCGGCATGCCGGCCAGGGGCTTGGCGCTGGCGTCGGCACCGGCCTTGGCCTTCGTCCAGGCTTCCTTGGCCGCTGCATCGTTGGCGGGCAGGGAAGCAAGGGCCTTCTCCGCAGCCTGGATGTCGGCAACCGGCGCGTTCGCGCCCTTCAGCTCAGCCAGCTTCGCTTCAGCGGCGGCCTTGTCGGCGGCAAGCGCCGTCGGGACGTCCTTCAGCTTGGCGGCCAACGCATCGGAGCGGGCCTTGAAGATGGCGATGACTTCCTTTTCCTTGGGGTCGTCGATCAGCTTCTGCTCGAGCTCGGTGATCTTCTGCAGCTGGTAGCCGTAGATGGCCTGCGGAACCGGGTTGCCCGTCTGCTTCACCGACAGCCACACCACAGGAACCAGGTAGGCAATGATCAGGATGATGTACTGGGCCACCTGAGTCCAGGTGACGGCACGCATGCCGCCCAGGAACGAGCAGACCAGGATGCCGCCCAGACCCACGAAGATGCCGATCTCGAACGCCAGGCCCGACAGGCGGGTGGTGATGAGGCCGACGCCGTAGATCTGTGCCACCACGTAGGTGAACGAGCAGAGGATGGCGGCGAAAATGCCGACCAGCCGTGCCGCGTTGCCTTCGTAGCGCGCGCCCAGGAAGTCAGGAATGGTGAACTGGCCGAACTTGCGCAAGTACGGCGCAAGGAACAGTGCCACCAGGCAGTAGCCGCCCGTCCAGCCCATGATGAAGGCCAGACCGCCGTAGCCCGTGAGGTACAGCGTGCCGGCCATGCCGATGAACGACGCAGCGCTCATCCAGTCCGCGCCCGTGGCCATGCCGTTGTAGATGGCCGGAACACGACGCCCTGCGACGTAGTACTCCGATGCATCGGACGTGCGGCTCATGACGCCGATGCCGGCGTACAGCGCGACGGTGGCGATCAGGAAGATGAAGCCGATCCACGTGCGCGGAAGGCCCATCTGCTCCAGGATGGCCAGCACCACCACGAAGGCGATAAAGCCCCCGGTGTACCAGGCGTAGACCTTGGTCAGCTGATCCTTGAAGGCTTTGTTGGCGGACTTTGAAATTGTCCCGCCAGATCCGAAATCCATGCCTGCCATGTCATTCCTCCTCGGCAACGCCGTGTTCCTGGTCGAGTCGGTTCATGTAGTGCGCGTAGAACGCAATGATGACGACATAGACGACCAGCGCGCCCTGGGACGCGACCCAGAAGCTGAACGGCCAACCAAAAAACGTGAAGTTCAGATCACGCGCGAAATAGGCCACTACGAACGTCACCACGAACCAGATGAGCATCAGGATGCCCGTGATTCGCAGGTTCTTTCGCCAATAGGCCTGGTGGTTCTCACTCACCTTCATTGACTCACCCCTTTCCAGTTATGCCTCACGGTCCGCAGGGACCGCCCAATGTTCGGCGCGCACACCCAGGTGCGACGTGCAACCCGGCCGCCATGCCGGGATCGTTCAATCGGGCCCGGTCAAGCCGCCGGTTGGCCCGCGAGCAATCCGGTCTCCCGCACGAGCTGTGCGGCGACCTTCGGCTCGAATCCCTCGAGGTGGCGAATGATCTTCGCCGCCTCGTCGGGTTGCTGACGATCCACATGCACCCGCGCCAGCTGATACCAGCCGTACGGGCTCATGGGCTGCAATTCGGTGTTGCGCTTCAGCGCCTGCACGGCCTCGTCGAGGCGCTTCAGGCGGATCAGCGCGAGGCCCAGGCCGTACCACGCGCGATCCAGCTTGGGATCGAGCACCGTGGCACGCTGGAATGCCTCGAGGGAGTCCTCGAAACGGCCGAGGCTCTCAAGCACGTAGCCGAGGTTGAACCAACCCGCGGCATCGTCGGGGTGAAGCTCGACGAGCCGCCGATAGTCGGACAGCGCCTCGTCGTGACGCCCGGCCTGCGCAAGCACGTGCGCACGGCTGGCCAGCGGATAACGGTCGCCCGGGTAGCGACGCGCCATCTCCTCGAACACCGCCAGCGCACGGGCCTGCTGGCCGAAGACCAACCACGCAGCGCCCTGAGCGCGCAACCAGAGCCATTCGACGCGCTTCATTTGCAGCCCACCATGTTGAGTCCGACGCAGTAGTTGATCTTCTCGAACGTGACGACCGCATAGGCGATCAGCAGGAGCCCGAAGGCGATCACGGGCACATGGCGGTCCGCCACCTTGGCCGGCGTCAGTCGACGGACGACCAGGGTGAACGGCTTGCTGACGATCTTGAGCAGCTGGTAGAAGAAGTTCGTGTCGCGCTTCGCGCCAGCGAGCACGTACAGAAGCCCCTGGCCGAGCAGCGCCAGTAGCGCAATGTAAAGCACGAGTTGCAGGAGGTTCAGAAATGTCAGCATGGGTCGCCAAAGTCCGTGGGGGGACTGTTGTCGCCCGTGCTTACTGATTTCTGACGCCGGGCTTCGAACCGGGCGTTTCCCCCGCCGGGGCTTACCCTAGGTGCGGGCCAGGCGCTTCCAGGTGTCGACCACCGTGTCGGGGTTCAGCGAGATCGAGACGATGCCCTCGGCCGCCAGCCACTCCGCGAAGTCCACGTGGTCGCTGGGCCCCTGGCCGCAGATGCCGATGTACTTGCCGGTGGCGCGACAGGCCGCGATGGCACGCGAGATGAGCGCCTTGACGGCGGGGTCGCGCTCGTCGAAGTCATGCGCCAGCTGTTCGAGGCCGGAGTCGCGGTCCAGGCCAAGCGTCAGCTGGGTCAGGTCGTTGGAGCCGATGGACATGCCGTCGAAGTGCTCGAGGAACTGCTCTGCCAGGATGGCATTGCTGGGCACCTCGCACATCATGATCAGGCGCAGGCCGTCGACACCGCGCTTGAGACCTCGTTCGGCCAGCATCTCCGCCACGCGCGCCGCCTGCTTCACGGTGCGCACGAAGGGCACCATGATCTCGACGTTCGTGAGGCCCATGTCCTGGCGCACGCGCTTGAGCGCCTCGCACTCCATCGCGAAGGCGTCCTGGAACTCGCCGCTGATGTAGCGGCTGGCGCCGCGGAAGCCCAGCATCGGGTTCTCCTCGTCGGGCTCGTAGCGGGTTCCGCCGATGAGCTTGCGGTATTCGTTGGACTTGAAGTCCGACAGCCGCACGATCACCGGCTTGGGCCAGAAGGCTGCGGCGATCGTGGCCACGCCCTCGGCGAGCTTGTCGACGTAGAAGGCCCTCGGCGAAGCATGACCTCGCGCCACGGACTCGACCGCCTTCTTCAGCTCGGGGTCGATGTTGGGATAGTCGAGGATGGCCTTCGGATGGACCCCGATGTTGTTGTTGATGATGAATTCCAGGCGCGCCAAGCCGACACCGGCATTGGGCATCTGCGCGAAGTCGAAGGCCAGCTGCGGGTTGCCGACGTTCATCATGATCTTGATCGGGCAGTACGGCATCTCGCCGCGCTCCACCTCGGTCACCTCGGTTTCCAGCAAACCGTCGTAGATGAAGCCGGTATCTCCTTCGGAGCAGGCCACCGTGACCAGTGCGCCCTCGGTCAGCGTCTCGGTCGCGTCGCCGCAGCCCACCACCGCGGGGATGCCGAGTTCGCGAGCGATGATGGCCGCGTGACACGTGCGCCCGCCGCGGTTGGTGACGATGGCGCCCGCGCGCTTCATCACCGGCTCCCAGTTGGGGTCGGTCATGTCGGCGACCAGGACATCGCCCGGTTGCACGAGTCCCATCTCGGAAATGCTCCGCACGATGCGCACCGGCCCGGTGCCGATCTTCTGGCCGATGGCCCGGCCTTCGGCGAGCACGGTCCCACGCTTGGTGGGGTCGCCCTTGAGCTTGTAGCGCTGCTCGGCCTTGCCCTGGCCCTGGCTCTTCACGGTCTCGGGGCGCGCCTGCAGGATGTAGAGCTCGCCGTCGAGGCCGTCCTTGCCCCACTCGATGTCCATCGGGCGGCCGTAGTGCTCCTCGATGATGAGCGCGTAGCGGGCCAGCTCGGTCACGTCGGCATCGGTGAGCGAATAGCGGTTGCGCTGCTCGGGGGGCGTGTCCACGGTGTGCACGAGGCGACCGCTCGCGGCGCGCTGCTCGGGGGTGGCGAACTCCATGCGCTGCAGCTTGGAGCCCAGAACGCGGCGGATGACGGCGTACTTGCCACGCTTCAGGGTGGGCTTGTGGACGTAGAACTCGTCCGGGTTCACGGCGCCCTGCACCACCGTCTCGCCCAGGCCGTAGCTGGAGGTGATGAAGACCACGTCCTGGAAGCCGGATTCGGTGTCGATTGTGAACATCACGCCGGCGGCGCCGAGATCGGACCGGACCATGCGCTGCACGCCCGCCGAGAGGGCGACGTCGGCATGCAGAAAGCCCTTGTGCACACGGTAGCTGATCGCGCGGTCGTTGTAGAGCGACGCGAAGACCTCCTTCATCTTGTGCAGGATGTCCTCGATGCCCACCACGTTCAGGAAGGACTCCTGCTGACCGGCGAACGAGGCATCCGGCAGGTCCTCGGCCGTGGCCGACGAGCGGACGGCGAAGGACACGTCCGGGTGGTCGCGGGTGAGCTGCACGAACTGCGCGCGCACCGCTGCCTCCAGGGCCGCCGGGAACGGCGTGTTCACGACCCAGTCGCGGATCTTCGCGCCGGCCTCGGTGAGCGCCTGCACGTCGTCCACGTCGAGCTGGGTCAGCAGGGTATCGATGCGTTCGGTGAGGCCGCCCTCGCTCAGGAACTCGCGGAATGCATGGGCCGTGGTGGCGAAGCCGCCCGGCACCCGCACGCCGGTGGCGGCGAGCTGGCTGATCATCTCGCCGAGGCTGGCGTTCTTGCCGCCGACCACCTCGACGTCGGTCATCCTCAGTTGTTCGAACGGTACGACCAGGGCGGTCGCCAGGGGGGTCTGAGACATGGGAAAGCTCCGTGATGTGAGAAAACGGGTGCTCCCGCGTCCCGAGGTGAACCCCACACGCCAGCGTTTGTAGATTCTGGTTTTCGGCTGGGGAGGTTCACGGCGGGCGGATTCGCGTGCATCGACCAAGAGGATAGCGGCATTTCCTGCCTATCATCCCGACGTCTTCAACACGCACTGCAGACGGTCAATCCATGCCTCATCGCACCGTGTTTTTCGTCTCGGACGGCACCGGCATCACCGCCGAGACCTTCGGCAACTCCATCCTGGCCCAATTCCCGGCCAAGAACCGCCACGTGCGGCGCCCGTTCATCGACTCCGTGGAGAAGGCCGAGGCCGTGGTCCGTGAAATCAACGAGACCGCAGTGCGCGAAGGCAAGCGGCCCGTCGTCTTCGTGACCCTCGTGAACGATGCGGTCCGCGACGCCCTGACGGCGGAGTCCTGCAAGGGCTTTGTCCTGGATATGTTCCGCACATTCGTGGAGCCGCTGGAGATCGAGTTCGGGGTCAAGTCGAACCATCGGGTCGGCCGTTTCTCCGATGTCAGCAAGAGCCAGGAGTACACCGAGCGCATCGACGCCATCAACTTCTCGCTGGCGCACGACGACGGACAGTCGTCGCGCAACCTCGACATCGCGGACGTGATCCTGGTCGGCGTCAGCCGCAGCGGCAAGACACCGACCTCGCTCTACCTTGCGATGCAGCACGGCATCAAGGCGGCCAACTACCCGCTGATCCCGGAAGACTTCGAGCGCGGGCACCTCCCAAGCTCGCTGGCGCCCTACAAGAAGAAGTGCTTCGGGCTCACGATCGACCCCGCGCGCCTGGCGCAGATCCGCCACGAGCGCCGGCCCGGCAGCCGCTACGCCGCGCTGGAGAACTGCCGCCAGGAAGTGCGGGACGCGGAGTCGATGATGCGGCGCGAAGGCATCGCCTGGCTGTCGTCCACGCACAAGTCGATCGAGGAGATCGCCACCACGATCCTGCGCGACATCCAGCCCGACCGCCTGGTCTACTGACGCCGCGCCGACTCGTACAGGCAGATTGCCGCTGCGGCGGCGACGTTCAGCGACTCCTCGCCGCCGGGCTGAGGAATGCAGACGGTCAGTGTGCAGCGCTGCATCAACGCTGCCGAGACGCCCTGCCCCTCGTGACCGAAGACCCAGGCGCAGGGCGACGGCAGCGCTGCGTGCGGCAGGACATCGGCTGCGTGGGAGCTCGTCGCGACCATGGGCACGGCCAGCGCATCGAGCGCCTGCGCCGTCAGGCCTTCGGCCAGCCTCAGGTTGAAATGCGCGCCCATGCCGGCCCGCAGCACCTTGGGGGACCACAGCGCCGCCGTGCCCTGCAGGGCCAGGACCTGCACGACCCCCAGCGCACTGGCGCTGCGCAGCACGCTGCCGACGTTGCCCGCGTCCTGCACGCCGTCCAGCACGACGGTCGGCACGCCGGCCAAGGGCGGCTGGGGTGGCGGCAGGTCGAGCAGGAAACCCAGCGCGGCCGGTGACTCCAGGCCGCTGAATCCGGCAAAGAGCGCAGCCGGGACGATGACGACCTCTGCCGCTGCCGACAACAGGCCCGCCAGGGCCGGATTGGCCAGCGCCGCCTCGGTGGCCACGGCCACAGGGACCGTGACACCGCGCGCCAGCGCCGCGCGGCAGAGGTGATCGCCCTCCACCCACACCTGGCCCTGCCTGCGGTAGCCCGCGGGCGTCTGCGCCATCTTGCGCAGGCGCACCAGCAGCGGGTTGTCACGGGAAGTGATCTCGCGCGTCGTCATGCGCTCTCCAGCACGGCACGCACCGGGCCGAAACTGCGGCGGTGCGCAGGGCAGGCGCCATGCTCGCGCAAGGCCTGCAGATGCGCCGCGGTCGGATAGCCCTTGTGCACCGCGAAGCCGTAGGCCGGCCATTGCGCGTCCAGCAAGGCGCATTGCCGATCCCGCGTGACCTTGGCCAGGATCGATGCCGCCGAGATGGCGGGCACCGTGGCATCGCCCTTCACGATGGCGGTGGCGGGCATCTTCAGGACAGGCAGGCGGTTGCCGTCGACCAGAACATGACGCGGCAACAGGCGCAGGCCCTCGACCGCACGGCGCATCGCCAGCATCGTGGCATGCAGGATATTCAGGCGGTCGATCTCCTCGACGCTGGCTTCGCCGATGGCGATGGCCAGTGCCTTGGCGCAGATCTCGTCATACAGGCGGTCTCGTCGAAGCGGCGTCAGGACCTTCGAGTCGGCCAGCCCGCGGATCGGCGAGAGGTCGTCCAGGATGACGGCAGCCGCCACCACCGAACCCGCGAGGGGGCCGCGCCCCGCCTCGTCGACGCCGGCCACGAGGCCCGGAACCGACCAGTCGAGCCCGAGTTGCTCAGGCGTGGAGGATTTGCGCGAGGGCATCGGCGGCGGCGCGGGCGGTGTCGCGCTTCAGGAGTTCATGGAGTTCGGTGAACCTGCGCCGCAGGCGCGCGGCGCCGGCAGCATCGTCCAGGCTCTTCAGCACGTCAGCGGCCAGCTGCGCGGGTGTGCAGGCCCCCTGGATGCGTTCGGGCACGACGAACTCACGGCACAGGATGTTCGGCAGCCCCACCCACGGCTGGTAGGCCATGCGCTTCATCAGTTGCCAGGACAGCGGATGCATGCGGTAGCCGATGACCATCGGCACCTTGAACAGCGCTGCCTCCAGCGTGGCGGTGCCGCTGGCAATGAGTGTCGCGTCGCAGGCCGCCAGGACCTCGTGCGAGCGGCCATCGAGCAACCGCACAGGCACGCCCGGCGCAAATTGCGCCAGCAATGGCTCCACCAGCGTGCGCAGCCCCGGCGCCACCGGCAACAGGAAGCGAAGCTCGGGCCGTTGGCTGTGCAGCAGCGCAGCAGCTTGAAGGAAGGCCGGCGCGATGTACCGGATCTCGGAACGACGGCTGCCCGGCAGGATCGCGAGTACCGGCTCATCGGGGCTCAGCCCCAGCGCCGTGCGCGCGGCGGCACGGGGCGGCACCATCGGGATGGCATCGGCCAGCGGGTGCCCGACGTAGCTGGCCTTCACGCCGTGGGCGTGCAGAAGCTCGGGCTCGAAGGGGAAGAGGCAGAGAACGTGGTCGCAGCTCTCGGCCATCCTGCTGGCGCGTCCACCGCGCCAGGCCCAGATGGACGGGCAGACAAAGTGGATCGTCGGGATGCCGGCAGCCTTCAGGCGCTTCTCGAGGCCGAGGTTGAAGTCGGGGGCGTCGACGCCGATGAAGGCCTGCGGTCGCTCGGCCAGCAGACGCTCGGCGAGGCGCTCGCGAATGCCCGAGATCTCACGGTAGTGGCGCAGCACCTCCACATAGCCGCGCACCGCCAGCTTGTCGCTGGGCCACCAGGATTCGAATCCCGAGGCGTTCATCCGGGGCCCGCCGATGCCGACGCCCTGGAAGCCCGGCCAACGGGTCTGCAGACCGCCGATCAGCAGGCTGGCGAGCAGGTCGCCGGACGCCTCGCCGGCCACCATCGCCAGCTTCATGGCTACCTGACGATGCCGCGCGTGGAGGCGGCCAGGAAGTCGAGCAGCATCGCGACGTCGATGTCGCCGCCCTCGACCGAACCCTGCAGGGCGGCAATGGCCGCCTTCGAGGCGTCCAGCGTCAGGCCGTCGCGGTACAGGAGCCGGTGCATCTGCTTGACGAGGCCGATCCGCTCGCGCGAGAAGCCGCGCCGGCGCAGGCCCTCCACGTTGAAGCCGTGCACGCCCAGGGGGTTGCCGGACACCATCATGAAGGGCGGCACATCCTGCGAGACATGGCTCTGGAACCCTGTCATCGCATGCGCGCCGACATGGCAGAACTGGTGAATGCCGGTGAGCCCGCCGACGATGACCCAGTCGCCGACGTGCACGTGCCCCGCCAGGGTAGCGTTGTTGGCGAGGATGCAGCGGTTGCCCACCTGGACATCGTGCGCGATGTGCACGTAGGCCATGACCCAGTTGTCGTCGCCCACGCGCGTGGCACCGCCGTCCTGCACGGTGCCCCGGTTGAAGGTGCAGAACTCGCGGATCGTGTTGCGGTCGCCGATCTCCAGCGCCGTGGGCTCGCCGCGGTACTTCATGTCCTGAGGCGCGCCGCCCAGCACCGCATGCGCATGGATGCGGTTGTCGCGTCCCAGGCGCATGGGGCCTTCCAGGACCACATGCGGCCCGACCGTGGTGCCGTCGCCGATCTGCACGCCAGCGCCGATGACGGCGTAGGGACCGACTTCGACCCCCGCGCCGAGTTCGGCGGCGGCATCGACGATGGCCGTCGGATGGATCAGGGCCATGGACTCAGGCCACCTTGCGCATCGTGCACATCAGTTCGGCTTCCACGGCGGTCTCGCCGCCGACGCTGGCGCGAGTCTTGTACTTGTAGATGCCGGCCCGCGCGCGTTCGATGCTCGCCTCGAGGATGAGCTGATCCCCCGGTTCGACCACGCGCTTGAAGCGCGCGCCGTCGATGCCGACGAAGTACACCACGGTGTCCTCGCCCGGCTCCTCGCCCAGCGACTCGAACGACAGCAGCGCGGCCGTCTGCGCCAGGGCCTCGAGCATCAGCACGCCGGGCATCACGGGGCGGGACGGGAAGTGCCCCATGAAGAACGGCTCGTTGATCGTGACGTTCTTCAACGCCTTGATGCGCACGTCCTTCTCGAACTCGATGACCCGATCGACCAGCAGGATCGGGTACCGGTGCGGCAGCATCTTGAGGATCTTGTGGATGTCCATCACGGGCGTCGTCATGTCTTCTTCTCCAGCGCGCGCAGGCGCTCGCGCAGGGTGTGCAATTGCCGCAGGGTCGCGGCGTTCTTTTCCCATGACGCATTGTCATCGAAGGGGAACAGCCCGCTGTACTGGCCGGGCTGGCGGATGGAGCGGGTGATCACGGTGGCGGCGGTGATGTGCACGTGATCCACCAGCTCGAGGTGGCCGAGGATGATGGCGCCGCCTCCGGCCGTGCAATGCCGGCCGATCCTGGCGCTGCCCGCCACGCCCACGCAGCCGGCGAATGCGCTGTGCGCGCCGACGCGGACGTTGTGGGCGATCTG
Source organism: uncultured beta proteobacterium (assembly GCA_903938815.1). Lineage (GTDB taxonomy): Bacteria > Pseudomonadota > Gammaproteobacteria > Burkholderiales > Burkholderiaceae_C > Rubrivivax. Next base: position 49,362 of record CAJAES010000072.1, read on the forward strand.
CACGAGATTGTCGAGCTTCACGCCTTCCTCGATGACGGTGTCCTCGAGGGCGCCACGGTCGATACAGGTGTTGGCGCCGATCTCGACATCGTCCCCGATGAGCACCGCGCCCAGCTGTTCGATCTTGACCCACTCGCCGTGGGAGGGCGCGAAGCCGAAACCATCGGCGCCGATGACGGCACCGCCGTGGACGATGCCGCGGGCTCCGATGCGGCATGCATCGAGCAGGGTGGCGCGTGGCATGAGGCGGGTGTGCTCGCCGACCTGCGCATCGCGGCCGACGTGCGCCTGCGCCGAGATGACCGCGCCTTCCCCGACGCGCGCGCCCGGGCCGATGTAGGCCAGGGGGCCGATGGCCGCGCCGGGGTGGATGTGCGCGCCCTCCTCCACCACCGCCGACCGATGCACACCGGGCACCATCGCGGGCCGCACACGCTGCGCCCACCACTGGGTCAGGCGGGCGAAGGCTAGGTAGGGGTCCGCGCACAGCACCGCGGCGGCGCGCTCCCGGACGGCATCGCGCAGTTCGGGCAGCACCAGCACGCAGCCGGCCGCGCTGGCGTCGAGCTGCGCGCGATAGCGCGGGTGAGACAGAAAGCTGACGGTGTCGGCGCCAGCCGTGGCCAGCGGGCCGATGCGATGCAACTCGAGCCCGGTGTCACCCACCGCCTCGCCGCCGACGAGGGCCGCGAGTTCGGCGACGCGCAGGCTCAGCACCGCCGTCGCCGGCTTACTTGCCGCCGGGCGTGGCGTTCAGCGTGCGGATGACCTTGTCGGTGATGTCCACGCGCGCACCGGCGAAGACGACGCCTTCCTGCAGGATCAGGTCGTACTTCTCGGTCTCGAAGATCTGCTTGATGACGCGGTTGGCACGTTCGACGACGTTGGCCAGTTCCTCGTTCTTGCGCTGGTTCAGGTCTTCCTGGAAGGCCCGGCGCTTGCGCTGCAGGTCACGGTCCTGTTCGACGAGTTCGCGCTGGCGGCGCGAGCGCTCGGCTTCCGACAGGGTGGGGGCGTCCTTGTCCAGCTTGTCGGCGGCGGCCTTCAGGCGGTTGCCGTCGTCCGCCAGCTCACGCTCGCGCTTGCCGAACTCGACTTCGAGCTTGCCTTGCGCGGCTTTCGCCGGGGCCGACTCGCGCAGCACGCGTTCACCGTTGATGTAACCGATCTTCAGGTCCTGGGCGCTGACGCCCAGGGTGGCTCCAGCGATCATGGCCGCGACGGCGAACGACTTCAGGGTCGAGAGATTCATCAGAAAGCGGTCCCGATCTGGAATTGGAACTTTTGGATTCTATCGTTGGACTGATACTTCACCGGGGTACCCCAGCTCAGCTTCAACGGGCCTACCGGTGAGAGCCAGGTCAAGCCCAGCCCCACTGATGCACGCAGCGAACCGGCTTCGATCGGCTCACTTTCGCTCCACACGTTGCCAGCGTCCGCGAACGCGAACACCCGCAAGGTCTTGTCGTTGCCGGATCCCGGGACAGGAACGTAGAACTCGGCGTTGGCGTTGAGCCGCCTCGCGCCGCCGATGAAGGCGCCGGTGGGGTCGATCACCCCCAGCGAACTCTGCTCGAACACCCGGACCGAGCCGAGGCCGCCGCCGTAGAAGTTCTTGAACAGCGGGTAAGGCCGCGAACCCAGGCCCTTGCCCCAGCCCACTTCGGCGTTCAGGCCGAGCGAGAACTGGCTGCCGAACGGAATGTACTGCTGCACCTGCACGTTGGTGCGCAGGTACCGGACATCCCCGAGCAGGCTGAAGTCGAGGTTGACGCGCTGATAGCGACCACTGGTGGGCACGAGGGCGCTGTCACGCGCATCGCGGGACCAGCCCAGGGTCAGCGGCCAGGCCGTGCTCGACGGGCCGAACTCCTGGCGATACAGGAAATAGCTGTTCGGGATGCCCGCAGTGGCGCCGATCTGGGTTCTCTCCCAGCCAACGCCCAGGAACACCGTGTCGAAGTCCGAGAACGGCACGCCGAAACGGATGGCCGCCCCGGGTGTGGAGATCTGGTACTTGTCGCCCAGGCTGTTCAGCGGGCGGCTCGTGCGGTAGTACAGGTCGATCGAGCGGGAAACGCCGTCAACCGTGAAGTAGGGTTCGCTGGTGCTGAAGACGAAGCTGCGCGAGGACTTGCTGGTGTTGAGTTCGACGCCCAGGTAGTTGCCGGAGCCGAAGACGTTGTCCTGCTTGACGGACGCGGTGAGCGACAGGCTTTCGGAACTGGAGAAACCGGCTCCGATGAGCAGGTTGCCCGTGGGCTTTTCCTTGACCACGAAGACCAGGTCGACCTGATCGGGAATGCCCTGCACCTCCCGGGTCTCGACCGTGACTTCGCTGAAATAACCCAGGCGGTCAACACGATCGCGCGAGAGCTTGATGCGGGCGCCGTCGTACCAGGCGGACTCGAGCTGACGGAACTCACGGCGAATGACTTCGTCCCGCGTCCGGGTGTTGCCCGATACCTCGACCCGGCGCACGTACACACGCCGCTGCGGCGATGCGTTCAGCACCACCACGACCTGCCCGCTGGCACGGTCGATCTCGGGGCGCGCATCGACACGGGCGAAGGCGTAGCCGTACAGGCCGTAGAGCTCGCTGAACAGCCGCTGTGTCTCGCTGACGTCCTCGCCGCGATAGGGCTCGCCCGGCTGCACGCGCACCATCTGCCGGAATGCGTCCTCACGGCCGAGGAATTCGCCTTCCAGGCGCACGCCTGTGACGGTGTAGCGCTGACCTTCACGGATGGAGATCGCGACCGAGATGTCCTGCTTGTCCGGAGAGATCGTGACCTGCGTCGACTCGACCGTGAACTCGAGGTAGCCGCGGTTCACGTAGTAGGCGCGAAGCTTTTCCAGATCGCCGTTGAGCTTGACGCGCGAGTAGCGGTCGGACTTGGTGTACCAGGTCAGCCAGCCCGGCGTGGTGAGCTCGAACTGGCCCAGAAGGGTCGATTCGCTGAAGGCGCTGGAGCCGATGATCCGGATCTCGCGGATGCGGGCGGCGTCGCCTTCGGTCATCGTGAACGTGACGTTGACGCGGTTGCGCTCGATCGGCGTGATGGTGGTGACCACCTCGGCGCCGTACAGGCTGCGCGTCAGGTACTGCCGCTTGATCTCCTGCTCGGCACGGTCGACCAGCGCCTTGTCGAAGGGGAGACCTTCGCCGATGCCGGCGTCCTTGAGGGACTTCAGCATCTGCTCGCTCTCGAACTCCTTCATGCCCGCGAAGTTGACTCGCGAGATGACGGGTCGCTCGGCGACGATCAGAACTGCCGTCTGGTCCTCGATCTCGATGCGTACGTCGGAGAACAGGCCCGTCGTGAACAGCGCGCGAAGCGCCGTTGCGGCCTTTTCGTCGGTGTACGTGTCACCGATCCGGAAAGGCAGCGCCGCGAACACCGTACCGGGGTCCGTGCGCTGCAGGCCCTCGATTCGGATGTCCTTCAGCACGAAGGGCTCGACGGCGTGGGCCAGCGGCGCAGCGCATGCTGCCACCACCGCTACCAGCACTGCAATGGGGCGCAGCTGCCCGAGCGGGGAATGAAAGGACATGGAGGAAGGATCAGTGCAGACCGAGAAGTCGGGCCACGTCGTTGAACAAGGCGACCGACATCATCAAGAGCAGGACGGCAATGCCGCCGCGCTGCAGGCGTGCCAGCCAGAGCTCCGATACCGGCCGGCCCGTCACGCCCTCGAAAAGATAATACATCAGGTGCCCACCGTCGAGCATTGGCAGAGGAAGCAGGTTGAGGACACCCAGGCTGACGCTGACCAGTGCCAGGAACCCGAGATAGTAGGCCAGGCCCTGCTGGACCGACTGCCCGGCGACATCGGCGATCGTGATGGGCCCACTGAGATTCCTGACAGAAGCCTCGCCGATCAGCATGCGCCCGATCATCCGGACCGTCAGCGACGAGATCTCCCAGGTGCGCTGCACGCCGCTCACCAGGCCGTCGACCGGGCCGCGGCGAACCGTGACGATCTCCGGGGGGCCACCGACGAAGGCGTCGATACGCCCCAGCAGCTTGCCGCCATCGTCGACCACGCGGGGCGTCACCTCGACGTCGCGCAATGCGGTGCCGCGCTCGATGGCCCACCGCTGGACCTCGCCCCGGCCCTCCACGACGGCCGAGCGAATGCGTTCGCGCAGGGACTGGGCATCACCCACCGGCTGACCATTGACGGCCAGGACGCGGTCGCCCTTCATCAGCCCGGCACGGGCGGCGGGCCCTTCCGGCTTGATGTCGCCGAGCACGGCCTCGCTGTAAGGTGCGCCGATGCCGATGCGCTTCATGGCCGCCGCGTCCACCTCCTGGGTGGGCAGGTCCTGAAGCGGCAGGACAGCGGGACGGCTGCCATGGCCCTGCCGGTCGCTGACCATCAACTGCAGCGGGCTGCCGTCCAGCGCGGCCTGCGTGACCTGCCATCGCAGATCGGTCAGGGACTCGACGTCACGCCACTCGGCACCGTCGCGGGAGGTGGCGCGAACCCAGTCTCCGGACCGCAGGCCGGCACGGTCGGCCAGGCTGCCGGCCGTCGGCGTGCCGAGAACGGCCTTGGGCTCGTCGACCCCGATCCAGTGCGAAGCCGCCACGAGCACGATCGCCAGCAGCAGATTGGCGGCCGGGCCGGCCACCACGATCGCAGCGCGTTGGCGCAGGGATTTCCGGTTGAAGGCCCGGTCCCGCTCGGCAGGCTCCACGAAACCCTCGCGCTCGTCGAGCATGCGGACATAGCCGCCCAGGGGCAAGGCGCACAGCACGAACTCGGTGTCGCCCTTCTGGCGCCGCAACAGCACGCGGCCGAAACCGACCGAGAAGCGCAGGACCTTGACGCCGCAGGCCACCGCCACGCGGTAGTGGCCGTACTCGTGCACCACGATGAGCACGCCCAGCGTAAGGATGAAAGCCAGCGCGGTGGTGATCAAAGGGCGAGCTCGGCAATCAGTTCACGGGCCTGGCGGCGGGCGCGCTCGTCCAGCGCCATCAGGTCGTCCAGGGCGGCGATGCGGCCGATCCGGCCTGCCAGAGCATCCACGGTGCGTGCATTGACGGTATGAATCGCCGTGAAGCGGATGGTTCCGTCCAGGAAAGCGGCGACGGCTTCCTCGTTGGCGGCGTTGAGCACGGCGGAGCTTCCCTCCGGCGCGGCGAGGGCGTCGTACGCCAGGAAGAGGCCGGGGAAACGCTGGCGGTCGGCTTCCTCGAAGGTGAGCGACTTCAGGGCCAGGAAATCGAGGCTGGAAGCGCCGGAGGCGATGCGCTCGGGGAACGACAGTCCGTAGGCGATCGGAACCTTCATGTCGGGCGTGCCCAGCTGCGCCAGCACCGAGGCATCGCGACAGACCACCATCGAGTGGATGATGCTCTGTGGATGGATCACGACGCGGATGCGTTCCGGGGGCAGCGAGAACAGCCAGTGCGCCTCGATCACCTCGAGCGCCTTGTTCATCATCGTCGCCGAATCGACCGAGATCTTTCGGCCCATGACCCAGTTCGGGTGCGCGACGGCTTCGTCGGGCGTGACGCCGTGCAGCGATTCCGGGTCGCGCGTGCGAAACGGCCCGCCGGACGCGGTCAGCACGATGTGGTCGATGCGATGCGCCCAGGCGCTGCGATCTTCCGGCAGGCACTGGAAGATGGCGGAGTGCTCGCTGTCGATGGGCAGCAGCGTGGCGCCGCCTTCGCGCACGGCATCCATGAAGAACGCGCCGCCCACGACCAGCGCCTCCTTGTTGGCCAGCAGCAGGCGCTTGCCCGCGCGCGCAGCGGCCAGGCAAGGCGCCAGGCCTGCAGCGCCGACGATGGCGGCCATCACGCTGTCCACCTCCGGATGCTCGGCCAGTTCCGCCAGCGCGGCGGGGCCGACGGCAACCTCGGTGCGCAGACCGTGCGCGGCCAGCCCGTCGCGCAGCCGAGCGGCCTGTTCATCACCAGGCACGACCGCGATCCGTGGCCGGAACTGCACGCATTGCGCGAGAAGTTCGTCGATGCGGCGCTGCGCGGTCAAGCCGAAGACCTCGTAACGCTCGGGGTGTCGGGCAACCACGTCCAGCGTGCTCACACCGATGGATCCGGTGGACCCGAGGACTGCCAACCTTTGAATGCTCATGAACGCGGATTCTTCACCGAAGCGCCAGTACAGCCACCAGCGGAAACACGGGCAACAGCGCGTCGATCCGGTCGAGAACGCCGCCGTGACCCGGCAACAGGCCACTGCTGTCCTTGGCCCCGGCAGCGCGCTTGACGAGCGACTCGAACAGATCCCCCACGACGCTGGCGCCCGCCAGCAACACGAGCAACGCCAACGCGCCTGGAATTCCAAAGCGCGCCACGAGCACCGAACTCAACCCGGGGACAGCCACCCCGAAGTGCCGGTCGGCCAGCCACCAGCCGACCCCCAGCAGCAGGACGCCCAGGACACCGGACACCGCGCCCTCCCAGGTCTTGCCGGGGCTGATGGTGGGGGCCAGCTTGTGGCGGCCCAGCATTCGCCCGCCGGCGTAGGCCGCAATGTCGGCCACCCAGACCAGGCACATCACCGACAGCAGGAAGTTGATGCCCGCCGCGTGGGCACGCGTCAAAGCGAGCCAGGCGACAGCCAGCAGCAGGGGGCCGACGGCCAGCCTCGCGGCCTTCGGAAGCCGGGACCAACCGGCGGGGCCGAGCCTCAAGGCCAGCAGGCCACCGACGGCCCAGGACACCGCACCCACGTCGCAGCTTCGGCAGACATCGCCCGGCGACGCGGCAAATGCCAGGCCAACAGCCAGCAGGCCGGTACCGACCGCCAACGCCCAAGGCACAGCCCCGGTGGCGCCGTTGAGCCGCGCCCACTCCCAGCCTGCGGCCACGATGAATGCGAGCGTCAGCACCGCAAAGGGCCAGGTGGCGCTGGCGAAGAGGGCTGGAAGCAGCAGCGCAAGCAGCACGACCGCGGTGATCACACGCTGGCCGAGCATGGGGTTCAGGTGGCGGGCTTGATCGCGCCGAAGCGGCGGTCACGCTGTGTGTAGGCGGCCAGCGCCGCATCGATCTCCACTTCGCCGAAGTCGGGCCAGAGGCAATCGGTGAAGAAGAGCTCCGAGTAGGCCGCCTGCCACAGCAGGAAGTTGCTCATGCGCATCTCGCCGCCGGTGCGGATGAAGAGATCGGGATCGGGCGCGAACGACAGTGCCATGTGGCGCGAGAGCCAGGCCTCGTCGAAGTCTTCCGGCTTCATGCCCTGCGCCAGGGCCTGCTGGCACGCCTGGACGACATCCCAGCGGCCACCGTAGTTGAACGCCACGGCGAGCGTGATGCGGCTGTTCTTCTCGGTCAGCGCCTCGGCATGCTCCCAGGCCTGGCGCAGCTTGTCGGAAACCGCGGAGCGGTCACCGATGATCCGGATGCGTACGCCGTCGCCTGCCAGCTTGGTGAGGTATTTCGAGACGGCCACGAGCACCAGGCCCATGAGCCCCGAGACCTCTTCCGTCGGGCGCTTCCAGTTCTCGGACGAGAACGCGAACACCGTCAGGAACTCGACACCACGGTCGGCGAAGCTGTTGACGGCCTTCACGAGAACGTCCACGCCGGCCTTGTGGCCGAAGAAGCGCGGCATGTAGCGCTGGCGCGCCCAGCGCCCGTTGCCGTCCATCACCACGGCCACGTGGCGCGGAATGCGACGGACGTTTTCCGCTTCGCTTCCGCCGTTCAGGACTTTGTTCAGCATCGGTTCGGGGAGATGGCGGTCAGACCGCCATCACCTCGGCTTCCTTGCCAGTGACCAGACGCTCGATCTCCCCGATGGTGCGGTCGGTCAGGCGTTGAACGTCGTCCTGGGCGCGACGCTCCTCGTCCTCGCTGGCCAGCTTGTCCTTGAGCAGCTTCTTCAGGTGCTCGTTGGCCTCGCGCCGGATGGAACGGACGGCGACCTTGGCGTCTTCGCCAGTATTGCGGACCACCTTGGTCAGGTCACGGCGCCGCTCTTCTGACAGCGCGGGCATCGGCACGCGGAGCAGGTCGCCCTGAGATGCAGGGTTCAGGCCGAGATCGGACTCGCGGATGGCCTTCTCGATCTTCGCGGCGAGGCCCTTTTCCCAGGGCTGGACGCTGATCGTGCGGGCGTCGAGCAGGGACACGTTGGCGACCTGGCTGATGGGGACCATCGAGCCGTAGTAATCGACGTGAACCTGGTCGAGGATGCCCGGGTGGGCTCGGCCGGTGCGGATCTTCTGCAGTTCGCCCTTGAAGGCTTCGACGGACTTGCCCATCTTCAGCTCGGCGGTCTTCTTGATGTCGGGAATGGTGGCAACCATCGTACGGTGCTCCTGGAATGATCAGACGTGGACCAGGGTGCCTTCGTCCTCACCACGGACGACACGCTCCAGCGCGCCAGCCTTGAAGATGCTGAACACCTTGATCGGCAGCTTCTGGTCGCGGCACAGCGCGAAGGCCGTGGCGTCCATCACCTGCAGGTTGCGGGCGATCGCCTCGTCGAACGTGATGGTCTCGTAGCGGGTCGCGTCGGGATGCTTGTTGGGGTCGGCGCTGTAGACGCCATCGACCTTGGTCGCCTTCAGGACGACTTCGGCCCCGATCTCGGCGCCACGCAGTGCGGCGGCCGTATCGGTGGTGAAGAAGGGGTTGCCGGTGCCTGCCGCGAACACGACAACCTTGCCTTCCTCGAGGTATTGCAGGGCCTTGGGGCGCACATACGGCTCCACGACCTGCTCGATGCTGATGGCCGACATGACACGGGCGGTCATGCCTTCCTGGCGCATGGTGTCGGCCAGGGCCAGCGAATTCATCACCGTGGCCAGCATGCCCATGTAGTCGGCCGTGGCGCGATCCATGCCGACGGAGCCGCCAGCCACGCCACGGAAGATGTTGCCACCGCCGATGACGACGGCCACCTCCACGCCGAGGCGTGTGACCTGCTGGATCTCGCGCACCATGCGCACGATGGTGCCGCGATTGATGCCGTAGGCGTCGTCGCCCATCAGGGCCTCGCCGGACAGTTTCAGCAGGATGCGCTTGTACGCGGGCATGCTCGGATCTCCCCCCTGGGTATCGTCTTCAGTGCGATCTTCACTGCGGCTTGCAGTCTAACTGCCCGGAACCTGTGGTTCCGGGCTTTCACAGACCATTACCGCCGGGAGCTCAGGCGCCCTTGGCGGCGGCGACCTGCGCGGCCACCTCGGCTGCGAAGTCGTCGGTCTTCTTCTCGATGCCCTCGCCCACCACGTACAGCGTGAAGCCAGCGACCTTGGTCGCCTTTTCCTTCAGCATCTGCTCGACGGTCTGCTTGTCGTTCTTGACGAAGGTCTGGTTGGCGAGCGAGACCTCTTTCAGGTACTTCTGGACCGAACCCTCAACCATCTTGGCGACGATTTCGGCCGGCTTGCCCGATTCGGCGGCCTTCTCGGCCGCGATCTTGCGCTCCTTCTCGACCAGTTCGGCCGGGACGTCCGCGGACGACAGCGAAACGGGCTTCATGGCCGCGACGTGCATTGCCACGTCCTTGGCGGCGACTTCATCGCCCTCGAACTCGACGACGACGCCGATGCGCGTGCCGTGCAGATAGCTGGCCAGCAGGCCGCCACCGTCCCAGCGCTTGAAGCGGCGGATGGCCATGTTCTCGCCAATCTTGCCGATCAGGCCCTTGCGGACGTCCTCGAGCGTGGGGCCGAAGCCGTCCTGCGCGTAGGCCAGCGCGGACAGCGCGGCGACGTCGGCCGGGTTGTGGTCGGCGACCAGTTGGGCGCAGGCCTTGGTGAAGGCCAGGAAGGAATCGTTCTTGGAGACGAAATCCGTCTCGCAGTTGACTTCGACCAGCGCGCCGCGGCGGCTGTCGACGGCGACGGACACCACGCCCTCGGCGGTGATGCGTGAAGCAGCCTTGCCGGCCTTGTTGCCGAGCTTGACGCGCAGGATTTCCTCGGCGCGCACGGCATCGCCTTCGGCCTCGGTCAGCGCCTTCTTGCATTCCATCATCGGGGCGTCGGTCTTCGCACGAAGCTCGGCGACCATGCTTGCAGTGATTGCAGCCATTCTCAGTTCTCCATCATCGGTTGCAAAACCGGCCGGGCGCGAGTGACGCGGCCGGCCGGCGGGTGCGAGGGGCCTTGATCAGGCCTCTTCGCGCACCTCGACAAATTCGTCGCCTTCGTTCACGGCCGCCACGACCTCGTTGGTCGCGTTCGCACGGCCCTCGAGCACCGCGTCGGCCACGGAACGGGCATACAGCGCCACGGCCTTGGCGGAGTCGTCGTTGCCCGGGATCACGTAGTCGATGCCCTGGGGCGAGTGGTTCGTGTCGACGATGCCGATCACCGGAATGCCCAGCTTCTTGGCTTCCATGATGGCGATCTTGTGGTAGCCGACGTCGATCACGAACATGGCGTCAGGCAGCGCGCCCATGTCCTGGATGCCGCCGATTTCCTTCTCGAGCTTGGCCAGCTCGCGATCGAACAGCAGGGCTTCCTTCTTGATCATGGTGTCCATGCCGGCATCCTTGATGGCCTGCATGTCCTTCAGCTTCTTCAGCGAGCCCTTGACCGTCTTGAAGTTGGTCATCATGCCGCCCAGCCAGCGCTGGTCGACGTAGGGCATGCCGCAACGCTGGGCTTCCAGGGCGATCACGTCGCGGGCCTGGCGCTTGGTGCCGATCATCAGGATGGTGCCGCGGCGCGAGGACAGCTGGCGCACGAACTTCATCGCGTCCTCGAAGAGCGGCTGCGTCTTCTCGAGGTTGATGATGTGGATCTTGTTGCGATGGCCGTAGATATACGGGGCCATCCGGGGGTTCCAGAAGCGGGTTTGGTGTCCGAAATGGACGCCGGCTTCCAGCATTTCGCGCATGGAGACAGTCATGGTAACTCCGAAGGTTGGGTCTAGAATCCCGGCGCACATCGACACGTACTGCAGGGTCTTGTCACCATTGACCGACTCCTGACCTGTACGCGACGACACCTTTCGGCAGCCGGGTTCGCGATTTGTCTTTCGCAACTGCTGAACCTCAGGCACAAAGCCCAAGCCCACGTCGGGAAAAACCCAATGATTCTAGCACGCCGCAGCAGCAGCGATCTGACTGACGCCCGTGAACGACTGCAAGGCGGCACCGCGCGCGCCAGCAGCCTGCTCGAGGCCAGCCTGGCTGCGGCCGATTCGCCCGCCTGCGAGCACGTCTATCTGCGCCGGTTCGATGCCGGCGCCCGCGCGCAGGCCGCGGCGGTCGATTCGCTGCGGGCGGCGGCCCTGCCGCTGCCGCGCCTGGCGGGTCTGGCGGTCTCCATCAAGGACCTGTTCGATGTCGCGGGTGCGCCCACCACGGGCGGTTCGGCAGCGCTGGCCGACGCCGCGCCCGCCGACGCCGACTGCCCGGCCGTTGCAAGACTGCGCTCTGCGGGCGCGGCGCTGACAGGCCATACCAACCTGAGCGAGTTCGCCTTCTCGGGCCTCGGCCTGAACCCGTGCCACGGCACGCCTGCGAACGCCGCGACCCTCGCCCTCGACCCGTCGCAGCGGGTTCCGGGCGGCTCCTCATCGGGCGCCGCAGTCAGCGTGGCCGCTGGCGCCGCATGGGCCGCACTGGGGTCGGACACCGGGGGTTCGATCCGCATTCCCGCCGCCCTGCACGGCTTGGTCGGCTACAAGAACACGCAGCGCCTGACGCCGCTGGAGGGCGCGATCCCTCTGTCGACCTCGCTCGACACCGCCTGCGCGATCACACGTTCCGTGCGCGACGCCGTGCTGCTGCACGAAGTGCTGGCAGCCAGACACGTGACGCTTCAGGATCGCCCAGCCAACCGATGGCGCTTTGCGCTGCCCACCACCCTGATGCTGGACGGGCTGGATGCAACGGTCTCGCGCCACTTCCATGCGGCCGTCGAGAGGCTGCGAGCGGCCGGTTGCGTGGTGGAAGAAGTGGCGCTGCCCGAGCTGGCCGAGCTGGCCACGATCAACGCGCAGGGCGGCCTGCCCGCAGCCGAAAGCTGGGCCTGGCACCGAGAGCTGCTGGCCACGCACGGCGATCGATACGACCCACGCGTGGCGCTGCGCATCCGCCGCGGCAGCACGATGATGGCAGCCGACTACATCGAGCTCCTCGCGGCGCGGCAGCGCTGGCAGGCGCGCGTGGAACTCGCCGTGTGCGGTTTCGACGCCCTGATCGCACCCACGGTGCCGATGGTGGCCCCGCCCATTGCACCCTTGTTGTCGGACGATGCCGCGTTCTTCTCGACCAACGCAGCGATGCTGCGCAACCCGGCGGTGGCGAACTTCCTCGACGGCTGCGCAGTCTCGCTGCCCTGCCAGCCCGAGGGCGACTGGCCCGTCGGCCTGATGCTCTTCGCACCCGCCCTGCAGGACGACCGATTGCTGTCCGCCGCGCTCGCCGTCGAAGCCTTGATCGAGGAACGCTGAGCATGCGTGTTGCCGTGATCGGCGCCGGCATCATCGGCGTCACGACTGCGTACGAACTCGCCGCCGACGGCCATGAGGTCAGCGTCTTCGAACGCGGCCCGTCCGTGGCCGGAGGCACGAGCTTCGCCAACGCCGGCGTGGTGGCACCGGGCTACGTGACGCCCTGGGCTGCGCCTGGCATGCCCTGGAAAGTGCTGTCGCAGATGTTCGGGCGCCACGCCGCCATCCGGGTGGGTGCCGGCGTGCCATTCCGGGATGCCGCCTGGCTGTGGCGCTGGTGGCGCGCCTGCCGCCCTGCCGTGCACGAGGCCAACCGGACACGCATGCATCGCCTGGCGCGCTACAGCCGGGACCGCCTCGACGGGCTGACGGAGCGACTGGGCCTGGACTACGAACGCGCCATGGGCTACATGGTGCTGCTACGCAGCGAACGCGAACTGGCGCGGGCTCGCGGCGGCCTGAAGCTGCTGGCCGAACTGGGCGTGCCCTTCGAACTCGTGGACGCCGCCCGCGCGCGCTTGCTAGAACCCGGCCTGAGCGAGGCCACTGCACTGCGCGCCGCCGTGCACCTGCCGCAGGATGGCGTCGGCAACTGCCGCCAGTTCGCGCACCTGCTGAAGGCGGAGGCACAGAAGCTGGGGGCCGGGTTCCGCTTCCAGCAGTCGGTACAGGCCATCCGGCCGGGAACGAACCCGCAGTTGACCGTGGACGGCCACGAACACAGCTTCGATGGCGTGGTGGTCTGCGCCGGGCACGATGCGTCGAGCCTGCTCACGCCTCTGGGCCTGAGGCTGCCGCTGCTGCCGGTCTGGGGCTATTCGCTCACGGCGCCGCTGCGCGAGTTCGACGGCCACCCCGGCATCGGCCCGCGCGCGGCGCTGATGGACGAGCGCTACAAGGTCGCGATCTCGCGCCTGGGCCGCCGCGTGCGGGTGGCTGGCAGCGCGGAACTGGGCGGCACCGCCGAGCGCTTCCACACCGGCGCGATGAGCACGCTCTACAAGGTCCTGCACGACTGGTTCCCCGGCGCCGCGCACCTGGCGCAAGCCCAGCGCTGGAAAGGCGCCCGGCCCATGTTGCCGGACGGTCCGCCGGTGCTGGGCGCGAGCGGACGCCCCGGCATCTGGGTCAACCTCGGCCACGGCTCCAGCGGCTGGGCGCTGTCGGCAGGGTCGGCACGCGCGCTGGCCGACCTGATGGGCGGGCGCGCTCCGGTCATCGACCTCGAAGGCCTGGGCGTCGAACGCCTGGCATGAGACAGTGCGGGCATGGATGCCATCCTGCCCGTCACCCGACCCTGGCCATTGCATGACCTTGCCTCCACGCGAGCACTCGAACAGTCTGCACTGGCCACTTCGCCCCCCCATGCATTGATGGCCCGGGCCGGGCTGGCCGTCGCCCGGCTGGCGCTGGCCACCTGCCCTGGTGCGAAACGTGTGCATGCTGTGGCCGGGCCCGGCAACAACGGGGGCGATGCGCTCGTGGCCGCGCGATGGCTGCAGCGGCAGGGCCTGGATGTGCGCGTCACCCTGCTCGCAGACCCGGAACACCTGCCGGACGATGCCGGCTGGGCGCTGCGCGAAGCCGGCGATCTGCGGATCGAGAGCGCCTCGCCCGACCGCTTCGAAGCCGACCTGCTGCTGGACGGCCTGCTGGGGATCGGGCTTCGCAGGGCGCCTTCGGGCGCGCTGGCCGATGCGATCCGGCGTCTGAACGCACAGCCCTCGCCGGTGCTGTCCATCGACATTCCTTCGGGCCTGGATGCCGAGTGCGGCACCTGCCACGACGGCCTCGCCGTGCGCGCGGCACACACGCTCTCCCTGCTCACCCTGAAAACCGGCCTGTTCACGGCCGAAGGCCGGGACCACGCCGGGCGGGTCTGGCTGGACACCCTGGGCGTCGACGCTTGCGGGAGTGCGATCTCTCTGATCGGCCCTCAGGCGGACAAGGCGGCACCGCACGCCTCGCACAAGGGCCGCTTCGGCGATGTGGCCGTGGTCGGGGGCGCTGCGGGCATGGCGGGGGCGGCGTGGCTTGCCGCCAGCGCGGCGCTGGCTGCCGGAGCAGGCCGGGTGTTCGTGGGCTTGCTCGACCCGTCGGCGCCCACGCTGGCACCGGCCCGGCCCGAACTGATGTCCCGGAGCGCCGGATTCCTTTGCGCGCCGGAGCGCCTTGCATCACTCACGGTCGTGGCCGGGTGCGGCGGCGGCGACGCGGTCCGCGATTGGCTGTCGCCCTGCGTGGCCCATGCGGCGCGCCTGATCCTGGACGCCGATGCCCTGAATGCTGTGGCCCGGGAACCGGCCTTGACAGCGGCGCTGCAGGCCCGTGGCGCCCGCGGACGCCCCACCCTGCTCACACCGCACCCGCTGGAGGCGGGGCGTCTGCTCGGGCAGGACGCAGCCGCGATCCAGGCCGATCGCCCGACGGCGGCACGCGTTCTCGCGGCGCGGTTCGGCGCGACCGTCGTGCTGAAGGGCTCGGGCACGCTGGTCGCCACGCCGGACGGCCACCTGTATGTCAACGCGACGGGCAACGCGCGCCTGGCAAGCGCCGGAACCGGCGATGTGCTCGCCGGCTGGACCGCCGGCCTGTGGTCATGGTCGGGCGGAGACGCCATCGAGGCCGCCAGCCGTGCCGTCTTCCGCCATGGCCTCGCGGCTGAACGCGCAGGCGGCGCCGGGCCACTGCTCGCGGCAGACCTCATCCACGCGATGCAGGCGCTCTAACGCCCGCAGCGACTCACTGGCTGCAGTTCAACGCTTGCGGCCAGACGACTTGCCGGCGGGGCGCGGCGCCTTGGGCTTGGCGCCCGGCACCACCTTGCGCGCCTTGGAGCGTGCCGCCTTGCCCGCCCGGTCGGCTGCCTGCACGGCAGCCAGCTGGTCCACGGCGCTGGCCTGCACCCGGGCCCGGTCCGGGCGTCCGGCAGAAGCCGCGGGCGTGCGTTCGCCCTCCCCTTCGCGCACCATGCGGAAATCGATCTTCCGGCCATCCAGGTCGACCCGGCTGACCTGGACCCTGACACGTGTGCCGACGCCGTACCGGACGCCGGTGCGTTCGCCGCGCAACTCCTGGCGCGCTTCGTCGAAACGGTAGTACTCGCCGCCAAGCTCGGTGATGTGCACCAGGCCGTCGACATACAGGGAGTCCAGCGTGACGAAGAGGCCGAACCCGGCCACGGCACTGACGGTGCCGGGGAACTCCTCCCCGAGGCGGTCGCGCATGTAGCGGCACTTCAGCCAGGCCTCGACATCCCGCGAAGCCTCGTCGGCACGGCGCTCGTTTGCGCTGCAATGCGCGCCGGCCATTTCCCAGAGCTCCAGCTCCCTCGTGGCTGCCTTGGGCGCCTTCGGCGTCAGGCGGCCCCCCTTGCGCAGCGGCGGCGGGGGAACGGTGTCGACGAGGCTCAGGTGATAGCGCTTCTTGCCCAGCAGGGACTTGATCACTCGATGGACGAGCAGATCGGGGTAGCGGCGGATCGGGCTCGTGAAGTGCGTATACGCCGGGTAGGCCAGGCCGAAGTGCCCGGCATTGCTGGGCGTGTAGACCGCCTGCTGCATCGATCGAAGCAGCATCGTGTGGATCTGCAGCGCATCCGGGCGGTCCTTGGTGGCGGCGGCAATCGCCGCCATCTCCACCGGCGTCGGCGTATCGCTCAGGTGCAGGCCGAGGCCCAGTGCGCGCAGGTAGGTCTGCAGCGTCAGGCGCTTCTCGGGCGTCGGCCCTTCGTGCACGCGGTACAGCGACGGGTGCTCCGCCGTGGCGATGAAGTCAGCCGCGCAGACGTTGGCCGCGAGCATGGCCTCCTCGATGAGGCGGTGCGCATCGTTGCGGGTGCGCGGCACGATCTTCTCGATGCGGCCCTCGCTGTCGCAGACGATCTGCGTCTCGACGGTCTCGAAGTCCATCGCCCCGCGTTGCGCGCGCTGCTTCAGCAGGGCGCGGTAGACCTCGTGCAGGTTCAGCAGGTGTGGCAGCAGCACGGCATGGCGCTGGGCCTCCGGGCCGCGGGTGTTCGAGAGCGCGGCCGCCACTTCGGTGTAGGTCAGGCGCGCATGAGAGCAGATGATCGCCGGATAGAACTGGTAGGCGTCCACCGTGCCGTCCTGGCCGACGATCATGTCGCAGACCATGGACAGCCGGTCCTGCAGCGGGTTCAGCGAGCACAGGCCGTTGGACAGCTTCTCCGGCAGCATGGGGATCACGCGCCGCGGGAAGTAGACCGAGGTCGCGCGCTCGTAGGCATCGGCGTCGAGCGGCTCGCCGGGCTTGACGTAGTGGCTGACGTCGGCAATGGCCACCAGCAGGCGCCAGCCTTCGAAGGCCGTCTTGCCGCGGCCACGCTTGAAGGGCTCGCAGTAGACGGCGTCGTCGAAGTCGCGCGCGTCCTCGCCGTCGATCGTGACGAGCGCGACATCGGTCAGGTCGATGCGGTTGCGGCGGTCCGCGGGGCGCAGTTTCTCGTGCAGCGCGGCCGCCTGCGCCAGCGTCTCGGGCGAGAACCGGTGCGGCACCTCGTACTTGCGTACCGCGATCTCGATCTCCATGCCGGAGTCGTCGATCTCGCCCAGGACCTCGGCCACGCGGCCGACAGGTTTGGAGTGCAGCGAAGGCGCCTCTGTGAGTTCGACGGCAACGACCTGACCGGCCTGCGCGTTGGCGATGGCATTCTTCGGGATCAGGATGTCCTGGCCGAAACGGCGGTCTTCGGGCGCCACGAGCCACTGCCCGCCCTCGAGCAGAAGACGGCCGATGATCGGTGTCTTGCGGCGCTCCAGGATGTCGACGACCCGGCCTTCGGGCCGGCCCTTGCGGTCGACGCGGATCACGCGCACCAGCACGCGATCACGGTGCAGCACGGCGCGCATTTCCTGCGGCGCCAGATAGACGCTGGCCTCGCCGTCCTCGCGCAGCACGAAGCCGTGACCGTCACGGTGCCCTTCGACGATGCCTTCGACTTCGGCCAGAAGATTTCCGGCCGGGGGGCTTGCGTTGTTTTCGTTCTTGATGATATAGTCCTTTGTTCCTGAGAGCCCAGATGGCGGAATTGGTAGACGCACTAGTTTCAGGTACTAGCGCTGAGAGGCGTGGAGGTTCGAGTCCTCTTCTGGGCACCACATATAAGCGCAAGCGACAGGTTTGAAGTCATTGACGCATGGAAGCCGGATGTTCGAAAGAGCATCCGGCTTTTTCTTTTGTTGGTCGCCGTCTTCAGATGGCGAACTTCTTGGCCAGGCCGTCCGGACGGAGGTTGTCGTACTCCTCGAACGGCTGGTGGATCCAGGGGCTGGTCGGCAGAGTCTCGACCGAATAGTCCGGCGTGTAGCTCGAGACGCCCTTGGTCCAGATCACGGCGGAACGCAGTTCCGCGATCGCGGGCATGGCGCGCAGGCGGTCCACCACCGCGCGCAGCGTGACGCCCGAATCGGCCAGGTCGTCGACCAGCAGAACGCGGCCCGCGAGTTCGCCCTTCGGCAGCGTGATGTACTTGGCAAGGTCCAGGCGCCCCTGGATGGTGCCCGCATCGGCCCGATATGAACTGGTGGCCATGATGGCCAGCGGCCGGTCGAACACACGCGAAAGCACGTCCCCGGGACGCATGCCGCCGCGGGCAAGACACAGGATCTGGTCGAATTCCCAGCCCGAGGCATGCACCTTGAGCGCCAGGCGCTCGATCAGCATGTGGTACTCGTCCCAGGAAACGTAGAGGTGCTTGCCGTCGTCAGTCAGCATGAGGATTCCTTGCGTTCTATGGCGTGTCTGGCGCGGTTCACGCGCGGGTCTCGTTCGGGTGTGGTCCGGGTCATGCGCGGTACGGATGACGCAGCAGGATGGTGTGCGTGCGGTCCGGGCCGGTCGAGACCATGTCGATCGGCGTGCCGATCAGGTCCCGTACATGCTCCAGATAACGGCGTGCGTTGAGCGGCAGGCGGTCCCATTCGGTGATTCCGGCCGTGCTCTCGGTCCAGCCGGGCAGGGATTCGTAGATGGGCTCGCAGGCCTCGATCTCATCGGCATCGAGCGGCAGGATGTCGAGGACGCGCCCACCCAGGCGATAGCCGGTGCAGAACCTGATTTCGGGCAGGCCGTCCAGCACGTCGAGCTTGGTGATGCACAGGCCCGAGACGCCGTTGATGATGACCGAGCGACGCATGGCCGGTACATCGAGCCAGCCGCAGCGCCGCGCACGGCCGGTGACGGTGCCGCGCTCCTGCCCCACGGTGGACAGGTGATGGCCCACGGTGCCCGGGACGTCCATCGGCAGTTCCGTCGGGAACGGGCCGCTGCCGACCCGCGTGGTGTAGGCCTTGGTGATGCCCAGGACATAGTGCAGCTGGTCCGGGCCCACACCGGAGCCCGCCGCAGCGTTGCCGGCCACGCAGTTGCTGGACGTCACGTACGGGTACGTGCCGTGGTCGATGTCCAGCAGCGTTCCCTGGGCACCTTCGAACAGAAGGTTGTCACCGCGGCGATGGGCCTTGAACAGCTTGTGGCCCACGTCGGCCAGCAGGGGCAGCAACTGCTCGGCAGCCTTCATGGCGCCGTCGAAGATCGGCTGGTACTCGAGCGACGGCGCCTTCAGGTAGCCGGTGAGCTCGGCGTTGTGCAGGTCGACCAGTTCCCGCAGCTTGCGCGCAAGGCGGTCCGGGTGCTTGAGATCCTGCACGCGCACTGCGCGGCGGGCGACCTTGTCCTCGTACGCCGGGCCGATGCCCTTGCCGGTGGTGCCGATCTTGCCGGAGCCGCTGCTCTCGCGCTGCGCTTCGCGGGCGCGGTCGGTCTCGACGTGGAAGGGCATGATCAGCGGGCAGGACTCGCTCAGGAACAGGCGCGACCGCACCTCGACGCCCGCAGCCTCCAGGCGCTGGATCTCGAGCAGCAGGTGCGTCGGATCGACCACCACGCCGTTGCCGATGTAGCAGGCGACATCGTCGCGCATGACCCCTGACGGGATGAGCTGCAGCGCGGTCTTCACGCCCTTGATGACGAGCGTGTGCCCGGCGTTGTGGCCGCCCTGGAACCGCACCACGCCCTGGGCGTGATCGGTCAGCCAATCGACGACCTTGCCCTTGCCTTCGTCGCCCCACTGGGTGCCGACGACGACCACGTTGCGGCCCGGTGTCACGGTATCGGTGTTCTGCTGCATGGAATCGCTTGGATGAATGTTCAATCGGTGCGCGGAGCGCGTGCCTGCACCAGCCACCGGCCTGCCGCGTGCACGAGTTCGCGGTCGCATTGGAAGCCGGAGGCATCGACCTCATGGCCGGGCAGGACTGCCACCACGATCTCGCCCGCATCGCGCAGCGAGCGCACGGCAGCGCGTAGCGAGGGGTCCTCGCCCCACGGCGCCTGGATGGCTGCCGCGGGCGGAGCGTCTGGCCCGAGTGCGGCCAACGCCTTCAGGTCGAGGCTGAAGCCGGCTGCGGGGCGGTTGCGCCCGAACGCCGCACCGACCTCGTCGTAGCGACCGCCGCGCGCCAGCGGGTCGGTGGCGCCCGCACCGAAGATCGCGAAGCGCGGGCCGCTGTAGTAGGCATAGCCGCTCATGTCGGACAGGTCGAAGCCCACGCGCACGTCGGGATGCGCGCTGCCCAGATGGCTGCCGAGCCACTCGAGCTCGGTGATCGCCTCCTGCACCTGCGCGCGCGCGGGAAGCCGCTCCCGCGCAGCCGCAAGAACCTCGTCTCCGCCATACAGCGACAGCAGAGCCCCGAGCGCCTCGCGCGTAGGGCCGGGCAGTCGAGCCGAACGCTCCGCCAGGCCTGCGGCGTCCTTCTTGGACAAAGCGTCGACGAGATCGGTGAGCGCCGCCGATTCCAGCGGCACGCCGGCGAGCACACCGCGCAGGATGCGCGCGTCCGCCAGGTCGAGCACCGGTGCGGCAACACCCGCCAACCGCAGGCAATCGACGGAAAGCTCCAGGACTTCGAGATCAGCCTCGAGCCCGGCGTGGCCAAACACCTCGGCGCCAAACTGCAGCGGCTCACGGGTGGCGTACAGGCCCGACGGGCGCGTGTGAAGCACCGGCCCGCAATAGCAAAGCCGCGTAACGCCCGCCCGGTTCAGCAGATGCGCGTCGATGCGCGCAGCCTGGATGGTGGTGTCCGCACGCAGGCCCAGGGTGCGGCCGCTGAGCTGATCGACGAGCTTGAAACTGCGCAGATCAAGCTCACGCCCGGTGCCGGACAGCAGGGATTCGAGGTGCTCGAGCATCGGTGGAGCGATGAGCTCGTAACCGTAGGCGTGAGCCCTGTCGAGCAGGCTGCGACGGAGCTCTTCGATGCGCCGCGCCTCCACGGGCAGGACATCGGCGATGTGCTCAGGCAGCAGCCAGGCAGACGACATGAAAAGTACCGGGGTGATGGAAGCCGCATTGTACCGGCGCGCCCCCGGTCAGGACGCGCCGGTCTGCCGCGATCAGTTCGCGACGGTGCGGTACTGCTGGTACTGCTGGCCCATGCGCGTGGACTGGCCGGCGGAGAACGTGTTCATGCACGCATCGTCGGTGTAGTCCATGAAGTTCGTGATCGGGTCCTTGCCCGCCTTGGTACGGCAGCTGTCGCGGCCGGTCGGGCAACCGTATGCAGGCGACTTCTCGGCCGGCGTATCGGAAACCTGGTCGTTCGTGTTGGTGCAGCCACCCTGGAAGGTGTGATACAGGCCAATCCAGTGGCCGACCTCATGCGTGCCGGTGTCGCCCAGGTTGTACGGGGCAGCCGTGCCGCCGGGGACGGACGTGTACAGGATCACGACGCCGTCGCTCTTCGGAGCAGCGGTGTAGCTCGACGGGAACGTGGCCCAGCCGAGCAGACCCTGGCCGATGTTGGCCGAGTAGATGTTCAGCGTACCGGCGTTGCCCACACGAAGCGCGTTCTTGGCCTGCGTTTCCGCAGCGCTGCCGGGCGTCATGGTGTACCAGGTGGTGTTGGTGGTGCGCGTGGTGCTGACCAGCACGAACTGGAACGGCGTGGCCGCATAGGCCGCGTTCAGGACGTTCATCTGTGCCGTGATCTGGCTGTCCGGGATGTCGCCGTTCGCGAGACCGGCACCCTTGTTGATCACGTGGAAGTAGGTCGGGATCTGGATGGCCGCGGCCGGGAAGGAGTCGACATTGCGACCCTGGGCACGCTGCTCGGACACCCAGGATTGCTCCTTGGCTGACGACAGGAGCATTTCCAGCTGGGAAGGCTGGGCGGTCGAGCAACGGGCGCCGCTCTCGATATAGGCGCGCTGGTCGGCAAAGGACTTGCCGTTGAACACGAACGGCGTGGCCGCCACGGCAACGGCCGGCAGCAACGCGACGAACGAGGCAGCGAGCGCGCGACGAATGGTGAACTTGGACATTTTGGAGCTCCTCCGAGCCGACGATAGGACGCCGGATCATAGAGTCCACAGTCACGGCGCGGAAACCGGGCGAAACCAGCGCCCCTAAGGTGAGGGAAATTCCACGGTTATTGCCAGACCCAGAACAGCGCCAGACCCAGAGCGACGCTGAGCATGCCGATGAACCGGATCTGCCCGTCGCTCATCTGGAGCGCGCGGGCGAACACGTTTCGCCAGGCGCCCGGGTTCAGCAGTGGCAGCAAGCCCTCGAACACCAGCATGAGCGCCAGTGCGCCGAGCAGCGCATCACCCACGGACGCAGCCTCAGCGACCGGCCGGCGTGGCGGTGCCGCGCATCGCCTTGAAGAACTCGCTGCTCGGATCGACGACGATCATGTCGGTCTTGCTGCGGAAGCTGGAGCGGTAGGCTTCCAGGCTTCGGTAGAACTGGGCGAACTGCGGGTCACGGCCGAAGGCATCGGCGTAAAGGGTGGACGCCTTGGCGTCGCCCTCGCCCTTGATCTTCTGGGCGTCGCGATAGGCCTCGGCGAGGATCACCTCGCGCTGGCGGTCGGCATCGGCGCGGATCTTCTCGGCCTCGGCGGAACCGGTCGAACGCAGTTCATTGGCAACGCGCTTGCGTTCCGATTCCATGCGGCGATAGACGGCGTCAGTGATGTCGGCGACGAAGTCGACGCGCTTGACACGGACATCGATGATCTCGATGCCGAACGCCTTGCCCTCGTCGGCCAGACGCGCCTGCACGCCGGCCATGACCTTCTCACGGTCGGTTGCCAGCACGCTGCTGACGGTGCGGCGGGTGACTTCCTCGTTGAAGGCGGCCTGCACCACGGGGGCCAGGCGGGTCTCGAGGTTGCGCAGGTCGGCGCCGTTGTTCCGGATGAACTGACGCGGGTCACTGATGCGCCACTTCACCATCCAGTCGATCAGCAGGCTCTTCTTCTCGGCCGTGAAGATCGGGCGAGTGTCAGGGCTGTCGAGCGTCTGGATGCGCTTGTCGAGGAACACCACGTTCTGCAGCGGCGGCGGCAGCTTGAACTTGAGCCCGGGCTCGGTGATGACTTCCTTGATCTCGCCGAGCGCGTAGACCACGCCTACCTGGCGCTGGTCGACCACGAACATGGTCGAGAACAGCACCATCAGCGCGACCAGCGCGCCTGCAACGATGAATCCGATACGGTTGATCATGATTCGGGTTCCTGTTCAGCGGCCTTCGCGGTCGCGGCTGCGAGTGCCGTCGCGCGAGCGCACATCGATGTTGGTGGGGGCCGATTCGGTCGGCACACCCGGTGTGGCAACTCCGGCAGCGGCAGGGGCCGCGGGCGCAGCAGCCTGCTGGATGAGCTTGTCCAGCGGCAGATAGAGCAGGTTGGACCCGCTGCGGCTGTCGACCATGACCTTCGTGACGTTGGAGTACACCTGCTGCATCGTGTCGATGTAGAGGCGGTCACGCGTGACGGCCGGCGCCTTCTGGTATTCAGTCAGGACGGACCGGAAGCGCTGCGAATCACCCTCGGCCTGCGCCACGACACGCGAGCGGTAGCCCTCGGCCTCCTCGCGCAACCGGCTAGCGGCGCCCTGGGCCTTCGGGATCACGTCGCTGGCGTAGGCCTCGCCCTCGTTCTTGAAACGGTCGCGATCGGCACTCGCCTTGACGGCGTCGTTGAAGGCAGCCTGGACCTGATCGGGCACCTGCACGTTCTGCACGTTCACGTTGGCCACGATGATGCCGGCGTTCAGGCGGTCCACCTGGGCCTGGATGCTCTTCACGAGGTCGGCGGCGACGGCGTCGCGCTGCTCGTAGAGCACCGAATCGACGCGGCTGCGCCCGACGATCTCGCGCACCGCGGACTCGGCCGCCAGCACCACGGCATCGTCGGGATTGCGGTTCTCGAAAAGGTAGGCGCGTGCGTCCTTCAGCCGGTACTGCACCGTGAACCGGATGTCGACAATGTTCTCGTCCTGCGTGAGCATGGAGGAGTCACGCAGTCCGGTGGACTGTGCCACGGTGCTGCGGCCGACCTCGACCGAGCGCAGCTGCGTGACCGACACGGTCTCATGCGCCTGGAACGGGTACGGGAAACGCCACTGGAAGCCGGCGTCGGACGTGTGGCTGTAGCGGCCGAACGACGTGACCACGGCCTGCTGGCCTTCCTGCACGATGAAGAAGCCGCTGCCCAGCCACACCAGCGTCAGCACCCCGCCGATCAGGCCGAGGCCGATACCGGCGCTCTTCATGTCGGGCGGTTGCATCGGGCTGCCGCCACCCGGCGGGCGGTCGCTGCCGCCGCGGTTGGGGCCGGGGCCCTTGCCGCCGAACAGGCCGCCGAGCTTGCGGTTGAAATCGCGCCAGAGCTCGTCGAGATCGGGCGGGCCGTCGTTTCGGCCGTTGTTCAGCATCGGCCGCAGGCGGCCCGGCAGCAGGCCGGAGAACAGCGCCTTCAGGGAAGACGTCATCTCGCTCCAGCGGGCGCCGAAGGTATGGAGGTGCGGGTCACGCATGGTGGGGTGATGTGTGGTCCAAAAGGTGCCCGTCGGCAAGGCCGGAATCCGGTGCCGGAAGGGTGGGAGTCGAATGTTCCAGGGCGGCTTCCGCGATCGCCTGCCGGAGATGATCGAGACCGATGCCGTCTCGCGCACTGACGAAGACACGCCGGATGCGTCGCCCGCCGTCTGCCAGGATCCAGTCGGACGCTTCGCGCGGCTGCTGCGATTCCTCGAGGCGGTCGATCTTGTTGCAGACCCAGATCTGTGGGATGTCGGCAGCGCCGATCTCGGCCAGCACCCGCTGGACCTCGTCGCGCTGCTCGAGATGATGGGGGCTGGAAATGTCCATCACGTGCAGAAGCAAATCGGCTTCGGCAGCCTCCTGGAGCGTGGCCTGGAAGGCCTCGACCAGCTTGTGCGGCAGGTCTCGGATGAAGCCGACAGTGTCTGACAGCGACGCGGAGCCGGCTTCCTCGCCAAGCCACAGCGAACGGGTGGTGGTGTCCAGCGTCGCGAAGAGCTGGTCCGCCGCGTAGGCGCGAGCCTTCACGAGCGAATTGAACAGCGTGGACTTGCCGGCGTTCGTGTAGCCGACCAGCGAAACCCGGAACGTGCCGCGACGCTCGCGCGCCTTGCGCTGCGTGTTGCGCTGCCGCTTGACCTTCTCGAGCCGCGCCGAGACGGACTTGATGCGCTCGCCGATCATCCGGCGGTCGAGTTCGATCTGGGCCTCACCGGGGCCGCCCCGGTTGCCGATGCCGCCCCGCTGGCGCTCCAGGTGCGACCAGCGCCGCACCAGCCGCGTAGCCAGGTACTGCAGCCGCGCCAGTTCCACCTGAAGCTTGCCTTCATGGCTCTGGGCGCGATCGCCAAAGATGTCGAGGATGAGCGAGGTGCGGTCGGCCACCGGAACGCCCAGATGGCGCTCCAGGTTGCGTTGCTGGGCAGGCGACAGGGATTGGTCGAAGATCACGCCATGGGCCTCGGTGCCCAGCACCAGGGCCTTGATCTCATCGGCCTTGCCGCTGCCGACGAACAGCGCCGCATCGGGCGCACGGCGCCTGGCCGTGACGCGCCCGACGACCTCGTCTCCTGCCGAAGCCGCGAGCAGGGCGAGCTCCTCCAGCGTCGCATCGAAGCCCGGAGACTGCGCGATGTCGACGCCGACGAGCACGGCGCGCGTGGGCGCGCCGGCTACCGCATGGGTGGGGGTGGTCAAGGCAGGTTGCTGTCGACGGCCGGATGCGCCGGCATCAGGCGGCCGGTTCCGGATTCTCGTTCGCGTGGAAATTCACCGCGCGGCCGGGCACCACGGTGGAAATCGCGTGCTTGTAGACCATCTGGGTCACGGTATTGCGCAGGAGCACCACGTACTGGTCGAAGGATTCGATGTGCCCCTGCAGCTTGATGCCGTTGACGAGGTAGATCGAGACCGGAACGTGTTCCTTGCGCAGCAGGTTCAAAAAGGGGTCCTGCAAAAGCTGGCCTTTGTTGCTCACGATATTTTCCGTGTTGAAAGTTGATCAGAAGTACACCTTATCACAGCGTCCGTCGCACCCTGCGGCGGCGCAGCAATTGGTGTCAGGAACCCTTGTGATCGAAGGGATTCGCACCGGAGCGCAACTCGATCCGCAGCGGCGTGCCGACCAGTTTGAAGTGCTCGCGGATCCGGCCTTCGAGGAACCTCTTGTACACATCGGTGATGTGTTCGACCGAATTGCCGTGGATCACGACGACCGGTGGATTCATGCCGCCCTGGTGCGCGTATCGCAGCTTCGGGCGGAAGGCGCCGTCGCGGCGCGGCGCCTGATGCTGCACCGCATCCAGAATGAGCCGGGTCAGCTGCGGCGTCGGCATCTTGCGCGTGGCCGAGGCATGGGCGTCCGCGATGGCCTTCCAGACCGCGCCGATGCCCTGGCGCCGAAGCGCCGAGATGTGCAGGATGGGCGCGAACTTCAGGAAGGCCAGCCGGCTCTCGATGGACCGCTCCAGTTGCTGGCGCTGGTAGGAGTCGACGGCATCCCACTTGTTGACGGCCAGGACCACCGCCCTGCCCGACTCCAGGATGTAGCCCGCGATGTGCGCGTCCTGGTCGGTCACGCCCTGCGTGGCATCGAGCAGCAGCAGGACGACGTTCGCATCGGCGATGGCCTGCAGGGTCTTCACGACCGAGAACTTCTCGATCGCCTCGAAGACCTTGCCCTTGCGGCGCAGACCCGCGGTATCGATCAGCTCAAAACGCTTGCCGTCCCGCTCGAACGGCACCTTGATGGCGTCACGCGTGGTGCCCGGCTGGTCGAACGCGACCAGGCGCTCCTCGCCCAGCCAGGTGTTGATCAGGGTCGATTTGCCCACGTTGGGCCGCCCCGCCACGGCCAGCCGGATCGGACGTTCCTCGCTGCCGTCCTCGATCGCCTCTTCCTCGTCCTCCGGGAAGGACTCCAGAGCAGCGTCGAGCAGGCTGCGGATGCCTTGCCCGTGCGCGGCCGACACCGGGTGGGGTTCGCCGATGCCGAGCTCGTGGAACTCCGCGATCTGCGGCGCCTCGAGCATGCCTTCGGCCTTGTTGACGGCCAGGATCACCTGCTTGTTGCAGGCGCGAAGGTAGCGCGCGATCTCGTGGTCCTGGGCGGACAGGCCGGCACGAACGTCGGTGACGAAGACGACGGCGTCGGCCTCGGCCACAGCCTGCCGCGTCTGACGCGCCATCTGGTGCACGATGCCTTCGGTGGCTTCGGGTTCGAAGCCGCCCGTGTCGACGACGATGAACTCGCGCGTGCCATGCCGGGCGTCGCCGTAATGGCGGTCACGGGTCAGACCGGCGAAGTCCGCGACAATGGCGTCGCGGCTCTTCGTGATGCGATTGAACAGGGTGGACTTGCCGACGTTGGGCCGGCCGACCAGTGCGATCACCGGCTTCATGGGGTTCTCCTGCTACTGCGGCCGGAAGGCGTAGAGCCCGCCGCCGCGTGTCGCCACCAGCAGGGTGGTACCCGCGAGGACCGGCGCGCCAACGACGGGCGTGCCGTCGGTGGGCAGCCGGAGCTGGGTGCTGCCGTCGACCCGGGACAGGAAATGCACCTGCCCTTCCAGGTCACCGACAACCAGCACGCTGCCCGCCAACAGGGGGCCGCTGAGCTCGCGGTAGAGCAGGCGCTCGTTGGTCCAGGCGACATCGCCGCCGGGTGTGCGCCACGCCGTGAGCCGGCCCGAAGCATCGGCCCCGACGAGCAGTTCGGCGTCGCCGCCGAGCGATGCGGCGCCGGCATTCGGGCGGCTCCAGGTGAGCACCCCACGGCTGGCATCGACGCACCCGACGGCCGACTGGAACGCCCGGGCACAGACGGTGTCGCCGATGCGCGTGGCGGGACCGACGAGTTCGGCCAGGCGCTCGACCTCGTTGGTGCCGCGCGGCGTGGCGATGGCCGATTCCCAGCGCAGCGTTCCGCGCAGCGGGTCCAGCGCGACCAGACGCGGCCCCTGACCCACCAGAAGCACGTTGCGGTAGGAGGCCAGGAGACCAGCCTGGGCCAGTGTCAGCGGTTCACCGGCGCGCTGATAGGTCCAGAGCGAACGGCCGTCGAGCGCATCGAAGGCCTGCACGGCACGGTCGACACGCAGCACGAACACCCGTTCACCCGCGACCAGCGGTGCCGTCAGCACGCGCGCCGGCAGGCGCTTGCGCCAACGTTCCTGGCCGCCCTCGAAGACGATCAGTTCGTTGTTGCGGGTCACGACACTGGCGAATCTGCCGTCCGAGCCCACCCCTGCCGAGAGCGGGGCGCCGGCGTTGCCACGCCAGAGTTCACGCCCGGTGCCGGCATCGAGGCCGAGGACCGTACCGTCGTTTCCGGCGGCGATGAACTGGTCGCTGCGCGCGTTGACGGCCAGCGGGAAGGTGATGCCGTCCACGCGGGCCTGCCAGACCATGCTGCCGGCAATGGCCGGCGTGAGGGCTTCCAGCGCCGTGGGCTTGGGCTTGTCGGTGGAAGAGCAGGCGGCCAGCAGAGCCAGCAGCAGCCACGCGACGATCCTCATCGGGCGGCCCCGGATGCCGCAACGGCGGGCGCGGGCGCGGCGCCCATGGCGGTCAGCTTGGCCTCGACGATGCGCCGGTAGTCCAGGCGCTCCTCCATGCCCTTGTAGGCGGCCTCGAAGGCGGCGCGGGCCTCGGGCTTCTGGCCCTTGGCCAGCAGCACGTCGCCGCGGCGGTCGGCCACCAGGGCCTCGAAGCCGGTGGCGGTCGCGCTGTCGAGTTGCTTGAGAGCTTCGTCGAACTGCTTGGCCTCCAGCATCAGGCCGGCCAGGCGCAGGCGGGCGACGGTGCGCAGGGCCTCGTCGGCGCCCTTGTCGGCCACCCAAGCCAGGCTCGTGCGGGCCGCGTCGGGCTGGCCCTTGTCGAACTGCACGCGCGCGGTCAGGAGGCCGGCCTGCGCCGCATAGGCGGTGCTGCCGTAGCGGTCCTGCAGGTCCTTGAAGACGCGGGCGCTGCGTTCGACATCGCCTGCCTGTGCGCTGCGCTCGAACTCGTCGAACATCGCGCTGGCCTTGATGGCCTGGTCGCGCTGCCAGTAGTTCCAGCCGTTCCAGGCCGCGTAGGCGCCCAGCACCAGCACCAGCAGCCAGGTGATCAGGTTGCCGTACTGCTTCCAGAACGCCTTGATCGCGTCGAGTTGCTCCTGCTCTTGCAGGTCGAGAGGTGTCGCCATGGATGAACCGGGAAATGGATCGGGGATTATGGGGTGCGCAGCGCAGCCGCCCATGCGGCCACGTCGGCAATCGGATGCGCCTTCTGCGCCGCGCCGGCGTCACGCAGGGGCTTGACGCTGACTTCGCCTCGGGAAAGCTCGTCGGCGCCGAAGACCAGTGCGTGCCGGGCGCCGGAGGCGTCGGCTCGCTTGAACTGGGACTTCATGCTGCCGCCGCCAGCGTGCAACTGCACGCAGACACCGACCGCGCGCAGCGCCTCCACGGTGCGCACGACCACGGGCAATGCCGCAGGATCGGGCACGATGGCGTAGGCATCGGGGACCGGCGGGGCCGGGTTGCGGCCGAGCTGCTGCACGAGATCGAGCACGCGCTCGATGCCCATGCCCCAGCCGATGCCGGGCGCCGGCTTGCCGCCCACCATCTCCATGAGCCCGTCGTAGCGGCCACCGCCGCAGATGGTGCCCTGGGCGCCGAGTTGATCGGTCACCCACTCGAAGACCGTGAGGTTGTAGTAATCCATGCCGCGCACGAGGCGCGGGTTGATGCGGTACGGCTGCCCGGCGGCGTCGAGCATGGCGCGCAGCGCGTCGAAGTGCCTGAGCGAGTCCTCGCCGAGGTAGTTCATCAGCTGCGGCGCCGCCTCGACCAGCGGCTGCATCGCCGGGTTCTTGGTGTCCAGGATGCGCAGCGGGTTGCTGTGCAGGCGGCGCAGCGCCTCGGCGTCCAGCAGTTCGCGGTGGGCCTCGAAGTGCGCGATCAGCGCGGCGCGGTGCGCCTGCCGCTCGGCGGGCTGGCCCAGGCTGTTGATGTCCAGGCGCACTTCCCCAAGGCCCAGGTCCTGCCAGAGCGCCCGGCACATCAGGATGACTTCGGCGTCGACATCCGGGCCGCCGTAGCCCAGGGCCTCGACGCCCACCTGGTGGAACTGCCGGTACCGGCCGCGCTGCGGCCGTTCGTGGCGGAACATCGGGCCGATGTAGAACAGGCGCTTGCCGCCGTCGTACAGCGCCGAGTGCTCCACCATCGCCCGCACGACGCCGGCCGTGCCTTCGGGGCGCAGCGTGAGCGGGTCGCCGTTCATGCTGTCGGTGAAGGAATACATCTCCTTCTCGACGATGTCCGTCACCTCGCCGAGGCCGCGCACGAAGAGCGGCGTGTGCTCGAGGATGGGCGTGCGCACGTTCTGGTACGCGTACCGCCGCATGAGGCGGCGCACGATGTCTTCGAACCACTCCCAGCGCGCCGATTCCGGCGGCAGGATGTCGTTCATGCCTTTGACGGCCTTGATGGGATCAGCCATGGATGATTCTCGCGGGCGATCGGCCCGCGCTGCGGTTCAGACCGTGGAGGCGGCGCCGAAGCGGCGCTCGATGTAGTCCTCGACGATCTTGTGGAACTCCTGCGCGATGCCTTCGCCGCGCAGGGTCATGGCCTTCTCTCCGTCGATGAAGACGGGTGCCGCCGGCGCTTCGCCGGTGCCGGGCAGGCTGATGCCGATGTCGGCGTGCTTGCTCTCGCCGGGGCCGTTGACGATGCAGCCCATCACCGCGACCTTCATGGTCTCGACCCCGGGGTAGCGCGCCTTCCAGACCGGCATCTGCGCACGCAGGAAGTCGTCGATCTGCTTGGCCAGTTCCTGGAAGGTGGTGCTGGTCGTGCGGCCGCAGCCCGGGCAGGCCGTGACGCTCGGGTTGAAGCTGCGCAGGCCGAGCGCCTGCAGGATCTCGAGCGCGACCACCACTTCCTGCGTGCGCGCTTCGCCGGGCTGGGGCGTCAGGCTGACGCGGATGGTGTCGCCGATGCCTTCCTGCAGCAGCACCGACAAGGCCACGGCCGAAGCCACGGTGCCCTTGGTGCCCATGCCGGCCTCGGTGAGGCCCAGGTGCAGCGCGTAATCGCAGCGCCTGGCCAGGCCGCGGTAGACGGAGATCAGGTCCTGCACGCCGCTGACCTTGCAGCTGATGATGATCTGGTCGGGGTTCAGGCCCATCTCGCGGGCAACGTCGGCCGAAGTCAGGGCCGACTGGATCAGCGCCTGGTACATCACCTGCTTGGCATCCCACGGGGCGGCGCGAGACGCGTTCTCGTCCATCATGGACGCGAGCAGTTCCTGGTCGAGGCTGCCCCAGTTCACGCCGATGCGAACGACCTTGTCGTACTTGACCGCCGCTTCGATCATCTGGCCGAACTGGCGGTCGCGCTTGTCGCCCTTGCCCACGTTGCCCGGGTTGATGCGGTACTTCGACAGCGCCTGCGCCATCGACGGGTAGTCGGTCAGCAGGCGGTGGCCGTTGTAATGGAAATCGCCGACCAGCGGGACGTCGATGCCCATGCGGTCGAGCTGATCGCGGATGTAGGGCACGGCCTCGGCGGCCTCGGGCGTGTTGACGGTGATGCGCACCATCTCCGAGCCGGCGATGGCCAGTTCCTTGACCTGGATGGCGGTACCGACGGCATCGACCGTGTCGGTGTTCGTCATCGACTGCACGCGAACCGGCGCGTCGCCCCCGACAGTGACCACGCGGCTGCCCCAGACCACGCGGGCCTGGCGAGAAACCCGCTTGGCGGGCTGGGCGTGGGCAATCAGCAGTTCATC
Organism: uncultured beta proteobacterium; assembly: GCA_903938815.1. Classification (GTDB taxonomy): domain Bacteria; phylum Pseudomonadota; class Gammaproteobacteria; order Burkholderiales; family Burkholderiaceae_C; genus Rubrivivax. Next base: position 80,907 of record CAJAES010000072.1, read on the forward strand.
CGACATCAGGGCGCTCACTTCAGTTCAAGGCGGGCGATGTTGTCGCGGGTCTGCGGCGACAGGTCGACCGGCTGCCCGCGGAAGGAAATCTCGGTGGCCGAGGCGTTTCCGACCGTCAGGCGCAGCGGCAGCGCGCCGTCCAGGCCGACGCTCTCGCCTGGCTGCACGGTCCGGGACAGCAGCGGGCGGTTGCCGCCATCCGTGACCTCGACCCAGCTGGCCTCACGCGTGCGCAGCGTGAGAAGGCCCGGCCCGGTGGCCGCAGCGGTGCCCGAAGGCGCCGAGGCCGCCGGACTTGCGGGCGCCGCAGGCGCGGGCGCGGCGTGCACGGTTTCGCCGGCAGGCTCGGAAGCCGCCAGGGACGGCATGGGGACGAGCTCGGACACGGCGGAAGCCGCAGCCGAAGCCGCGGCCGGGAGACTGGGCACGGTGGTTGCGCCACGTGGCCACAGCCAGACCACCAGCGCGGCAACCACCAGCAGGCCGACCACGCCGGTCGCGGGGTGCCTCAGCAGGCCGCCGAGGGCCGGCTCCGCAGCGCCGGGGCGCTCCCGGAAGGGCGTGTTCAGGCCCGAAGAGACCTGATCCAGCGATGCGGTGTCATGGCGCGGCAGCAACGCGAGCACCGGTGCGGCATCGATCTTGAGAGCACGGCAGACCGTCTGCGCCAGCGCGCGGGCGAAGGTCGCATCGGGCAGCTCTTCGAGATGGTCGCGCTCCAGCGCCTCCAGCTTGCGCTGGGGCACCTTCAGCGACGCGGCCAACGCCGCGATGTGCAGACCCTGCGCCTCGCGCGCCTGCCGCAGCAAGCGGCCTGCGGTCATGGGCGCGGCGCTGGGAACCGGAGACTCTTCAGCCATCGAACCGACCTGTTTCGTACAAGAGCGTTTCAGGGCTCTGGGGGAATCGCTGGCGCAGCTGGTCGCCGAGACCTCGCACGCCGGGGGCATTGGACAGCTTGTGCTCGATGCGGGCCGCCAGCCACAGCGTCTGCGCATTGGCATTGGCGGATTCGGCGTTCACGCGGCGCAGGTAGAACCGGGCACGCTCGAACTCGCCGAGCTTGTAGAGGACTTCGCCGAGGTTGAAGGCCGTGCCGGGGTTTCGCGGGTCCATCTCGTAGGAGCGCGTCAGCGTGCGGTCGGCCTCCTTGAGGCGCCCCGCGCGAGCCTCGCACAGGCCCTTGGCCAGCAGCGTGCGCGGCACCTCGCGGTAGGTGGGCACGGCCACGGCGCGGTCGAACATGGCGCCGGCTTCGTCCCAGCGCCGCGACTGGCACATGAACCAGCCGTAGTTGTGCATGGTGTCGGCGTTGCGGGCGTCGATCTGCAGGGCGCGCTGGAAGCTCTCCTCGGCCAGCTTGGGCTCTTCGAGGGATGCGTAGATCAGGCCGCGAAGGTTGTAGCCCTCGACCATGTCGGGGCGCGCAGCCAGGGCCTGCTTGATCTCGTCGAGCGCGGTCGTCGACTGGCCCCGCCCGTAGTACCCGGCCGCCAGCTCGAGCCGCAGCTTGGCGCGGCGGTCGTTGTCGGTCATGTCCGACGCGGTGCGCAGGTCCTGGGACGGTGGCGCGGCACAGCCCGCCATCAGGGCTGCGGCGACCAGGGCCAGAGCAGTCATCAGGCGGTGCGTCATGGGGAGACCTCCGATGCCGGCGCGATGGAAATCACGCGGCGTGCCATGCGCTCTCGGGCGTTGGTGCGGTCCTGCACCTCGCCGGCGAGCTGTCCGCAGGCGGCGTCGATGTCGTCGCCGCGGGTCTTGCGCACGGTCGTCACGAAACCGCCCTCCTGCAGCACACGGGCAAAGGCCAGCACGCGTTCACGCGGCGAGCGCTTCAGCCCCGACGCCGGGAAGGGATTGAACGGGATCAGGTTGAACTTGCAGGGCACACGCTCGCGGCGCATCAGCTGCACCAGCGCCTGCGCCTGCTCGGGCGAGTCGTTCACGCCGTCGAGCATGCAGTACTCGAACATGATGAAGTCGCGCGGCGCCGCGGCCATGTAGTCGCGGCAGGCGGCCAGCAGTTCGTGGATGGGGTACTTGCGGTTGAGTGGCACGAGATCGTCGCGCAGTGCGTCATCCGGCGCGTGCAGTGACACGGCCAGCGCCACCGGGCAATCGTCGCGCAGCCGCTCGATCATGGGCACCACGCCCGAAGTGGACACGGTCACACGCCGGCGCGACAGCCCGTAGGCATGGTCGTCGAGCATCACGCGCAGCGCCGGCACCAAAGCCGAGTAGTTCTGCAGCGGCTCGCCCATGCCCATCATCACGACGTTGTCGATCACGCGCTCGCTGGGCGCCAGGCCCATGCGCTTGTGCAACTGGTGCTCGGCAAACCACAGCTGGGCCAGGATCTCCCCGGTGCTCAGGTTGCGGCTGAAGCCCTGGTGCCCTGTGGAACAGAAGCGGCAGGCCACGGCGCAGCCTGCCTGCGAGGACACGCACAGCGTGCCGCGGTCTTCTTCCGGAATGAAAACGGTCTCGACGGCATTGCCGTCGCCGACGTCGAACAGCCACTTGATGGTGCCGTCCGTCGACTGGTGTTCGGAGACCACCGGCAGCGGGCGGACCTCGGCCACGCCGGCCAGCTTGGCCCGCAGGGACTTGGCGAGGTCGGACATCGAATCGAAGTCAGCCGCGCCCTTCTGATGGATCCAGCGGAAGAGCTGGACGGCGCGAAAGCGCTTCTCGCCCAGGCTTTCGCAGTAGGCGGTCAGCCCCTCGAGATCGAAGTCGAGCAGATTGACCGCCATGGCCGGAATCAGCGGCTGAAGACGTTCATCGCGGGGAAGAAGAACGCCACCTCGGCGGCAGCGGTCTCCGCGGCGTCGGAGCCGTGCACCGCGTTGGCGTCGATGCTGTCGGCGAAATCGGCACGGATGGTGCCCTTCTCGGCCTTCTTCGGATCGGTCGCGCCCATCAGGTCGCGGTTCTTCGCGATCGCGCCTTCACCTTCGAGCACGGTGATCATCACCGGGCCGGAAATCATGAAGTCCACGAGATCCTTGAAGAAGGGACGCGCCTTGTGCACGGCATAGAAGGCCTCGGCCTCGCCGCGCGAAAGATGGGCCATGCGGGCTGCCGCGATCTTCAGACCTGCGCCTTCAAAACGGGCATAGATCTGGCCGATCACATTCTTCGCCACGGCATCGGGCTTGATGATCGACAGGGTACGTTCGACGGCCATGAAAAGCTCTCCTGAATCAATGACTTGGATAAACAACTGATTGTAGCGTCGAGGCCTCAGCGACGGCGTCCGCCGCCACCGCGACGCCCGCCGCCTCCACCGCCGCCCCCGCCACCGCCGCCGTTCATCTTGCGATGGAAGGCGTCGGCGCCGATGTAGCCCACGGCGGTCTGCATCGGGTCGGGTTGGCCGTCGGGGGTCTTCGGGCCGCGCAGCTTGCCGCCGCCCAGCGGCTTGGCCTTCTGCACGAAGCGCTTGTCGTAGGTCTGCTGCAGCGGGTTCGGGATCGGCCCGTCCTCGGGCAGGTCACGACGCGCCTTGCTGCGCTGCATGACGGTCTTGTCGTAGGTCTGCTGCAGCGGATTCGGAATCGGGCCGATGTTCTCGTCATCGTCGTCGTCGCCGCGCGGCGCTTCGCGGCGCGCCTGCTGGACAGCTCGACGGTCGTAGGTCTGCTGCAACGGGTTCGGGATCGTCGGACCATCGCCACGCGGCTCGCCGCGAGGCTCACCCCGGGGCTCTCCCCGCGGCTCGCCGCGGGCCTGGCCACCCGGGCGGCCTTCGCCGCGGCCGGGGGCCTGGCCGGGGCCCTGCCCTTCGACACGGCCATCGCCACGGGGCTTGTTGCGCCCGCGGCGGCCCTTGCGGTCGCCCTCGCCTGCCTGCTCGGGCCTGGCTTCGCGGCCGTCACGCTGTTCGCGCTGTTCGCGCTGGTCGCGTGGCTCGCGCTGTTCGCGCGGGCCCGGGGCGCCCGGCACGGCCGCCAGGCGGCGCAGCGTGCGCACATCGTCTTCGCTCAGGTCGACCCAGACGCCGCGTTTCAGGCCGCGCGGCAGCACCACGGTGCCGTAACGGATCCGGATCAGGCGGCTGACGGCGTGACCCACGGACTCGAAGAGCTTGCGCACCTCGCGGTTGCGGCCTTCGGTGATGACGACGCGGTACCAGTGGTTCGCGCCTTCGCCGCCGCCGTCCTCGATGCTCTTGAACCCGGCGCGCTGGCCGTCGATCTCGACGCCTTCGAGCAGGCGGTTGCGCTGCGCCTCGTCGAGCACGCCGAGCGAACGCACCGCGTACTCGCGCTCCACGCCGAAGCGCGGGTGCATGAGCTGGTTCGCCAGTTCGCCGGAGTTCGTGAAGAGCAGCAGGCCTTCGGTGTTCAGGTCCAGGCGTCCGACAGACTGCCACTTGCCCTGCTGAAGGCGCGGCAGGCGCCGGAACACCGTGGGGCGCTGCTGCGGGTCGTCGTGCGAGACCACCTCGCCCGCAGGCTTGTGATAAGCCAGCACGCGCGCCTTCGGGGGCTGGATGCGCACGCGGATGGGCTTGCCATCGACGCGGACGTTGTCGCCGTAGCTGATGCGCTGGCCCGTGTGCGCGGCCTCGCCGTTCACGGTGACTCGGCCGTCGGCGATCATCTGCTCGAGATCGCGGCGCGAGCCGATGCCGGCCTGGGCCAGCACCTTGTGCAGCTTGGGCGCGTCGGGCTCGGGCGCCAGCACGCGCTTGCCGGCGCCGTCCTCGGCGCTGCCCTGCGGCATGCCAGGCTCGGTTGCGGCCTCGGCGGCGTTGTCGCCCGCCTCGCCGGCTTCACCAGCCTCGAGACCGGCATCGCCGTCATTGGCTTCCTCACCGGGCAGCGGCTCCTCGCCCACTTCGTCGTAGGCGCCGGACAGGACTTCGGCAAAACGCTCGACGGCGCTGGCCGCAGCGGGCGGCGCCGCCGGGGCATCGCCCGTGGCACCCGGCGCGCCAGGCGCGCCCTCTTCCCGTCCATCGCGGCCTTCGCCGCCACGGCGTCGTCCGCGCCGGCGATTGCGGCTTCGGCGGCCCTCGCGGGCTTCGCCCGATTCACCACCCTCGCCAGCCTCGGCCGCACCGGCGTTTCCGCCCTCGCTTGATGCCTCGCCTGTGCCCGTGCCCGTGCCTGTACCCGTGCTTGTACCCGTACTTGTACCCGCGCTCGTGCCCGCGCTGTCGCGCTCGCCGCCGGCGTCACTGCCAGCCCGGCCAGCCGAATCGCCGCTGGCTTGAGCGCCGGATTGGAGGGCGGGTTCACGATCACCGCCACCACCGGCCGGTGCATGGCCGGCCGTCGACCCGGCACTGCCCGGAGCGGGCTCAGCCTCCGCTGCGACCGCAGCGGCAGCCCTGCGCTTCCTGGGGGCGGGCCGCACAGGCGCATCGGCGGGCGCGGGGGCATCGGAAGGCGCGTCAGCACTCGCGTCAACAGGCGCAGCGGCGTCGGCGGACATCGAGCCTTCCGCAGCAGCGTCGGTCGCAAGGACCTTCTTGCGCGGCGCCCGGCGCTTCTTCGGCGCGGCTTCGGCGGCGTCGGGCGTGACCGGATCGGTCACGGGGGGGTCGGCATCGCTCGGATTCATGGCGTGGGTTCTTCCGCGGAAGGGGGTGCGGGTGGTGAGACGTCGACCGCTGGGGTCGCGTCTTCGACGGGGGCGTCTGCGGCTTCGACGGTTTCGACAGGCTCGACGGACTCGGCCGGCTCGTCAGGCGCGGCTTCCAGGGGCAGTTGGGGCTGCTCGTCGTCGGCCGTCCCGGGTGACTCGGCAGGCAGCGCCTGCAAGGCGGCCAGGGCTTCCTCGCCACCGTGCGCCTCGATGGGCGGCAGTTGCGAGAGGCTCTCCAGCCCCAGGTCGTCGAGAAACTGCCGGGTCGTGGCGTACAGCGCAGGGCGGCCCGGGGCCTCCCGGTAGCCGATGGCCTCGATCCAGCCGCGGTCCTCGAGCTGCTTGACGATCTGGGTGCTGACGGTCACACCGCGGATGTCCTCGATGTCGCCGCGGGTCACGGGTTGGCGGTAGGCGACGATGGCCAGCGTCTCGAGCGCCGCGCGCGAATAGCGCGGCGGCTTCTCGGGGTGCAGGCGATCGAGGTAGCTGCGCATCTCCGCGCGGCTCTGGAAGCGCCAGCCGGAAGCCAGGGAAACGAGCTCCACGCCGCGGCCCTGCCAGTCGGCAGCCAACTCATCCAGCAGCGTGCGCAGCGTGTCCGAGCCGATCTGGTCGTCGAAGAGTACCTTCAACTCGCGCAGCGGCAGCGGCATCGGCGCGCAGATGAGCGCGGTCTCGAGGACGCGTTTCGCATCCGTTGTGTTCATGCCAATCCAGGTCCAAGGGGGCAAGCCGCGCTGTACGCGGCAGTGCCGGGGGGCCGGGGTCTCGCCAACGAGGGAACCCGGGCCAGGGCGCGCTGAGGTGCGGGGCCGCTGTGCGGCCATCCGGCACACTGCGGGCCGTCGGGAGCTTATTCTAGTCCCTGCGCGCCCGCAACGGCAGACCAGGCCGCAGCGAAGTCGGGCGGCGGCGCGCAGCGCACCTCCACCACCGCGCCCGTCACCGGATGCGTGAGCACCAGGCGAAACGCGTGCAGGCCCTGGCGCACGAGCCCCAGCGCCGGGTGGCCGCCATAGACCGTGTCGCCCACCAGCGGGTGCCCGCGCGACGCCAGATGGACCCGGATCTGGTGCGTGCGGCCCGTGTGCAGCGCGCACCGGAGCGCACTGAAACCGCCCTTCACGGCCACGCGCCGCACGTCGGTGCGCGCCGGTTTGCCGTTGGCAACCACCGCCATCCGGACCCGGGACACCGGGTCCCTGCCGATCGGCGCCTCGATGCTGAACTCCGCCCCGGTCACCGCACCTTCGGCGATGGCGAGATAGCGGCGCTGCACGCTGCGATCCGCGATGGCCCGCGACAGCGCCGTCACCGCCAGCAGCGTCTTGCCGACGACCATCACGCCCGAGGTGTCCTTGTCGAGACGGTGAACGATGCCGGCGCGTGGCAGTTGGGCCGCGCCGGGGTGGCGCGCCAGCAGGCCGTTCAGCAAGGTGCCCGACCAGTTGCCGGCAGCCGGGTGCACCACCAGACCTGCCGGCTTGTCGAGCACCAGCAGATGCTCGTCCTCCCACAGAGCCGTGATCTCCTTGGCCTGCGGGCGGAAGGCCAGGCTCTCGTCGGTCGGCACGAGGTCCACCGCGAGCTTCTGGCGCGCCCGCACCCGGCGCGAGGACGCGGTGGCCACCACGCCGTCCAGCCGCACATGGCCGCGCTCCACCAGGGCCTGCATCCAGGTGCGCGAGAACTCGGGCACCCGCACGGCGAGCACCTTGTCCAGGCGCTCGCCGTGTTCGGCCGAGGTGATCGGGGCCTCGCGTGTCTCGAAGGCCCCGCCGGCCTCATCCTCGTCCATCGGGCCTGCGGTGGCCGCGTCTCTATAATCCATGACTGCATTCTCTGCGAGCGGCCGCCCGGTCGCGATCCCCCGACGATGAGCCCGTGGACCCTCCTGCGCGTACGCGCCTCGACCCTTCTGCTGTCGCTGTCCGCATTGGCCCTTGCGGGCTGCGGCATGGCGCCGAAGGACCCGCGCGACACGAGCGCCGAGGAGATGTACGCCGAAGCGCGTCAGGAGATGGACAGCGGCGCCTATGACGCCGCCATCAAGCGCCTCGCCCGGGTCGAGGCCCTCGGGGCCGGCACCCTGCTGGCGCAACAGGCGCAGATCGACCTCGCCTACGTGCAGTGGCGCACCGGCGAGCGTGCAGCCGCGCTGGCCACGCTGGACCGCTTCATCAAGTTCAACCCGTCCAGCCCGGCGCTCGACTACGCGCTGTATCTGCGCGGTCTGGTGAACTTCAACGACAACCTGGGGTTCCTGGCCTCGATCTCGCGTCAGGACCTGTCCGAGCGCGACCAGCAGGCGTCACGCGACGCCTTCCAGTCGTTCAAGCAGCTCACCGAGCAGTTCCCCGATTCGCGCTACACGCCCGACGCCGCGGTCCGCATGGGCTACATCGTCAACGCGCTGGCCAGCCACGAAGTGCACGTGGCGCGCTACTACTACCGGCGCGGCGCCTATGTGGCTGCGGCCAACCGCGCGCAGCGCGCGGTGGCCGACTTCCAGAACTCGCCCTCGGCCGAAGAGGCGCTCTACATCCTGTCGCTGAGCTACGACAAGCTGGGGTTGAAGGAACTGCGTGACGGCAGCGACCGCGTGCTGAAGCAGAACTTTCCCTCCAGCCGCTTCCTGGTGGAAGGTCTTCGCGGGCCCGACAAGGCCTGGTGGCAGTTCTGGTAGCAAACGGCTGAATCGTTGCCTGTCCGGCTGTCTGGTTTGCCTGAAATCGGCCCTCCCGGGCCGATTTCCTCGTCCAAGCCCTGGCTTGCTTGCCCCTGATCCGTCCCCGGCCCAAGCTCACTCGTCAGTCCGCGCGCCAGACGGACTGCGGCATCAGGAGTAACCGGAGGACTCGCGGCATGTCACGTCATGTCAAGGCCCGTCCGTCCACTCGGCGTATGAGGCAATTCCCAGGCGCATCGCCCAAGCTAGATGCTGGGCTGATCTGAGCGAACACCGGGTTCGCGTCGTCGCCCCGACCGGGAGTCGGCTTCAATTCGAGAAGGAAAGAGATCACGCTGGATGCCACGAACCGCCTGCGCCTGACGTTCCGGGAACGGGTATTCAACCTCCTGTATCCCGTCTGGAATCGCATTGGCGTTGCGCGCCGAGCGAAGAGACGGCGAGTCGATCTGATGCTGCAGTCGGCGGGCATCAACCCGAAACAGGAACTGCGCATTCTGGAAATCGGCTGCGGCAACGGGCAGGATTTCATTTCCCACTTCCGCGGCATGAGCCAACTGAAGCTGTTCGGCATGGACATCGACGACTACGGCATCCAGCAACCGAATTTCAGCTTCGTTCATGGGGACGCAACGAACATCCCCTTTCCTGACGGGTACTTCGATCTGGTCGTCTCGATCGGTGTTCTCGAGCACATCGAACCCATCTCCAGGCTGCTGGAAATGACGCGGGAGATCGAACGCGTCGGAAAAGCCTACTCGGTCGTCGTACCCAGCATCGCCACCCGGCTCGAGCCCCACACGATGGTGTGGCGCTGGCAGCTCAAACCGTGGGGCAGAAAGCGAGCCGTTCCGGCGCTCAACTACTTCAGTGATGAAGCGTGGCTGCAGTTCGATGGATTTCGATCTGCCTCCATCAAGACCTTTGCCTATTTGCCTGTGCTGATCAAGAACACCTTGATATTCAAGCGCGCCTAAGCGGCCAGGCTGGCCAGCCACTGGCCGGCCTCTTCCTGGCTGTGGATTCGCCCCATCGGGGGCAACGCGGCCAGCAGCCGCTCTCCATAGCGTGAGTTGGCGAGGCGCGTATCGCACAACACGAGCAGGCCGCGGTCGGATTCCGTGCGGATCAATCGCCCGGCGCCCTGCTTCAGGGCCACTGCCGCCTCGGCCACGAAGTAGGCATCGAACGGGTCCTTGCCCTCGGCCTTGAGCTGGCGCACGCGGGCCTCCACCAGCGGATCGTTCGGGGGCGGGAACGGCAGCTTGTCGATCAGCACGCATTGCAGGGCATCGCCCGGCATGTCGATGCCCTCCCAGAAGCTGTGCGAACCCACCAGCACCTTGCCGACACCGTCGCCGAAACGCTGCAGCAGCGTGCGCCGCGGCTCGCTGCCCTGCACCAGGACCTCCAGCGTCGCGCCCTGCTTTTCAAGCCAGGCGCGCAGCGCGTCGGCGATGCCCGGCAGCACGCGCAGCGTGGTCGTCAGCACGAAGGTACGGCCACCCAGACGGTGGGCGCAACGCGCCGCCAGCGTCCCCACGGCCGCCGGGTGCGCGCCGTCGTTGGGCAGCGGCAGGCGCGAAGGCACCCACAGCCGCGCCTGGTTCGGGTAGTCGAAGGGGCTGCCCACGCGCAGGTGCACGGCATCCTCAAGGCCTGTGGACCGCGTGAACCAGCCCAGTTCATCATCGTCGCCCAGCGTGGCCGAGGTGAAGATCCAGGCCCTCGGCGCCTTCTGGCGCTGCTCGGTCAGCATCGACCGGATGTCCAGCGGCGACTCCACCAGGCGCGCCTGGTGCGTGCTCAGATCCACCCAGCGGACATGGCCGTTGGGCAGCGGGCCCAGGAAGCGCGCCATCAGCGCCATGAGCGCGCGGGCCCGTTCGGCCAGGCGCAGAAAATCGGGCGCGGCGCCTTCCATGGCCTCGCAGGCCAGCGCGGTGGATTCGGCAGCAGCGGCCAGCGCAGCCAGCGGGGCGTCGAGCATGCCGTCGGCGGCGCATTCCTCGTAGCGCAGCTTCAGCGTGCCGCGCACGTCGTGGCGCGGGCCGGCACAGGCCAGGCGCAGTTCGCGGGCCGCGAGTTCCAGGCGCGCGGACAGGCCCTGCCAATCCTGCAGGCCGCGTGCATGCTGCAGGCCGACGCCCAGCACATCGCGCGCAAGATCCAGCGCCTGCCCCGTGGACAAGGTGCTGCCCAGAAACTGCACGCCGGCCTCGACGAGCTGGTGTGCCTCGTCGAAGACGGCGGCGTCCACGGTGGGCAGCAGTTCGGCCACGCCGCTGTCGCGCAGGGACAGGTCGGCGAAGAACAGGTGGTGGTTGATGACGACGAGGTCGGCCGCCATGGCATCGCGCCGCGCCTGCATCACGTGGCAGTTGCGATAGGCCGGGCAATCGCTGCCCAGGCAGTTCTCGCGCGTGGATGTCACGAGCGGGATCACCGGGGAGCGGTCGTCCAGGCCGTCGATCTCGGCGAGATCCCCGCTGCGGGTGGACTGCGCCCAGGTCTCGACCCGGGCCAGTTGCCGCACGGCCCAGCGGTCGGGCAGCTGCGCGCTGAGGCGGGCCATCTCGAGCCGGTGGCGGCACAGGTAGCTGGCGCGGCCCTTCAGCAGCGCCAGCGTCACGGGCACGCCCAATGCGTCCCGCAGGCGAGGCAGGTCCCGAAGGAAGAGCTGGTCCTGCAGGCTCTTGGTGGCGGTGCTGACCAGCGCGCGCCCGCCGGACAGCAGCAACGGCACGAGGTAGGCGAAGGTCTTGCCGACACCCGTGCCGGCCTCGGCCACGAGCGCGTGACGCTGCTCGAGCGCTTCGGCCACGGCCGCGGACAGGCGGTCCTGTGCCGCGCGGGGCTTGAATCCGGGGTCACGGCGCGCGAGCGGGCCGCCATCCTCGAAGGCCTCGGCCACCTGGCGTGCCAGATCCGTGGCGCTCAGGCGGGCTCCGGCGGGTCGAGCTCGATTTCCAGCCGCGAGATCTGGTCGCGCAGCACCAGGCGGCGCTTCTTCAGGCGGCGAAGGCTGAGGTCGTCGAGCGGAGGAGCCTCGGCCGTGCAATCGATCAGGCTGTCGAGATCGGCATGTTCCATGCGCAACTCGATCAGTCGTCGATGAGGGGAATGCAGGTCTTGATCCATGGGAATGCAGGCAGGAGCCGAGTTTATAGTCCGGCTCAATGAGCGCTACCGCATTTCGAATGACCGCCTCCACCGGCCTGCATCGCGGTGACCGTGCCTATCAGCAGGATCAGGTCGAGATCCTGATGCACGAGCGCGTGCAAGGCTGTGCTCTGGCCGTGCTGGCCGACGGCATGGGCGGCAAGAGCGGCGGCCGCAAGGCCGCGGACCAGGTTCTCCTGACCGCCCGCCAACTGTTCGACCGCTTCGTGCCGGGCAAGGACGACGCCGCCGAGTTGCTGAAGGCCCTGGTGGACGAATCCCACCTGATGATCAAGCTGACCGCGATCACGGCCGAGGAAGAGCCGCACAGCACCGTGGCCGCCTACCTGCTCACGCCCAACCTGATGTGCGAGGCCGTGCACGCCGGCGACTCCCGCGTGTATCACTTCCGCGGCGGCGAGATGGTCGGCCGCAGCGTAGACCACTCCTTCGTGCAGCGCCTTGTCGAGGAAGGCAAGATCACCGAGGAGCAGGCCAACTCTCACCCGCAGTCCAACCTGCTGACCGGCTGCCTCGGCACGCACCAGGATCCGCCGCATTCACCCTGGTCGCTCGGCGAGCTCCAGCCCGGCGACACGATGCTGGCCTGCAGCGACGGCCTGTGGCACTACTTCACGCCGAAGGAACTGGGTGCGATCGTGAACACCCTGCCCCCGCGGGAAGCCAGCGAGATGCTGATCAACAAGGCGCGCCAGCGCGCACGCGGCGGCGGCGACAACCTGTCTCTCGCCATGATCAGGATCGACCCGCTGCGCTGAAGCGCGGCTTGCGCCGGCGGGCTCAGGTGAGCCCGGTGTCGACCTCTCGCCGTTCCAGCTCCAGGTATTCGGCCGACTGCATCTCGTGCAGCCGCGACACCGTCCGCGGAAACTCGTGCGACATCGGCCCTTCGGTGTAGAGCTGGTCGGCCGGCACCTCGGCGGAGAGGATCAGCTTGACGCGCCGGTCGTAGAGCACGTCCACCAGCCACGTGAAGCGGCGCGCCTCGCTGGCGAGGCGCGGCGGCATCAGGGGCACGCCCGACAGCAGCACCGTGTGAAACCGCGATGCGATCTCGAGGTAGTCGTTCTGCGAACGCGGGCCGCCGCACAGCGTCTTGAAGTCGAACCACACCACGCCGCCGGCACGCCGAAGCGCACGCAGTTCCCGGTGCTCGATGTTCAGCACCGGCGGCTCCTCGCGCGCCTCAGCCAGGTTGGTGAAGGCCTGCGCCATCTCGGCCTCGGCGACCTCACCCAGCGGCTGGTGGTACATCTGCACCTGCTGCAGCGTGCGGCGCCGGTAGTCGTTTCCGGCGTCGACGTTCAGCACCTCGAGCTTGTCCTTGAGCAGCGCGATGGCCGGCAGGATGCGGTCGCGGTGCAGCCCGTTGGGGTACAGGCCGTCGGGGTGAAAGTTGGACGTCGTGACGATGCTGACGCGGTGTTCGAACATCGACACCAGCAAGCGGTGCAGGATCATCGCGTCGGTGACGTCGGCGACGTGGAACTCGTCGAAGCAGATCAGTCGGAAACGGCGCGCGATGCGCTCGCCCAGCACCTGCAGCGGGTCGGCCGTGCCCTTCAGCTCCTGCAGTTCACGGTGCACCTCGCGCATGAACTCGTGGAAGTGCAGGCGCGTCTTGCGCGTGAGCGGCACCGACTGGAAGAAGCAGTCCATCAGGAAGCTCTTGCCGCGCCCGACACCGCCCCACATGTAGACGCCACGCGGGATCGGCGGGCGCACCAGCAGCTTTGTCAGCGGGTTGCGCCGCCGAGCCTTGTAGGTCGCCCACTCGTCCTCGCAGCGCTCCAGCGCGGCAACGGCGCGCAACTGCGCGTCGTCGGTCGCGTAGCCACGCTCGGCGAGCGTGGCCTCGTACAGCGCCCTGACACCCATCGCCCCGGGCTTCAGAAATTCAGGGTGCGCTTGTCGACCGCGAGCGCGGCTTCCTTCGTCGCCTCGCTGAGCGACGGGTGCGCGTGGCAGATGCGCGCGATGTCCTCGCTGCTGGCGCGGAACTCCATCGCCACCACGGCCTCGGCGATCAGTTCGCTGGCCATCGGGCCGACGATGTGCACGCCCAGGATCTCGTCGGTGACGGCATCGGCCAGGAACTTGACCATGCCGGTGGTGTCGCCGAGCGCGCGCGCACGGCCGTTGGCCAGGAACGGGAAGGTGCCGGCCTTGTACTGGGCGCCCCGCGCCTTGAGCTGCTGCTCGGTCTCGCCCACCCACGCGATCTCGGGGCTGGTGTAGATGACCCAGGGGATCGTGTTGAAGTTGACGTGGCCGTGCTGCCCGGCCATGCGCTCGGCCACCGCAACGCCCTCTTCTTCGGCCTTGTGGGCGAGCATCGGCCCGCGGACGACGTCGCCCACCGCCCACACGCCGGGCAGGTTGGTCCGGCACTCGGCGTCCACGACGATGGCGCCGCGTTCGTCGAGCTTCAGGCCCACGGCCTCGACGTTGAGCCCCGTGGTGTTGGGCACGCGGCCGATGGAGATGATGAGCTTGTCGACCACCAGTTCCTGGGCTTCGCCCTTGGCGTTGGTCCAGGCGATGTTCACGCCCTTCTTGCCCGTCTTGATCTCGCCGACCTTCACGCCGAGCTCGATCTTCAGGCCCTGCTTCGTGAACGCCTTGTGGGCTTCCTTGGCGATCTGCTCGTCCACCGCCCCCAGGAAGGTGGGCAGCCCTTCGAGCACCGTGACCTCCGCGCCGAGACGACGCCACACGGAGCCCATCTCCAGGCCGATGACGCCGGCGCCGATGAGGCCCAGCTTCTTCGGCACCGCGCCGACGCGCAGCGCGCCGTCGTTGCTGAGGATCTGCTGCTCGTCGAAGGGCGTGCCCGGCAGCGCGCGCGCGCTCGAGCCCGTGGCCACGACGACCTGCCGGCCCGTCAGGGTCTCGGCGCCGACGGCGATCTCGTAGCCACCCTCGACCGCGCGGACGAACGAGCCGCGGCCGTGGAAGAAGCTGATCTTGTTCTTCTTGAGGAGGTACAGGATGCCGTCGTTGTTCTGCTTCACGACCTGGTCCTTGCGGGCCAGCATCTTCGGCACGTCGATGCTCAGGTCCTTCAGGCCGATGCCGTGGTCGGCGAAGTGGTGCGCCGCCTGCTCGTAGTGCTCGCTCGACTGCAGCAGCGCCTTGCTGGGAATGCAGCCCACGTTCGTGCAGGTACCGCCCGGGGCGGGGCCGCCGGCGGCGTTCTTCCACTCGTCGATGCAGGCGGTCTTGAAGCCCAGCTGGGCGGCGCGGATGGCGGCGATGTAGCCACCGGGGCCACCGCCGATGACGATGACGTCGAAAGATTGGGACATGGTGTGATCAGTTGGCGGACCCGTCCTCGGGGACGAAGATCCAGAGCAGGAGGTACAGCAGCACGCCGGTGCCGCCGAAGATGGCCAGCACCGTCAGCAGAAGCCGCCACACCCAGGTGTCGACCCCGCTGATGACGGCGATGCCGCCGCAGACCCCGCCCAGCCAGCGGTCGGTGCGGCTGCGGCGGAAGCGGTTGAACTGGGGGGACGAAAAGGGTGCGGGTTCCCCGGAAAGGACCCGAGCCTTGGCACGCTGGAACTCGTCGTCGGTGAGCGACCCGGCGGCGCGCAGCGCCTCCAGGCGTGAAAGTTCTTCGGCCAGGCTCATGGGTTCCCCTTCAGGGTGGTCAGATGTCGAACAGCAGCCGCGCCGGGTCCTCCAGCGCTTCCTTCATCGTCACCAGGCCAAGCACGGCTTCGCGGCCGTCGATGATCCGGTGGTCATAGCTCATCGCCAGGTAGTTGATCGGGCGGACCACGACCTGACCGTTCTCGACGACCGCACGGTCCTTGGTGGCGTGAACCCCCAGGATCGCGCTCTGCGGCGGGTTGATGATGGGCGTCGACAGCATCGAGCCGAAGGTGCCGCCGTTGCTGATGCTGAAGGTGCCGCCAGTCAGCTCGTCGATGCCGAGCTTGCCGTCCTTGGCCTTCTGGCCGAACTCGGCGATCTTCTTCTCGATGTCGGCGAAGGACATCTGGTCGACGTTGCGCAGCACCGGCACCACCAGGCCGCGCGGCGAACCCACCGCGATGCCGATGTCGAAGTAGCCGTGGTACACGATGTCGTTGCCGTCCACCGAGGCATTGATGATCGGGTACTTCTTCAGCGCCGCGACGGCCGCCTTCACGAAGAAGCTCATGAAGCCCAGCTTCACGCCGTGCTCCTTCTCGAACTTCTCCTGGAACTTCTTGCGCATCTCCATCACCGGGGCCATGTTGACCTCGTTGAAGGTGGTCAGGATGGCATTGGTGCTCTGCGACTGGACCAGGCGCTCGGCGATGCGGGCACGCAGGCGGGACATCGGCACGCGCTGTTCAGGGCGGTCGCCGAGATTCATGCCCATCGGTGCGGCAACCTGCTGCAGCGCCGGCTTGGCAGCCGCCGCGGGCGCGGCAGCCGGTGCCGCCGGCTTCGGCGCAGCGAGCGCGCCGAGCACGTCGCCCTTGGTCACGCGGCCGTCCTTGCCGGTGCCGGGCACCGAGCCCGACGCCATGCTGTTGTCGGCCATCAGCTTGGCTGCCGCGGGCATCGCGACACCGGCCTTGGCGGCCGAGACGGGCGCTGCGGCAGCAGCCGGCGCGGGCGCAGGTGCTGCGGCCGCAGGGGCCGGCGCGGCAGCGGCAGGTGCCGCCGACGCGGTGGCGGCGGTGTCGATGCGCGCGATCAGCTGATCGCTGACGACGGTGCCGCCGTCCGCCACCACCAGCTCGGCCATGACGCCGGCCGCCGGCGCCGGGACTTCCAGCACGACCTTGTCGGTCTCGATCTCGATCAGGATCTCATCCAGCGCCACGGCTTCGCCGGGCTTCTTCTTCCACTGCAGCAGCGTCGCTTCGGCGACGGATTCGGACAGCTGCGGGACCTTGACTTCTACGATGGCCATCTCTCTTCTTTCTTGTCAGATGCGGGTCGGGCTCACTTCGTCAGAACGAAGCCCTTGAGCTTGCCGAAAGCCTGGTCGACCAGGGCCTTCTGCTGTTCCTGGTGCAAATGGGCGTAGCCCACCGCCGGTGACGCCGAGGCGGCGCGACCGGCATAGCCCAGGCGCTGACCCTCGAGCATGTTCTCGTGGATCTGGTGCTGGATGAAGAACCAGGCGCCCTGGTTCTGCGGCTCGTCCTGGCACCACACCACTTCGGTGGCGTTCGGGAACCGCTTCATCTCGGTGGAGAACGCCTTGTGCGGGAACGGATACAGCTGCTCCACGCGCAGGATGGCCACGTCGGATGACTTCTTCTCCTCGCGCCGGCGCTGCAGGTCGTACGCGACCTTGCCGGAGCAGATGATCACGCGCTTGACCTGATCGCCCTCGATGTCCCCGCGCTGCGGCCCGATCACGGTGCGGAACTCGCCCTTCGTGAACTCGGCCAGCGGCGACGTGGCGTCCTTGGCGCGCAGCAGCGACTTCGGCGTCAGGATGATCAGCGGCTTGCGGAACTGGCGCACCATCTGCCGGCGCAGCAGATGGAAGATCTGGCTCGACGACGTGGGCTGGCAGATCTGCATGTTGTTGTCAGCGGCCAGCTGCATGAAGCGCTCCAGGCGCGCCGAGCTGTGCTCGGGGCCCTGCCCTTCGTAGCCGTGCGGCAGCATCAGCGTCAGGCCGTTGACGCGGCCCCACTTCACTTCGCCGCTCGCGATGAACTGGTCGATGACGACCTGCGCACCGTTGACGAAGTCGCCGAACTGCGCTTCCCAGATGACCAGCGTGTTCGGCTCGGCGGAAGCGTAGCCGTACTCGAAGCCCAGGACGGCCTCTTCGGACAGCAGCGAATCGATGACGCGGAACTGCGCTTGGCCATCGGCCACGTTCTCCAGCGGAACGTAGGTGCCGGTGTCCCACTTCTCGCGGTTCTGGTCGTGCAGCACCGCGTGGCGGTGCGTGAACGTGCCGCGGCCGCAGTCTTCGCCGGACAGGCGAACGGCATAGCCGCTGGCCACCAGCGAGGCATAGGCCATGGTCTCGCCCATGCCCCAGTCGACGTTGATCTCGCCGCGGCCCATCGCGGCGCGGTCGGCCAGCACTTTCTCGACGAGCGGGTGGACCTTGAAGTCCTTCGGCACCGTGGTCACGCGCTCGGCCAGGCGCTTGACCTCGGCCAGCGGGAGCGCGGTGTCGGAGGCATCCGTCCACTTCTTGCCCAGGAAGGGCGCCCAGTCGACGGCGTACTTGCTCTTGAAGTTGGTCAGCACCGGGTCGACGGTGTGGCGGCCTTCGTCCATCGCGGCGCGGTAGGCCTTGACCATGGCGTCCGGGCCATCGGCCGGCAGCACGCCCTGCGCCACCAGCTTGTCGCCGTACAGGCGGCGGGTGCCCGGGTGCTGGGCGATCTTCTTGTACATCAGCGGCTGGGTCAGGCTGGGCGTGTCCTGCTCGTTGTGGCCCAGCTTGCGGAAGCAGACGATGTCGACCACGACGTCCTTGCCGAACTGCTGGCGGTAGTCCATGGCGATCTGGGTGCACTGCACCACCGCCTCGGGGTCGTCCCCGTTCACGTGCAGCACGGGTGCATCGATCATCTTCACGACGTCGGTGCAATACAGGGACGAGCGGCTATCGCGCGGGTCGCTGGTGGTGAAGCCGATCTGGTTGTTGATGACCAGGTGCACGGTGCCGCCAGTGCGGTAGCCACGCGTCTGCGCCAAGGCCAGCGTCTCCATGACCACGCCCTGGCCCGCGAAGGCGGCGTCGCCGTGCACCAGCACCGGCAGCACCTGCGCGCCCGTGGCGTCGCCGCGGCGCTCCATGCGCGCCTTGACCGAGCCCTCGACGACCGGGTTCACGATCTCGAGGTGCGAAGGGTTGAAGGCCAGGCTCAGGTGAACCGGGCCGCCGCGGGTGGTGACGTCGCTGGAGAAGCCCTGGTGGTACTTCACGTCGCCGGAAGGAAGGTCTTCCTTGGCGGTGTGGTCGAACTCCGCGAACAGGTCCTTGGGCATCTTGCCGAGGGTGTTCACGAGCACGTTCAGGCGGCCGCGGTGGGCCATGCCGATCACGATTTCCTGGACGCCATGGGCGCCCGCGCGCTGGATGACCTCGTCCATCGAGGCGATGAAGCTCTCGCCGCCCTCGAGCGAGAAGCGCTTCTGGCCGACGTACTTGGTGTGGAGATAGCGCTCCAGGCCCTCGCCGGCCGTCAGGCGGTCGAGGATGTGCTTCTTCTCGTCAGCGGTGAAGCTGGCCTTGCCGCGCACGCTCTCCAGCCGTTCCTGCCACCAGCGCTTTTCCACCGGCTCGGTGATGTGCATGATCTCGGCGCCGATCGACCCGCAGTAGGTCTCGCGCAGAGCCTGCAGGATCTCCCGCAGGGTCATGTGCTCGGCCTTGCTGAAGTACGTGTTCGTCGCACTGAACGTGATGTCCATGTCGGACTCGGTCAGGTCGTAGAACGCGGGCTCCAGCTCGGGGATCTTGGGGCGCTCGGTGCGCTTGAGGGGGTCCAGGTCGGCCCAGCGGGCGCCGAGCGAACGGTAGGCGGCGATGAGCGACTGCACGTGCAGCTGCTTGCGCGCGATGGCGAGGTCGTCGCCGGTGGACTTGACGACGAAGCCGCCGGACTTGGCGCGCTGCGCGAAAGATTCGATGACCGGTGCGTGCGCGACATCCCGCGCCTCGGAACCATCGACCGCCGGCACATGCTGCAGGTTGTCGAAGTAGGTCCGCCAGTTGTCGGGCACGCTGCCTGGGTTGTCGAGGTAGGCCTCATAGAGTTCCTCGACATACGGCGCATTGCCGCCGAACAGGTACGAGTTGGACCTGTGTTGGTGCATCATCTTTCGCTCACCTTTCGTCCGGGCTCTGCCAGGACTCCGATGGGTTGAACAACCTTCCGCGGCCCCGGCTGCACCGGTTGGCGGATTGCGACCCGCCTTGCCGCATGGGACACGCGGGCAAGGGGACGGGGAAGGGCCACGTCTAGTCAGGGTTGGACTTTACCACCCGCAACCTGACCGATGCCCGCAATTGGACCGTATCGAACCTGCTGTTCCGCTGACAGTGCACGGCAGTTGTGCACAGACTGTCGGCTGAATGCCACATGCCGTGATCCTGCTGCGCGCCGAGGCGCCGCCCAAGCCTCCCACCGGCCAGCCCTGCAACGGCTGCGGCGTGTGCTGCGCCTGGGCGCCCTGCCCGCTGGGCATGCTGCTGTCGCGGCGCCGCCAGGGCGCCTGCCACGCGCTGGAGTGGGACGGCGAGCGCTACCGCTGCGGCGTGCTGGTGGCGCCCAGGCGCTGGCTGCCCTGGCTGCCGGCCACGCTGGCACGCCGCCTGGCGTGGCGCTGGATCGCCGCCGCCAGGGGCTGCGACGCCGATCTCGACACCGACTGAACGTCGCGGTACGGGCCTTGCTTCCCGGGTAGATACCGAACGCGCCGAGGCGCGGGCGCCTCTACGATCACACCTTCCGTTCACCCGAGGAGTTTCTCCATGAAGATGAAAGCCCTGCTGGCTGTCGCCGCAGTCGCTGCCGCGCTGTCAGCACCGGCCCAGGCCGCCACGCTGCGCTGGGCGGCCCAGAACGACATCCTGACGATGGACCCGCACTCGCAGAACCATGCGACGACCAACGCCATCCTGATGCACGCCTACGAAGGCCTGACCCGCTACGGCCCGAACCGTGAGGTCGAGCCCAGCCTGGCCACGAAGTGGACGTACATCAGCCCCACTCAGGTGCGCTTCGAACTGCGCAAGGGCATCAAGTTCCACGATGGCAGCGCCTTCACGGCAGACGACGTCATCTTCTCGTTCAATCGCATCAAGCAGCCGCAGGGCACGATGCAGATCTACGTGACGGGCATCAGCGAGATCAAGAAGGTCGACGACACCACGGTCGACTTCATCCTGAGCGCGCCGAACCCGATCCTGCTGCGCAACATCATCGACTTCCGGATCATGAGCAAGGCATGGGCCGAGAAGAACAACACGCTGAACACGCAGGACTACAAGGCCAAGGAAGAGAACTTCGCCTCGCGCAACGTGATGGGCACCGGCCCGTTCCGCATCACGGGCTGGACGCCCGACCAGCGCGTGACGATGACCATCAACCCCGCCTGGTGGGGCAAGCAGGACGGCAACGTGACCGAGGTGATCTACACCCCGATCAAGTCCGACGCCACGCGCATCGCCGCGCTGCTGTCGGGTGACGTCGATCTGCTGACCGACCTGCCCACGCAGGACGTGGCCCGTCTGCGCGCCGACAGCAAGCTCCGCGTCCTGGAAGGGCCGGAAGTCCGGACCATCTACCTGGCGCCGGACGTCGGCAGTGCCGAGCTGAAGTACAGCAACATCAAGGGCAAGAACCCGTTCGCCGACAAGCGCGTGCGCCAGGCCCTGAGCATGTCCATCGACCGCGCGGCCATCCAGCGCACCATCATGCGCGGCCTGTCGATCCCGGCGGGCATCATGGTGGCGCCGGGCGTCAACGGACACACCAACGAGATCGACACGCCCACCAGGGTCGACTACGACGGTGCCAAGAAGCTGCTGGCCGACGCCGGCTACCCCGACGGCTTCGAGATCCGCATGAACTGCCCGAACAACCGCTACGTCAACGACGAGGAGATCTGCCAGGCGATCGTCGCGATGTGGGCGCGTGCGGGCGTGAAGGCGCAGCTCATCGCCGAGAACATGGCCACGTTCAGCCAGAAGTTCCAGAACTTCGACTCGTCGCTGTACATGCTGGGCTGGGGTGTCGCCACCTACGACGCGCAGTACATGATCCAGTCGCTGGTGCGCACCCGCACGACGGGCGCTGACGGCAACTTCAACTTCTCGAAGATCAGCGATCCCGTCGTGGACCGCCTGACCGACGCGATGAAGTCCGAAGTCGACGTCACCAAGCGCAACGCGATGATCCGTGAAGCACTGCAGCGCATCAAGGACGAAGTCCTGCTGATCCCGCTGCACCACCAGATGCGCCCCTGGGCGATGAAGTCCAACGTCACGACGCTGCACCGCTCGGACGACCGTCCGGAAGCGCGCTTCACCTCGGTGAAGTAAACGCAACGCCGGTGGTTGATGTCACGGGGCCCTTCGGGGCCCCGTTTTTCATGCAGCCAGGCGATCCTCGATCACGCGCCCGCCCTGCATCAGAAGGCGGATGCCGGCCTCCGGGCGCGCCAGCATGCCCAGCGACCGGGACGGGTCGCCGTCGACCACCAGCAGGTCGGCGAAGGCGCCAGGCACCACCGCGCCGATGTGGCGCTCCTGCCCCATCAGGCGAGCGGCCACCGAGGTGGCGCTCTGCAGCAGTTCCAGCGGCGGAACCGCCGTGGCGCGCAGGTCGAACTCTGTGTTCTGCCGGCCGTGCATGTAGCCCAGCAGGTCGGTGCCGAAGACCACCGGCACCCCCTCGGCGCGCGCGATGCGCACGGCCTCCAGGCCACGGTCGGCCACGCCCTGCAGCTTCTGCAGCATGGCCTCGGACCAGCCCAGGCGCACGCCCTCTTCGGCCAGCGCCGCGTAGGTGGCCAGCGTGGGCACGTAGTAGGCGCCGTGCTGCTTCATCACGCGGGCGGTGGCCTCGTCGATGAGGTTGCCGTGCTCGATGGACCGCACGCCCGCCTGCACCGCACGCGTGACGGCGCGCGGCGAGTAGGCGTGCGCCAGCGCATACAGGTTCGCCGCCTCGGCCTCCTCCACCGCAGCGCGCAGTTCCTCCATCGAGAACTGCGTGCCGTCGATGGGGTCGGTGGGGCTGGACACGCCGCCGCCGGCCATGATCTTGATGTGGTTCACGCCCTGGCGCACCTGCTCGCGCACGGCGCGCCGCACCTCGCCCACGCCGTCGGCGATGGCGCCGATGATCCCCAGGCCCGCGCAGGCGCAGAACAGCGGCCCGCGCACGCCCTGAGGGCGCATGTCGGCATGGCCTCCGGTCTGGCTGATGGGCTGGCCGGCGATGAACAGGCGCGGCCCCTCGAACAGGCCGCGCTCGACGGCGCTGCGCAGGCCGTGGTCGGCGCCCGCGGCGTCGCGCACGGTCGTGAAACCGCGGCGCAGCATGGCGGCCATCAGTTGCCCGCTCTCGGCGGCCACCAGCGAAGCCGGCTGCAGCGCGAGCCCGGCCAGGTCGTGCGAGGTGGCGACCACGTGCACGTGGGCGTCGATGAGGCCGGGCAGCACGGCCCGCCCCGCGGCGTCGATGACGCGTGCCGCATCGTCCACGGTCACGGGCTCCTGTGTCACCGCGGCGAAACGATCGCCCTCGATGACGATGGTGGTGCCCGGGCGCATCGCCCCGGCGCGGCTGTCGAACAGGTTCGCGTTGCGGACGACGATGCGCGCCATGACGCTCAGCCCCCGCAGACCCGCGCGCGCGCGGCCTGGTACTCGCCGGCCAGGCGCGCCACCAGCTCGCGCGTGGGCAGCACCTGCTTGACGGCGCCGATGCCCTGGCCGCAGCCCCAGATGTCCTTCCAGGCCTTCTTCGCGGTGTCGCCGCCGAAGTTCATCTTGCTCGGGTCGCTCTCGGGCAGGTTGTCGGGGTCCATGCCGGCGTTGCGGATGGAGGGCTTCAGGTAGTTGCCATGAACACCGGTGAACAGGCTCGAGTACACGATGTCGTCGCTGTTGCTCTCGACGATGCACTGCTTGTAGGCGTCGCTGGCGCGGGCCTCCTCGGTCGCGATGAAGGCCGAGCCGATGTAGGCGAAATCGGCGCCCATGGCCTGCGCCGCGAGCACCGCGCCGCCGTTGGCGATGGAGCCCGACAAGGCCACCGGGCCGTCGAACCACTCGCGGATCTCCTGGATCAGCGCGAACGGGCTCTTCACGCCCGCATGCCCGCCTGCGCCGGCGGCCACGGCGATCAGGCCATCGGCGCCCTTCTCGATCGCCTTCTTCGCGAAGAAGTTGTTGATGATGTCGTGCAGCACGACGCCGCCCCAGGCGTGCACGGCGTCATTGATGTCGGTGCGGGCGCCGAGAGAGGTGATGACGATCGGCACCTTGTACTTGGCGCAGACCGCCATGTCGTGCTCGAGCCGGTCGTTCGTCTTGTGAACGATCTGGTTGATCGCGAAGGGCGCGGCCTTGCGGTCCGGGTTCTCACGGTCCCAGGCGGCGAGCGTCTCGGTGATCTCGGCCAGCCACTCGTCGAGCTGCTCGGCCGGGCGCGCATTGAGCGCCGGCATCGAGCCCACGACGCCGGCCTTGCACTGCTCGATCACGAGCTTCGGGTTGCTCACGATGAACAGCGGCGAGCCGATGATCGGCAGGGGCAGGTTCTGCAGGATCGGGGGCAGTGCCATCAGAAGGACTCCAGTGCCATGGTGGTGACGGCCTCGGCGCCGTCGACGATGCTGTCGCGCAGGCCGGGGGCCCGGCTGAGGATGTGGTCCGCGTAGAAGCGGGCGGTGGTGATCTTGGCCTGCATGAAGGCCGCGTCCTCGCCGGCGGCGAGGCGGTCCTCGGCGATGAGCAGCGAGCGCGCCATCTGCCAGCCGGCCACCAGGTTGCCTGCCAGCATCAGGTAGGGCACCGAGCCGGCGTACACGCCGCCGGGGTCGGCCTTGCCGTGGCCGACGATGTAGTCCACCACCTCGAGGTAGGCGACCCGGGCCGCGCGCAGGCGCTTGAGCATCGCCTGGGCCGCGACGCTGCCGCGCGCTGCCAGTTCACCTTCGGTCACCTCGATCTGCGCGGCGATGGCGCGCGCCACGCCGCCGCCGTCGCGGGCAGTCTTGCGGCCGACCAGGTCGTTCGCCTGGATCGCGGTGGTGCCTTCGTAGATGGTCAGGATCTTGGCGTCGCGGTACATCTGCGCGATGCCGGTTTCCTCGATGAAGCCCATGCCGCCGTGCACCTGCACCGCGAGGCTCGTGACCTCCAGGCTCATCTCGGTGGAGAAGCCCTTCACCAGCGGCACCAGGAACTCGTAGAACGCCTGGTTCTGCTTGCGTGCGGCGGCATCCGGGTGGGCGTGCGCGGCGTCGTAGGCTGCGGCGGCAACGGCCGCCATCGCGCGGCTGCCTTCGGTGAAGGCGCGCATCGTCATCAGCATGCGCTTCACGTCCGGGTGGTGGATGATCCCGCCGCCCGTTGCCGGGGTGCTGCCGTCCACCGCCTTGCCCTGCACGCGGTCGCGCGCGTAGCCCACGGCCTTCTGGTAGGCCCGCTCGGCCAGCGCCACGCCCTGCATGCCCACCGCGTAGCGCGCGGCGTTCATCATCACGAACATGTAGGCCAGGCCTTCGTTCTCGCGCCCGATGAGGTAGCCCGTGGCGCCGCCATGGTCGCCGTACTGCAGCACGGCCGTGGGGCTGGCCTTGATGCCCAGCTTGTGCTCGATGCTGACGCAGTGCACGTCGTTGCGCGTGCCGTCGGGCATCACCTTGGGCACCAGGAACAGGCTGATGCCCTTCACGCCCTCGGGCGCGCCGGCCACGCGGGCCAGCACCAGGTGGACGATGTTGTCCGCCATGTCGTGCTCGCCGTAGGTGATGTAGATCTTCGTGCCGAAGATCCTGAAGCTGCCGTCGGGCTGCGGCTCGGCGCGCGTGCGAACGGCGGCAAGGTCGCTGCCGGCCTGCGGCTCGGTCAGGTTCATCGTGCCCGTCCACTCGCCGGAGATCATCTTCGGCAGGTAGGTCTGCTGCTGCTCGGGCGAGCCCGCGGTCAGCAGCGCCTCGATGGCGCCGTCGGTCAGCAAGGGGCACAGCGCGAAGCTGAGGTTCGCGCTGTTGAGCATCTCGATGCAGGCGAATCCGATGGTCTTGGGCAGGCCCTGTCCGCCGAAGGCCACAGGGTGCTGCAGGCCCTGCCAGCCGCCTTCAGCGAACTGGCGGAATGCGTCCTTGAAACCGGGCGTGGTGGTGACCACGCCATCACGGAAGGACGAAGGGTTCCTGTCGCCCTCCCAGTTCAGCGGGGCGATCACGCCTTCGCTGAGCTTGGCGGCTTCTTCCAGCACGGCTTGCGCGGTGTCCAGCCCGGCATCCTCGAACCCGGGCAGCTGCGCCACGCGGGCCAGGCCGGCCAGTTCCTGGATGGTGAACATCATGTCACGCAGAGGGGCGCGATAGGTCATCTATGTCTCCTTCAGATACAGCAAGGGCGCCCGCAGGCGCCCTGTTCCCGGCATTCGCTCAGAGCGAGTTCACGAGCTCCGGCACGGCCGTGAAGAGGTCGGCCTCCAGGCCGTAGTCGGCCACGCTGAAGATCGGCGCCTCGGGATCCTTGTTGATCGCGACGATCACCTTGGAATCCTTCATGCCGGCCAGGTGCTGGATTGCGCCCGAGATGCCGGCGGCGATGTAGAGCTGCGGCGCGACGATCTTGCCCGTCTGCCCCACCTGCCAGTCGTTCGGCGCGTAGCCGGCGTCCACCGCGGCGCGGCTCGCGCCCAGCGCGGCGCCGAGCTTGTCGGCCAGCGGCGTCAGCACCTCGTTGAACTTCTCGCTGCTGCCCAGCGCCCGGCCACCCGAGACGATGATCTTCGCGGCAGTGAGTTCGGGCCGGTCGAGCTTGGCGATCTCGCTGCCGAGGAAGCGGCTCGCCGTGCTGTCGGCCAGGGTCGCCAGCGTCTCGACGGAGGCGCTGCCGCCCGTGCCGGCTGCAGGGTCGAAGGCCGTCGTGCGGACCGTGATGACCTTGATGGCATCGCTGCTCTGCACCGTGGCCATGGCGTTGCCGGCGTAGATGGGGCGCTCGAAGGTGTCGGGGCTGATCACCTGCGTGGCGTCGCTGATCTGCGCCACGTCCAGCAGCGCGGCCACGCGCGGGGCCACGTTCTTGCCGCTGGCGGTGGCGGGGAACAGGATGTGGCTGTAGGCCTGGGCGATGGCCAGCACCTGCGCGGCCACGTTCTCGGCCAGGCCGTGTTCGAGGCCTGCGCCCTCGGCGTGCAGCACCTTGGCCACGCCCGTGATCTGCGCGGCGGCCTGCGCGGCGGCGCCGGCGTTGTGCCCGGCGATCAGCACATGGACCTCGCCGCCGCAGGCCAGGGCCGCGGCGACGGTGTTCAGGGTCGCGCCCTTGATGGTCGCGTTGTCGTGTTCGGCAATGACGAGAGCAGCCATCAGATCACCTTCGCTTCGTTCTTGAGCTTGTCGACGAGGGTGGCGACATCGGCCACCTTGATACCGGCGCCGCGCTTGGGCGGCTCGGCGACCTTCAGGGTCTTGATGCGCGGCGCGACATCCACGCCCAGATCGGCGGGCTTGAAGACTTCCAGCGTCTTCTTCTTCGCCTTCATGATGTTGGGCAGCGTCACGTAGCGCGGCTCGTTCAGGCGCAGGTCGGTCGTGACCACGGCCGGCAGCGCCAGGCTCAGGGTCTCGAAGCCGCCGTCGACTTCACGCGTCACCACGGCCTGGCCGCCTTCGATCACGATCTTGCTCGCGAAGGTGCCCTGGGCCCAGCCCGCGAGCGCAGCGAACATCTGCCCGGTCTGGTTGCAGTCGTCGTCGATCGCCTGCTTGCCGAGGATGACCAGCTGCGGTTGCTCCTTGTCGGCCAGCGCCTTCAGCAGCTTGGCTACGGCCAGCGGCTGCAGTTCGACATCCGTCTCCACCAGGATCGCGCGGTCGGCGCCGATGGCCATGGCAGTGCGCAGGGTTTCCTGGCACTGTGTAACGCCGCAGGACACGGCGATGACTTCGGTGACGACACCCTTTTCCTTCAAGCGCACCGCCTCTTCGACGGCAATCTCGTCGAAGGGGTTCATGCTCATCTTGACGTTCGCGATGTCGACCCCGCTGCCGTCCGACTTCACGCGAACCTTCACGTTGTAGTCGACGACGCGCTTGACCGGTACCAGCACCTTCATGTCGCGTAACTCCTGTGGATTTGAGACTGGGAAATTGGGGTCGATTCTAGGCAGGCGCCAAAATCGAACGATCGTGCTATTTTATACCGAGCTTGCCATCAGCGTCAGACCGCAGACGCCGCCCGCGCACCGCGTTCGACGTTCACATGGCGCAGCAGCACGAGGCCGAGCACGAAGAACACGCCGGTGGACAGGATCGCGAGACGGTGGTTGCCCGCCGTGAGCAGAGTGACCACGCCGTAGGTGAGCGGCCCGACGATGGACGACAGGCGCGTGGCGAACGCCCAGAGCCCGAAGAACTCGGCCCGCTGCCGCTCCGGCGCGAACAGCGCCGCGAGTGCCCGGCCCGCCGACTGGCTGGAGCCCATGCACAGGCCGGCGAACACGGCCGCCACCCAGAACAGCGTGGCGGTCTGGGCCAGGTAGGCCAGAACCGTCATGATGATCCAGCCCCAGAGCGTGACGGCCAGCGCCGGCCGGTGGCCGATGCGGTCCTGCCAATAGCCGAACGCGAACGCGCCCACCGCAGAAGCGATGTTGACCAGGAACACCAGCATCATGGTCTGGGTCTGCTTGAACCCCAGCACCTGCTCGGCATACACGGCCGCCAGCGCGATCACGACCGCGATGCCCGCCTGGTAGGCCACGGCCGTGGCCATCAGCCACATGAAGTCACCGTAGCGCTGCGCCTCGCGCCAGGTTCGGCGCAGCCGCGCGAAGGACGCGCCGAAGCCGCCTCGGGCCGCCGGGGCTGCTGCGGCGCCCGCCTGTGTTGCCGCCTGTGTTGCAGGCAAAGCCTGCGGTACCGCGCGCTCCTTCAGCAGCGCGAAGGTCGCCAGCGACGCGAAGGCGTACACGGCCGAAGTGATCAGCATCGTCACCGGCACGAAGCGGGTGGCGGGAATGCCCTGCCCCTGAGCCCAGATCACGTAGCCCAGGCTCAGGCCCAGGGTCAGCATGCCGCCGAAGTAGCCGAAGCTCCAGCCCCAGCCCGACACGCGGCCCAGCGCCTCGCGCCGGGCCAGTTCGGGCAGGAAGGCCGCGATCAGCGCGTCGCCGTAGGCGTAGCAGAGGTTCGAGATCACGATGGCCGCGACGGCCAGCCACAGATCACCCGGCCCGGCCAGGGACAACGCGGCCGTGGCCACCACGCAGCCCAGCGTCGACAGCACCAGCAGGCGTTTCTTGGCGGCGTGCAGGTCGGCGTAGGCGCCCAGGGCCGGCATGGTCAGCATCACGAGCGCGCTGGACAGCGACAGCGCCAGCGTCCAGGCAAACGTGGCCCAGCTCGCATTGCCCGCCACCACACCCACGAAGTAGGTGTTGAACACGGCCGTGAGCACGACCGTCGTGTAGCCCGAGTTGGCGAAGTCATACATCGCCCAACCAAAGACTTCGCGGCGCTTGACGCCAGGATTCAGGGACTCAGTGCCGAACAAGGCCATCGCGGGCATCCTGGTTTTCAACGCATGGTGCCCGGAACCGGGATCGAACCGGTATGCCCCTATGAAAGGGCGGCGGATTTTAAGTCCGCTGCGTCTGCCTGTTTCGCCATCCGGGCGCGGATCGAATGGGGTCGGGGGGCATTATCACGATCACCGTACGACCGGCCACGGGAAGCCCGCCTCCGAGGCGAAATTCCCCGCCCGGGCAATGCCATGGCAGCGACGGTCCGTCGGCGCCCGGCCAATCTTGTGCCGACGGGCGGGTGTCCGGTCCCGGGCGCGCCGCGCCAGACTTGACCGCCGCGCGCAGGTTGCCGATGTCCTTGTCGTCCGTGTGTGTGGCACTGGGTGTCGCCTCGGGCTACCCACGATCGATTCGGCAGGTGATTTGTCACTGGGGCGGCTGGCCTCGTACAGGCGTAGGCGCCTGGGCGAACCGGAACCAGCCAACGGGACTTTTCGCCCTCGATGTCCGCTCACCGCCTGTTCTGCAGCCTAAAGTCAGCCATGCAAGACAAAGACATCGAAGACTTGCGCGCCGCCATCGCGGCGCTGGAAGGACAACGCGCCACGCTGGGCGACTCCGTGCTGGACCTGGCCACCGCCCCGCTGCGCGCGCGGCTGGCCAGCCTGCTGCGGCCGGCAGGGCTGCAGCACCGCCAGGTGACGGTGGTGTTCGCGGATGTGGTCGGGTCCACGGCGCTGGCCCAGGGCATGGACGCCGAGGACACGCTGGCGCTGCTGAGCGAGGCCTTGCGGCGCATGGCAGACATCGTCCATGCCCACCAGGGCCGCGTGCTGCGTTTCACGGGGGACGGCGTCAAGGCTGCGTTCGGCATGGACGAGGCGCGCGAAGACGACGCCGAGCGCGCCGTGCGAGCCGCCCTGGCCATCCTGTCGACGGGGCGCGAGCAGGCCGATATCGCGAGACGCCAGCATGGGGTCACCGACTTCGCCGTGCGCGTGGGCGTTCACACGGGAGACGTCGCGCTGGGCGCCGGCGTCGAGGCCGACAACACCGCCATGGGCGCAGCCGTGAACATCGCCGCGCGCATGGAGCAGACGGCGCCGCCCGGCGCGCTGCGCATCAGCCACGACACCTGGAGCCAGGTCCGCGGATTGTTCGACCTTCAGCCGCAGCCGCCACTTCAGGTCAAGGGCGTCGACGCCCCGATGCATACCTACCTGGTGCACGCCGCTCTGGAGCGCAGCGTGGCCAGTGTCGAGCGCGGCCTGCAGGGGCTGCGCACGCCGATGGTCGGCCGCGATGCCGAACTGCAGCGCCTGCTGGAAACCGTGGCGAGCGCCCGCGAGGCCCGGCAGTTGCAAGCCGTGACGCTGCTGGGCGACGCGGGCCTGGGCAAGAGCCGGCTGCTGCGCGATCTGACAGGCCGCCTGACCGAGTGCCGCGTGCTGACCCTGCGCTCGCAGCCTGACGGCCTGCTGCGGCCCTGGGGCCTTCTGCGCAGCCTGCTGGCCACGCAGTTCGGCGTGGCCGACACCGACAGCGCCGACGCGGCTCGCCGCAAGGTCGTCGAGGGCCTCAGCCCGTGGTTCGAGGAGCGCGGCGAGCGACAGGCGCAACTCATCGGGCAGCTCTCGGGCCTGGACTTCGGCGACAGCCCCAGCCTCCGCGGGCTGGACCCGCGCACCCTGCGCGACCAGGCCTTCGTCGCGCTGCGCGCCTACCTGAAGGCTCTGGCGGCCCCTGGCCGCGCCCTGCCCGTCCTGATCGTCGAAGACCTGCACTGGGCCGACGACGGCTCGCTGGACCTGCTGCAGCACCTGCTGTCGCATGGGGCCGGTTTGCCACTGGCGCTCATCATGACCAGCCGGCCCCCGCTGCTGGCGAGGCGCGCGGGCTGGGGCACGCCCGAAACGACCGTGCGGCTGAGCCCGCTGCCTGCGGCGCAGAGCGACGAACTGGCGCGGGCGCTGCTGCACCGCGTGGCGACGGTGCCGCCCCGGCTCGCCGAACTGGTGGTCCGCCGCGGCGAGGGTAACCCGTACTACATGGAAGAACTGGTGCGCCGGCTCATCGACGACGGCGTGATCCTGGCCGATGGGGCCGACGGGTCAGTCTGGGCCGTGCAGGCGGATCACCTGGACAAGGTTCGCCTGCCCGGCACGCTGGTCGGCCTGCTGCAGGCGCGGCTGGACGCGCTGCCGGCCGGTGAGCGCCAGGCCGCGCGCCAGGCCAGCGTGATCGGGCACGTCTTCTGGGACGACGCGCTGCAGGCACTCGATGCCGACGCGCCGCGGGCCATGCCGGCCCTGCGGCGCGCCGGCTTCGTGCGAGACCACGACACCAGCGACTTCGAAGGCACGCCCGAGCGCCAGTTCGACCACCACCTGCTGCACGAGGTGACCTACGACACGTTGCTGAAGGCCGAACGCAGGCGTGGCCACAGTGCTGCCGCGCGGTGGCTGGCCGAGCGCACGAAGGGGCGCGGCGCGGAGTTCCTGGCCATGACGGGCGAGCACGCCGAGCGGGCGGGCGAAACTGCGCTGGCCATCGACTGCTTCGCGCAGGCGGGCAAGGACGCAGAGAGGCGCTTCGCGAACACGGCTGCGCAGTCCTGGCTGCGCCGGGCAGTGACCCTGCTGGCGGAGTCGGACCCGATGCGCAGCATCGACCTGCTGCACACGCTGGTGGCCGTCTCGGATGCCGTGGGGGATCCCTCGGCCCAGGGCGCGCTGCACGCGGAAGTCAGCGCCCTGCTCGAGAGACACCCCGAGGACCACCGCCTGGCGGAGAACCTGGTCCGCAGGGCTCTGCTGGCCGACCGCCTTGGCGACGAGGCCGCATCGGAGCCGCTGGCCCGGCAGGCCTTCGAGATCGCCGAGCGATCGGGGTCAGCGCGGTGGGCCGCCATGGCGAAGGGGCAGCTGACGTGGCTGCATTGCATGCGTCATGACTACGCGGGCGCCCGAAGCCACCTCGACATCGGGCTGCAGTGGGCGGGCAGGATCCCGGAGGAGCACCGCCGCGCTGAAACCGAGGCGCAGCTCCAGATGCTGTCCGCCACGATCCTGACCGACCTCTGCCGCTTCGATGAAGCGCGAGGCGCGTTCCTGACCGCGCTGGCGCGGGGTGAGTCGATCCGGTCGCCGCGCCTGCAACTTGGCGCGATGGACATGCTGGCCGAAGTCGCGGGGACGCTGGGCCACTGGGCCGAGATGGCCGACTGGGCCGAGCGCGCCCTCGTGCTGGCCGATTCCGTCGGCGTCAGGAGAGACATGGCCGTTGCCCAGCTGTGGGCCGCACGCGCCGCCCATTCGCTTGGTGACCACGCGCGGGCCATCGACTGGTGCGAGCAGGTTCTGTCCAGCGCCCGTGACACCGGCGCCCGCAGGTACGAGGCGCTGGCGCTGAACCTTCTGGGCGACGCCCATCGCGAGCTGGGCGAACTTGCGAGCGCACTGCCGTGGTACCTGAAGGCGCAGGCCCTGCACGAAACGCTGGAAGACCCGATCGCCGCCTGCCAGGCCCTGGCCGGCAGCGCGCTGTGCCAGGCCCGGCTCGGCCAGCCCGAAGCAGCACTGTCGACGGTGAATGCCGTGCTCGCGCGACTGGGCAGCGACCAGGCGGAGACCCCCGCCCACGCGACGATCGAGCTGCGCTGGACCTGCCGGCAGGTGCTGGACGCGCTGGGCGATGCGGGTGCGACGCCGATGCTGGAGCAACTGTCCGTCGACCTGCAGGCGCGCAGCGCCCAGCTGGCCCCCGACAAGGCCGAACGCGCCCGACTGATCCAGGCGATGCCCGTCTTCCGCAGCATCATGGCGGCCCACGGGGTGCGAGAGGAACCGGCAGCTCGTGGCTGAATCCGCGTGCCGGGAGACGCGCCCTCCCACTGCTGGCTCATCGCCCCAAAGACCCATGCCTATCAAGGCCTGTTGCGCATCCATACCATCGCCCCCATGCAAACATCCTCTGTCGCCAAACTCAATGCGCCCGGGGCCTCTGCCTTGGTTGCGCTGCTGGCCGCCAGCTTGCTGGCCGGCTGCGCCACAACACCTGTCGAGCGCTTCCCGGCGCCGCCGCCCGAGCAACCCGCTGCCGAGGTGCTGCTGGGCCTGATGCCGGCCAGCCGCAACCGCAGCGCAGGGCTGTACGTGCGCGGCGCCGTGAAATGCAGCCCGCCGGGCGCGGCTTCCCTGCTGAACCGCACCATCGAGGAAGAGCCCAGGCTCGTGGGCGGCTCCTGGGAGAACCGCCACCGCGAGGTGGTGCGCCTGCCGGCCGGCGCACCGCTGCCGCTGCGCTTTCGATATCAGGGCCCCGGTGAAGACTGGATCTTCGATTTCGTCGTGCAACTGCAGCCTGGGGCGCGCTATGTGTTCGATCACGAGATTCCCGGCCGCAGCTACACGCTGAAGGACAGTGCGACAGGCCTGCCGGCGCCGATGCTGCCGCCGAAGCTTCTTCACGGGGCCGTGTCCTGCCCGGGCTGAGGCTGAGGCCGTAGCAGCTGTAGATGGCTGCGCTGGTGTCGCCGGTGCCGGCATTGCGCCACCCGGTGGCCGACGCCGACTGATTCGCTCTGGTTAAGCTCACCTTCAGCCACCGGTCGCAGGCTGGTTGTCTTCTGGACACCGAGGTCTGCGATGAACACTCTTGACATCCATCATGGCGGTGCGGCGTGGCACGGCGTGCGACGGTGGTGGGTTGCCGTCGGCGCTGCCGCCGGCCTCTGCGGCATGGCACCCGCCATGGCAGGCTCCTGGGCAGCGCAGCGTGTCTTGCAGGGCCCGTTCGCGGTGGCTTCGGTGCCCGAGTCGCCGCATGTCGCGATGAACGGCAACGGCCACGCGCTGCTGGCCTGGAACGGCACCGGCGACGTGCGCTATTCCGAGCGTGTGAAGGGCGGCGCCTGGAAGGCTTCGCGGGCGGCGCCCGGTGGCGCGCTCGGCGCAGGGCCGGTAGCGGTGGCCATCGGCGGCAGCGAGGCAGCGGCCATCGCCTTCGTCACCACAGCCACACGCTACACGCCGGCCAAGCTGATGGTCACCTGGCGGGCCGCGGGCGCCGCCTTCGGAGCCGCGGTGGAGCCGGCGCCCGGTGCCGTTGCGGGCGACCTGCGCCTGGCCCTCGATTGCAGCGGCACCATCACGCTGGTGTGGACCAACGCCGTTGGCGTCTACTCGGCTTCGCTGCCCGGCACCGGTGTTGGCGCCGGCGCGGGCGGTAGTGCTGGCGGTAGTGCTGGCGGTGGTGCTGGCGGTGGTGCTGGCGCGCCTGCTGACGGTGGCGCCGCCGCCGAGGCGCAAGCCTGCGACGGCCAGCCCGGCACCGCTGCCTGGACAGCGCCGACCCTGGTGTCAGGCGCGGGCGTGGGCGCCGCACTGGCGGAGCTTGCCGTCAACGAGGCCGGGGCTGCGCTGGCCACCTGGCAAGCCGGCGGGCCGGGCAGCCCGGTCTCGGTGGGCGCGGCCTACCGCCCTGCGGGTGGCGCCTGGGAGCCTGCGCAGACCGTCTCGGCGCCGACCGGGCTGGCCACGTGGAACCCCAAACCGGGCCTGGACGCCGCAGGCAATGCCGCTGTCGGCTATCTCGACGGCAACAGCATGGTCGTGGCCCGGCGGCCCGCAGCCGGCCCCTGGGGGGCACCGGTGCTGGTATCGGGAACGCAGAACGTCTACTACCCCGGGCTGGCGATGAACGGCGCGGGCGACCTGGTGGCTGCATGGCTGTCGCTCGATGCGTCGAACATGGGCGCGGTGTGGAGCAGCACCGCCACGGCCGGTGCGCCGTGGAGCGCCGCGCAGCGTTTGTCGGCACGCGCCGAATCGGTCGACTGGCCCACCGTCGCGTTCGCCGCCGACGGTTCCCTGGTCGTCGTCGCCTGGACCGACAACAACACCAACACCGCGAAGGCGTCGGTACGCGTTGCCGGCGCCTGGGTTCGCAGCAACCTGGGCAGCGGCTACTGGGCTGGCACAGTGCCCGTGGCAGCCGGCGGCGGCGCAGCCGTGGCGGGCTGGGCGACACCGACTTCGGGCAACCCGAACTCGGCCAGGCTGGTGGCGCGCACCTGGCAGTAGCCAGACGGCAGATCGCTGAGGGTCGGGGCGCCCGCACCCGCACCCGCACCCGCACCCGCACCTGCACCCGCACCCGCACCCGCACCTGCACCTGCACCTGCACCGGCGGCGTGGGTTCACGCTGCCCGCTTGCCGCGCCCTGGAAGGCCGGCAACCCATGCGCCCCGGATGCGGGGTGTACGAACATCCAGTTCACTCCGCGAGCCAGAAGTTTTCTATCTTGATGCCTGACGCCAGCCAACCTCGGCCGAGGGGCAGGCGCCAGCGCAATCTCAAGGAGAAAACTCGAATGCTCAAGATCATCGCCTGTGTTGCCGCGGCAGCGGCCTTTGCTGGCTGCGCCAGCGCGCCCGGACAGTACGGCACCCGATACGTTCCCGTCGTGGACCTTCAGGGCCGGGACCAGAACAGGTACCAGCAGGACCTGCTGGAGTGCCAGACGCTGTCGGAGCAGCGCGGCGACACCACGCAGCAGGCCATCGCCGGCGCCCTGGCCGCGGCGCTGATCGGCGCAGTCCTGGCACCCAGCGGCTACCGCAACAACGTGGCAGGCCGCAGCGCGCTGCTCGGCGCCGGGGCCGGCGCCGGCGGCGCCATCCAGACGCAGCAGGAAATCGTCAAGCGCTGCCTGGGCGGGCGTGGCTACAGCATCCTGAACTAGGCCTTGCCCAAGACATGCGCGGCGATGGCGCGACCCTCGCCAGCAGACCGTCTCAACAGGAGCACTGCAATCGATCAGACCTTCGCCCGCGCGATTTCGCGAAAGAACATCCTGGATTGGGGTGCTGCCGGCGCGAAGTTCGAAGTCTCGCTGGTGGATCTGATCAGGCAGGCCCACACCGGTGTCCAGGCCGGGCGACCGCCGACCAAGGTCGTCAGGAAGGCGCTGTTCCAGCTGTCGCAACTGCTGGAGCGCAGCGGCCTTCCCGGAATGATCCGCGAGTGCGGAGGCCGGCGCCACGAGGCGACGATCTGCCTGCCGGAAGCCGTCAACGACACCATCGCCTTCGTGCTGGTGTCGGGCGCCGTCAACGGCCGCACGGGAGCTATCCACTTCACGCGAAGACGGGTGCTGTACGCAAGCAAGCACGTTATGGAGCGCCTGCACCAGCGCCTGGGAACACCAGACTCACTCGTGGTTCTGCGCGAGGTCTACAGCTGCCTTGTTGCTGCCGCCGAAATGTACGAAGCCGCGCAGCAGGCCGGCGCCCTGCAATGGCCGCTGGTCACGCAGAACGGGCTCTTTGTCTGCGCGCCGAATGAGTTCAGGGAAGCCACCAGCCTGGTGACCTGGATGAGACTGGATCAGCTTGGGAACCGATGGCGGCGTGTGGCAGCGGACCTTCGAGCGGCAAGCGCCGGGAACGTGAAGCTTCTCGAGGACAGGGAGTTCTACGTCGAATTCCTGCGCCTGCACTCGTGGCTGCTGCGGCCGCATGCGCCCGGCCTGGATCTGGAGAGCCTCTGGTGGGCGGCCCGCCCTCGGGATGAACAGGACCAGGTCGTTCGCGATTTCGAAAGCTCTCTGTCCGAACAGGAGGCCGATCCAGCAAAGCCGAATGTCGATGAGCCCAAGGCAACGGGCGTTGCCGGTAACTCGATGGAACCCGACGATCCCCCGAAGGCAACTGCCGTGGACCCGCCGCACATCGTCAAGGCTCGCGAAAGATACGACGGGATCGTGGTGCAGGTCAGATCCACCGGCACCCGCATCGTCGCATTGCGGAACGGGTTCTTCGGCGTGCTGCGGCAGCGTGAGGGCACGACAGCCGAACCCAGCCTGGAGCCGATGACTGAGTTGCCCATGGGCGCGCGCGTCTCGGTGGAAGTCCAACGGGTCGTCGGAGACAGCTACACCGGTCCGATGTCGATCGTTCTTCAACTGCCTGACATCGCGCAAGCCAAGTGGTCGGCAGTCCAGCAGATGTACCCGGTGGGAACTGTCGTCAGCGGCTCGATCGTCTGGCGCGGGACGGACAGTTCGGTCGTCTCGTTGCCCGACGGAACATCGGCCTGGTTGCCGGATCGTGAGCTGACCTGGTCAAGCAGGGATCAGTCGCTCGGCGAGTCACTCACCATAGGGCAGAAGATGCGCCTGCGGGTCGTCGGGCACTCGATGTCCAGCAGGAAACTCCTGGTGAGTGCGCGCCAGGTTGAAGGACACCCCCTGGACAGGGTCGACGCGCTGGAACTGGTCGGGGCCACCTATACCGCCATGGTCTCGAACGTCCTGGACTACGGCGTCTTTGTGGCGCTTCCGATCGGAATGGATGGGCTGCTTCATCGAAGCAACATGCCCGCGGACTGGTCGCCTTTGAAGGGTGACGCAGTGGTGGTTCGCGTGGACAGCGTCGACAGGGTCAAGCGGCGGGTGTCGTTGTCCTATGTCGATGCATCCGCCTGAGGCCGGACATGCAGTAAAGCGGCCAGACATGTCGTCGCGGCCCGGATTCACATTGAAGACAAGTTTGCGACCGCAGACAAGCGATCGCCCTGGAGAACATCATGTGGCTATTCACCCGGCTCGGATTCTTCAGCGTCGTGCGCAAGGAAAACGACGATCACCTGACGATCCGCAGCCGCACGCAGGGCGATCTGCTGCGCCTGTGCCGCTACTACCTGCCGAAGGCCGGCGACCCCGTGGCGCATGCGGGCACCGACTACCCGTGGCGCGTAAGGTGCCCGCAGAACGACTTCGCCGAAGCCCTGCAGAAGATCGCTGGCGACATCGACTACGGCAACTTCAAGAACGAGGTGGCGCTGTCGGTCGGCAAGACACGGGCTGCGCACTACGGCAAGGTCTGGTCCGCGCTGTACGGGATCGCGGATGACCTGCAGGAGCATGCGCCCGACCACTGGGAAGGCTTGACCTGGCCCCAGAAGGCCCCTTCGGGCAAGGCGCTGGCTTTTGGTGGCGTCGTCATCGACCCCGCGGGCCGGGTGCTGCTGCGCGAAGTCGCAGGCCACTTCGACAAGTACGTGTGGTCCTTCGCCAAGGGACGCGCGGATCCCGGCGAATCGCCCCGCGCGGCCGCGCTGCGCGAGGTGAAGGAGGAGATGGGTGTCAGCGCCCGCATCCTGATGCCCTTGCCGAGCGCCTTCCTGGGCGGCACCACCGTCACCTACCTCTTCCTGATGCTGGTCGACCCGCGAGACGTCGATACGGGATTCCGCTGCAAGGAAACGGCGGCCATTCGCTGGGCGAATGCCGAAGAAGCGGTGTCCCTCATTGGCCAGACGACGAACGACATGGGCCGCAAGCGAGACCTGGCCGTTCTGGCGGAAGCACTCGGCAGCTTGCCACCCACCCTGCATGTGCGCCCCATCGCCCGCCGGGAGGACTGGAAGTTTCTGCCGATGCCGGCCGAGCGCGCCGCCCTGCCCTACAGGCGAGAGTTCAATCGCGAGGAGATGGCCAGAGTCGTTCGCGGCTACATCGCAGGCGCGCAGGAGGAAAAGTGGTGCGCCGTCTTCGAGGATGGCGAGCTGCGCCTGCACCGCAGTTGGACGGGCATGCAGATCTTCCGCCTTCGCCTGGCGCCGCTGCACGAGCGCCCGGGGCACTGGCAGGTCGAGGAAGCGGTCCTGAACCGCCATCCCGCACAGTACGGGCCCGCCGATGAAACCGAAGCGCTGGCGATGCTGCAGGATCTGATCGAGAACCTGATGCTGCGGCTGCCTTAGTGGTCATCGAAGCACTGGCCAGAACCGCCCTGACGGTCAGGCGCTTGGTCAAGGAGTTCGAGGCGGACCCGGGGGCGAATTGGGACCCGGGGGGCTTTCAGCAGATGAGTGCACTGGCCGCAGGGCAACCCCTGGTGTCGTTCCGAATTGCGGTGCAACTCGAGGTGAGCCGCCGAGTGAAAGCCAATGCCCCGAGACTGGGTGCGAGCCGTCGGCGCTGAAGATCCTTCCGGAGCGCCGTACCTTTGCTGCTAGCCTAGAGATACAAAGAAAAAGATCCCAAAGGCGGCGGGCATGAAATCGACACGTGATGTCATTGCGGGGCGGCTCGCCGCCAGGAACATCCACTACGGGTGGGCGATGGTGGCACTGGCCTTCTTCTACGCGGTGTTCTCATCTTCGGCGATGGGCGTTCCCAGCGTGCTGATCGTGCCGATGTCCAAGGAGCTGGGCTGGAGCATCGGCGAGCTGTCGGCGCCGCAGGGCCTTCGCCTGGCGCTGTTCGGCCTGACGGCGCCTTTGGCAGGCGGGTTGATGCTGCGCTACGGGCCGCGGCGCATGGTGATGCTGTCGGGCGCATTGCTGATGGCCGGTCTGGCGATTGCTGCGACCACCACCGAGAAGTGGCAGCTGTGGCTGGGCATGGGCATCCTGCTCGGCATCGCGCCCGGGCTCACGGCGATGCAACTGTCGGCGGTGATCGCCTCGCGCTGGTTCGTCGCCCGCCGGGGCCTGGTGATCGGCCTGCTGAGCGGCGCCGTGGCCACCGGCACCCTGATCTTCATGCCGGTGGCGGCCTGGGCCAGCGAGCGCTGGGGCTGGCGCGCCGCCTTGCTGATTCCCAGTGTCGGCGCCCTGCTGAGCTGGCTGATGTTCATGTGGCTGGCGCGTGACCGGCCGCAGGAGCTGGGCCTGCCGCCACTGGGAGAGACGGTCATGGAGCCTGTTCCGCCAGTGCCGAAGGACAACTTCGTTCAACTGACCTTCCAGGCTCTGGGCATCGGCGTGCGCAGCTGGGTGTTCTGGGTGCTGGCCTTCACCTTCGCCATCTGCGGGGTCTCCAGCTTCGGGCTCACGCAGGCGCACTTCGTCCCGTTCTGCGGCGACATGGGCATTGCGCTGGGCACGGCAGCCTGGTTGCTGGCGTTGATCGGCGTATGTGACCTGATCGGCACCATTGGCTCGGGTTGGCTCTCCGACCGCTACGACAACCGCTGGCTGCTGGCCTGGTATTACGGCCTGCGGGGGGTGGCTCTGGTGTGGCTGGTCGTGGCCGATGTGTCGACCTTCGGGCTGCTCATCTTCTCGGTGATCTACGGCCTGGATTTCATCGCCACGGTGCCGCCGTCGGTGCGCCTGACGGTCCAGACCTTCGGCCGCGAAATGGGGCCGGCGGTGTTCGCCTGGATCTTCGCTGCACACCATGTGGCTGCCGGCGCGATGACCTTCGGCACCGGGGTCAGCCGGGACATGCTGGGCACCTATGCGCCTGCATTCTTGCTGGCGGGGCTGCTGTGCTGGGTGGCGGCCGCATGCTTCGGTCTCGTCAGGCGCCCGGGGCCTGTTGTGGCCTGACGGGTCGACGCCTAGCGGCTGCCAGATTGCAGACGGCGGCCCCGCCCGCGGTCGGCAAGCGGGTACGAGCAGGCAGGCTTGGTGTGGCGAGGTGGCTTGCGGCGCGCTGGCAGTAGCCGCCCCAAGAGAATCCGACCCCGCAAAAGCAGAAGCCCCGACAGTGCGGGGCTTCTGGTTGCCTGATTTCTCAGGACTTTTCTGGAGGCGCGACCCAGAGTCGAACTGGGCTAGACGGATTTGCAAGCGGCTGTTCTTCAATGGCAACAAGCACTTGCAATACTGCTACCAAATTACCCCAGAGATACCCTGATTCACGGCTCAACGGTCGTCCGCTGCGCCTCCTTCACGCGCCGGTTCAGGTCGGTCATCGTCCTGGCGATCTGCTCGTCCAGCGTCGCCATCACCTCGCGGTAGCCGGGCTGCGCGGCTGCCGCCACCTCCCGCCGCATCCGGCGCAGCTCCGACACCCGGCGCGCATAGGCGTCGCCCGCGCCGGCCAGCGCCGCCAGCGGCTCCTCGTTGCGGAACGCCTGAACATCCTCGGCATTGCGCGCCCGGCCGCGCAGTTCGTTCTCGGCCTGGTTGATCGCCTTCACGTTCTCGTAGAACTTGTCGCTCTGCCCTGCGGTGCCACGCACCGAGCCGGCGAACCGGCCCACGAGCGGCACCTTGTACAGCGGCAGCTCATCGCCCGTGATGGGTGCGGCCACCATGGTCGCCAACTTGCCAATCTCGCGCCCAACCCCGCCCGTCAATTGACCGATGATGTAGTCGATCTGGTCGGGCGTCGGGCTCCACATGCCGGGCTGGTACTTCGTGCCGCCGCTGATGGTGTTGAGCGCCTGGGCGATGCCTTTGGCCCACGGCGGGGCTGTGTCCTTGGCTCGCGCCATCCCAGGCTGCGGGTCCAGCGGGCTGCGGTCTTCGCGGTAGATCGGGCGCCCGTTCCAGTCGGTGTTGGTGGCCAGCGCCCAGAACGGATCGACGACCGTGGGCATTACCATCTGCCCAATCGGCTGCGCCCCGCCCAGCGGGTTGAAGGCATCCAGCAGGATCTGCAGCACGCCCACCGCCTGCTTGCCGCCGGTCTTGCCCGGTCCACCAAGCGCCCACTCCGTCGCCAGGCGCCCCAGGTTCGGCAGGAAGTGAAACCCCAGCGGCAGCGGAGGCGAGATGTAGTCCTCGCTCGACAAGGGGATGATGATGCTGCGCTCCTTCACGAACTCGGGGATCTTGTCCCAGTTGTCCTCCTCGTCGTCGCCGCCGCCGCCCATGATCGCCATGCCCAGCAGGGTGTTGAAGACACCCAGCGCCACCCCACCGGCCATGATGGCGCGGCCCTTCGGCCCGCGCAGCGTCTCCACCATCCGGGTCGTGCCTTGAACCGCGGAATTGAAGAACGCGTACCAAGCGCCAATGTGGCGCCCGGCCCGGCCCTTGCGGTTGAAGTTCACCGTCAGGTTCTTCGCCAGTGACGCCGCGCGCTCCTTGGTCATGCCGGCGTCCAGCGCCGCCTTGTAGGCCGACACCCGAACGGCGTTCTCCAGCGCCTCGTTGAAGTCCGACAGCAATTGGCCGCCCCAGAAGAACTTGCGAGCAACCGGGCCACGGTCCAGCGCTGCCAGCTCCCTCTGCATCTGCCTGGCGCGGTCGTTGATGTCCGCGTACAGGTCGCGAAAGCCGGTGGCGCCACCAACCAGCTCGAGTTCCTCCCAAAGCGCAATCCACTGCGCGTTACCCGGGTTGGCCGCTCGTGAGCCGCGCTCCTTGCGCCATACCG
This sequence comes from uncultured beta proteobacterium, assembly GCA_903938815.1. Classification (GTDB taxonomy): domain Bacteria; phylum Pseudomonadota; class Gammaproteobacteria; order Burkholderiales; family Burkholderiaceae_C; genus Rubrivivax. The sequence continues at coordinate 122,718 of CAJAES010000072.1, forward strand.
CCCGCAGCGCCGGAAGAACGCCGGCCAGCACCTGGCGCTCTTTGCCGGCTATCGGCGTCGTGCTCAGGTTCAGAGCCGCGCCCTGCACGTCACGCAGCATGTTCACGATGCCGAAGATCGGGTTGTACTGGGTGTTGACGGCAGCAAACCAGCGGGTGTACTTCGACACCATGTTGGTGACGAAACCGAGATCACCGACGTCGGCCCCCTTCATCGCCGTAGCCAACCGCAGGGCCTGCGGGTTCCCCTCCTCGAAGAGGATCGACGCATCCTTGCCCGCGATGCGCAGCGTCACCACGTTGGGCAGGTTGCGGTAGGTGCCGTCGATCTGCCGGCGCACCGTGCCCGTCACCGGGTCGACCGTCTTGGTCGTCGGCGGGTTGTCGATGCGCCAGAAGTCGCGCAGCGGGTTCTGCCCCACCAGCACGTAGAGTTTCTGCAGCACCAGGTTCTTTTCCCCGCGCGTGAGCGCCGCCTCGCGCTGCATGGCAATGTGCCCGAGGATGTTCGTCACCTTCTGGTTCGAGCCCACCCGCTGGCGAACGCCGGCCCCGCGCACGTTGAAGCCCTGGCCGATCGGGTGCGAGTGGGAATCCGGGTGCGCCTCGTCGCGGTGCAGCGGAACATAGAACCGATACGCCGCGCGCCAGGCGTCCAGCGTCCCCTTGTCGATCAGGCCGTAACTCTCCAGAGTGTCCAGCGTCTTGGCGTTGATGGCATCCACCCGCGCAGCCAGTGCATCCAGCACGGCGCGCTGCTGCGGCGACAGCCCGCCCAGGACGGCCGACGCATCGGCGTCCGACATGCCCGACAGCGACAGCCGCTCGGCCTCGGTCCCCGGGAACGGCTGAATCCGGCCAATCTCCGCCAACTGCTCGCGGGCCTGGGCCAGCGATCGCTCGATCGCCTGCGTTGCGGTGCCCTGCTGGCTTGCGCGTTGCAGCTGCAGTTCCAGATCGCGCACCTGCGCCTTGGCCTGCTGCTCCATCGCGTCAATCTCGACCAGATTCGGGTTGCGCTTGGCCATCGCCGCGTTGGCCTCCGCCGCGTGTCGGGCGTGGAGAAACTGCTCGAACTCTTCCATCGAGGAGCCGCCGGCCTTCAACTCCGCCAGAAGGGGGCGCAGCTCGTCGTCAAGGAATCTCTCGGTGCGGGTTGCCAGCCGCTTGTGAAACAGCTCCTCCCCCAGGTAGGCGTCGTTCAGATCCGTCACCGTGCCGCCCAGCGCCTTGATGTGGGCCTCGATGCGCTTGAGGTCGACGAAGCGGTCCTGCAATTCGTAGATCAGCTTGTCCAGCGCCTCGGGGCTGGTGAGGTTCATCACGCGCTGCTTGAGGGCCTGCCAGCGGTTGCGCTGGGCCGGCGCTGGCTGCGGCGGCGGGGTCGGGCCGATGGAGTTGCGGGAGAACATTGCGCCGTCGGCGCGATCTGACATACTGTCGGGGCTTTCCGCTCCCGCTGGGCTGCCTCTCTGCGTAGAGTCCCGGCGCGTAGCCCCACCCAGCGATGGGAGGTCGGCACCGGAGGCCACGGGTCCAGCACCCAGTCCGTCGCGGGAGAGCGAAGCGACGGTTTGCGTAGGCGCAGCGGTGGCATACCCCGCCGGGCGCGCATCTGGCCCAACTTCAAATGCCGTGATGACCCAGGCGTTCGTGCCTGGGTTCTTCACAAGAGCAACTCGATACCCATCGTGCTCAACCTTGACCGCGACTGAGCCTGCCGATTCGACACGCTTCGTTTCCGCGCCTGTCGCAATCGCTCGCACCATTTCATTGAGCACGCCGATGGCCTGCTGTTCGCTCAGCCCATCCTTGCGCATCCGCGCCTCGACAATGTGCGACAGCCCGCGACCTCCGGCCGTTTTGCCAGAAGGCTTGACGACACCCTCGTCGCCCCACACAAAGTCCACCCAGCCCATGCCGTTGCGGAACATGGCCCGGTGAACGGTGGTCTTGCCCGTGACGGCTTCGGCCAGCGACTGAAGCCCGCGCTCGATGTTGGCCGCAACGCTCTTGGTGGCTGACCGACTGAACGCCGTCCCGACGATCTCGGCATCGGCGCCGTCGAAGATCACATAGTTGTAGCTGCCGTCACCGGCAGCGCGGCTGGTGCCGTCGAGGTACTTGATGCCCTTGATCCGCCACGACGCCAGGTATTGCGACGCGAACTTGTCGCTGCCGAGTGCGGCCACCGCCCGGTACAGGTCTTCGCCCGTCTTGTTCTTGCGCAGCGCCGGCACCGTGTAGTCGGCCGGCAAGTCGCCGAGGTCTTCCGCAATGTCGCGCAGCAGCGCTCGGATCTTGGGCGACTGTGCATGCAGTGGCTTGTCCCACAGCAGCATGTCCTCGTCGCCGGGGATCTCGACTTCGTAGAGCTGGCCCGGGTTGCTGGCTTTCCAGCCGTCATCTTCCAAGACCGACTTCAGGGTCGGGGCATCCGGGGCCGTGGCGTGCCAGCGCGGCCGCTCGCTGCTGATCGGCTCGCCGTTGGGCTTGACGCCGACCACCTTGACGGTCCAGCCGAAGTCGGTGGTGCGCTTGAACTCCAGAACCTTGTCAGCGCCGCTGTAGCCGCGCACGATCCGGCCGGGCTGGTAGTAGGCTTCCATCAGGTCGGCCGTGGTGTCGATGGTCTTGCCGTCCTTCGTGAAGGTGCGGCTGCCGTCGCCGGCCAGCTTCTTGCGGTAGTAGTCGGCAACCGCTTTGCGCCCAGCGAAGTACAGCCCCCAGCCGTAAGCCTGTGCGCCCTCCCCGGTGCCAATGAGCTCCGTGTCAAACCGCTTGATGCCCCGGTACGGCGTCCCATGCCAAACCCGCTGAAACGCGATGGCCTGACGCCCATCCACGCCCTGCTCCCGCGCGCCGCGCTCGACAAAGGCACGCGCCGGCAGAATGTAGGCGTTGATGATCTCGGCGTCCGTCAGCCGCATGGCCTTCAAGCCCGGCACATTCTGGCGCAGCCAGGCGCGGATGGCCGCCACAGCCCGGCGCACGAACCCCAGCGTCGGTTGCGTCTGCGCCATGTTCGCCAGCACCTCCTCGGCCACCTCGCGGCGATGTCGGGTCAGCAGGCGCTGCGCCGCAGACTCCAGCGCCGCACCCGCCAGGGCCGGCTGCCCGGCGTCCATCCGCTGCACCACGATGCGCGCGCGCGCATCGGCCAGCGTCAGCACCCGGCCGTACTTCTTGGCGACATCGCGCATCAGTTCAGGCCGCGCCATCGCGATCTGGTCGAGGATGCCGGCCAGCGCCGCACCAAACACCTCGCGCAGGCCGAAGTGCCCCAGCGCCTCGTGAGCCAGCGTCTCGGCAACGTCGTCGATGCCGGTCAGCCCGTTGGCCACCAGATAGACCGTGCCATCAAGGAAGAACCCGCGCGGCGCCCCCGTGGCGCCGCCTGCACGCTGGGCTGCGTCGGCCAGGCGCGCCTGCTCCGGCACGCGCTGGTCCTGCATCGAAGACACCACCACGATGCGCGGTGCGCCCGCCCAGCGCGCGGCGATGTTGTCGACCACAAGCTGCACGGCGCCCGTGCTCATGGCGCCTGGGATGCCGCGCTCGAAAGGCGCTGGGGCGGAACGCCCCCCGCCGGCTACGCCCGAGCGGCTGTAGAAGACGTTTCGGGGGAGTCGTCCACGCGCCCCAGCAAGACCATCCAATACAGCAGATCGTCCCCCGACTCCGCCTGCTCGCGCGCTGCGCGCTTCGCGTAGAACGGCACGCAGCACAGCCGCGCGCGCAAGCGTTCGGCCGCCAGCACGCGCCGCGCGAAGATCTCCTTCTCCTGCGCGGCGTCCAAGTTGAGAGGCTCGAAGATCCAGGGCAGCGCCGCCTTCCCCTCCTGAAACCAACGCCAAAGCTCCGGGTGATCCCGGATCACTTGCTCGAAACTCTCCGGTGTTGACATCAAACTCGACGGCAGCAATGTTGGGTAGCGCATTCTCCATGGCCGCGACGTTCACCGCAATGAGCTGCTCGACGTTGTTCTCGTCGTCGCCGTAGACCCAATCCAGTGGCGGCACCCCCAGGCTGCGATTGCCGCTCACTTGATCCGGGTGCGGCGCCAGGAAGTCCGTCGTGCCGTACTTCAGCGCCAGCGACAGCATCTGCTCGGAGCGACGCCGCAGCGCCGCGTCACTGAGCCCGGCGGGGTCGCCGATGAACATGCGGCCGGTGTTGTGCGCCAGCGCACCGGCAATCAGGTAGGCGAGATTGCCGCCGCCGCCCTCGATCACGCGCGAAGCGTCGAGGATGACCTCCTCGATGTCCTGCGGCACCTGCTCTTCCCCGCGGCCCGGCCGCTGCAGCAGCGGCTCGACCATCTCGTTGTTGTCGTTCGTGGAGAACGAGTACACCCGGGGGCCGAACCGGTTGGCCTTGCGCACGCTGATGTCGGCAACGCCACCCCCGTCGGGCAGTGTCAACCGCCACGTCTGGGCCGCGCCAGGCGCCGCAGCCACCTGCCGAACCGTCACCCCTGCGCCCGTCTCTGCGGCAATCTCCTCGACAGTCAGACCAAGCGGAGTCGGCAGCGCGAACAGATCATCCGTGTCGGCCAGAGCGCGAAGCGCAGGCGACTGCGCGCCCATGGTGCGGCTGAACACCACATCCGTCTCGTTCCCCTCGGGCGCCCCCGTCTGGCTGATGTTGGCTGCGGACGTGTCCGGCGCCGCGCCGTCCTTCGCGTCAGCCAGCGCCAGCAGTTCGTCCAGCGCCTCCCCCAGGCCCGCCTCGCGCAGCGCCCGGCGCTCCTCGGCCGTCGAAGGCCGACCCTCGGCTTCAAGGGCCTTGATGATCCTGATGGCCGCGATGTTGTCGCGGTACTTGCGGGTCAGTCCTCCGCTTCCGATGTCCTGTCCGTCGAGGTCGAAGCCATCGGCGGCTCCGGGCTCAGGCCCCACTCCTGCGCGATCTCGTGGCGCGCCAGATGCCGCGCCGTCTCGTTGGCCAGGGCGTTGCGCTCCTGCTCCTCCTGCGCCTTGAGCGCCGGCAGATACTCCCCCGCCTCCAGCAGCGCCTTCACCCGCTTGGGCCAGCCCAGCATCCAGCGGTTGGCGATCTCCGCCGCCAGCGGCGGCATCGAGACGATCTTGCGCCGGATCTCCGGCGGGTAGCTGTTGGGTCGGTACAGGGTCTGCATTGACGGCGGCCTCCTGGGCTGCATTTTGCTGCGACGAAGCGACTGCAGTCGCCGGCGCGACGATGGACTTCACCTCGTCGGTGGACACCGCACTCACAGCCTCCTCGGAGTCCGTTCCGTCGAAGCCTTCCGCGATGGCGTTGTAGGCGGCCTTCCACTGGCGCGGGCTGATCGCGTCCACGAAGGGCGCGGTGGCGGCATTGCCACGCATGATCTCGGCGGTCTTCCCGGCAGAGGCCTTGAAGGTCCGAAAGCCCTTGCGCACCAGCAGTTCCACCACCTTCGACAGCGCGGGCAGCAAGTCGGCCGCTCCGTACTGCGGGCCCGTGATGTTCTTCTTGGCGCCGAACACATCGCCCAGCACGTCGCCCAGCTTGCCGAGCGCGTCGCGCAACTCGTCGTCCAGCACGTCGCCCGGGGCACCGCTCGGGCCGTCAGCGGCCGGTGTGCCCGACTTGGGTGCTACCATACTGGAACTGCTTTGGCCCGAAGCGTTCGTGGCCGCCCCACCGGCATCAACGGGCGGTTCAGCAAACGGGGTCGATTGGCCGGAAGTCGTAGGCGCCATTTCGCCGGCGCCCTCCCAAAGCAGTTTCCAGCCCTTCTTCTCCACGAACCCGCGTCGAGCGGGGAAGGCGGTCTGGACCGTGTAGTAGTCACCGTCCTGCGCGGCCTGCAGCCTCACGAACATCACCCGGTCGCGGCCCACTTGCTCAACCGCCACGAGCTGCGCCGACGCAGACGGCTGCCAGATCTGGTCGATGCGGCGCGCGACTTCGGCAACAAACGCTTCGACGGAAGCAAATCCATCGGCGCGAATCTGATCGCCGTGGCGAGCTTCAATGTGCCGCAAGCCAAAGGTGTCGTCGCCGGCTTGCAGGCGGATCCGGCCTGGCTGGCGCCGCATCGCCCGACCCATCTCGGCCGTAATCTCGCCAAAGTCGATACCGCCTCCAGGCGCTGGGACAAACCCTTGCGAATCGGCGGCGGAGGCTGCGGCGGGCTGATCGACCATCGCTGGGTCTTGCGCGCCGCCCATCAGCGCGCGCAGCTTCTCGCGCACCGGTTCGGGTATGTAGCCCCACAGCACGCGCTCGGGCAGCTTGGCGGCCCCGACCTTCTCCATCGCGGCGCGCTTCCCGGCGGGTGTCAGCGAATCCCACCAAGTCAGGCCGGGTTCGGTCTGGGCTGTCGGCGCCGGCATTGGTGCTACATTCTCGTTCGCGTCAGCGCTGCGGCGAGTTGTGTCACCCGCAGCATCCTTGCCGGCAGTGTTCATCGTCGTGCCGTCACTGACGCCCTTTTCATAGGCTGTCAGCAGCCAGGCTTTCTGGTCGCCCTTCCAGTCGAGACCGACCGCCGCCTCTCCCCGGGCATCCACCAGGCGGATGCGGTTGGGTCCAGATCGTTTCGGGTCTTTCGTCAGCCGATTCAGGAACCCCTGGAGGTCGGCGACGACTTCCGGGTGGTATCGAACCAGCTTGGCAAGCCCGAACCCATCCTTCTTGCCGGTTCCCGCCTCGCCCCACACAAGGTCGATGTCACCCACCTCGGGGTGAGACAGCGCCGCAACGGCCTCGCCGTCCTGCAGCGAGGTGAGCGCGGCGATGGCGCCTTGCGCGTCGCCTCTGTACTCGCTCAGTACAGGCCCGAAAGGGCCGATCGCTCTCGAGGCGGCTACGCCTTGGGTGTCTGACCCTGGCGCTTGTCCAGCACCGCCTGCGCCCGCTGCATCAGGCTCTGCCCGTTGCGCACCAGATCCGGGTCGTTGTCCAGCCTGCCCATCTCCACCTGCAGCCACCCGAGAGACATTGCCCGCTCCGGGGCGCTCTCCACCGTCTGCGGCAGTTTGTAGGGGTTGGGTGCTGGGGGCTGGCCCGGCGGGTTCGCCCGGGGCGTCGTCGCTTCTGACATCGGTTTCTCCTTCGGCCGTCAAGGCGCGCAGAGCCTGCATTGGAGTGGGCGCGTCACCAAACAGCCCACCACCCGCGCCGGCAGATCGCGCCGCATCCACAAATCTGTTCAGGGTCGTGGCCACGCGCTCACGCCCACGCGGACGGGTCAGATTCTGTCCACCGTATAGAACGCGCAGCGCCTCGACCGTCAACTCGTCTGGGGACGCACCCGTCTCGATGTCGGTTTGCCGGGTCATGTCCAGCAGCGACCCCCGGTCGCGTCTGGCGCGGCGCACCATGTCCACGGCCTGCATCAAGTTCGCCGTCACGTCGAAGGCCGGCTCCACCTGACCCGAACGCGCCGCATCGCGCAACTGCGCCCACTGCCCAGCCGCCTGGCGCAGCGCGCCACCGATCGCAGCAATGTCGGTGTCCGTGGAGTCGTACAACTCCGCCACCAGATCCGGGTCGCCGTAGGCCGCAGTCATCAACGCGGCCTCGATGCGGCGCCGCCCTGGCTGCGAAAGCTCGCCCGTGCCCGTCACCAACCCCGACACATCCTGCCCCGCGCCCGCCAGCTTGCCGACGAAGGCGCGCGCGAAGTCGCGGTTGGCAACACTCGTCACATCGCCACCCTGCCAGACCGACAGCACGCTCGCGTCGATCAGCGGCGCGTCCTGGCGCGCCAGCTCGGCCGGCGACATGCCCAGGCCCTGCCCTTGGCTGCGCGCGGCCATGTTCGGCGCGTTGCTGCCTTCCGAGTACAGGCGCACCAGAACCGGGTTGCGCAGCATGCCAACGGCCGCCACGTCTACGCCGTGATTTGCCGCATCGGCCACCAGCTCGGCCTTGTAGGTGTCGGCCGTACCACGATCCCAGGCCGCGCGCAGCCCTGCACTGCGGCCGTTGCTGAGTGCAATCAGGCTGCCCGGCGTGCGCTGGCCAAACGCCGGGTTGGGTGCCCCGTCGGCAAAGTTCGACGGCTGCACCTGCCCGGCCTCCACGACCGCATACCGGAAGGGAACGCGCTGGCCGTCGCTCATCACCGCCACATCCTCGCGGCCGAACGCTGCCGACGGGATGCCGGTCGTGTCGTCGCCCGCGGCAAACACCATCGGCGCGCCGCTGTCGGGCGTGCGGCTCGGCCCCAGGCGCAGGTAGTCCGGGCGCCCGGCGATGCTCTGCATCTGCGCCACCGACGCCGCCCGGCCTCGGTCGCGGTTCTGCATCTCCGTGTCGGATGCCGTGTCGGATGCCGCAGGCGGCGCAGGCGGCACAGGCGCAAGCGCCGCACGCAGCGCCTGGATCGTGCCCACAGGGTCAACCCTCAGACCGTCGTTGATGGCCGTGATTTGCCCCGTGTCAAGGCGCGACCCGATCTGCGACTGGGCAAAGGATGCTGGCGTCAGGCGTCCGCGCTCGGCGCTGGTCTGCAGCACCTCCATCTCGAATTCGGCGTCCTCCATGGAAAGAGGAGGCAGTCCCTCGTAGCTCGGCTGCTGCGTGACCGAGTAGCGAAACGCACCCGGAACCACGAATGCGGCCGGCGGCACCGCCGGCGCATCGGCCGGCGAGATGGGTGCAGAAGGTGTAGGCGCAGGCGCAGGTGCGGGCGGCGCATCCTCCTTGCCCAGCCCAGCCAGCAGGCTCTGCGCCTCGGCCAGTTCCTGCGGCGTCAGCCGGCGCGACTGCGCGGTGGCTTGAAGCTCCGCCAGTCGAACCAGCGGGCCGGCGTTGGGCTGCCGGTCGGACGCCTGGGGAGGCGGCGCGGCTTCGCCAGGCTTGAGAAGGCGCAGGCCATAGGCTGCGGCCAACGTCTCGGGGCTGGCGTTGTTGGCGCGCAGGAACTCCAGTTCGCGCAGAGCTTCTGGCCCCACGAACTGCGCGGCCTTGCCCTTGACCGTGATCGGTTTGCCGTTGGGGCCCGGCATGGTGACATCCGGCGTTCCATCGACGGCCACCTGCAGCTCGCTCATGCGGCGCTGCGCGAACGCCAGAACTTCATCGGCGCCGAAGGCCGGCCCGGCGGGCGGCTGCCCAGGCGCCCCGCCCGTAGCGGTGCCTGCGGCTGGCGCGGCCGGCGCAAGCGCAGCCCCGGCCTGGGCAATGCCCCTGGAGTTCAGGTTGTTGCCTGCAGCGCGGCGCATGTTCCAGGCGGTTTCCGGGGCGCTCTGCGACAGCCCCGCCAGAGACTCCAGCACCGCGTCGTACTTGTCGGCCTTGCCGGTGGCGGCCAATTCGCCCAGGTATTCCCCGGCGCCTTCGCCCACCGTCTCCATGGTCAGCAAGGTGCCGGCGGCGGCAGCGCGGCTGCCCATCGTCGAAGCCGCCTTGGCGGCGGTCTGGCCGGCCTCCTTCGCCGTCTCGCGCAGGACGGGGTCAACCAGGGCCCGCTCGACGGCCACCCGGCTGCCGACATTCACGCCCGCATTGGCCAGCACATTGGCCTCGGCCCTGGCCCCCGCCTGGATGGCCGCTCGGTTGAATGCGCCGGCCACCTTGCCGCCGATGCCCAGCGTGGCCCCATCGACGGCAGTGATGACACCCCCCTTGATGGCGCCTTCGCGGATGGCCTCGCCGCGATCCGTCTCGGAGAAACTCCCGTCGCCCGCCTTCTCGATGGCCTTGCCGCCGATCTCCAGGCCAGAGGTGCCCAGGAACATGCCGCCCAGGAATCCCAGGCCACCCAGGACGGGCACAGCCACGGGCGCCAGCGGGCCCGTCATGGCGCCAAGGGCTGCGCCGCCCTTCGCGCCCAGGTATCCCGCACCCAGCGACACGGCCGTATTCGGGGCCTGCTCCACGACGAATTGAGCCGTGCCTTCGGGGTTTCGCGCGGCGGCAGAGCCGACATCCCGGATCGCGGAAAACCAACCGCCGTCAGGGTTGGCGGTCTTGCGTGCCTGGATGTCGTCCATCAGGCGCCGCTTGGCCTGCGGGCCATCTGCGGCTGCGGCCCGCTGCGCTTGCGCGGCCTGCACGACGCCTGGCGCGTTTGCGGCCAGAGTGTCGCCCGCAGCACCCAGCATGCGCCCTGTCCCTTGGGCGCCCTCGATCAGGGAGGCACCCAGGTCGCGCGCAACATCGACAGCACCCCTGGCGCGTTCGGCCTTCGGCGCGGCCCCGTCATCGAACTGATCGAAGAAGTTGCCGCTGCTACCTGCTGGCGCAGAGCCCGGCACAACCGGCGCGTCGAACTGATCGAAGAAGTTTTTGGACATGGCAGCAGACGGCGTTGGCTGAACGCCGGCAGACTGCCATGCTTGTAACGCCGGGGACTACGAGCCGCTGGGCCCGCCAGCGCCCAGCACCCTTGCGGCCGCACCCGGGCCAAACTTGGCGTCGAACTCCGCTGCGCGCGCCGGGTTGTCCGTCAGCGCCTTGATGTGGCTGGGCGTCGGCTGCGAGCGCGCGGGAGCCGCAGCCCGGCTTCTGGGGCTCTGAATCGTGGTCGATTTTTTCGCCGGTTGGCCGTTTTGGTCGATGCGGGTTGTCACCATAGAGCCGTCCAGCAGGCGCTGCACCGCAGTGCCGCCTGCGCCGATCGCGTCGGGCTTGAAGTCCGATTCAATCTTCTCGGGCGCAGGCATTACACCCCGTCGCACCGCCTCGATCTGTGCGGGCGTGGCGCCCGGGGTCGATTCCTGATACAGCGCCACGGCGGCATTCGCCCGGTCCGTGGCCTCCTTCTGCACCCGCTCGCGCTCGGTGCGAGCATCCGAAGCCGCCGTCGTGCCGCGCGCATCCGCGTTCTTGCTGGCCGTGATCGTGGCCGACTTGCCGGCCACGTCGTTGGTGTTTCCGGCCAGCGCCGAAGAAAGGTTGTTGTCCGCAGCCACCGCCTCGGCCAACCCCTTGTTTACGCCGGCCATGATCTCCAGCGCCCGCGTCGGGTTGCGCTCCAGCATGTGCCCGGCCGCATACAGCTTGGCCTGGTCGCCGCGGGAGAGCTTCAGGAACTCCGCCGTCTTGTCCGGGCCGACGATGGACATTCGCACCAACCCGTTCTTGTCCGGCGTGCCCATCGTGATCCGCTTGGACGATTCGTTGAGCCAGCTCGCCGTCGCGCCGATCTGGTCCTCGCCGCCCTTGTACTCCTTGAGCCGCTGGGCGAAGAAGTCGTCCTCGCTCAACTGGCGCCCTTCGGCCTGCAGCGTGCCTGCGGCTTGGGTGTTGCCGTCGAACAGCGCCAGATCCAGCATGCGCCGGTTCATGCCCTGGCGATAGTCCGCCGAAGCGGGGTCCACCGCGTTGCGCACCGTCAGCGCCGCCTCGTTGGCCGCATTCGAGCCGCCACGCAGCGCGGGCACGGCAGACACGGGTGCGGCGGCAGCAGGCATTGCCTCTGCCGCAGGGTCGGGCGCTGCCCCTGGCGTCACGGTCTGAGCCGCCACGCCAGCAGGCGCGGCCGCACCTCCAGCGCGCGCCACGTTCTCGGCCTTCACGGCTGAATCCGACGCAGCCATCGCCTGATCGAAGTCGGCATCCAGCGCCGCGTTCGTGCCGGCCCGGTCCACGCCCGTGGCGAAGTCGCGCATGTCTCGCAGCATCGCCGTGCGGTCGCCGTCGCGCGAAATCGCGCGGCGCTGCGTGTCGATGCCCAACTGGACCTGCTCCAGCCGCAGCGCGCGCTCCTTGTCCTCGGCCTCGCGCCGCTTTTCGCGGTCCTTGTTGTCGAGCGAACGCTGGTAGATCCCGGCGCCCATGCTGAAACCATTCTGAAACGACGACATATCAGGCCACCTCCACCATGTCGATGCCCAGGCGCCCGTAGTCCACGCGCGCGAACCCCAGGTCGTCGTACATCACCGCCTTCGGGTCCACCTGCTCAACTTCGTCAGCCATCACGCCGCGGAAGCGCCTGCCGTCGCCATTGAGGTAGGCGAACTCGTACAAGCCCAGGCCCGTGCGCTCGTCCCGGCCCACCGCCACGATGTCGGTCTTGAGCCGTCGATCGGACATTCCCCCCGTCGCCCAGGACGTGCCGACGCCCACCGCCGCGCCCAGGAGCATGTTCGTCGGGTCGCTCTGCGCAGCGAGCTGGTCCTGCGCGTTCTTGTAGCTGGCCTGCGCCCCGAACATGCTGGTCGCGTTCTGGCCCATCTGCCCGGCGATGCCCGCCGCCGCGCCGTAGCCCGAGTTCATTCCGGCCAGGCCGGCGTTGGCAATCCCCACCCCGCTGGCCGCAAGCCCGGCGCCAGCGCCCGTGGCCTGCATGCCCATCGCCGGGTAGCCCGCCAGGGCGTTGTTGGCCCGGTCGTCGAGCGAATAGCCCTCGGCCCGCGCCGCGCGCCGCGCGTTGTTCTTCGCACCCGCCAGCATCGCCGTCTGCCCAAGCTGCATCCGGGCATCCTGCGCCGCCGCACGGCCAGAGCCTGGCATCACCCCCATGCGAGCCATCGCGCGCGCCGACTGCTGCCGCGCACTGCTGGCTGCGGCGTTCACATCCGCGCCAGCCTCGGCGGCCAACTCGTCGGTGCGTTGCGCACGATCGAACTCACGCGCGTCCTGCACCATGCTGTCCTGCACACCCGAGAGCATCGAGCGGCGCGTCAGCATCCAGTCTCGGTCCTCCTGCGATTGCTTGAATCCCTGCCGCGATGCGTCCAGGGCGAACTGCATCTGGTCGCGCTGCAGCGGCGCCAGTGCGGCCGAGTTGGCCAGGACGCTCTGTATCGCGTCGTCCTGAACGCCCATCGAGCGAATCTGCGCCTCGATCAGGCGCGGATCGGGCGGCGGCGTTGAAGAACCCTTCGATCCCATTTTCAAACTCCCAGCCAGCGGCATTGCGGCCGCCACATTGCGTAGATCACCACGTCACCGCCGTCAGGCGCGGCACCCGTCAGGCGCGCCTCCTCGCGGAACCCCAGGCGCGCGCAGAACCGCCGCGACGCCGCATTGCTCGCGTCCACGTAGCCGCTGACGCGCTCGACCCCGCACACCACGAACGGGTAGGTGAAACAGGCCCGCAGGTACACACGGTTCAGCCAGCGCGCTCCGGGTTCGGCCGCGACGTGCATCCACACGTTGCACCCGTTGTAGCCCTCGAAGATCACCCCGGCCACCAACCGTCCGCCACGCAGCAGGCCGATCGCCCGCATCCCCTCCGACAGCGCCAGGCCCGGCAGCGGCCCGCGCATGAACGCGGCCACCCGGGTCAGGTCGTAGTCGAGCGCGAAGGCGGTCATGCCGGCAGCGTGCCATGCTTGCCACGCGCAGCGATCTGCCTACGGCGTGCGCGGAAACCGCGTCTGGCGCGGCAGCACAGGCAGCCGGGTGTTGGCCGGGCCGACCAGCGCGTACTGCCCAGCCACTTCCATGTCGTAGCGGTGGAAGTTGGCCAGCCGGTCGTCCCAGCGGGCGGCGTCGGTGCCGGTATCAGCGGTGGTCACGCCGTCATCGCGCAGAGTGGGCCAGTGGCCGATGTAGTCGGCCATGGTCAGTATTCGGGGATGAGGATGGGGACGGGGTACGGCGGCGTACTGCTGGAGCCCTGGGTCGCTCGATAGATCACCCCGGCGTAGGCGCTGCCGCCGCTCGACCAGGTGATTCGATCGCCGTTGCTGACGTAGCCGGTTTCGTTGGGCCCGGCCCAGAGGTCGCGGAACAGGCCGCGCGGAAATGCAAACTGACCACCTCGCCCAAACAGGCGCACGCGGCTGACCCAAGGCCGTCCTCCCTGGTAGCTGTTGGCGGCGGCCGAAACGTTCCATAAGTGCTCGGTGTAGGCCCCGGAACTCTTGGCGACTCCTTGATGCACCCGAAAATTGACGCTGCTGGCCGAGGTGGTCATAGGCTCACGGGAAGCAGAGCCATAAAGTGAAGATGGTATAAATTGAGCCCCCCCAATCGAGCAGATCACCAACGGAAACGGGTCATCCGCCGTGCTGTAGAACGAGTCGTACAGCCCGATGTACCACCCAAAGCGGCCGTAAGTGGCAGCGGTCCACGCCCCGATAGCCACTCGGTCAATCAGCGCCGAGTACGCATACGTAAACGCCGTGGTCGGCAGCAGATGCGACAGCGTGCACCCCGCCGGCAGCGCGGCCGCGGCCTCCGGGTTCACGTAGCCAGCAGCTGGCACCAGGCCGGTGGTGCTGGGCGCGAAGCGGTCGGCCAGCTTGCCCGTGCCGTCCCAGGCCTCGAACACGCAGCTGTAGAGCGCGGTCTGCGCAGTGGTGTCGTAGCCCAGCGCAAAGAACCAGTCGCTGCCGAAGAAGTTGGCTGTGCCGGGGCTGCGGTAGACGTTCCACGTGACGGCGCCGACAACAAGCGCGGTCTCGGCGCGCACGTAGCCCACGGCGGCGAGGTCGGTGTCGAGCAGATCCAGCATCGCCTTGGCAGGCGTGGCAGAGGTGATGGAGCCGGTGCGGAAGGTCATGCCTGTGCCTCCTGCTGCGCGGCCGCGCCAGCCGGCGCCTGGGTGCCTTCATCCAGCACCGCATCGGCCGCAGCATCCGCCGCCGCATCGGCCTGCGGCGCCGGGCGCGCGGCCCAGTGGTCGCCGGCCCAGTACACGATTTCGTCAGCGCCGGCCGTGGGCAGCGGCGCGGCGACGACGAAACCCAGCGCGGCCAGCTCGGCGTCGTCCATGCCGGCCAGCGCCACGACGCTGCCGTCCGGGCCCAGGGTGGTGGCCGGCAACGGTGCGGGCTCGCCCAGCAAGTAGGAGTAGATGGGGATGTAGGTCACGATGCGAACGCCTCCACGCGCAGGTTGGCGAGATAAAAAGTCCGCTGCACCGAAGCGCGGTTTCGGATACCCAGAAACAAGGCACCGCTGGCGGCGCCCTCGATGTAGACCGGCGCGGTCGCGTCGAACCCGGAGCCGTTGCAGTCGACGGCCTCAAACCAAAGGCCACCGCCATCGGCCGCGTCGCGCAACTGCAGATCGAACAGGCCCCCGGAGTCCGCAACCACGTTCAGGCGGCTCATCAGTCCACGCCGGCAGATGCCCGGCGCCGTGAACCACGAATAGGCGCTCTGGCCGGCTACCAGCGTACCCAGCAGAAGATTGGTGACCGATACCTTGCTGGATCCGCCGCCGCCCGAAGCGCCTGCCACGCCGCCGACCTCGATGGTCACGGCGGATCCGCCCTTGACCTCGACAACGGCCAAGGTGCTTTGCAGAACCTGCAGCACGTCGCTCATCGCGTGACCTGCGGGCTGATCTCGACGTGGCCCTGAACCAGCCGTGTCACCTCTGCGCCCGGGCTTTCGAGCTCAAGGTCGTACACGCCGCTGCGGCCGACCAACGCTGCCGTCTGCGCCGCCGAGGCCGTCACAGAGATCGTGCCGCCGGCACCCCCCAGAACGATGCCGCCGCCCCCCGAACTGGTGAGCGACAACATGGCGGATTCCGATGCAGCGTCCCCGCGCACCTGCATTCGGGCGCCGTAACCCGTCAGGTCCACCGCAGCGCCGTCGATCTTCCAGGCCAACTCGAGCCGGAATGTGGCACCTTGCTCGATCAGAATGTCGTGGTTTGCTGCTGGCATCTCGTCACACCCCGTTGGGCACCTCGGGCCAGTGGATGGCGGCCGGGTCTGGCTGCATGGTCACGTCGCGCAGCGCCTGCCTGTACGCGCGCCATGAAGCCGGGACCGGTTCACTGCGGTCGGCCGCCCGCAGCACCACCCAGTCCGAAGCCGCCAGCAGCGTGCCACGCTTGGCGCGAACCGCTGCCCAGGCTTCGGCCAGCGCCTGCTCGGGCGTACGGGGGTCCATCCACGCCTGCTCCTGCCAGCTCCAGCGGTGGAACCGGTCGGGCTGCGGCGGCAGCGCCACGGCAGCGCCCGCCACCACGCGATGCGTCGCATCGCTCACACCGGGCTCCACGGGCGCCAGCGCCAGGCCGCGCGCGCCGGCCAGCGCCTGGCAGTCGGCCAGCGGGCCGGACATCACCTGCTCAATGCGCCCGGTCGCCGGGACGTAGGCGGCGTAGCTCATCGCTTGGCCCCCAGCACGAAGAGCGTTCGGTAGCCGAGCGTGCCGGCGTCCTGACTCGCCGGCGCTGCGTCGATCCCGCTCAGACCTTGAAGTTCGTACTGCCAGGAGCCTGACCCCGGCTCGTCTTTCAGCGTCTGCGTGAAAGGCGAGCTATCAAGGGCAAGCGTTCGCGTCAGGATCACCGTGCCGCTGCCCGGCGCTCCGCCCGATGCCTGCCTCAAGAGGCGCATCTGATTCGCGTAAGCGGTTGAATACTGTCCGCCCTCGTTTGTGCCGTAGGCGCTTCCCGCCACCTGCTCCAGCGTGATCAGCACCACCACCGTTCCAGGGTTGCCTTCTGGCAGCGTCATTGGCGCCGTGGTCAGGGCCGAAGCCCAGCTCGTCGTGTTCAGCGTGATCGTGCTTTCCGCTGAAGCAAACCGTGGCACCGTCACCGCCTCGCCGGCAATGTTGATCGTGTTCACGGCCTCGATGGCGGCAGCCGTCAACGTGCCGCCGAACGTGGCCGTGCCGTCCGCCTTGATGTCCAGCGCAGCCCCGACCTTGAGGGCCGACGCCGATCCCGTGGCGCCCAGGTCCAGCAACCGCGAGGCGTCGGCGTTCTGGGCACGAAAGACGCCGCTCCCGTCGAACGTGACGATCGACCCGCTGCTGTGGCGCAGCGAGAACTTCCCATCGCGGCCGATCCATGCGCCGTTGCCGGTGTTGTAGGCCGTTGATCCGGCGCCCAGGCCCTGCGCGTAGATCGAGATGCCGCCGATCTGTCCCGTGCCGTCGCTGTTGAGCCGCGTGCCGAACTCGCCGGCCGCGTAGGTCGTGGACTGCAGGAAGTTGCTGCCGATGTTCCAGCCGCCGATCGTGCCCGCGCCGGCCAGGATCGTTCCCCGCACCACCACGCCCGAGAACTCCGCCGTCCCGTCACCGTTGATGCGCCAGCCGGTCGAGCCCGGCGCAAAGCCGGTCGATTCGATGTACTGGCCCACCTCGATGCTGCCCGCCACCAGCTTGCTTGCCGAAAGGTTCGCGATCTTCGCGTCGTCCACCGCCAGGTTGGCGATCATCGCGTTGGCGATCTGCGCGTTGTGGATGAAGGCGTCGGCCGTGTAGGTGCCTGGCGGCACCACCGTGCCATCGGGCAGCGTGAACTGCTGCGTCACCACCTTGAACGGGTTGCCCGGCCCGGTCAGCGCCGCCACCAGGGCGGCCACGTCGCGGCCCGTCGTGGCGCCCTGCCCGTTCGTGCCGCCGGCCGGGCTCACGCTCAACACGCCGTCCTGGCTCTCCCACTTGATCCACAGCCGCAGCGTGGTGGACGGGTTCACCGGCAGCGCCCACACCCGCCCGGCGAACTGCCCCACCTCGCTGGCCGCGTCGAAGGTCGGCAGCGCGCCACCCTCCTCCACATTGGCCGCGTAGACGTGCGTGCGCAGGTGGCCGCTCCCCTGCGCGTACCGGGGCACGTCGTGCTCGATGAAGATGTGCGAGATCGACGGCGTGACCCGGAACCCGGTCGGTGCCGGCGGCGGCGTCAAGTCCGGCTCCGGCTCTGCCGGCGGTGCAGGCAGCAGCGGCGCCACCCCGGACCCGGACACCCCCGACCCGCCATTGCCGGGCAGCACCGCGATGCCGCCCTCCACCAGGTCGCGCACCGTCACGCCGCGGTCCAGCGGGTCGCCCTGGCGACCCAGGTAGACCATCAGCGTCTCGCGCACGCGCTGCGTGAAGTTCGGCGCCGTCACGGTCGGCAGGTCGTTGCGCTGCGCCATGCCGCTACACCTGCGCCAGCTCTGCGATGCTCGTGGCCACGGCCACGCTCTGCACCGCCGTCGTGCCCTCGATCTCGAACTGCCATTGGCTCGCCAGGAACCCGGCCGGCAGCCAGAAGGCCCCGCCCGATCGCACCACCTGCGTGTGGCGCAGCGCGCCGTCAGCCCAGATGCGCAGCGTCACCGGGAAGGCGTCGGCGTTCACCTCCGCACAGGCGAAGTTCATCGGCATCGGTGCGCGGAACACCTTGCTGCGAAACCGGCACACCATCGGCGCCGTGCCCGCGTCCCACTTCGTCACCGAAGCGCCCGACAGCACGTAGAGCTGGTCGCTAAACTCGTCGAAGTGCATCCCCTCATAGCCGGTGTCGAGGAAGTAGATCCCCTGCGGGTTGCCCGGGTCGATCATGAAGCCGCGCCGGCCGCTGCCGTCGTCGTAGCTGCCGAAGTACAGGCCCTCGTAGAGCTTGCCCACGATCGAGCTCGGCACCAGGGCCTGCCAGTCATCGCGGCGCATCACGCCGTTCGTCAGCACGCGCGCGCCGCCCGCGCCGTACCAGCACAGCCCGTCCTCGCTGGCCCACGCCACGCCCGCGCCCATGCTCACCACGGAGCGCGCCGAGACGCAGCCCTGCGGCAGGTCCATCGGCATCGGGTCCATTGAGTCCGGCCCGCTGCCCGACAGCACCAGGGGGCGCCCCGTGGTCAGCACCAGCAACTGCTGCCCCACCACGCCCAGCGCCACCGGCTTGGCGTCCGGCGGAATCGCGTCGTACTCATCCGGCCAGGCGTAGGCCGAGAACGGCTCGCAGAACCGAACCCGGTTGCCACTGATGCCCGCCAGCATTCCGCCCCACAACGCCGTCAGGTGCGTCAGGTCGTCCGGCGGCGGGGTCCAGCCGTTCGTGGGCAACGCCTCACCGAGGTCGCGGTTGTCGTCGGTGGTCGAGGCCGTGCCCAGCGCCACCTCGCGCAGGAAGAAGAAGTCCGTCGCGCCGCTGGCGCCGGTCTGCGTGCGGTAGATGCGCAGCTTGTTGATGCTGTAGTTGCCGGCCGGCGGGTCGGCGAATCCGCTGATCGTCGCCGTGGCCTCGCCCGCGCGCGACAGTTCCGCACTCGGCGGGCTCGGCGCGCTCTCCCAGCCCCAGTCGTTGACGAACGTGTAGACGTAGAACACCGTTGTCTTGGTCGCGTCCGCCGCGCTGATCTCGGCCGCGCCGCCCAGGCGCGAGAACACATCCTTCGTGCCCGGCGTCACCCGGCGGATCAGCAGCGTCGCCGCAGCGCCGACCGCCGTTGTCTCCACCCGCACGTTGTCGCTCACCCCGTTGGCGGCCTTGACCACCGTGGCCTTGACGCCGGCCACACCCAGCACGCTCGCCAGGCTCGTTGCCGTGACCGCAGACGGGAAGGTTCCGGCCCCTGAAGGCACCGTCACCAGCACCGGTTGCGCGCCGTTGACCGTCACCGTCCAGACATCGTTGACCGGCGTATCGGTCGCATTGATCGACGTGCTGGCTATGGTGATGACGGCCGGTGCCGCCGGAACGTCCGGCGTCTCGCCAGGGTTGTCCACTGCGTTCGCGCCCGTGGCCTGCCCGCCGAACAGGTTCGTGTACGTCACGACATCGGGGTCGTAGTCCTCGGCCGTGTCCACCTTCTTCTCGACGAAGAAGCCAACCGCCACCGTCGTCGTGCGCACGCGCACGCCGGCCACCACGCCATCCGCGCCATCCTGCGCGAGGGCATCGAAGTCCGTCAGCGCGTCGATCTGCGCCGCAAGAGATGCCCGCGTCACCACGGACCCGCCCGAAGCCGCCGTCAGCGTGATGGCCTGCGGCGTCTGGTCCTCGCCGTCGATCACGCGCGTGAACCTCAGCACCTCACCGACCGGCAGCGTCTTGAGCAAGGTGTCGTCGATCACGAACTCGAACTTGCCCTCGTCGGCATCCACGGCCGCCGCCACCGCAGCCACCGAGGGCGCCGTGGCCGGCGCCGGCAGGCCCAGCGGGCGCCAGTTCACGCCGGGGTTGTCCTGCATGCCCGTGCCGTCCAGCGCCAGGTTGTCCGTCACCTTGGGCACGCCGTCGCCCGTGTAGTAGGTGCGCTCGGTCGTGTCGTCGGGGTCGAAGCCCCGCACGGCATGCACCGTGCCGGCCCAACTCAGCCAGTAGGTCAGGTCGGTGGCCGTGTCCCGGCCCATGCGGTAGATGGTCTTGCGCCCGGCCGGCACCGTCGCCACCGTGAGCGGCAGCCGCCAGGGTCGCAGGTCGCCACGGCCCGGCTTGTGGTTGCGGCTGACCACGCCCACGGCATCGGCCAGCAGCGTCGGGTGCAGGGCGCGGTTCTCACCCGCGAAACCGCCCAGGCGAATGACCGCCATGTCAGGCCCGCGCCGGTCAGCCGGCCGCAGCCGACGCCATCGGGTGGTTCGGGTTGCCAGGCGAGGTCGGCGCCACCGCCACCGTGGCCTTGATCTCGATGCCCAGCGCGTTGGCGAAGGCGCCGTAGTGCGCCTGCGCGCGCTGCGCGTTGCCAGCGTACTGGCTGTCCTTCGTGTATGCGCGGTACAGAACGTAGTCCTGCAGCGCGTTGCCGTAGATGTCCGGCACGCTGATGTCGCCGCTCACGGCCGTGTAGTCCGATCCGGCCGCAGGCTCCGTCACATCCGAAGGCAGCGCCGAGTACACCAAGTCCAGCGAGGCGCCGCTGGCGGCGGCCGGCGGGTAGACGTAGAAGGTGCGCGGGTCGCGCGGGTCGAACATGAAGTGGACGATCTCCGTCACGCCCGTCAGGCTGTGCCAGCCTGGCGATTGGGAGTCGAGGATCTCGCGCGCGCACAGGCGCACGGCCCGCTTGGTGCCGCCCGTGTTGCGCACCACCTCGATCAGCTTCGCGCCGTTGGCCGGCAACTGCTGCTTCGAGCCGGCCGCCAGCGTCAGCGCGGCATTCGTCACCATGCTGTCGGGCCGGTGGATGATGATCTCGCGCTGCCCGTCGTTGAGGTAGCGCACCAGCTCGGCCACGGGCCAGCGGATCGAGGTCGTGTCCTGCAGCGTCTCGACGATGCGCCGGACGATGGATTGAGCGGTCAGGGGCATGTGTGGCTCCGTGGGTCCAGGGTCAGAAGATCAGCACCACTTCGGCCGCGCGCGCGGCACGTTCGCGGTATGGCCGCGCCATGCGGCCAAGCCCTTCGCGGCCACTGCGCGCTCGAACTCGTCGAACGCCAGTTGGGCGCCGGGCGGGTCCGACAGCGGGCCGGGCGCGCGCTTGAGGCGAAACCGCGCCCCGGAAACGATGGCGTCCAAGTGCTGTTCGAACAGCGCATCCGGGATGCCCGTTGCCGTCAGGCTGGGCATCAGCGTGGCCTGCACGCGCAGCCGCGTGCCGGCAGCCAGCTCGCGCAGCGTCGTCAGGCTTCGCCGGTCGGCGCTGACGAGTGCGTGGTCTGCGCCCGGCACGGTCGCCGGGTCTGCGGGCAGCAGGCGGTGAATCTGTACTTCGATGGGGCGGTCATCGGCCGTCGCCTGCTCGATGCGAACGATCTCTGCGCCGCTGGGCAGCGCGATCAGGTACTCGCGCTCGCCGGCCGTGGTCGCGATCTCGTCGAGCCACTGCACCCAGGCTCGCGTGCGGCGAAAGAACTCCGCCGCCGCGCCGCGCAGCTCCTGCTCCAGCATCGGATCGGGGCAGCCCGGCACGAACACCAGAACATGAGGCTGAAAGTCTGCCCAGGTTGCCACGGTGCGCGCTCCGTACGGTTGCTGGTGTCAGCGTTCGGCCGGCGCGGCGCGCGGCTTCCTGGCGCGCGCAGGCGACGGGGGCGTGTTGGCCTCCACCGGCAGCGCGGCAGCACCCTGCGGGTCGTCAGCATCGCCAGCATCGTCGTCGGCGTCGCCGTTGCCCTCGGCGTCGGCGTCGGCGTCGTCGGCCTGGCCCAGCATCGACAGAGCCGCGCCGTAGTCGTCCGGGTTGGCCGGATAGAACTGCTCCGTTGCCAGCAGCGCCGCCACGGAATCCGGGTCGTCCACGTCGCAGGACGGCTCCGCTTCGCCTTCAGCGACGCGAAACACCCACGGCTGCCCATCCGGGCCCGCAGCCCGAACCGTGCCATCGCGGCGCAGCGGGATCGAGGTCAACAGTTTCATCGTCGGGTACTCCATGAAAAATGGGGAGGGGAAGTCACCCCCCTCCCCAAGGCTTGCGCCCTACCCCAACCGGGTCAGGCTCAGACGGCGCGGTACAGCAGCGTCAGGCCCAGCGCGCCCGCAGCCTTGGTGGCGGCGGCGGCAGTGAACTTCACGCCCAGGCGCCGATCGCTGGCGGAGGCCGTCACGCGCAGCAGTTCCTTGGTCACGACGGCCGAAGCCGTGCCGTCGCGGCTGGACTGGATGCCGGTCGCCAGCACCGTGGCAAGGTCGGTGTCGGCATCGTTCATGAAGCCCACGGACGCCGTGATCGTCGGAGACGCATTGGTGTCGAGGTCATCGCTGTCGTAGACCAGGCCCACCGGCACGCAGCCGGCCGGCAGGATCAGCACAGAGCCAGCGTCGTTGGCGTCCAGATCGGCCGCCACCAGGCTGACCTCGGCGCGCACCGCGACCACTTCGCTGCCGGCCGGAAACAGCACGGGCTTGCGCCCGGTCAGGAAATCGTTCGAGTTCGTGAACGGCATATGGTTGCTCCTTGGTTGCCGTGTCGATCAGCGGTTGGCCGCAGCGGTGTCGAGGCTGAAGGCCCCGAAGTCCTGCGCGCCCGTGCCGTCGTGCGTGAACGTCACCTTCTTGATGCCGAAGATGCTCGACGTGGTGATGACCACCTTGTCGCCGTTGTCGCGGGTTTCCTCGTGCCAGTCGAAGCGCATGTTCGTGCCCGGCGAACCGAAGGCCATCACACCGGCCTGCGAGCCCAGGAACAGCGCACGCGCTGCTTCCACGTTGGAGCCCGCGCCAGCGTTGTTGAAGCGGATCACGTTGCGGTGCGAGTGCAGGATCACGCCGCGGTACATGCCCAGGCTGCCCTTGAACATCGGGTTGTTGCGGCCCTCGGCGCCGGCTGCTGCCTTCTGGATGTCCAGCCACTGGCCGGTGCCGGTGTCGGCGCGCAGGTCATCCTCCTGAAACGTGTGCATCACGCAGCAGAAGGTTTCGTTGCCGTCGATCTTGCAGGGCTGCAGGACCGGGATGTTCGTCGCGCCGCCGCCCTGGCTGTCGGCCTTGGTCTTGGCGCGGTCGATCATCCGCAGGTTGAACTTGTCGCTCGTGTCCAGGTTGTTGTACGCCGTCGCGTCGCCGCCGAACAGGCGGTGGTTGCTGTCAGGCGTCACCAGGCCGTTGTTGGCGCGGCCGGCGTACTCCAACGGCAGCAGGAAGTTCGGGTTCACGCCGCGCGCGCCGGACAGATAGATGAACAGCAGTTCGTCCATCAGTCGCGCCCACCAGCTCGACTGCTGGCGCTTGGCCTTCTCGCGCAGGTCATGCAGCGTGCGCTTGCGGGTCATGCGCCCGCCCGTGTTCACGCCACACCGAGCCTGGTCGATGTAGATCTGGTCGGTGTAGAACTTCTGGGCCTCTTCCTTGCCCTCCAGAATGTCCTCGCCCTCCACGGGCGCCATCTTCAGCTCGGCCAGCAGGTCGTAGCTGATCTGCTCGCCTGCGTCCGACTGCAGATCGGTCAGGATCTGGATCGGCACCTCGGCCTCGGAGCCCCGCGCCATGAAGCGCTGGTTGAAGTAGGACTTGTGGCTGGTGTCGTAGGCCATCAGGCCACTCCAGCGCTTGACAGCCTTGGCGTCGTTGACGCCGACAATGGTGCGAGCCATAGAGAACGCTCTCCTTCAGGTGTTGACCTCGAAGAGCACCTCTTGCGCTCAATCACGATTTGCAGTTGTCAGACTGCCATGCTTGTATCGACATCAAGCCATGCTTGGCACGGCTTTGGTTGAACGACGCTCGATCTTCACGTCACGGGGTGCCGTCACGCGCAGCCGGGCCAACTGGCCCGACTTCTGCACAAGCTCCACCGTCACGGCCCCGTCCACCACCAGGCGCTCGCCCGGGCGCACGTCGATGACGAGGCTGGACGTTTCGGTGTCAGGGGCCGGGTGCGGCATCAGCGGGCCCTGGCGAACTTCTCGCGTTGCGCCGGGGTCATGCGGGAGATCGCCGACTCGAGCGCATCGCCCTCCAGCGCATCGACATCGGCAAACTCGCTGCCCACATCACCCGGGCCGTCGCTGCCAGGAACCTGCGCCAGCGTACGCGGCGCGGCGGAGGGGTCCACCCTGCGGCGCGCAGTCGCATCCGCCACCGGGTCGGCGCGGGGCGGCTCCGGAGTCGTCAGGCCATGCAGAGCGCGCACGCGGCGGTCGGCCTCGGCCAGGAACCATTCGGCCGGCTTGTTCGCAAGCTCCGGGCGCGCCGCCAGCGTCTTCACGAACAAGTCCAGATCGCCCATCTTCTCCGCGTCGGTGCGGTAGTTGGGCCCGCCGGCCAGGGTCGTGGCGTCGAGGAACGTGTTGACCGTCGAGCGCCACTGCTGCTCGGCCGTCTGCGCCGTCATCTCCTGGCTGATCTCGGCTTTCGTGCGCGCGATCGTCAGCGCCTCGCGCTCGGTCAGCAGCGTGGAGCGCTGCGCCTCGAACTCGTCGAACTCGATCTCGCCGGAGCGGAACTGGCGCTTGATCTCGGCCTCGCGGTCGGCCAGATCCTGCACCTTCGCGTCGTAGTCGGCAGGCAGTCGCGCGTCGTAGCGCGGTCCACCGTCCGGTCTGGCATCCGCTGGGCCGGAGTCGGTTGCGGCTGCGGCTGCGGGGGCGGCTGCGGGGGCGGGGACCGGAGCCTGCGCCGCACCGTCGTCGCCATCGTCATCGTCATCGTCGCCATCGTCATCCTCGACGCCATCGGCGGAGTCCGCCAGGCGCTGCATCGCCTGCAGCTCGTCGGGGCTCATGTCGGGGCTCTCGATGGCCGCACGTTCCTCGGGGGTCAAAGTGGCCAGGGCGTCGGCGTCCAGCGTACTCATGCGCGCTTCCTTTCAGTGGGGGGTGTGGTGGGTCGGGTCAGTCCGCGTCGTCGGATGCCACCTTGGCGACGGCCATGCTGCGCTTCGTCGCCATGCGGCTCTCCAGTTGCGAACGCCGGCAGGCTGCCATGCTTGGGACGAATCACAGGTCCGCCAGCAGCAAGAGCAGCGCCTCCTCATCGTCCCGGCGTCGGGCTTCGCGCGCACGCTGGGCAGCGCCTGGCAGCAGCGGCGCGGCCGCAGCCACGTCGAGCGCCACGGTTGCGGCTGCAGCGGGGCGATCAACATCACGGACCGGCGAAGGCGCCACCGCAGCCCCAGCCTCCGGCCTGGCCTCCTCGCGCTGCGCCCGATCCGGCGGCACTCGGGCGTCGGCGCGCTGCGCGGCTTCGATTGCCTCCCACTTGGCATCGACCAGCGCGCGAAGCTCGTCGTCGGTTTCCGCGTATCGCGCACGACCGCTGCCGACTGCCGCGCCAGGCGGCACCACCTGCTCGTCGGCGCCGGTCAGCGCCCAGGAGCGCGGCGAGAAGGAGCGCGGCGCAAAGCTGCTACGGCTGAACACCAGCGCCTCGCCACGGGTTGGGCTCGGAGCCGTCGCCAACCACTTGCGCCGAGTTCATCAGGCGCACGTCCACCGGAACCGGCGTGCCGGCCTCAAGGTTGCTGCGCACCGCAGCAGCTATCTGCGTATCGGTGGCGAGGCCGGAAACATCCGGGAGATCGGACACGCCAGCCGGATCGGCCGGGAGAGCGTCGGTTTTGGCCTTGATGCCAGCAACTGATCCACCGGCCCGCTCGATGTCAGCGCGGATTGCAGCCACCAGCGCGATCTCGTCTACGTTCTGGTTGCCTATCGCATTGACGATTGCATTGATAAGCTGCTGCCCATCGCCATCATTGAGCAATGCCGCTTCGACCTCAGTGGCCACGGCAGCACGCTCGGCCGTTGTGAGGGCGTAACCGGCCTTGTCATCGACCGCCTTTGCCACGGCTTCGACGTAGCCGCCAGTGATTGCGAGCATGTCCGTCTTGGCTTTGATTTCGGCGATGCCGAGGTTGTCGGGCTCGACCGCGTTGCGGCTGGACACGGCAGCATCAAGGTTGTCGAGCCTTGCCGCCCGCGCCGTGGTCAAGCCCTGCGCCGTCAGACCTGACTGCACGGCGGCTGGCACTTGGCTGATGTCGCCCGTGATGACGGGGGAGGCGGTGCTGACGATGGTGGTGTAGACCTGATCGGGCGCAGCAAAGATTGGCCCGCCCGTGGTGTCGATGAGTGACTGTGTGGTGTTGTCCGCCGCGCTGCGGCCCCAGCCGCCGCTGATGACCAGAGGCACGACAGGCGACGACACGTTCTTGATCTTCCATGCGCCCTCGAACACGTAATTTGCAGAGTCAAGCGCCGTGGTGATCCGGCCCTCGTCCACAATGCCCGCCGACGTGGCGAGCCAATAGACCTCGTAGGCGTACAGCGCGCCCCACTCAATCGCGCCCGTGGTGACCTCGATCAACAGGGCCACGTCGTTGATGGTGATGCCTGCGACGGTTGAACCGTCCTGTGCCCGGGTGTTGTAGACCGTGTCGTCCTGCTGGTTGAGCCGGTAGCCCAGCGCCGGTGCAGCATAGGTCGAAGTGCCGATCACCTCATCGACAAACAGTTTGGCCGTGGTCCCAGACTGATACGCCGCCCGCACACGGATGTCCCTGTCTGCCACGTAATCAACCGTGTCTATCCAAGCGTACGGCCACGAGGAAGGCGTTCCCAGATACAGGGTGATCGGTGCTTCTGGGTTAGTCACGTCTTGGATCAGCAGCAGTGTTCCAGCCACACCGTTTGACACTGTGACGGACTGCAGGACAGGCGGTGCCACCGTGCCATTGGCATCGGTGCGGGTGCCGACAAACTGCGCCCCGTTGGCAAGCGTGATGATGCCCGTGGTTGTCATGTCCCCGGTGTAGATGCTGGCCTTGATCGTGATGGTGTTGCCAGACAGGGCGAAAGCTTCCGCCGCCGTGGCGTCGATGATCACGTTGTAGCTGCCCGCGTCGATCAAGGTGCCGGATCGGGCCAGGCCGATGTCCGTCTTGATGTTGGCGGCAAGGCTCAGGAAATACTGATAGCGGTCGTAGAACTTGGCGCTGTTTTCAATCGCGGTGTAGGCGGCGACCGTGGCGGCGTCTGTTTGAGTGATTGCCGCGTCCACGGAGATGATCAGCGTCTCGGTGGCGTTGTTGGCGTAACTGCGCGCGCCGCCCGCTTCAAGGTAGCCGTATTTGCGGGCGCGCACCGTCCAAGGGCCGTATTGCGTGGCCCCGTCTTTCTTGATGCGCTCCGCAACCACCAGCCCCGACTGTCCCGCCACCGCCGGATGTGGATTGGCGTAGTTACCGCTGCCGTCCGTGGTGATGGTCAGGCTGTTGATCGGGACGCCGGTCGTGGTGTTGACGCCCTCGAACCATGCGGCGTTGCCAGCGTTACCCCAAAGGCCGATAAGGA
Organism: uncultured beta proteobacterium; assembly: GCA_903938815.1. Lineage (GTDB taxonomy): Bacteria > Pseudomonadota > Gammaproteobacteria > Burkholderiales > Burkholderiaceae_C > Rubrivivax. The sequence goes on from CAJAES010000072.1 coordinate 149,989, forward strand.
CCGAGGCAAGGGCGCTGCCGTCAGGCTGGCGTGTCCGCACGTTGACCGTGCGCCCGGTGTAGAAGCCTGATCCCTCTTTAATGCCGCCCGACCAATAACTTGCGGCGAATGTGTCTGCGAAGGCGGGCGCGCTGGTATTCCAAAAATAGGTGCCTTCTTTGCTTGCGGTGTTCCAGACCCAATAAGGGCGACTGAAAACCGCGTCGGGGGGAATACCCTCAAAGGTCAGGCCGACGTAGTGCGAGTCCGTTCCTGCGCCGTTGTCGCCAGAGATGACGAACGAGTTTTCAATAAACGACAGGTCTCCGAGAGTGGGCGCAATCGCGCTCTTGATCCAGAACGGCTTGGTGTTAACCGCACATCGTTCAATGCGATCGGCTGAGCGAGCTACCACATAGATGTTGTTAAAGTAGCAGTCTCGGAAGTCCAACCCCTGCGATGTGATCGCATTGTTGATGCGGTAGTTGCCAGTACTGGGAAGTGCTGCAATGTTGACCCGATACCACCGCACTTGACCAGCGAGCGCGTAATCGTTGAACGCACCAGCGGTCGCCGCATACGCCAACTCAACCGCCCCGCCTTGAGCCGCCGTCCCACTCGAAAGCAGCCGCCCCTGCTGCCACAGCGAACCTGCCTCCGTAGAAAGCACCGGAACGGATACCGTGAACCGCACATGCTCGTTGATCGAGCCGATAAAGCCGCCAGCCGAGAGCGTGAGGTTGTTGGGCACCAGATAGAAGCTGGCGCTCGACACGGTGACACTGGCCATTGCCGCGTCGATGTCGGCCCATGTGTAGCCGATGGAGAACGTGCTGCCCGATGCGGGGCTTACGTCCCATGCAGGCTCCACGGTCAGCGTCGTGGTCGTGGCCGCGCGGATGAAGCGCGATTGTCCAGCCCCGGTGCCGCCCGTGATCCAGACGATGCGGTTAGCCCATGCCGTCGAGAACCCCGATCCCGTCAGGGTCGTCGCAGACCCGCCCGTGGCGGTGCCAGACGCGAAGCCGCTGCTAATGACGATGGTTGAGCCGCTTAGTGCAATCGGCATTGGGTCAGCCTCTTGCTGCCATCAGGCCGCTCAGAACGCCGCCCGTGAATGTGGTGTGGAAAGCGTCCTGCACCGGCACGTTGCCGGTCGACGCATCGAACGGCAACTCCCATACCTTGGTGCCGTCGATCAGGAACTCGCCGCCGAGCGCGCTAGACAGCGTGACCGAGCCGAACACCGCAGCCTGCTGGCCCCAGCGCACGTCGGAGTCGACGGTGACCGACCCGCCATTGATGATGATGGCCTCGTCGTTGAGCAGGCCGCCGATGGCGGCGTCGTCGTAGTTGCTGGTGGTGGAGACGGTGATGCTGCTCATGGGTCAGTTCACAGGCAGTCGGCAGACCTGGGCGACGTATGCGCGCAGCCCGGCGTGGGCAGCAGCAAGTCGGCCGCCCGCTTCCTGGCCTGCCGCAAGAAGATCTCCACCTTCTGCGAGTAGCTCTGCCAGTCCGTCACGCTGTCGGCGGTAGCGGTCGCAGCTGGAGGTGGCGGCGGCATCGCTGGCGGCGGCGTCGGCGCGGACGGTCTCAAGGGCGTCGCGCAGCCCCCGAGCGTCAGCCAGAGCAGCAGCAGCACGGGCAGCAGAGGCCCGCAGCGTCTGGTGCGTGTCATGGTCGATCCTTTCCGTGGAAGTCTCCTGGGCCCGCTGGCGCAGCCGGGCGGATTCCTGCGCCACGGCCTCGCGCTCGGCAGCCTCGGCCTGCGCCGCCTGATGCCCTGCGCGCTGCCCGGCCTGATACACCCAGCGCACCGCCAGCAGCGCGCCTGCCACGGTCGCCACGGCCGCAGCCACCGCCAGCAGCGCGCGCACCCAGGCCAGCCCGCCCGTCACGACAAGCCCTCGCACTTGGCGCGCTCCTCGGCGCGGCGCTTGGCCAGGCCCGTGCAGCGGTTGGCCGGGTCGCGGCAGTCGCGTCCCTGAAAGTACGTCCAGCGGTCGAACTCCGCGCACGCCCCAGCGTAGTCGCCTGCGTTGAGCCGGCGCACCAGGGTTGACCGGCAGAACGCCGCATCGCCCACGTTGTAGGCCAGGCTCAGAAACGAGTCGTACTCATGCTGATGGAGCGGCACCGTCACGCATCTGCGCAGCGCGCCCTCGAACCGCTGCACATCGGCCAGCGCGCGGGCCAGGGCCTGCGGCGGCGTGGTCGTGTCGCCCAGGCGCACCGGAGCGCCATCGGGCCGCGTCGTCGAGCCGAACCCCACCGTGGGCACATCGCCGGGCAGCGGCCGCACCGCGCGGTCGGTGTATCCCTCGTGCGCCACGATTCCCACCAGGCCTGCCGCACTCAGGCCCATCGTCGCCACGGCCATGCGCAGGGGCTTCATGTGCTGCCCTCGTCATCACCCTTGTGCAGTCGCCACCAGCGGTACACCAGAAACGCGATCTGCAGCACGAGGTACACCAGCGTGGCCCACAGGATCAGCTCATTGACCGGCACGCCGGCCACGGTCGCGCCAGCCACCGTGATCGGTGGCGCGGCCTTGACGGCCTCGGCCGCGATGTCGCTCTTCTGCATGCGCACGCTCTCCATCATGCTCATCGGGGGTTGCGTTGGGCTTCAGGGGCGTCGGCGGCTGCCGGCTCGGGCGACTCCTGCACCTCGGCGCCGACGATGTTTCCGGCCGCGTCGCGCTTGACCACCACCGACTTCTTCACCTCGCCCTTGCCTGCATCCACCTGCACGTTGATCGTCATGGGCGCCGCAGGCGCGGGCGCTGGCACCGCGGGTGAAGCGCTCTGCGCCGGCGCAGCCGTCGCGGCCTTGGCCTGCGCGGCATCCACCGCCTCACGGGTGCGTTGCTCGATCTGCCGGGCGCGATCGTCCATCGTGCGCGCCGTGTCCTCCAGCCGCTTTTGCAGCGCCGAGATGGCGCGGTCGCTGGCGGCCTGGATCTCGGCCACCCGCGTCTTTGCATCGGCGTCGATGCGCGCCACCTGCAGCTTGGTGTCGGCGTCGCGGTTGATCTGGATCGTGCGGTTGGCCAGCTCGGCCTGGGCGCGGCGCAGCTCCTCGCTCACGCGGTCCATTTCGGCGGATGCGTCGGCACGAACCTGCATCAGCGCCTGCTCCATGTCGCCACTTGCGCCCCCGCCGGCCGTGGCTGCTACGGCCTGCGCCTCGGCCTCCAGCTTCGCGGCCCTGGCGTTCAGCTCTCGCACCTTGGCCTGCTGCTCGCCCAGCGCGGCCATCGCCTGCTCGCGCTGCAGCGCCATCGCCTCGGCCTGCTGCGCAGCCTGCCCTTCGGCCTGCGCCTGCTCCTCGGGCGACATCGGCTTGTTCGGGTCGCGCTCGCCGGTCAGCTTGCGGAACTGCTCGGCAATCTCGTCCTTGTTGGGCAGGTCCGAGAACTCCATGGCGATGGTCCAGATGCGCAGGCTCACCTCGGGCGGCAGCCGCGTGGCGAGCTGGTTCAGGCTCTCGAACATCACCTGGCGCAGCGTGCCGCTGTAGTCCTGCTCGCTCACCACGAAATCAGCCATGCTGCTCGTGATGTCGTTCAGGAACCGCACCGAGCCGTCCGGCTGCAACTCCGGCACGTTGACCTTCACCCACTCCAGCGCGCCCTTGGCGCCAGTCAGGCGCACCACCTTCTGCTGCGTGTACCACTGCTCGACCAGCGAAAGCTGCTTGGCGCCCTGCTCCTGGGTTGCCAGCCGCAGGTTGTCGAAAGGCTCCGTCGTCACGACGCCGCCCTGCAACTGCCGGGCCTTGATCGCCTCGCCGGAGACGGCGTTCGTCTGCCGGCCCATGTTCTCGTCGGCCACCCCGCCCGATCGCTGGATCGAGCGCGTGGCCATCTCCATCATCGTCACCTGGCCCGTGGCCGCATCGGTGTCGCGGCGCAGCTCCAGCTTGCGGCCGGGTTTGTAGACCACCACACCATCGGGCCGGTCGGCCTCGTCGCGCAGCGCGTCCCAGTCGTCCGTGGCGCCCTCCTCGGCCAGGATCTGGTTCGAATTCAGCATGAACAGCGCCTTGGAAGCGCGCTTGTTCAGATCCTGCTGCATGTCGCGCACGCGGCGGATCACACCGTAGGGCATGCGGTCGCGGCTGCGCCGGTAGCACCAGATCGGCGTCAGGCTGAACCGGTTGTGCCGGTACGGGCTGGGGCCCAGCGCCAGCAGCCGGGAGTCGGTGAACACCGCCACATGCACGCGCATCATCAGCTTGTCCACGATCTGGCTGCCGGAGCGCCCCACGGCGTCGGCCAGCACGGCATCGCGCGGGTTCAGGATGGCGCCCTGCAGCGCACCGTCGGCCACCACGCGCACCGTCGCCGGCTTGCGGTATTGCGCCTCGATCAGCTTGACCCGGCGCCGCCTGGCGTCGGCCAGTTGCCCCACCCCGGCCGCGTAGATCGTGCCCGTCTTGATCTGCTGCAGATCCTGGGCCGAGTACCACGTCTCCTCCTCCCAGCCATCCGTGGTCAGGTGCGTGCCCTCCTCCACCGCCTCGCGGATCGCATCCGCCCGGTCCGGGAACATCAGCAGCGCCACGTCCTCGTCCACCCAGCGCCAGCGGAAGAGGAATCGCGCGTCCGACAGGTCGTGCTCGTAGGCCGACGAGTCCCACAGCACGTTGCGCCAGTCCTCGTACTTGCTGTAGAGGATGTCCTGCGTCGGGTCGTCGCGCACCCCGTCGTCCATCCAGCCGACGCCGGCCTTCACCGCGTCCGAGAACGCGCGCGAGCGCAGGAACTGCACCCGGTTGATGTCGCTGACGTACTTGAGCACCTTGGTCTTGGTGTCGGCCAGCTCCACGTCGTCCTCGGTGCGGGGCAGCACGCGCCAGTCCACCCGGGTGCGCCGCTCCGTGCCGATCAGCCAGTCCACCATCGGCGCCACTTCGTTGTAGACCAGAGGCATCTGCCCCCGGTCGCGCAGGGTGGCGGCATCCTCGGGATCCCACTGCAGGTTGTCGTAGAAATCACAGTCCATCGCCATTTCAAGGCGATTGAGGCTCTGGCGCTCCTTCTCGTAGAAGTACCACTCCAGCAACTGCCGCAGCTCCCCGCGTGACGCCTCGCTGTCCAGCGGGTGCCCGCGGTACTCCACCAGGCCGGCGCCGCTGTCGGCACCTTGCCGGCGAAAGTAATCGTCGCCCGGGGCGCGGCCGCGCTTGGGAAGAACGTCGAACGGGTCAGCCATAGGTGGCGCCCTCGCGCTCGACGCGGATGTCCTCGCCGGCCAGCACCTGCCCATCTGCCCGCAGCTCCATCGAGCCGAAGGCTGGCCGGAGGTACTCGGCCGGCGGCGCGGACGGCATGCGGATCAGGTCAGGCAGCCCCTCGTGGATGATCGACGCCAGCCGAACCCAGTTCGCGCGGCTGGGCTCCATGCCCAAAACCTCGCACGCCTTGGCGCACTGGCGCGCCAGATAGGCGGCGTCGTCATACCGGAACGCGGCTGACTCGCAGACGATGTACCAGGGCGCGCCAGGCCGGAACGCCGGCATCAGCACCAGCGCGCGCTCGTCGTTCACCCAGGTGTAGATCGCCAGGATGTCGCCGTGCTGCCGGCTCAGATGCGCCTTGCGCAGATCAAGAGACACGCCCATGCGTTCGCTCGCCCAGGTTGGAGAAGACCCGGGCACCTTGCCATGCTTGGTGCGTCAGACGGTCAAGTCACACAGCCATGCCGCTGCGTCGGCGCTTCAGCAGCGCGCCGGCCGGTGAACCGCTGCCGCCCCGCATATGCTCCTCGGCCACGATCGCCATCAACCCGGCAGCGTCGGCGCTATGGCTCGACCAGTCATGCTCCGGCCCCAGGCCCACGTCTCGGGCCTCGTCGCGCTTCTCGTGATAGAACCCAAGTGCCTCCAGGCCGGCCTCGCACCGCTCCGCGTCCCACCATATGGACGGGAACAGCCGGCGCATCGCCTCGATGCGGGCAATGGCAGCACCTGACCCCTGGTTGGGCACCACCGTGACACCGTAGCCCGCGCGCGTGAGCGCGCTCTCGTAGGTCACATCGAACACCCGGTCATGCGTCACGCCGTCGTGCGGCAGCCAGACCTCCATCCGATCGGGCGTGTAGCCCCGCGTGCGAGCCCAGGCCAGGTGCGCCTCCAGCGGCTGCCCCACCGCCTCGTAGTGGTCGAGAACGCGCACCTCGCGCCCGACGAACTGCCCGATCCACCAGACGAACGAATCCGCGCGCCGGCCGGTGCCACCGATGTCCGTGAAAGCCCGCAGCGTCAGCAGCGGGTCGGCCGCCACGCGGCCCACCTTGCCGGCCGCGCGCGCCGCCGTCAGGTGCTTGGCGAAGTAGGCGCCGGCCACCACCGTGGCATAGGCACCCTCCCAGATCCAGTTGTAGGTGTCCGGCCGCTCGGCCAGGTCGCGCTGCCGCTGGCGCTCGAGTACGGCAGGGAACCGGGGGTTGTCGCGCCAGTTGAGTTCGGCCACCTTGATGCGCGGGTCCGGGGTGCGCCGGAACCGCTGGTCGGTCGCGCTCCCCTTGCGCTTCGGGTTCCACGTCACCCACAACTCGGCGTGCCAGCCGTCGCCCTCCTCGCGCAGCGTCGGGATCAGCGTCGCCCAGGCCGTGTCGCTCACGCCCTCGGCCTCGTCCACCCAGCACAACAAAATGCGACCCTTCGACTTGATGGAGTCGATGTTGCGCTCCAGGCCGGCGAACGAGTACTCGATGCGGCCATCACGCGACCGGACGAACGTCTCGCCGATCTCGTAGTAGTCCATGAGCCAGGGCTCGTCCTGAATCGCGCGCTTGATCTCCTCCAGCGACGAATCCGCCAGCGAGTTCTGGAACTGCCGGCCGCAGAGGATCTGCCCGCTGATGCCCGCGTTGCCGAACATGAACCCGCGCACGGCAGACATCTTGGCGAAGGTGCGCGTCTTGCCCGAGCCGCGCCCGCCCCAGGCGCCACGCACGTCGGCGTCGCCGTCGAAGGTGGCGATCAGCTTGGGAGGGAGTTCTATCCGGGCGACAGTCATTCCGGCTGACGCTCCGGCGCTGGAGCCATTGGCACCAACTCGATCCGCGTCACCTGCCCCGCGCGCTTCACCTCGCTGTCATTCATCGACTTGACCGTATCGTCGTTGGCCTTGAGCAGGTTCAGCCCGGTTGCCGCCGCATCGTTGGCCAGCCGGGTCAGCGCAGCCACACCGCGCAGCGCCTCCAGGCTCGCCTCGTTGAGCGGTGCAGCGTCGTCGATCTCCTGCACCTTGGCGTGCGCGATCCCGGCCAGCCGGTGCGCCGTGGCCGAGCCGAAACGTGCCGCGCCAGCCAGATGCCGGCTGATCTCCCGCAGGTCGTCGGCCAGGCTGATCGCCACCTGGCGCTGCGACACCGGCAGGATCTCCAGCGCCGTCTGCGCATCGGCCAGTTTTTCCGCCGCAATGCGCACTTGCGCACTTTGCGCACTCACCGATTGGTGCGCACCGAAGCGCTTTCGGATGCCGCTCTCGCTGACACCGAACTCCCGACCCAGCGAGCGGGCAGTCTCGCCGGCCAACAGGCGCCGCTCCAACTCCTTCCACTGGCCGGGCGTCAGCTTGCTGGGGCGGACCATCAGCGCACCTCCTGCACTTCAACGCCGTGCCGCCACAGCATCAGCTTCGCCTTGAGCCGGTACTCGGCCGTCGTCACGCCCTTCACATCCTCGACCACGGTTTGCCCGGTCTGGTCGAGGTACACGAAGTCGGCCACGTAGCTCACTGCGCGCACCGCCTTGCCGGCGCCGTCACGCTGCGCTGGCACCAGCTCGTAGGCCACCTGCCGGCGCAGCTCCGTGATCTGTCCGGCGCGCTGCAGCAGCACCAACTGCCCGTAGCGGCGCGCCTCGGCGGCGGAATCGAACGGCTTGCCGCCGTCGCTGGCCGGCACCTTGCGGTTGCCGTACTTCGCCCGGCGGGCAGGGCCGGTGGACAGGCGCAGCGGGATCACAGTTCCACCACCAGCGCAGTGGGGTCGGCGCTGCGCCGCCGCATCAGCGCCTGGACGCGGCGCGAAGTCTCGGCGCAGGCCACGGCCATCTCGCGGCCGGTCAGCGTCTCCAGGCAGTGCGCGTAGATGCCCAGCACATCGCGCAGCGCCTGCAGCCCGGGCCCGTCCAGGCGCATGCCGTCGCCGGCCTTGAAGCGCACCGACGCAGCCACCATCGCCGCGATTGCCGCGTTCACGGTCGGCATGACCTCGCCGGGCACCAGTTTGCCGATCGTCACGGCCAGTGTCTCGACGGTGTTGACGGCATCAGACAGGTCACGCCACTCCTCGACACCTGGGTGGCTGCCGCTGGACATCGCCTGCAGCGCTGTCAGGAACCGCAGCATCAGCGCGTCGCGGTCAACCTTCGGTGCGGGCTTGAGCAGCAGCAGAGGGTCTGTCAGGACCGGGCGAGGCCGGTAGGAAGAGCGCTTGCGCATCACCACAACCTCCCGCTGTGCCGCAGCGCCACGGCAATCTCGTCGAGCGTCAGCGGCGTCTCGCCAGGAGCTGGCGGACGGATTCCAAGACCTGCCCCCGGCCAGGGGCGCCAGGGAAGCGCGCCATCACGGCCAGCATCGCCTGCGCCTGGGGCCGCAGCGGGTGCGCAGACGCCACCAGGCGCGCGCAGCAGTCCGTGCAGTGCATGCGGTAGGCCCCGGCGCAGGGCTTGGCCGCGGCGAGCGAGCACGCCGGACACGGCGGTGAGATGGGTTCGAGCTGGTCGCACGTTTGCTCCTCGGGGTTCACACCGAGACGGTCATCGGGGAAAAGCGGTGCAGCAGCCCGGCGCTGCGCATCGCCTCGATCTGCGACTTCTGCAGTGGGCTCAGCTTCGTGCCGTTGTTCGTCAGCCTCATGATGTTGGCGTAGCACCGCTCGGCAGGCGTCATGCCCTCGCGGCGCACCGCATTGGCCGTGGTCTGCAACTGCGCCAGGGTCGCCTCCACACGCTGCGGGTCGCTCTGCTGCGGCGTGTACCCCACCCTCTGCTCGGCAGGCACCGGCTTGGCCGGGGCTTGGCGGGTCAGGTCGCGGAACTTCAGCGCAGTCGGGGGCCAATCGCTCGGCAGGTTCCGCAGCGCGTAGTCGATCGAGTGCCCACTCGTACCGTCCAGAACCTCTGCCCAATCCGCCTTGATCACGGCCGGGTCGGCGTCCGGCCACTGGCGCATGAACGCGGCGCCGTAGCGCGTGGCGAGCCGGGCGAAGAGCTGGTCAACCCAGGCGGCGGGCAGCGACATCGATGACCTCTGCGGTAGCGGTGGCGGTAGCGGGCTGGCTGCGCTTGGCGGCAGCCGGGCCGAGGAATGCTTCGTTGCGCTCGCGCTGTTCGCGGCGCCATGCGGGCTCTGCAGGCTCCGAGGCGGTGCGCCCTCGCTCGGCAGGCCTCAGCCATTCGGCCTGGAGGCCCTGCGATCCCCGGGTACACCAGACCCGCAGGAATGCGTCGAGTTCGAGGCCGGCCTTGGATGCCTCGGATCGGGCGCCGTCGAGGACGGTTTCCGTCACGGGGGCCTTCTTGGTGCGGCGCAGCGAGAGCCAATCGGCCCAGGTCTGGGCGGAAACGTCGGGCGGTCGCGGTGGGGGTGTCGCGTGCTCGCGCGGTCTTCCCTGTATTTCTTCTGGTGTATGGTGTCTGGGAGGTGGTGTCTGGGTAGCCGTGTCGTCACGCGTGACAGGTGGCGTGACAGGTGGCGTGACAGGTGGTGTGACAGGTGGTGTGACAGGTGGCTTGACAGGCGTGACGGGTTGGCCCTTGTGTTGTGACAGCAGCGACTCAAGCAAGCGGGTCGGAGCGTCCCAGGCCGGCACCACGTCGAGCGCCCTCAGAGCCTCGAACAGCTCACGGCGGCGATCACGCGAACGGCGCTGGCGCTCCTTGGCGTTCTCGCGCTTGGCCTCACGGTCGGGAGCGGTGTCCTGATAGGTGCCGATGTCCTGATCGCAGCGGGTGTTGTGCCAGCCGTCTGCGCGCAGCTCGAAGAACTCGGTGAGCACCTGCTCGACCGCATCGCGCTCCGGCTTCGACACGGCACGCACCAGGCGGCAAGCCTGCTTCAGGTCGGCAGGGATCGCGGCCTCGGTGCGGTAGTACAGGCAGATCAGCCGCCGGTAGGCGCAGTCCTCCAGCCACGAGAGGTGCGCCGTGGCGCCGTCGTAGTCGCCCAGGTGGTGTTCGTAGTAGTTCACCAGCGCGCCTCCTCGTCCTTGTGCTGCGGCACCGCGCCGTTCAGGTAACGACTGGGCATGGCCACGCACAGGCGCCGCACGGCTATCTCGGGCGGGCACGGGAACGGCCAGTTCGGCGCGATGGCCGCCACGCGCAGCAGTCCACCCTTCGAGCCATCAAGCTCCAGGGCTTCGCGGCCGTCAGGCAGCTTCCAGACATCTCCGGCGCTCATTCGCACAACCCGTAGGCGCTTTCGCACGCCTTGGGCTCCTCGTGAACGCGAATCCAATCCGTGACCTGCCCGCCGCGCTGGGTCTGGCTCCACGCCACCACGTTGCGTATGCCGCGCTTGTTCAGGTGCGCGTCGCGGTTCGGGTCGGGGAAGAAGCTCGCCTCCTGGCGCTTGCTGGCAGCCGAAACGCGCGCTTCCCACATTTCAAGGCGGTCGATGTGCCTCGGGAAACGCTTGCTTATCTCCAGCACCTCGTCCTTGTTGGCGTTGATGCACGGCATGCAGCCCACGCGGCTCATGCCCTGCCTGTAGAGCGGGTTGGGCTCCAGGCCGACCAGCCGGTGCGCCTCGAAGCAGTCGTCTGCGGTCCATCGCAGGATGGGCCGGTAGTTGTAGACGCCGCCGCCGGCCACGTCGAAGGCGCGCACGCAGGCGCCCGTGCCTTGCAGCCTGATACGGCGCGAGTAGCTTTCGTCGATCCGCACTCCTTGCCAGGACCAGACGGCCTCGCACTGGCCGGAGTCGATCAGGCTCAGTTGGTACTCGACCAGCGGCTTGGTCTTCAGGAACTCGGTGCAGAACTGCGCCTTGCGGGAAGGGAACCGGCCCTTCCAGATGCAGAGATCAAGGAACGGGTTGCCAGTCGGAACAAGCGCAGCAATGGCGCGCTCGCAGTCGGCCGGCGGAACGCCCTTGCGGGGCCAGTGATCGCGCACGTAGTCCCGAAACCGCACCACCTCCTCAGAGAAATCGGCGCGCAGGATCTGGATGTGAATGCCCAGGTGCCGCTGCATGTACTCGACGTACTCGAGCGTGCTCTCGTGTTCGTTGCCGGTGTCGGCCATGACGAAGCGCAGCGACTCGCGCGGTTGCGTCTCCAGCGCCAGGATCGCCGTAGCGGCGCTGTCCTTGCCGCCGCTGATGCTCACAACGTGCAGGATGCTCATTCGCACCCCTCGCGCACACCCCGCCAAGTCATCACCGCCCCATCCACCCAGGCGCGTCGTGCTGCGGCGTCTTCGGCAGCTGCACCGTGCCGCGGCCCCAACCCACGCCGGACTCCTGCGCGCGGCGGCGCGACAGCATCGCGTGGTGCGACGCCAGCGGGTCGCCCGGCTTGCGCGTTTCGGCATAGGGCTGCCAGTTCGGCCACCAGGCCAACACCGGCTCGGTGAACCAGCCCGGCGTGTACTCGCGCGGCTGCGTCGGCGGGCCCTGTCGCTTCTTGGGCTGCCGGTGCTCGTGCATCTCGCTCATGCGGCCTCCCATTCGGTTTCGGCACGCCCGGAGGCCGACTGCACGCGCCGGCCGGTCGGCCGCACGAGTTGGATGGCGCGCAACTCGGCCATGCGACGCGCCACGGCCACACCCATCAGGCCCGTCAGGCCCGCGATCTGGTCCTTGCCCATCGGCCCGTGCGCCCGCAGCGCGTCCACGATCACGCCGTGGTGGCGGGCCTGCAGCGGTGCGGCGCTTGCCGCAGCCTCGTGGCTCGTGGCCGGGTCGCGGCGGCGCGCGCGCGGCGCTGGCGGCGCCAGCGTCAGTGATAGCTGGTTCATGGACTCTTCCTGAGTGAAGAAGCGGAAGTCGCCAGGACGGCGCGGTAGCGCAGGTAGCGCGGGTTGCGATGCGCGTCAGGCACGCACTCGACCAGCGCCTGTGCGCGCAGGTACAGCAGCGCCCAATCCACGGCCTTCGGGCTGCGCCCGGTTTCCTGCACGATCTGACGGTGCGTGAACCAGAGCGGGCGACGCTGCATGAACGCCAGCACCACCTGCGTGGCCGAGCCGTCGCGAATGACGCCAGCCGGGCGCGGGTTGTAGCGAGGCACCTCCAGCGCCAAGCCGCGCCGGCTTGATGCCGTCATCAGCTGATGTGCAGTCCATGCGGCGCCGTTGGTCACGAACGGTCCCCGCCCTGATCGCTGGTCCGAGACTCATCCCATCGACCGCCCAACATCGGCCGGGCTACCCTGCGCAGCATGGCCAGCTCACCCCACACCAAGCGCTCGATGACAGAGCGCGCAAACTCGGCTTTCGGGACGCCAGCGACGGCGGCCAACGCGATGACGGCCTCCTCCAACTCCTCGGACACCGGGATGTCCAGGCGCCGGGTCAGCTTGCCGGCCGGGTCAGTGCGACCGCTGCGAGAGAACATGGCGTCCGACATGGCTCAGACCGCCGCGTCCTGGGGTTCCCTGGGTGGCTCCACCACAGGCGCACCGGGGGCGCCAACGATCTCAGGCCAGATGCGGTGCCAGTCGTCCGGTCGCAGATCCCAGCGTCGGACAACGCCGCCGGTGGCCTGCTCGATCTGGACGCAGCGTGCAGCCGGCACGTGGCGACGGCGCGAGTTCCACTCGTGAACGGTCGGCCCACTGACGCGCAGGGCGCGGGCCAATGCCGAAAAGCCGCCGCAGATTTCTGCTGCCGTGCTGATGCCTGTGTTCATGCCTTCGATTGTAGGCATTGCCTGGTTTTTATCAAGGCATTGCCGTAGCCGGGGTGGTCTGGCTAAAAGTAAGTAATGCCTACAAGTCCGACCAAACAGTCAGAACACGTCGCCGCCAAGGTTCGGTGGCTGCTTTCGCTCGAAGGGAACAGCCCGGCTTTGTTGGCTGTTGTGTGCGGGGTCCGGTCTCAATCGGTGTACGACTGGCGGGACTTCGGGAGAGTTGCCAAGAAGCACATCCCGAAGCTGGCCGAAATCACGGGAACAACTGAGCGATGGTGGCTCACGCCCGATGCACCGATTCCTCCTGCGTCAGAGTGGATGGAGCGCCCAGTCGCGGCTGGGGCGACACGCCCTGCTCCTCCACCTTCCTCCGCAACGTCACCCGATGCATCAACCCTGGGTCAGGCGCTGCCCGTGGTGCTGGGCGCGTTGCGCGGCTTGAGCGCAGCCGAGCGTACTGAGATGGCATCGCGCTGGGCGGCGCTGCTGCTGGCGCCCGACAGCGCCGAGCTTCAGCGCTGGCTCGCGCAAGCCCTGGGCGCGCAGGAGTGGGACGGCCTGACGGAGCGCCGAAGCGGGAACGACAGGCGCCGGCCTTCAGATCCGCTGCCCTTAAAGCAAACGCCGCCTCGGTTTGCAGCGTAACCCCGCTGCGCACCGCGACTGTGCCACAACCATCCCGTCAACCGAACCGCAGCTCGACCGACGACCGCAACAAGGCCATCCCCTCACGAGGGGGCGTTGTCATCCCATTGCACCGATTCGATCGTGGCGCATGAATGGCAGGGTTCATAAGGGCGCAAATGATCTTCCACCACAGTTGGCTCAGAAAAATCAGAAGAGCTGAAGGGTGTCGCCACGCTTCGGAAAGGCGCGATCAAACCTGTGCTTGAACGACTGCCAATCGTCTTCTGCACGCATGAATCCGATCAATGCGTACATGTGCTGCGCAAGTGCAGGATGCCCAACCTCATCGGTCAGCCACTGATGGTGGCGGTGCTTGCGCTGGCCTTTGCCGTCGCTTGGATTTTTCTTCTCCAGTTCCTCTATCACACCAGGCCCAAGGCGCTCATAGACAAGATCGCGGATGTAGCGGCCTACGACACCCGGCCGTCGTGAAGATCCAGTCGGCCTCCACTTCCTAAGCCGATACAACTCCGCGAAGAAGTCATCCGGGAATCTGCCGACCCAGGCGACGAGTTCTTTCCGGATAAACCGCTCCAGGTAGGCTTGAAGCGCATCGCGCGCGCGGACCTGTTGATACCCTGTCGCCTCGTCGATCATTGCGACGATGCCTACTTCTGCGAGTCCCCGCACCAACATGTCCGCTTGTTCTGCTGTTCGCTTCTGCGACGGCAACAGAACGCCACGATCTCGCGCGCCAAGGTAGACATTGCATACCTTAGGCAGCAAGTCGGCAGCATAGCCAAATGCCCGACCGCCGGTCGGAAGCCGAAACTCGATAGCTCTTGTCGACGCGATAAGTTCCTTTGTAATCAGTGGCTTAAGATTGTTTGCCGTCAGAAAAGCCGGGAGGTTGTCGACGCCCATTGTTGCGCCAGTTCCGCCCTTGGCCGTGCGCGATCTGCCAAGCGCAAGCAGCACGCCTTGCTGCGTAAGGACTCGAGTTCCATCGCTCAGCACATAGCAAGGAATCTCCGCATCAAGCAGGCGCAATGGACGGTCAGCGGAGCCAAACTCTGCAACCGGCAAGTGCGCATGAGCTTTTGCATTCCACCGCACCTTCGCCGCCTGAGAAGCGATCTCTCGACGGCGCTCTTTGTCGAGCGAATCTCTCCGCGCGATACCGCCCTTTGCGCGACCCTTGGGCTCGGCAACATCGTCCGACATGCTTGCTCTATAATCAATCAATATGCTTGCATTTAAGCATGCATGCAGGTCGTGTCCCAGCGCGTGGTGTAAGTCCACAGCCCAGAAGAGCTGAGGTACGCGCTACTCAGCGTGCCACTGCGGACAGCCGAGTGGGAACAGTATCGCTGAGGGATTGCAGGCCCTCAAGTTGCATGTAGCGCCG